>NZ_NFHH01000009.1 GCF_002161285.1 Blautia sp. An81 | reverse complement strand
TCACATCTTTTCTGGCTTGTCAAGAACTTTTTTCATTTTCTTGAAAATTTCTTTTTTCAAGATTTTCAGAAGTTCCTGAGAGCACCGCTCTCGCCGACAGCTATGTTAGAATACCACAGTGTTTTCTCTTTGTCAACAAGTTTTTTACAATTTTTCCAAATTTCTTTTTTCATCTATTTTATCCGTTCCTCTTTTTGCCTGTATATCTATATTTTCTGCTTTTTCCCAGATGTTATCTTAACAATAGACAGCACGCCCTGCGAACTGTCTATTGTCATGAACCAATTAACTCCGGCGGCAGATAGTCAGCCTCCGGAGCCATTCCTTTTAACATTATTCCTTACAATTCAGATACACTGTCAGCCTGCTGCAGATTTTTTGCTTTTTTATATAATAATGGAAAGGTTCTTTTATCTATATTTCTTAGAACGCAATATAACAGGATACCCACGAATCCAATACTTGTGATTATTTTCCATACTGTGACCATGGATTGAGTTTCCAGCAGATTTCCGATATACCATTGGGAATAATAGGAAGCAGCACCTATAAAGATATTTGCCACTGAAGAAATCCGTCCCCTGTGTGAGGCAGGTACCCTCCTGGTCATGTAGGGATAAGTGCCCAGTGTACTTAAAATCTCTCCTATGGTAAAAATAGTCATGGATACATAATACATAGGAATAAGCCCCTGTATAAAAACATACATGGACAGTCCCAGCGTCACTAGGGACGTACCGGCAATCAGCTTAGCTGTATCAGGAAGATTCTTTGTATATTTTGTCAGCAGCGGTGTTCCAATGATCACCACCAGACCGTTAAGGCTGGTGAGAAATCCAAAGTAAACAGCTCCTCGTGCATCATATAGTTCTTCCAGATTTAAAGGGATCAAAAAATTAAACTGTGCATAAATAAAGTTATAAATAGCCCAGGCAAGGAAAAACAGGAGAATAATTTTCTGATTCCATAATATTGACCATGTAGAGTTTTTTCCTTTTGCTTCTTCATATACAGAACTCTTGTTGGATTTATCCGGGGTAATGTCCTTGATAAAAAGGAAAATCAAAATCGTAGAAGAAAGGGTTGTTAAACCATCTATTACAAAAGCTAAATTCAAATGATTTTCAAAAAGCATTCCACCAATAGTCGGTGCCAGTATAAGCCCAAGATTCAGTCCGAGATAAATCAGGCTGTAAGCCCGCTCCCTGTCTTTTGAAGAACTCAGATCTGCTACCAGAGCATCATAGGAAGGGTTTTCCACTGTCTGAAACAGACTTGCTGTAAAAAACAAGAAAATCTGATGCATGGAAACAGGAAAGCAGGCAGCTAAAAGATAGCAGACTACTGTTACCAGATCACAGCAGATAATAAGGTTTCTTTTATTACAGTGGTCCGCCAGTTTTCCTCCTATAAGATTTACGGGAAACTGTATCACGCCCAGGCTGATAGTTATTGCAGCAATCTCTTTTGCCTCCAGTCCCAGCTTATTGCTTAGGATCAGTGTCAGCATAGGCCATATCATAGCCCCCATATTCGTAGCTGCCTTTCCCCAGAATAATACATACAGTTCTCTGCGAAGTCCGGCATATTGGCTGAACATTCCCTTAATGCCTTGTTTTACTGTCTTTATTGCTCTCATTTTTTTCCTTCTTTTCAGTATCTCTCTTCCGTCAGTTTTCTATTTTATATTCAAATATATTCCATAGCTTCTTTAATATTGGACGCCCCAATCAGGCGTATCCGGTATTTCCCCTGGATGCTGTCTAAATTTGCCTTTGGCATCAAACAGGCTGTAAAGCCCAGCTTTTCTGCTTCCCGGACTCTCTGTTCAGCCATACTTACGCCCCGGATTTCTCCGGACAATCCTACTTCTCCGAAAATCAGCAGGCCCTCGTCCACTACTTTATTTTTATAGCTGGATGCAATGGCCATGACAACTCCCAGATCTATGGCAGGCTCTCCCAGTCTCATTCCTCCTGCCAGATTCACATAGGCATCCCAGTCCCCCAGATGCAGCCCTGCTCTTTTCTCCAGAACAGCCATCAGAAGATTGACCCTGTTGTAATCGATTCCCACAGATGTCCTTCTCGGCAGCCCAAAATTTGTTTTAGTAACCAATGCCTGTATTTCAATGAGGATGGGACGGGTGCCTTCTATTGAGCAGACTACTACAGAACCTGAGGCATCTGTAGGCCTGCCATTGAGCATTGCCTGGGAAGGGTTTTTCACCTCAACCAGACCTTTATCCTGCATTTCAAAAACGCCGATTTCGTTAGTAGAGCCAAAACGATTTTTTACACTGCGCAGGATCCGGTAGGCTACCTGCCGGTCTCCTTCAAAATACAGCACCGTATCTACCATATGTTCTAATACTCTGGGACCTGCCACACTTCCGTCTTTTGTTACATGACCTACGATAAATACAGAAATTCCCAGTCCTTTGGCAATCTGCATAAGGATTCCTGTAGATTCCCGTACCTGAGATACGCTGCCCGGTGCCGATGAAACCTGCTCATTATACATGGTCTGTATAGAATCGATCACCACCGCCTCAGGCTTCACTTTTTCAATGGTATTGCGGATGGTCTCCAGATTTGTCTCGCACAGCAGGAGAAGCTGGTCGTTAAATTTCCCTATCCGTTCTGCCCGCAGTTTAATCTGCCGCAGAGATTCTTCCCCTGAAATATACAGCACCTTATGACCTTTGCCGGAAAGCTGCCGGCAGACCTGCAGGAGAAGGGTGGATTTGCCAATACCCGGATCTCCTCCTACAAGAACCATAGACCCCTGGACAATTCCTCCTCCTAAAACCCGGTCCAGTTCTTCAATTTCTGTTTTTATCCTGTCGTCTTCCCTGGCCTGAATCTTTGTCAGTGCCACTGGCTCGTTTTTAGCGCCTGCACTTCCCTGGCCCTGAGAAGGAAGAGCCTTATTTCCTGTTGTTACAATCTCTTCTACAAAAGTATTCCACTGTCTGCATCCTGGACACTGCCCCATCCATTTGGGAGATTCATAGCCGCAGTTCTGACAGAAGAAAACTGTCTTCTTTCCTTTTGCCATACACAAAATCCTTTCCATTTCTGTGGTTGCCCGGCAGATACCCGTCTATACAGACATCATCGCTTTCTGTCAGGCTTATCATACGAATAAGAGGATGCCGCACGATTTACCCAAAAGTAAATTCTGTGCCACATCCTCTTTTATACTTAATGTACCGACATGTTCACATTCCGACTGATTAATACCAATCGTTCAAACCTGTCTTACAGTTTCTGAATATTCACAGATACCTGCTCTGCCTGTTCCAGTTCCACACTGAAAGATAATTTTCCTCCCAGATTTGTCTTCATCTCGCCGGCTTCTACTCCATCGATAATTACTTTATAGGAAGTATCTTCTTCCAGTTCCACAGTAATCTGCGCATCCTTTGGTCCTTCTACTACAAAACTCATGCCGTTTTCTTCAGCATCCAGATCCAGCACTGTAGTTCCTGGAACAGATTCGTAAACAAACATTCCGTTCCGCTCCAGCTTTGTGATCTCATTATATGTTTTAACTTTGTACATGTCGCCGTCAAATTCAAAATCAGACAGCTTAGATTTTACGGTTAATTCATAATTGCCAAAACTGATCTTTCCGTTGTCTTCTGTACGAATTAATTCTTTTACTACTGACATTTCCATGTCCTCCCCTAATGTCTTTGGTTTCTGTCTCCGCAGTCTGCGGAATTTTCTTTTACTTACAAAAATCTTACCATAAAATCTGATTTTTTGCCAGCAAATCTTTATTTTTCTCTCTGTACAGTAAATCTGATTTTTTCTTTGTTAAGGCCCACAGACACCTTATCTCCGGCATGTATCCTGCCTTCCAGAATTTCCTCTGCCATGGCATCTTCAATCTTGTTCTGGATTGCTCTCTTTAAAGGTCTGGCTCCATACTTAGGTTCAAAGCCTTCTTTAGCGATCAGTTCCTTCACCCCGTCTGAAACTTTTACCTCTATATTCATCTGATTTTTGCAGCGCTTGATAAAATCTTTCAGAAGAAGTCCCACGATTTTCTTAATCTCTTCTTTGGACAGCATATGGAAAACAATAATATCGTCAATACGATTTAAAAATTCCGGTTTAAAGAGACGGCGCACTTCTTCCATTACACTGTCTTTCATTTTTCTGTAGTCTGCATCTTTGTCCTCTGTGCTGCCAAATCCCAGCCGTTTCGGCTCTACAATAGACTGGGCTCCTGCGTTAGAGGTCATGATGATGATGGTTTCTTTAAAGTCGATTTTCCGTCCCTGAGCATCGGTAATATGTCCGTCGTCCAGGACCTGAAGAAGTATGTTAAATACATCGGGATGGGCCTTTTCAATCTCATCGAAAAGAAGGACACTGTAGGGATTTCTCCTTACCTTTTCGCTGAGCTGACCTCCTTCTTCATATCCTACATATCCCGGAGGAGAACCGATCAGCTTCGAAACACTGTGCTTCTCCATATATTCAGACATATCCACCCGAATCATGGCATCTTCACTTCCGAAAACAGCCTCTGCCAGAGCCTTGGAAAGCTCCGTTTTACCTACACCGGTAGGCCCCAGAAGAAGGAAAGAACCAATGGGGCGTTTGGGGTCTTTTAACCCTACCCGTCCTCTCTTGATGGCCTTTGACACAGCATTAACTGCCTCATCCTGTCCTACTACCCTTTTGTGAAGAAGGCTCTCCAGCTTTGCCAGCCGTTTCGATTCTCCCTCTGTCAGCTTCTTCACAGGTATTTTGGTCCATTCTGCCGTAACCTGGGCAATATGCTCTTCTGTAACCGTCAGTTTTTTATTCCTGCACTGTTTCTCAAAGCGCTTTCTTGCTTTTTCAATAGCCGCTTCTGCCTTTTTCTGCTCTTCCTGAAGTTCACTTGCTCTCTGAAAGTCCTGGGCCATAACAGCCGCTTCCTTCTCTTCATAAAGAGTATGAAGGCGCATTTCCTCTGCCGCAAGACCTTCGGGAGTTTTATAACCGGCAAGCTGGACTTTGGAGCAGGCTTCATCTAAAAGGTCCAGGGCTTTATCCGGAAGGAATCTGTCGTTGATATACCGGATTCCCATTGCTACAGCCGCTTTTACAGCACTCTCCTCAATCTTGACCCCATGATGTTCCTCATAGTATGGCACCAGGCCTTTCAGAATTTCTTCTGCTTCTTCCCTGGAAGGTTCTTCTACCATAACCGGCTGGAATCTTCTCTCCAGGGCAGGATCCTTTTCAATATATTTTCTGTATTCTTCAATAGTAGTGGCGCCAATCAGCTGAATCTCTCCTCTGGAAAGAGAAGGCTTCAGGATATTAGAGGCGTCCAGAGCTCCTTCTGCGCCGCCTGCACCAATGAGGGTATGGAGTTCATCCAAAAACAGAAGTATATTCCTGTCACTCATCACTTCCTGGACAACTCTTTTAATACGTTCCTCAAATTCTCCGCGGTACTTAGAACCTGCTACCATGGCCGACAGGTCCAGGACCACGATCCTCTTATCCGCCATGTTCTCCGGAACCAGACCGTAGACAATCCTCTGGGCCAGTCCTTCGGTAATCGCTGTCTTTCCTACTCCCGGTTCACCAATAAGACAGGGATTGTTCTTTGTTCTTCTGCTCAATATCTGGATAATACGGTTAATTTCTTTCTCTCTTCCAACCACTGGGTCCAGTTTTCCCTGAACAGCCGCCTCTGTAAGATCCCGGCTGAACTGGTCCAGCATGGGAGTGGTGCTTTTTCCCTGGCTCCTCTGGCCGCCATTCTGGAAATCCTCTCTGGATATAGCCCCCTCTTTCCCCATGGCTTTCATGATCCCCGTATATAACTGCTGGATATTCACGCCCATAGTATGAAGCAGTCTGGTTCCCACACAGTCGTATTCTTTCAGCATGGCAATCAAAATATGCTCTGTTCCTGTTTCTTTATCCCCCAGTCTCTCAGCCTCTGCCCGGGCTCTTTCCAGGACCTGCTTTGTTCTGGGAGTATATCCCTGGGGCTCTTCAAGCATTGTTGCCTGGGAAGGCGCCACCAGTTCATCAATCAGCTGGAACAGCTTTTCCCCGGTCACGCCTGCCTCTGTAAGCATCAGGCCTGCTGTTCCTTCCTCTACTGCCAGAAGGCCGGCCAGAAGATGTTCTGTTCCGATATAATTATGGCTGTATTGTTTTGCAATTTTTTCCGCCTGTTTCAGGGCCTTTTTGGCCCAAACTGAATACTGCTCTCTCATCAATGTCTCCTGTTCTACTTATATTCGTCAAAAATCTCGTCAATCAAAGCATGGACTTCTTCCCTTGAAACATTCCTGCAGCACCCTCTGGCAAGAACTACTGCAAGCTGACGTTTCATCTCCTCCAGGGCCCTTATCTTATCAGCATCAATGGCAATTACCGCCCCTTTTCTCCGGTCTATGGTCAGAAAGCCTTCCTGCTTTAATACAGAATAAGCCTTATTTACCGTATGCATATTAATGCCAATGGTATCCGCAAGCTGACGCACAGAGGGAAGAGTTTCCCCCACTTTCAGCTGGTCCGTGGCGATTCCCATAATGATCTGATTACAAAGCTGTATGTAAATCGCTTCGTCACTGCTAAAATCAATTTCAATAATCACAATGCTCCCTGCTTTCTTTTGTTTTGTTATACATAGGATAGCACAACTGAATAATTGTTGCAAGACAAAAGTCAGACTCAGGATAGTTTCCATCTACCTGAAGTCTGACTTTTTATAAACTTCTAAATTTTTCTAATTATTCAGCTATGATACTCAGAGTAAAAACTGGCGTAATTATGCCTCATCAATGGCCTTGCCAATGTCATGACGCATATATTTATTTTCGAACTGAATCCATTCTGTAGCTGCATAGGCGTTTTTCCTTGCCTCTTTTAAGTCTGCGCCCTTGGCGGTCACTCCCAGGACACGGCCTCCGTTTGTAACGATTTTTCCATCCTTTAAAGCCGTACCTGCATGGAATACATAGTATCCCTCTTTGCCCTCAAAGTTCTCCAGACCTTCAATGGGGAATCCTTTTTCGTAGGATACCGGATATCCGTCAGAAGCCAGAACTACACATACTGCTGCGTTGTCTTCAAACTCCAGATTGATCTGGTCCAGTGTCCCGTCGATGCAGGCCTGGCAGACTTCTACCATATCATTTTTCATTCTGGGGATGACTACCTGAGCCTCCGGATCGCCGAATCTGGCATTATATTCCAGGACCTTTGGCCCCTTTTCCGTAAGCATCAGACCGAAGAAGATAATCCCCTTAAACTCTCTTCCTTCTGCCGCCATGGCGTCTACTGTAGGCTGATAAATATTCTTCTGGCAGAATTCATCAATTTCTTTGGTATAGAAGGGGCTTGGAGAAAAAGTTCCCATGCCGCCGGTGTTCAGACCCTGATCTCCGTCTTTGGCTCTCTTGTGGTCCTGAGCGGAAGTCATGGTTTTGATGGTCTTTCCGTCTACAAAGGAAAGAACAGATACTTCTCTTCCTGTCATAAATTCTTCAATAACCAGAGTATTTCCTGCTGAACCGAATTTCTTGTCCAGCATAATGGTCTTAACTCCTTCTTCTGCCTCTTCCAGAGTGTTGCAGATCAGCACTCCTTTTCCCAGAGCCAGTCCGTCAGCTTTCAGCACAATAGGGAATTCTGCCTTTTCCTTCAGGTAGGCAATGGCCTCTTCCGGATTATCGAAGTTTTCATAGGCTGCTGTAGGAATATTATATTTTTTCATCAGATCTTTGGAAAAAGCTTTGGATCCTTCCAGGATAGCTGCATTTTTCCTTGGTCCGAATACCCGGAGTCCTTCTTTTTCAAAGACGTCCACCACGCCTCCTACCAGAGGATCATCCATTCCCACAATAGTAAGGTCAATCTCCCTTTCTTTGGCAAAGGCCGCCAGTTTGTCAAATTCCATAGCGCCGATGGGTACACACTCTGCTACCTGTCCGATTCCGCCGTTGCCGGGAGCACAGTAAATCTTCTCCACCTGAGGATTCTGAGCCACCTTCCAGGCAATGGCATGTTCTCTTCCGCCGCTTCCGATAATCAATACTTTCATTGGTTTTTTCCCCTTTCTCTTATTCGCTGATCTTTACCAGTCCATCTATTACCTGTACCTTATGATTTGCAATCAAATTAATTGCTTCAGGCATAATCTGCCATTCAGCTTCTTCCATTACTCTTCTCTGAAGAATCTCAGGAGTATCGTCCTGACGGACCTCTACCGCTTTCTGAAGAATGATAGGCCCTGTATCTGTGCCTTCATCTACAAAATGCACCGTGGCCCCTGTTACTTTCACCCCACGTTTCAGTACTCCTTCATGGACTTTCAGCCCATAATAGCCTGTTCCGCAGAAAGATGGGATCAAAGCCGGATGGATATTGATGATCTTATTTGGATAAGCCTTTACCATAATCTCCGGAATCACCACCAGACAGCCCGCCAGGACAACCAGGTCCACTCCATAGGACTGGATAGTTTCCAGAAGCTTTTGGTTAAACTCTTCTCTTGTTTCAAAATTTTTCGGTGATACACAGAGAGACTCAATGCCATGTTGCTTTGCCCGCTCCAGAGCATAGGCTTTGGCATTATTGCTGATTACCACAGAAATCTCTGCATTGGTAATCTTTCCACTGTCGATAGCGTCTATAATAGCCTGAAGATTTGTGCCTCCTCCGGAGACCAAAACTGCCATTTTCAACATATTCTGCCTTCCTTTCAGACAGGAAAAGGGCTGCTGCAGAAATCCCTATTTTCTTTTTCTGCTGCAACCCTGTCCTTTCTTTTATACTAATTTTACGTCTTTTTCTCCCTCTTCGATCTTTCCGATCACATAAGGAGTTTCTCCTGCTGCCTTAATAGCCTCCATGGTCTTCTCTGCATCTGCCGGATCCACAGCCACGACCATACCGATACCCATGTTAAAGGTATTGTACATCATATGTTCCTCGATATCTCCTTTTTCTGCCATCAGGCCAAAAATCGGAGGTACCGGATAACTGTCTTTTTCAATCACTGCGCAGACTCCGTCCTTTA
Organism: Blautia sp. An81; assembly: GCF_002161285.1. Classification (GTDB taxonomy): domain Bacteria; phylum Bacillota; class Clostridia; order Lachnospirales; family Lachnospiraceae; genus Blautia; species Blautia ornithocaccae. The sequence continues at coordinate 152,994 of NZ_NFHH01000009.1, read as the reverse complement.
ACATTCTTGGAACGTTTTCGTAGAATCCGCCGCCGGTAATATGGCTGCAGGCCTTTACTCTCACTCCGGCTTCTTTCACAGCTTTCAAAGCTTTCACATAAATCTTGGTAGGTGCCAGAAGAGTTTCTCCCAGTGTCTTGCCTAACTGGTCATAATAGGTGTTCAAAGACTCTGTAGTCATCTCAAATACCTTCCGGACCAGAGAAAACCCGTTGCTGTGTACTCCTGAGGAAGCCATACCAATAAGCACATCTCCCGCTTTCAGATCTTTTCCGTCAATGAGATCTTTTCTCTCTACCACGCCAACGGCAAAACCTGCCAGGTCATACTCTTCCTCTGGCATAAGTCCCGGATGCTCTGCTGTTTCTCCTCCAATCAGGGCAGCTCCGGACTGGAGACATCCTTCAGCTACACCTTTTACGATCTGAGCGATCTTTTCCGGATAATTCTTACCGCATGCAATATAGTCCAGGAAGAATAATGGCTCTCCTCCTGCACATGCAATATCATTTACACACATAGCTACGGCATCAATTCCGATAGTATCATGCTTGTCCATCAGATAAGCCAGTTTTACCTTGGTCCCGCAGCCGTCTGTTCCTGAAAGGAGTACCGGATCTTCCATCTCCTTGATCTTCTTCAGAGAGAAAGCGCCGGAAAAGCCGCCTAAGCCTCCCAGAACTTCTTCCCGCATAGTTTTCTTTACGTGTTCCTTCATCAGTTCCACTGATTCATAGCCGGCTTCAATATCCACACCTGCGTTCTTATAATCCATTTTCTTTCCTCCATAATAGTAAGCTCTGTCTTCGCCTTCGGCTGGCCAATCCTTAAGTGTCTTGGAAGCTCCGCCTTCGGCTCGCCAATCCTTAAGTGCTTACTTATAATTTTTGTATCCTACTTCCTGTAATTTTTTGTCTTTGGCTACTACCTGGTCTTTCAGTTCTTCTTTGTAGTCTTTTAATTTCTGCAGAAGTTCTGGGTCGGAAGTGGCTAAAATCTTGGCTGCCAGAATTGCTGCGTTTGCTCCGCCGTTAATGGCTACTGTAGCAACGGGGATACCGCTTGGCATCTGTACGATAGAATACAGAGAGTCCCTTCCGCCTAAAGATGTAGTGTGCATTGGGATACCGATTACCGGCATCGGGAAAATCGCTGCACACATTCCCGGAAGATGTGCGGCCATGCCTGCTCCTGCAATGATTACTTTAAAGCCCTTTTCTTCTGCTGATTTTGCATACTCAAAAAATACATCCGGCTCTCTGTGGGCAGAGATGATGGTCATCTCATAATCAATTCCGAATTTTTCCAGCATATCTGCCGCTTTGCTCATAACAGGCATATCAGAGTCACTGCCCATAACAATTCCAACTTTTGCCATGATAATTCTCCTTTGTTATTTAATTTGGATTTAACTTTTACAGCACAATTTTACCTATAGTTACAAATCTTGTCAAGAAGCGAAAGCTTCATTCAGAGGCTCTGTACCCGGCAGCACGAATCTTCCGTCACGGATAATATAAATTTCACTGCCCTCCAGTGCTTCCACACAGATAGAATCCAGCTCATCATAAGGAATGGTGATATCCGTATGGCAGCCAAAGTAAGCCTTGCTGACATCCTGTTTTCTCTGGATAGAGACCTCATTGTCCCTGGCAATAATCTCCCTGCCGTCAGGATTATACACAGGCGTATCTTCGCTCCAGCTGTAGCAGGTATCTCCCACAGCAAAATGAGGCCCCATCTTTTCTGCGATCAGGATTGGCAGAAGATGGCCGATCTGATATTTCTGTGCCATAACATAAGCTGTGGTGTTTGTCCCGATAGCAAATTCTCCCAGAGGAAGCGTATCGTGGTGATAAAGAATATTCTCTTTGATAAAGTTCTGGTTTTCCTCTTCATTCTGGAAATTTCCACAAGTATACTCTACAATTTTTCCATCCTGGAAACGAATCTTCAGATCCTGATATTCCAGACCATTTAAAAATACTTTAGAGACAAAGAGCACGCCTTCCGTTTCCCTAAGCACTGGTGAGGTAAAGACTTCTCCTACAGGGATATTTACATCTGCCACGCAGTTCTCGAAATTTGTCTGTTTTTCCGGGTTATCCAGATGATGAAGATGGACTCGTAAATCTGTCTGATTTCCGCCTTTTCCTTTAATCTTTACATACTCCCCTTTATCCAGGGCTTCAATAATGTTCTGCTGGATCTTTTCATACAGCTTATTATCCAGAGTATTGATTTTCACTGTCTCCCGGAAAATTTCCTTGAAGTTTTCTCCGATCTCTTTTACAGGATAAGCAATGATGGTAAAGCTTCTCTCTTCTCCTTTAATATACCGGTTCACGATCTGTCCCGCCTCATTGTCATAGCTTACCTGAAGCTTCTGCTGATGGGCTGACAGTGCACAGGCTTCTTTTTTCGCAACCGGTGCAAAAGGCGTTTCTCCAAAGGTTTCAATACAGGCAGGTCCTCCATGAGTATTGGCCAGTTCCTTTACCTGCTCGTAAGCCACCTGAAGAACTCTCAGTTTTCGCTGGACAAACTCATGATCCAGATAAAGGGCAGCGTCATCTTTGTGGTCATAATCAAACTGCTGGTTTGGTATGGCTCCGTAGTACCCAATCCGATGGGCCTGCTTTTTATTCACACTGTGGACAGCACTTCTGTAGATTACAGGAGCCAGTCCCATTTCCCGGAATTGTTCAATGGCCGCCTTGACCATTCTCTCAAATCCAAGCTGAAAGCGGATATTAACCGTCTTTTTCTTAGTAATATCTTTTCTTCCCTGGATAAAGCCAATACGATATCCTTCTGTATAAGTCCTTGCCATAGCCTGGATTTCTTTCTCAGTAAGGGTATTGAGAAAAGCCGCCATGGCCCGTTCATTTTCTGTAACGTATTCTCCATATTTATACAGATATCTTAAATCTGTCAAATCGCTTTCACAGATGATCCTCACTGCAAAATCCAGAGAGGGATCCACCCCTTCCCGAACACGGTGTCCTGCCATTTCATCACTGTAATCGCTGACATACCAGTAAATGGCGTCTTTCACATCTTTCGAAGAGACCTCCGGGTCTTCAAAAAGATTATAGATCTGAACAAACAGCTCCATTGCCACCGTCATGTCAAAAAGTCTGTCCTCATAAGCGAAGACAATCATCCCTCTTACCTCTGTGTAGAGGAAACTGAGAAGCTGTCCGAAATCCCTGCCCAGGATTTTCTGCGCATAGGTCGGATTTCCATAAGATTCTTCATAATGTTCCGGAAGGATATCTTCGTACATCTTATGATTGTTTTCCTTCAGCTCTTCCATAGAGGCTTTCTCCAGCCAGCCTTCCCGAATCTTGTCATGTATCTGACAGATCTCCAGGATAAAATCACCTGTCTTTCTGAAAAAATCTCTATATGGTTCTTTTACTAGTTCTTCTTTCTGAATCTCACTGATCCTTTCCCTCATCAGGGAAAAACGTTCCTGCATTAATTCATCATTCATCTCTCAAATTACCACTTTCTACATTTTTATCTAAAATTTGGTTAATATATTCCATCATCACTTGGGATCCTTCTCCAGTCCGTCTGTTTCTCTGGAGTACCTGGGACTTTTTCACCTCATGTTCTCTCCAGGCCAGTCCGTCTGTAGCATCGTTGAGCATTAAAGGCTGGACGTTGTCGCACACATGAGCAAATTTTGCCTCAGGAGTCTCATAGGCCTCAAACTCCTCCCAGAGCCGGCGAAGTCTCTCTGCCTGATCTTCTGGAAGAATATTAAAGATCCTGTCCGCAGCCTTTACTTCTCTCTCCCTCTTGGACTGATTGCCAACAGCATCATAAGCATAAGTATCTCCTGCGTCAATCTCTACAATATCATGGATCAGTACCATGGTGATCACTTTCACCAGGTCAATTTCCTCATTGGAATATTCAGACAAGAGCACGGCCATAAGGGCCAGATGCCAGGAATGTTCTCCATCGTTTTCTTTTCGTTTTCCATCAGACAGATAGGTCTGCCTGTTGATAAATTTCAGTTTATCTACTTCCAGCAAAAATTCCATCTGCTTTTTCAGACGTTCTTCTATGTTCCCCATCTTCATTCCTCCTTAAGAAAGCCCTACCAAAAATAAAGCCAGCCAGATTACCATGATCACTCCGTTTGTCATAGCACCGATTTTACTGAATCTCTGATTTTTGTGTTTTTCAGAAAAACTTCTCAGGCCCATGACAAAACCATATATAGAAATCCCCAGAGCTGTCAGGCCCATAGCGCCCAGATATATGCCTCCGTTTCCGTGATAAGCCAGAGAGCACAGAGAAGCCACACAGAAAATCCCTAAGGAAATTCCTGCACAGACAGCCGAAACTACTCCCTTAGTTGCATGGTTTTTGTTTTCAAAAGAATATTTATATCGTTTTCCCGCCATTATTTCCGTCCTCTTTTCTTATCATATATGCTATGACATACCGCAAAGATCAGATATCCTGCCGCAGTCCCCAGGGTATTCATTATCAGATCATCCACGTCAAAGCTCCCCAGTTTTGTCATAAGCTGGGTCACTTCCACACACAGGCTCAGTGTAAATCCAGAGAAAGTGATGAAGAAAAATCCTCTTGCATTTCTGCTGATCAGAGGAAGGATCATACCAAAGGGCATAAATCCCACAACATTTCCCAGAAGATTGGCTGCAACAGCCAGGAAACCCAGCTGCTCTCTGTAAGTCCAGAATCTCCGGATCTCTGTAAAAAGCACCAGGTTATAGTGATATTCCCTCTCTGCAAAAGCCATCTGGCCGTATCTGTCTGCAAAAAAGAGGAAATATATCAGCACAAGAATATACAGCACAAACAAAACTGCTCCTGCTGTCTTTATTTTCTTCTTTGTCTCTCTATTCAATTTTCTGACCTCTTTTATCTATATTTAAAGCCCGCCCTCCCGGCGGGTCCTGTTTTCAGCGTAAAGCAGGCCGCCCCACAGGCAGAGCCTTCTAAAGCCTCTGTCATCACGGGGCAGCCCGGAATATTAAAATGTAATTTCTGATTTTCTCTTCAGCAGCTTAATGCCATTTATCAACACCAAAATTCCAGCAGAAATGCCGCTTACCAGTACAATGATTCCTAAAGCGATATTTCCCGCTCCGCAGCGGGTCATGGTCTTATAAACTTTTTCATTCATAACTTAACACTTCCCTAAATAATATCTCTTACCTTTTTGCTCCGTACTGTTCATAATATGCGTCAATAGCGCTTTTCAGCTTGTCGTCTATAATTACTTTTCCCTTGTATTCCTTGTTGTATAAATGTTCTACAACCTCTTCCATAGTAACGATGGCGTTGGTTTCAAATCCGTAAAGATCCTTTACTTCCTCAAGAGCGCATTTTTCTCCGCCTTTTCCCACTTCCATACGGTCCAGAGATACCATCAGGCCTACGATTTCCACATCAGCGGCGCCTCTTACCTTTGGAACGGTTTCCTCCATAGATTTTCCGGAAGTGGTCACATCTTCGATCATAACTACTCTGTCACCGTCCTGGAGCTTGCTTCCAAGGAAACTTCCCTTATCTGCGCCATGGTCCTTTTCTTCCTTTCTGTCAGAGCAGTAGCGGATTTCTTTTCCGTATAACTCACTATAGGCAATAGCTGTCACTACGCTGATGGGGATTCCTTTATAGGCCGGCCCGAAAAGTACGTCAAAATCGTCTCCATACTTGTCATGAATAGCCTTTGCGTAGTATTCCCCCAGGCGTTTTAACTGAGAGCCTGTGACATAAGCTCCTGCATTCATAAAGAAAGGAGACTTTCTGCCGCTCTTTAAGGTAAACTCTCCGAATTTCAGCACATTGCAGTCCACCATAAATTCAATAAACTCCTGCTTATACTGTTCCATATCTGCGTCCTCCTGTATCTTAAAACTTTTCAGTTTCATTCTTTCTTTGGTAAATTCCTTTTCATTCTAACATAAGTGCCAGGTATTTTCAATTAAGGAATGGGCGCTGCGGCCTTGTTTTCTTTCCACAGCCGTTTGGCAATATCAGAAAAATCGATTTCCAGACTTCCATCATAAATCCCCACCGGTACATAGTCCTGGAAGGTATACATAGTAATCTCCGGCGCGTCTTTTCCTTCAAACCAATAGCATACAATTTTCTTTCTCTTTGTATCTATAATCCAATATTCCCTCACTCCTGCATTCATGTATTTCTGCACTTTAATTCCGTAGTCTCTCTTTCGGCTGGAGTCTGAAACTACTTCAATGCAGAAGTCCGGTGCGCCATAAATCCCTTTCCGGGTAATTCTGTCCTCCTGACATACCAAAACAATATCGGGCTGGACCATAGTTTTATCGTCACAATCCAACTGAACATCCAAAGGTGAGGAAAGAATGCGGCATAGTCCGCCTTTTTTCCGAATGTATAATTTAAACTCAAAAATCAGCTCTGCCACAAGCTCCTGGTGTGTAAAATCCGGTGCCTCCAAAAAAACCAGTGTTCCGTCAATCAATTCTGCCCGCATATCTTCCGGCAGTTTCCGATAATCTCTAATGGTATATTCCCCTTGCTTTTTCGTAAAGTACTCTGTTTTTTCCTGAATAAAATCATCTGTACAGTCACCGGCAGAACCACACTCTTCCAATTTCTTACCATAATCTGGAAAAAGAATTTTTTCAAGGGCCTGCAGAGTATCATATCGAGGTGCTTTGGTCTCCCCTCGCAAAATTTTGTTGATTGTCCCTACCGGAACTCCCGACAGCTTGGAAAGCTGCTCTGTGGTAATCCCCATTTTCTTTTTCTGTTCATTCAGCTTTTCATAAAGCATGTACTCCCCTCCTTTGCAGTAAAACACAAATATAGGTTTAAATTTCATTCTTTTATATCTGTATTATATAACCGTTTTTAATCATTTTCAACTATTTTATCCTTTTACGGTTAATTCCATTTTTCCTTCATCGTTGTTAATAGTAGACATTCTGTATAATAAAAACAGCAAGTCAGAAATATACACCAACTGGCTGTTTTTAATCCCTTCGTTTGTAAATTCTTTTACTGTATCTGCGGGTAATTTTCATAGTTTATAATATTTTTCGGAAAAAGAGAGCCTTTATAAAGAAAACTAACGGATAACCTGCTCTATTTCCCTTTTTCTATTTTCACATGCCATGCTTACTTCCTGGTACAGACTGTTCCGGGCAAATATCTGAGAACACATTCCAACGTTATTCTTACCAGCCGCTGAACCAGTCGGAAATAATAGCAGAGATTTTATCTTTATATTTCTCCTGCAGAAAGCTCAGAATCAATCCTGTTATACCAATAAACAGCAGTGCTAAAGCAATAATCAAGATACCAAAAATCGGCCACTCTGTAATATAGTCATTGGCATTTGTATACCAGCTGCTCCAGGTATTGGCTTCCGATTGCTGATAGATACTGGCAAAAAGCGGGAGCAGACAGCACAAAACAGCACCAACACCTGACATAATTCCAAAAATTATTAATTTTGCTCTTTTATCAAATGTAGTTTTCTGATTTTTTGTATCCTCTCCCTTAAGAATATAATCTGCTGTCACCCCATAAAATTCACACAAAGCTTTAAGATTATCTAAATCCGGATAACTCTGTCCGGTATCACATAGTTAAAGATATTGGTATCATTCAATCAATTTTGCCGATAAAGCGGTAGAAGATTTCTACCTCCTGTTCCCGGCTTCCATCCTCACCTTTGACCGCTTCATGGACAACGATTTTTTCAATCAGCGTATTCAAAAGTTCGGCGGTCAGTTCTGTTGGATTGACGCACTCTTTCATCAAGGCAATCCATTTTTCTGCGTCTGCGGCGTTCTGGCTTTCAGTGGCGATAGCGGATTGAAGCCGCTCAATCTTTTCGTCCAGTTCAGCCTGTTCGCTTTGGTACTTCCCGGACAGCATAGAGAAGTTGTATTCCGTGATACGCCCCGCCGCCCAGTCCTCATACATCCGGGCAAACAGGGTATCGACTTCGGCTTTCCGCTTCTCCGCTTTGTTCAACTCTGCGGCTTGCTTCTTTCTTGCGGCGACCTGTCCCTTGTCATTGGCGTTTAACAGCCGCTTCAAGAGCCGTTCTTCATCATGCTGTACCAGCCCCGACCAGTATTGCAGACGGGAAAGGACATAGGCGTAAAGCACATCATAGCGGATATAGTGCATGGAGCATTGGCGTGTGCCCTGTCCGTACTTGCTACAATGATAATGGCCGTAAGGCTTGCTGTTCTGCCTGTTCTCCCCATAGGACAGCAACCAGCCGCAATCCGCACATTTTACCAATCCGGAAAAAATCTGTGTTGTACCGTCCTTGCATTTTCTGCGGCGGTTTGCTATCTGCTCCTGTACCTGCCGGAAAACCTGTTCGCTGATAATCGGCTCCTGCGTGTTCTCCACCCGCACCCATTCACTTTGGGACTTGCGTACCCTCCGTTTGTTCTTAAAGGAAATGTTCGTTTCCCGGTAGTGGATGGTATGGCCGATATAGGTTTCATCTTTCATAATGCTCTTGACCTGGGCTATCGTCCATGCGTAGCTTTTTTCCTCCGGCGCACCCGCATAGATGTTTGCGAAAGTCCCGTCACGCTGGAAGTTGATAAATCCCGGAGTGGGAACCTTTTCCGCAATCAGTATGCTTGTGATACTGGCCGCCCCTCTGCCATGAAAGGCAAGGTCAAAAATCTTCTCCACTATCCAGCGGGTTTCCTCGTCGATTATCAGCTTGTTTTTGATTTCCGGGTGTTTCCTGTACCCGATGGGGGCATAGGCGCCGATACGCTGTCCTGTGGCAAACTTCGCTTTGAAAGCGGCCTTTACCTTGCGGCTCGTATCTTTCGCAAACCATTCATTAGAAATGTTCGCTTTAAGTATGGAAAACAAAATACCGCAGTATAGCGGCGAGCCATGCTTTAAGACAAGAAAAGGCGGTATGTGCCCCGTGGAAGGGTAGCGTACCACTTTTTCTTGTGGGGGTTTCCAAAGGGGGCAACGCCCCCATTTGGCACACGACTTTGCGAAGCAAAGTGTAGTGTGTTATACGCTCTGTCGGCGTTGCCGTGAAAATACCGTTGCCGCCGGGGAGGGCAAGGGCATTAGAAGCGGCAGGAAAACAGGGCTGTGCTTGCGTGGCGTGGAGCCGTAAGCGCAGCCCTGTTTTCAACAGCAGACTGGGCGTACATGAAAGCCCCCATCTTTCGTCCTATGCTCCGACTTGTGGACAAAGTGTCCCAAAGTTGTGGCCACACTCCCGGAAAAGTAGCAGGACAGCGGGCAACTGTCAAGGCTGAAATGAACGGGTTTACACCCGGCCTTGACCGCCGCCCGCAGCCCCGCTGAATGGGTGGACAAGGCAGCCAATCCCTCAAAGTGCTTGGCCGCTCTCTTTCTGATTTTGGAGCGTTTCTTTTCTAAAAATTGAAATGGGCGGGAAGCCATTTTAGGGCTTTCCCGCCTTGATTACCCTTTAGCAAAGACGGGCGGAACTGTCAACGGCGGCGCATTTTATATGCGCCGTTCATCTTGAACGTTGACTGGCTCGGCTGTCTTTGCTATTTTTTACTATATCTAAAATCGCAATACTGTGCGCCCTCAGCTATGGTTTGTGTGCGTTTAAGCGTTATTCCCATCATATCTGCCATAACAAAATCTAATTGACATAAATACTTTGCAAGTTCAGGACAATTTTCATCTGCGCAAAGTTTGCATACTCCACACTGATAATAATTATATCCCAGTTCAAATTCATCTGTTTTTTCTAAAATATCTACAACCCAATCGTTTTCATATCTTCTGAGGTGTGATTGTACTTCCCACTTTTTCCTTTTTTGCATTTTGCGAGGGTTTAGGTATGAATTTGCATTACCCATAGCAATATGAAAGAGTTTATTTGCATAAAGTCCATTTTTTAGAATTTCATAATTTTCTTCTGGTGTAAATATATTTGCATTATTCAATGCGATAAAATATGCTGCCATACAATATGCACTCAAAAGTCGCGAATGTCCTATATCTTTTGCCCGATGAATAATAGAAATATATTCTTTTTTGATTTTCTTCGTATTTACATTTTTACTACTATACATTCTTTCGATTTCACGTTTACAAGAATTATGGTAAAACCAACCGTATAATCTTTCACTAAGCCCGTATGACATAGCTTTATCTCCTTAATTTTCGTAGTTATTTAGTATTTAAAAATTAGCTACAGCTAACTTTGGTATAACATTTCTTTATCTTTTTTACAAACTACGCAGAGCCAGCCTTTTTTATTTTTGTGTATTTTTATGTCTGTAAAACCAGCGCCCTTTAAAGATTTTTTAACTTGTTCAGAATTGTATATTTTCATTCCTTGTATCATTTTAGTCCACTTTTCTTCTTTGGGATTTTCTCCATTTGACTCGTTACAAATCATAAAAGTTCCAGTATTTTTTAAAACTCTATATACCTGCTTAAAAGCGCCACTAATATCAGGCCAAAAATATATTGTTTCAAATGCAGTAATCACATCAAAAGTTTCATTTTCAAATGGAAGTTCCATTACATTACCTTGTAAGATTTTGCAACGTTTATTTGATATTTCTGCTTTGTTGATTTTTTGAGATTTTTCCACGCTGATTTCTGAGTAATCAATACCCGTCACTTTGCCGTGAGGACTTTTTTCTAACAGTTTTTTTACATTGGCACCACCACACCCAATATCCAGACATATATTATTCTCGGCAATTTCTATATGTGTAAAGCCCCATTCGGCCATAGATGAATGTCCTGAATTCATCATATTAACCATAATTTTCCCGCCAATCCCTTTTGGCTTGCAAGTATTTTGAAAAAAAGACATACACAATGCTCCTTTCGGTGTTAGTTGTAGCTAATTTAGATTATATCTCACTTCCTTTTTGGCGGCAATATGAAAATTTCATTTTCGGTTTCTGCACTTTTTATGCTTACTTTCTTGTCTGCTCCATCATCTTCTTCGCCAGCTTTTGAAACAGGTCTGCGGCTTCCTCGTCCATCGGCGCAAGCTGTCCGATCTGTCCGACAACCATCGCCGTTACATCGTCAATGGAAAGTGGTGTTTGCTTCTGCTCCGCCAATGCGTCCCGCATGGTCTGGAACATGGCGGCGGTCACAGCTTCCCCCGGCTGTTCTCCGTTGTCTATGTCTTTCTTAATATCCCGCAGGATAGCAAGGAACACGCTCTTGATTTTCTCAATCTCCGCTTCATGCTCCCCCATCTTCTGGGCGTTCAAAACCTGTAAATCCTGTCTTGCTTCTGCCCGGTGTTCCGGGTGTTCTTTCATCAGGTCGGACAGGGAAGCCGTTGCCATCTCGATAAGCTGGTTTCGTGCTGTTATCCCCTTTGCCGCCGTGTCCTGAAAATAAATCCGTATCAAATCTATCAGCTTTGGAAAATTCCTGTGTTCCAACAGGCGGTTGAGGATTTGCACATCAACAGCACCCGTCACAAGCCCCCTCACGGATCCCTCTGACAAGCCTAATTCAGAAATATCGTAGCTTTTACGGACGCTCACGGTAGACAAGCCCAGTATGTAGTCTGTCGATACCTTAAATTCCTTTGCCACACCTATGAGAATATCACTGCTTACCGTTCTTGTTTCGCCGCTGACAATGCGGCTCAACTGGGAAGCGGAAACGCCTATCTTCTCCGCAAGTTCCTTTTGTGTGATGTGGTTCCCGTTGCATAAATCGGAAATTCGTTGTCCGGGTGTTCCGGGTAAAGCCATAAACACGCACCTCCTCCGCATACTTCCATTATACAGAATGATTGCAAAAATGCAATTTCCAAAGTGTAAACTTCATCAAAATGCAATTCTCGCAAAATTCCGGGGATTGCATTTTTTTCGTGTAGACTTAGGGTAGTTCATCGATGGACAGCACCTTGAAAACAGAATGACCGTCCGAAAAGGAATACCCCGGCTGGGGAAGCACCGCAAGGAGCCGGACTTCGGGACAAGATGTCCCGAAGCTGCGGGGAGCGTGCCAACGCCGGAACACGCCGCAGGAATGGGGCAGGAAGCCTTTTCGGAGAGAACGGCAACGGAAAACAAATGGAGGGACGCATGAAAGAAAATCCATATAAACGCCTGCCGCCGTTGGAGCGCAAGCCGGACGGCACGCCCTACCGCATGACACCAGCGCAAAGGAAACAGGCCAACGCCCTGATACGGCGGGAGTGCTGTAACTGTGAGGACAGTAACTGCATTGTCCTTGACGATGGGGACACCTGCACCTGTCCGCAGATGGTTTCTTTCTCGGTCTGCTGTAAATGGTTTCGGTGGGCGGTCTTGCCGCTTGCCGGGACACTGGAAGCGGAGATTTACCGAGGCAGGGACTTGAAACGCTGCGCAGTCTGCGGCGGCGTATTCGTCCCCAAATCCAACCGGGGGAAATACTGCCCGGACTGCGCCGCCAGAGTTCACAGACGGCAGAAAACAGAAAGTGAACGGAAAAGGAGGTCTGCTGTGGACAGTTAGACAGGAAAAAAGCCTTGATTTACAAGGCTTCGCAAGCCCCAAACCGGGGCAGACGGTATAAAGTATCGCCCGCCCCGGGAAACGGGCTTCTAACCGTCCACAAAATACGATATGACAAGCACGATTTATATTCATCAGCCGGAAAAGGCGTTCAGCTTCACCCGGCTCCCGAATTTCCTCTTTGAAGCACCTACATTCCAGCCCTTGTCCAACGAAGCAAAGCTATTGTATGCCTTTATCCTGCGGCGGGCGGAGTTGTCCCGGAAAAACGGGTGGGCGGACGAGTACGGACGCATTTACCTGTACTATCCCATCTGTGAGGTGGTGGGCTTGCTCCACTGTGGGCGGCAGAAAGCCGTCAACACTCTGCGGGAGTTACAGTATGCGGAGTTGATTGAGATTAAGAAGCAGGGCTGTGGAAAACCCAACTGTATTTACCCAAAATCCTATGAAGCGGTTTCAAACACCGACTTCAAGAAATCCGGTTTTGGAACGCCGGAGGGCTGAAAACCGTACCCATGAAGTACGGAAACCGCCCTCTTGAAGTACGAAAATCGGACGGTATATAGAAATACAAAGATTAAAAATATTTTATTTATATCTATTCCATTCCAATCCTATCAGAGATAGTTTCGGCGGGATTTTCCCTGTGGAAAATTGTTTCCACCTATGTAGACGATGGTGTGAGCGGAACAACCTTTGACCGTCCGGGACTGAATGAAATGATTTCGGACGCACGCAAAGGGAAAATCAATTTAATTGTAGTCAAAGATTTAAGCCGCTTCGGGCGTGATTACATTGAAACGGGCAAATACATTGATGTCATTTTCCCCTCTCTGGGGTGCCGCTTCATTGCCCTGAATGATGGTGTGGACACCATTCACAAGGACAATGAGATGATTATGATTTTTAAAAATGTAATGAACGATTTTTACGCCCGTGACACCAGCAGCAAGATAAAATCCGTCCGGCAGTCCACCTGCAAGACGGGGAAATATATCGGCTGCTACGCCCCTTACGGCTACCTCAAAGACCCGCAGGACACCCACCGTTTCATCATTGACGAACCCGCCGCCGCTGTTGTGAGGAAGATTTTCTCGTTTCGCTGCAAGGGTCTGGGCTTTCGCAAGATTGCCCAGACCCTCAACGAAGCGGGGATTCTCCCGCCGAGGGAATACTACTATCAGGCGCTCGGCAAGGCCAATCCCCACCGCCAGAATAAAATGTGGAACGATGTGACAATACGCAAGCTGCTCCGCAATGAGGTCTATATCGGCCACATGGTACAAAACAAGCGGGGCCATGTTTCCTACAAAAACCATAAGCAGGTGGATAAGCCCAAAGAGGAATGGATTAAAGTAGAGAACACCCACCCGCCCATTATCGACATGGAAACATGGGAACTGGCACAGGAGATTGACAAAATGCACAGCCACCCTCGTTATAACTCGCTGAATGAAATCAGTCTATTCGGCGGTCTGCTCTACTGTATGGACTGCGGCTTTGCACTCCGGCACAATACGGAACGGCACAAACGGAAAAACGGCTCTGTGGCGTTTTATGAGTCCTATATGTGCGGCAACTACTCCCGAAGCGGGCATACCGCCTGCTCCACCCACAGAATTTATCTAAAGCCCCTTGTGGAAGTGGTGCTGGACGATATACGGACAAAAGCGGAGATTGCGGATTGCAGTGAAACGGAAATGGTGCGGCGCATGACGGAATACCGGCAGAGCCAGAGTGCGGAGGAAACAGCCGCTACGAAGAAAACCATCAAGGCGGTACGCAAGCGGCTGGCGGAACTGGAACGGCTGGTGCAAAGCACTTATGAGGATAAGGTCAAGGGGGTGATACCCGAAGTGGTCTGCATTGAACTGCTGAACAAGTACCAGACGGAACGGACAGAAAAAGCCGCCCAGCTTGAAGAACTGGAACGGCGGATAGAGGACAGCCAGATGGTACAGAATGATGTGCAGGAATGGGTCAGCCTTATCCGCCAGTACCGCAATCTGGAAAGCCTTGACCGTGAAACGCTTCTCCGGCTGATTGACAAAATCGAGATAGGCGAACAGCGGATTGTGGACGGACTGAAAGAACGGGAGATACGGATTTATTATAAATTCGTGGGCTATATTGGATAACAAGGGCTTCCATTCTTAATGAGAACATCTCATTGAACAGGTTTTTGAACGGGACAAAATCGGAAAGTCCTTTTTCTGTGTCCTCATTCTCCGCAGCGGCGATGTAGCGCACCCGTTTTTCCGGGAACAGAAATTCCAGATAGTAGTCCATCATCACATGTTCCCGCCCGAAACGGGAAAGGTCTTTCGTGACAATGCAGTTTACTTTTCCGGCTTCCACATCGTCCATCATGCACTGAAAATCCGGGCGTTCAAAGTTCGTCCCCGACCAGCCATCGTCCACATACTCACCGACTACATGAAGCCCCTGTTCCTTTGCGTACTGTTGCAGGATTGTCCGCTGTGTTTCAATGCTTACGCTGTCACCATAGTTTTCATCGTCCCGGCTCAATCTCATATAAAGCGCCGTGTTGTAAATCATAGTATTGTAAGGTTGTTTCACCGTTAAAAATCCTCCTTCTAAAGAAACAACCCACGCTTACAATACTTTTGCTCTATGGCAATTATATCATAATCGTAGGCGTGTTATCAATGATGGGCTATCAGGTTGAAGCGGCTTTTTCTGCGGTATGCCGCACCACATCTACAATCAGATCACCGAGGGGCTTCCCGCCTGTGGCGAAGTGTTCGGAGATTTTTATACGGTTGTTCCCACATACAAAATACTGCGTGCCGTTCTCTGCTTGTATGACCTGCCCTGTCCGGGGTGTAAAAATATCGCTTTCGCTTTTTGCCATCCAGTGTCCTCCATATTCAGTTTTCAAGGTACAATGCCGCACAGGGGCGGCGAAAATTTCTGCTTATATCTATCACCTGTCCTTTACCGTGTGCCGCTGCTGCCTTTTCAGTTCCGCCAGTATATCCGGCGGGATACGGTCAACCAGCCGCTGTAAATTGTCCAGTTCGCTTTTCAGCTTTGCCCGTTCCATCGTATCTTTCATCTTGCCTTTTTCACTGGCCTTTGCCCTTGCTTCCAGCTTTTCATTTTCCGCTAACAGGTCATTGATTGTGACCTTGTACTTTTTCAGTTGCCCGGAGAAGTTCTCCATCTGCGGAAACCACTTTTTCAGCATGGAGAGGGCTTCCTCTTTTTTCTTTCCGGCGTTCAATGGGTTAATGCCGTCAAGGGCGGCTTCAATGGCTCTGGCCTGTTTGGAGAGGGAAACCGCCTGTTTGAAAAGCCGGGTGGGGATATGCTTCCGGCCTGTCCTGCTGGCGCTCTCCCCACGCTCCAAGTCAGGATATTTCTCCACCATATAGGCGTGAAAATCGTCCTGCCACTTCGTCAGGTTTGCCCGGTTGCCGATAATCTCCTTAGCGCACAGGCGGTTGTCCTTTGTCAGCGGAACAAAGGTCAAATGCAGGTGGGGCGTTTTCTCGTCCATGTGTACCACCGCCGACACGATATTTTCCCGGCCTACCCGTCCAATGAGGAAAGCCGCCGCCCTCTGGAAAAACGCCTGTATCTCCTTTGGGGATTTCCCCTTGAAAAACTCCGGGCTGGCGGTTATCAGCGTATCGACAAACCGTGTGCTGTCTTTCCTCATCCGGCATCCGGCCTGCTCGATACGGCTCTGAATGAAGTGGTAATAGCGTCCCTCCGGCTTGACGATATGGAAGTTGTATTTGCTCCGGCTTATGTCAATGTCGGGATTGCTGGCGTATTGTTCTTTCTGTCTTTCGTGGTGGGCTTCCAGCGGCCTTGCCGGATTGCCCTTGTGCTTCTCAAACCGCAAAATTGCGTGTTGTGCCATTCTGCTCCTTTCCCCATTCCTTTCCTATCCGGGGTTTTCCACAGGGAAAATCCCGTCGGAATTATCTTTGATACGATAGGAATGGAATGGATATAAATAAATCATTTTAATCTTTGTATTTCTATATACCGTCCGGTTTTCGTACTTCAGGGGGGCGGTTTCCGTACTTCATGGGTACGGTTTTCAGTCCGACCGCGTACCAGAACGGGATTTCTTGAAGTCGGTGTTTGGAACCGCTTCATAGGATTTTGGAAAAATGCGGTTGGGTTTTCCACAGCCCTGTTTCTGGATTTCCACCAGTCCGGCGTATTGCAGTTCCCGCAGGATGTTCACCGCTTTCTGCCGCCCACAGTGGAGCAGGCCAACCACTTCACAGATAGGGTAATACAGGAAAATCCGTCCGCAGTCATCCGCCCACCCATTCTTGCGGGATAACTCTGTCCGGCGCAGGATAAAGGCATACAGAACCTTTGCCTCGTTGGACAGGGGCTTGAATGTGGGGGCTTCAAAGAGAAAATTCGGGAGCCGGGTGAAGCTGAACGCTCTTTCCGGCTGATGGACATAAATGGTATTTGTCATAGTGCGTTTTGTGGACGGTTAGAAGCCCGTTTTCCGGGGCGGGCGATACTTTATACCACCTGCCCCGGTTTGGGGCTTGCAGAGCCTGATAAATCAAGGCTTTTTTCGCTCCTAACTGTCCACAGCAGACCTCCTTTTCCGTTCACTTTCTGTTTTCTGCCGCCTGTGAACTCTGGCGGCACAGCCGGGGCAGTATTTTGCCCGGTTGGATTTGGGGATGAACACACCGCCGCAGACCGCACAGCGTTTCAAGTCCTTATCCCGGAAAATCTCCGCTTCCAGCGTTCCGTCCAGCGGCAAAACCGCCCAGCGGAACCACTTACAGCAGACCGAGAAAGAAATCGTCTGCGGGCAGGTGCAGGTGTCCCCATCGTCAAGGACAATGCAGTCTCCGTCCTCACAGCAACAGCACTCCCGGCGTATCAGGCTGGCCGCCTGTTTCCTCTGCGCCGGTGTCATGCGGTAAAGGGAACCGTCCGGCCTGCTTTCCAGCGGCGGCAAGTCTTTATAGGGGTTATCTCTCATGCGTTCCCTCCATTTTTCTTTCCGCTGCCGTTCTCCCCGAAAAGGCTTCCTGCCTCGTTGTCGCAAGCTGCGTATCGCTCGTTTCGCCGCAAGCGGCAAAACTCACTTGCTCCGCTGCTCCTCCTCTCCCCACAAAGCCATATGGCTTTGCGGGGGCCCCGACAATAGCGGCGTGTTCCGGCGTTGGCACGCTCCCCGCAACTTCGGGACATTTTGTCCCGAAGTCCGGTTCCTTGCGGTGCTTCCCCAGCCGGGGTATTCCTTTTCGGACGGTCATTCTGTTTTCAAGGTGCTGTCCATCGATGAACTACCCTAAGTCTACACGAAAAAAATGCAATTCCCGGAATTTTGCGAGAATTGCATTTTGATGAAGTTTACACTTTGGAAATTGCATTTTTGCAATCATTCTGTATAATGGAAATATACGGAGGAGGTGCGTGTCTATGGCTTTACCCGGAACGCCCGGACAGCGGATTTCCGATTTATGCAACGGGAACCACATCACACAAAAGGAACTTGCGGAGAAAATCGGCGTTTCCGCTTCCCAGTTGAGCCGCATTGTCAGCGGCGAAACGAGAACGGTCAGCAGTGATATTCTCATAGGTGTGGCAAAGGAATTTAGGGTATCGACAGACTACATACTGGGCTTGTCCACCGTGAGTGTCCGTAAAAGCTACGATATTTCTGAATTAGGCTTGTCCGAGGGAGCCGTGAGGGGGCTTGTGACGGGTGCTGTTGATGTGCAAATCCTTAATCGTCTGTTAGAACACAGGAATTTTCCCAAGCTGATAGATTTGATACGGATTTATTTTCAGGACACGGCGGCAAAGGGGATAACAGCAAGAAACAAGCTTATCGAGATAGCAACGGCTTCCCTGTCCGACCTGATGAAAGAACACCCGGAACACCGGGCGGAAGCAAAGCAGGATTTGCAGCTTTTGAACGCCCAGAAGATGGGGGAACATGAAACGGAGATTGAGAAAATCAAAAATGTGTTCCTCGCTATCCTGCGGGATATTAAGAAAGACATTGACAACGGGTCACAGCCGGGAGAAGCTGTGACCGCCGCTATGTTCCAAGCCATGCGGGACGCACTGGCGGAGCAGAAACAAAACCCGCTTTCCATTGACGATGTAACAGCGATGATAGCCGGACAGATTGGACAGCTTGCGCCGATGGACGAAGAAACTGCCGACCTGTTCCAGCAGTTGGCGAAGAAGATGATTGAGCAGGCGGGAAAAGAAACTGATTGAGATGAAATTTCCTATGTCATAGGTAAAAAAGGATAAATTTTTGTTTATGGAGGTGTCTTATTGAAACATACTATTGGCTGTTCCGCTATATGGACTGTTATGATTTTATTCATCCTTGTTTTAGTACCGTGTACAGCTTTCGCATATAATATGCCGGATTTTGATACAATTAACGAACAGCTCGAAGCAGATGTCAAGGCGTTTCATATTCCAGGAATGGCAGTGATTGTGGTCAATAAAGACGAAGTATTATTTGCCGAAGCTTATGGTAATTGCGAGAGTATTGATACGCCTTTTATCATAGGCTCTATGAGCAAATCTTTTACGGCATTGGCAATCATGCAGCTTGTTGAGCAAGGCAAGATTGATTTGGACACACCAATTTCAGACTACATTGATGTGTCGCTATATCTAAAGAACGCTTTGGATGGCAACAGGATTACAGTTAGACAGTTGCTTAATCATACAAGTGGGCTTGGTACTTACCAAAGATTTGGGTCCGCAAAAATTACCGACAGCTATGGTAAATATGAATATGCAAATGTAAATTACGGTTTGCTCGGAAAGATTATAGAATCAGTAAGCGGTAAAAGTTATTCAGATTATGTAGAGCAGTATATCTTTTCTCCACTTGACATGGAGCATTCATCAGCTACATTCGATAACAGTAAGGCTGACGGGCTTATTGCCGGATATAGAAATTATTTCGGCATACCTATCGCAGGAGAACCCGACTATCCCGATGACCGTTCATGGTCAACCGTCCCTGCTGGATACATAAGTTCTTGTGCCTCGGACATGGGAAATTATTTGCAAATGTATCTGAATAACGGCAGCGGCATTATCAGCCAGGACAGCCTTGACACTATGTTTTATGATAATGTGCCGCAAGATGAAAACAATCTGTATTTCTATGGAATGGGTTGGGTCTTATCCAATGACTTTGATGAACCAGTTTTCAATCATTCTGGATTAGTCGAAAATTACACATCTAATATGTTTATTTTTCCAGAAAGCGGAATTGGTATCGCAGTTTTGGTGAACATGAACGACTATCTTGTGGGCAACAATCTAATTAACAATATTATAATGCATCTTCTTGGAAAAGAAATGACAGAAGCTTCAGGTAATCTTTACATCAATTACCATACACTGCTCAATCTGTGCTATCTTTTGGTAATATTAGTTGCTGTATTCCCGATACTCTTTATTAGGAGATGGAGAAAAAAGAACCATACAAAGAAACAAATTGTTATAGATATTTTTACACATGTCATTTTGCCTATAATCCTATTACTTTTGCCCTATTTAGTGGGGGTTCCTCTTTGGGTAGTGTGGTACTTTGTGAAAGATCTGTTCTTTGTTTTAGTTGTAAGTGCGTTCTTGCTGCTTAGCACTGGGATATATAAAGCTTTTGTAGTATTGGGATCGAAAAGTACTGAAGATTAATTTGAAGGATAATATCAAAGTTAATCATTGCTGTCATTTCACATAAATGCGCCGCTATTGACAGTCCCATCCGTCTTTGCTAAAAGGCGATCAAGGCGGGAAAGCAAAAATGGCTTTCCACCCATTTCAATTTTTAGAGAAAAACGCTCCAAAATCAGAGTCAAGACCACCGGCTTAGCCGGTGGCTTGTTCTGCCCCTATAAGGGGCTATTACCTGCTTGCGCCCGGAAGGCGCACTGAAGGCCTGCCAACTGCACCACATCCTCAGCTACCCCTTAAGGGGCTTATTCAGTGCTTCCTTCCTCCGGCGCAGCCCCAAAAGGGGCTTGCTGGTTTGCTTTGGCTTCCTACTACCACTCCAAGTGGTTTATTTCTTGTTTTTCCTCACCGGCTCTCCCGTAAACGGGTCAATATACTCTACTAATGACATCTGGTCATATTCTAAATCCTCCTCACGCTTCACATACAGGATGCCCTGTTCCTCGCAGAGGTATTTGATACAGCTGCGCAGGTACGCAAACGGGATCTGGACAAAGTTCTGGTTATTTATGTGCCCAATGTTTACTTCCTGCTTAAAGCCAGCATTTACTCCTACGATGGTGTCGATACGGTTTTCTACGCACCATAAAACAAGATGTTTCGCGGCTTTGTGCATGAAATCATGGACAATATTATTCCTGCGGAGGGTCATACCCATGCTTTCTTCTGTGGGGACGAACCAGGGCTTGCCTTCCTTGTTTTTAGGGCAGCCTGGTTTTTTCATCTCTTCCTGCATGATCTGCGCGAGACGTTTGTTGTATCCCTGGTTGGTGGATTTCACGATCCCGCCCTTATACAGCAGGCAGGGAAGCCCGCAGTTATTCGTGACGGCCATAAGGTTATCTACGCCAAAATCAATGGCGGCAATCCAGGAAGCCGGATGCACCGGTACCGGTACCTCTAAATCCAGCTCGAAAGAGAAGGCAATCACATACACGCCGTTATCAGGGCATACTTCTGCCTGTTTCAGGCGTCCCAAAGGGAAACCGATTTTCAGCGGCATGCTTTTCGCAAACGGGAGTCCGGCTATAAGGTTTCCGTCCCTGCCTTCTTTAAGAGTGCAGTCCTGGTTGGTAATGGCAACAGCGCCATGCCCGCCTTTCCGTTTATATCCAGGAAATTTTGGCCGCTCCCCTTCCGGGCATCCGCGGTCCTTCCAGGCTTTCACTGCGGCAAAAAAGTTATCCACATCTGCACAGGAACGCTTCAGGACCTGCTGCGCACTTTGCCTGGGAAGCCCCTTGGCGTAATAATCCGGGTTTTTAGTAAGCTTCATAACCGTGTCAAACGTTTCATATCTGGGGCAGGCAGGAAGCCCGCTGCGGCCGTTACAGTTCAATACTGAAAGAAATTCCGCAATGACGCCTTTCTCGTTATCTGTCAATTCACGGTCAGTTTTCCTGGCCGCCGTAATCAGCTGGCGCTGGCGGAACCTGCATGCATTATAAAGATTGTTGGCAAGCGAGGTAATGGTTTCACACCAAGGGTACAGCCCGTGGCCCCTTCCAATCTGTACTTTATAAGTCCGTCGTATCCCCATCAGTTGTCACCTCCTTTTAGGCTGGGCTTTACCTAAATAATACAGTATTATTATACTATAGTTTGAAGTCAGCTGTAAGAGATTTGGAGGGTATTTTATGAAACTGAGAGCAGACGGTTATTATGTGAACAGGCACTCTTGTTACCTGCTGCAATACCACCTGGTCCATGTAACAAAATACAGAAAACCAGTCATTACCGGAAATTTAGAAAAAGCGTTAAAGGGATATACACTCCAGTATTTTAAAGACCGTGATATCCCCGTGCATGCTATGGAAACCATGCCTGACCACATACATATTTTGTTTGACGTGCCGCCCCAAATGAACCTGGCGGAATTTATCAATGCGTTTAGCGTCATCACGCCAGATGAGGAAACGGCATAGGGACCAAGTATCTAAGTACTATTGGGAGCCATATTTCTGGAGCCTATCTTATTTCATCGGGACAGTTAGCGACCGTACAAAACAAGCAGTGGAGGCTTATATTCGTAACCAGAAACAATAGCGGGGCATTCACCCACGCCTGAGCCGTTGTTCAGACGTGGTACTCTGCCCTTAAGATAGACTACCGTATCAATCTGCATGGTTACATTGTCCTTTGTGATTACAGGCTGCGGCGGGAAATCTTCTACCTGTTCCATTAAACTTATCCTTCTGGATACCCTTTCAATGAAAGGTATTTTAAAATGAATCCCTGTGCCCCAGGTTGTGCGGTATGCGCCAAGGCGTTCCAATATCACAGCATATGCCTGTGGGACGATTTGGATGCAGGAGGCAAGGACACATAGCACCAAAACTCCTATAATAATGATAAAAAGAATACTTAAAGTCATAATTAATCCTCCTTTTGGTTTGCGGAATTGACTTCTTCCGTTTTCTATATTACAATTTTAACAAGAACCGTACAAAAAACAAGTACACACATAAAAGTGCGATACTCACTATCATACCATATACTTACTAAAAGGAGAGTGTACTATGGGCAAACGATGCATTTCCAATGAAGATTTAAGTTCTACCGGTTTTAGTTATACCTTATCTCTGATCAATGGGAAATATAAGATGACGATTCTCTACACCTTGATGGAATTCGGCGTCGTGCGTTTTAACGAAATGAAGAAATATATCGGCGGAATCTCCTACAAGACTTTGAGTTCCACCCTGAAAGAACTGGAGGCGGACCAGCTGGTCCACCGAAAGGAATACCCGCAGATCCCGCCCAAGGTGGAATACAGCCTGACGGACCGCGGCAAATCCCTGATTCCCATCCTGGACGGGATGTGCGAGTGGGGAGATCAAAACAGATTATAAAACAGGAGGCTTCTGCTGCTTTACCTCAAGCCGGAAAATATTAATGACATCGGCATCCGGGCAGCAAAACCGGATGTCGCCCTCCCTGGAAAGCGGCAAAGTCCCTCCGTACCTGAGAATGTCGATCATGGGAAACAGGGTATGCATCGCCATTGGACAGAGCTTGCCCCCTTCGGTGTCGTAATCCCAGGTATCCCCGATGTTATGACCTCTGTGGCAGCCGACACTTCCTTTGCGGTCTATCAGGGTAATCTGAATTTCAGGCTTTTTCATGATACTTTCCCCCTTATCCTCAAGACGATCTGGCAGCCTTCTGATGGGCAGCAGTCTCCATCATTTTTTCATACATTTGGTCCCCTACGCACTGGCGGGCAAATTTGCACCACTGCACGCAGCTCAGCTTATCATTGTAAGCCACAAACCCACATTTCTCACAGACCACCTCTGTGTCCACAGAAAAAATCTCGATCACATTGCCGCATTGAGGGCAAATTCTCTCCTCAATGGTCACTTCCTTTGCCTTGCTCTGACATCCGCTGAAAATCATTTCCACCAATCCTCCTTTTGTTCCTTGACTTTCTGGATTTATTATAGTAGTCTGATTTCAACATGTATGTTAGATTTCCAACAGAGGTGACCTTCTTGAAAAAATATTTGCCTGTACTAAAACACTGCCCCTTCTTCGCCGGTATGGACGAAGGCGAAATTCTTTCCATCCTGAACTGCGTAGACGCAAAGATACGGACCTTCGATCACGATGAATATATCTTCCACGCTGGAGACAGCACCGCTTCCATGGGGTTGATCCTTTCCGGCTCTGTCCTTGTCATCCAGGAGGATCTGTGGGGGGCACCGGAATATCATGTCCAAAATCGAAGCCGGCGGCTTCTTTGCGGAACCCTACGCCGCAACGCCCGGTTCCGTTTTGAACATCAGCGTGGTAACCGTCGCCCCTCCGAGACCCTGATGCTGAATATCAACCGCCTTTTGACCGTCTGTCCCACTGCCTGCACCCATCACAACCGCCTGATTCGGAATCTGGTTTCCGTCCTTGCGGAAAAGGTACTGCAATTCAATGAGAAGATCACGCACATGAGCAAGAGGACCACCCGCGAAAAGCTCCTGTCCTATCTTTCCTCAGAATCCATCCGCCAGGGAAGCCTTTCCTTTGACATTCCCTATGACAGGCAGCAGCTGGCGGACTATCTGTGCGTGGAACGCGCCGCCATGTCGGCAGAATTGTCGAAACTCCAGAAGGAAGGGCTTCTCACTACGCGGAAGAATCATTTTGAGTTGGCGGTGGAACTATAACGAATTCTTTCCACCTCCCCATAAGAATTTTTGTCTGAGATAATCCGCATGTTCCGGCGTAATGATCCCATCATTGATTTCCGCTACGTTGATACTGCCATATAACTCTCCCCACAGGCAGTCCATCAGGGAGGAGCCATTTTTCAACCCTTCTTTGAAGGCATCCAGATCCTGCTGAAGATATTCCGGCAGTCCATGTTCATATGACTTTCCCCGAAGTTCCTCTTCCGCAGGATTCCTTTGGACTGCATCCTCGACCTGCATTTCTTCTGTAGATGCTCCGGGTGTTTTGAGTTTATTCAATCCCATATTCATCACCTAGCCCCATTATATCGGCGAGGAAAAACAAAGTCAAGAAATATACCGAACCGCAACCACCCCGCCAATGGAATCCAATGCAGACAGAATTTCTCCCCGTTCTTTATGGGCGTCGTTCCTCACAGAAACCAGCGCCTCCTTGCACTCATGTTTCTTCCCTAAAATCTGCACCTCCCCCGTCTTCATCCCAAGCTCTTTGATTCCGTCATAAAGATTTGCCAGACTGGAGGCATCCTCCACGCTGACATAGATTGTGAACCAGCCGTCATAAAATGTGATCCTGTCCTCCACTTTCTTAAAATATCCGATAATGATGTACATTGCCGCGGTGGCAGCAATTCCGCACTCAAAAAATCCGATTCCCATGACCAGCCCGATGCATGCCGAGGTCCAAAGCCCTGCTGCTGTCGTCAAGCCACGTATCCTGGACTTTCCGGATACCACGATACTTCCGGCGCCCAAGAAACCGATGCCGCTTACCACCTGGGCTCCCAGCCGTGCCGGATCTCCCGTTCCGTATTTGTTAAACAGATAATCGCCGGTAATCATCACAATCGACGCCCCAAAACTCACAAGCATGTAAGTACGCATGCCTGCGGGCTGATTTGCCCTTCCTCTTTCCAGACCGATCACGCCGCTGCACACCATGGACAGCACCATGCGCAAAGCCATGGAAACCACGCTTAGGTCATTGATGGAATCGCCAATCCATTCTATACTCATTCAAACACCTCACTGTAAAACCATCTCCAATTTTCATGATCCGAACCCGTTTTCCCGCCGTATATAGCTGAAAAAAAGCCGACCTACACTTACCAGCCGGCTTTTCCACTTTCTCTCAATCTTCTGATTTATAAAATTTTCTCTCTCAGATAGTGCACCAAGTGGCTGGTCCAGTCCGTCTGAATGATATCAAATCCCTTTTCCACCAGCCATCCCCAGCCTTTATCCGGATCCTCCATCAAAGAGAGGTCATCGCTGTGTCCTGCCGCCAAGGGTACGCGGCTGGAATAAACCAAAGAATTTGCCCACAGAAGCCTGTTCTTCTTATGCATCATTTCCAGATAGGAATCCTGTACAATGGGCGCATCCTCCCTGTCAAAAACCAGTTCAGCGCCCACATAATGGATGTTCATCTGCTCGATCTTTTCCGATGCCGTATCCTCCTCCATAAAGAAGATCGGCATATAGGCAACATCCGGGGCAAAGGTCTCGATCAGCTTCAGGGATTTCTCCGACGTATCGCTTTTCAGAAGGATCTGATCTGTCATATTGTGTCTTCTGACCACCCGCATCACATCCTCCGTGATGTTGATGCAGCGATCCAGATTCATGATGCATTTTCCCTTATAGTGCTCCAGGATTTCATCAAAGGAATTAACGCTCAGGAAGGTTTCTTCCAAGTCACAGTTGCAAAGCCGCAGATTTCTGATTTCTTCCGACGTCCTGCTTTCAATCCTGATATGCCGATCCAGATAAGCAGGTTCTGTGCCTGTGTGGAAAACAAAAATCTCCCCATCCAGGCTTTTAAATAGATCCATCTCCAGGATATCTGCCCCTTCTTTCAGGGCAAGGTCAAAAGCTGCAATGGTATTTGGAGGAATATTTCCGCCGGACGTTCCTCTGTGTGCCGCCACCAGGACGCCCTTTTCTTTTCTTAACTCTCCTAAAGATTTCATGATACCTTTCCTCTCTTTCTAAACAACTTTTTCACGGTCTCAATTCCCCCGTATCTGCCAAGCCACAGGGCGATCGTGGAAATAATCATCAGAACCACCGTGTACACAAATGCCATCGCCTGCGCCTCTGTGGTGGCAGTCTCATCCGTCGCCATTTTGATCACAATCCCCAGCGGCTGGAACAGCGGATGATAGAGAAAAACGGACAGATCATACTCTGACAGCAGGCTGTTGAAGTTCAGCACGATGACGGAGATCACCACCGGCATGATAACCGGAAGGATCACCTTTCTCATGGTATAGAACGGCTTCGCCCCCATCACTTGCGCCGCTTCCTCCATGTTTCCGTCCAGGCTGATAAAGGCTGCCCGGGTCATCCGGTAGGAGAAAGGAATCTTAATGATCACATATGCCACCAAAAGGATCACCGGAGTCGCCACAAGGATCTTATTGGCAAGATTTAACCTTGCCTCATCATAGGTCATCATCAACCCCAGCGCAATCATGGTGGACGGCAGCATCCAGGGGATCAAAATAAACGGTTCAAACCATTTGTCCCATTTGCGCTTCAGCTTTGTCACGATCCGCGCCACCGCAATACAGATCACAGCGACGATCAGCGCGGCAAGCAGAGAGTACACGATGCTGACCAGATAGGGACGGTATGCAGACGACGACTGGAACAGCTTTGCATAATTTTCCAGAGTAAAGGAATCCGGACGGATCACTCCTGTCCGGATGGTCATTCCATCAGTAAAGGAAAAGACAAGGACGTTGATGATCGGGAGCATGTAGATGATGAACATGACATAGGCAACAATATGGGCGATCACGTTCAGCACCGGATTCTGGATCTTCTGCTTCACCATCTTCGCTTTTGTCTTAGACACGGAAATGTAATTTCCCTTTTTCTCTATTTTCTGCATCACAAACAACAAAAGCGCCGTTGCAAGACCTAGAATGATCGCCAGCAGTGCCGCGATATCCCGGGAAGTCGTCATATTGGCGAATGTCCGGATCATCGGATTGATCGTCTGGAAATCAGGTCCGCCGACGATCAGAGGACCGGACATCGTACTCAGCGCCGCGATAAAGGTCAGGATCGTGATGGCAAAAATAGTGGGCATCATCGTAGGCAGAACAATCTTAAAAAGGATCGTTCGCTGAGAAGCTCCCATATTTTTCGCCGCCTCAATGGTATGGTAATCCAGCCCCCGTATCGCATTGGTCAAAAACATCATGTGATTGGATGTACCAGAAAATGTCATGATAAACAGCACTGCCCCAAAACCCACAAACCACTGTGGATTCATATCTGGAAAAAACTGCATCAATACTTTAGTAATAATACCCGTTTCCCCATATACAAATTTATAGCCGGTTACCAGCACTACCCCGCTGTAGATCAGGGTGGTCATAAAACCCATGCTGAGGAGCTTGGAGCCCTTAATATCGAAGTATTCGGTAAACAGAACGATTAAAATACCGGAAATATTCACCGTAATAATGGAAGCAACCGCCAAAATAAAGCTGTTCTTCAAACTGTTGATAGCTCTTTGGGACTTCATGATATTTTCCACCGCTTCCAGAGAAAAATGGCCATCCTGGAAAAATACCCGAATAATCAGATTCACATTCGGAAACACCAGAAAAGAAAAAATGAACCAGATCAATACGACCTTCACAATCAAACCAGGGATATTGATCGTTCCATCCTGCAATTTTGTTTTCCATTTGCCCATAGTAGATTCCTCCTTTAAAATTGCATGATATCGCGAGGATCAATATACAGATCGATGGAATCGCCTTCTTTGTAGTATTTATATCCGTCATTTTTTTCCAGATATTTGACCTTTTGTCCCATACAGGAAATCGTATATTTGGTCAGAATTCCATTGAATTCCAAATCTGTGACAATTCCATGGATCTTTGCATGATCCGGCTTGCTGGTATCCACGCATTTTTCAATCCGTACAAAACCGGTTTTTGCGGTATCCAGCTTTGTTCCCATCTGTTCATTAATGAAAGTCAGGATCCCGGTCCCAAACCTGTTGATATCTCCGATAAAATCGCAGACGAATTCGCTCTTTGAGGAATTATAGATTTCATAAGGTGTTCCCACTTGTTCTATGTATCCATTATTAAATACCGCGATCCTGTCAGAAAGAGTCAGAGCCTCCTCTTGGTCATGGGTGACATAAAGTGTCGTAATGCCAAGATCCTTCTGGAGGCGCTTCAGCTCAAGCCGCATGTCGATTCTGAGCTTGGCATCCAGGTTGGATAACGGCTCGTCCAGACAGAGGATCTTTGGTTCCAAAACGATCGCCCTGGCTAGCGCCACCCTCTGCTGCTGTCCGCCTGACAGTTCAGATACATTTTTCTGAAGCTGCTCCTCTGTGATCTTGATTTTGTCAGCAACCTCATGCACCTTTCTGCTGATCTCCGACTTGGACATCTTTTTTACCTTCATTCCGAAGGCAATATTCTCATAGACCGTCATCGTGGGGAACAAGGCATAGCTCTGGAATACCATTCCGATATTCCTGCTCTCCACCGGCAGATTCGTGATATCCTTTCCAGCCACCAGAACTCTTCCCTTAGAGGGCTTGATAAAACCTACCAACGCCCTTAAGGAGGTGGTCTTTCCGCATCCGCTGGGACCCAGGAAGGTGAAAAACTCACCTTCCTTGATGTCCAGATTCAGATTGTTCATTGCCACAAAATTGCCGTATTTGATTTCAACATTTTCAAATTTTACCATGGTCTGCTCTCCTATCTAAACCATATTTGACGAGACAATTACTGAATAAATTCAAGCTCTGCTTTCTCTACCCAGGCATCGATGTTTTCAGCGATGAACGCCCAATCCAGATCCTGCGGTGTCAACATATCCATCAGTTCCTTCAGATCGTCGGATACGTTATCCAACGCGTCTGCCTGGCAGGGAATTGTACCAAATTCGTTGGACCACTCCAGCTGAATGTCAGAGCTTCCAAGCCAGTTCAGGAAATCCACACAGAGATCGTACTTTTCAGTACCTTTGGCGATGGCTACAGATTCCACAACGAACGGCTCTCCAACCTCCGGCGTCATAATCTGGAATTTGTAGTCACGCTCATTCTGCTCTGTGATCACACCGGAAGCCCAGTGCTCGTCCATGGGATAGGTTCCGTCGATGACATCTCCGATGGAATCTTCGCCTTCCACAATATTGTGGGCATTCCCCAGGAACGCTGCCGCAATCTCCCAGCCTTCCTCAGAAATTCCCAGTTCCCCTTCCGGATCCGGATAGCGGCTGATAATACTTGCATATACCGTCTGGGCGGTTCCGCCGTTCAGTGCATGGAGCTGGTACAGCCCTTTGTATTTCTCATCCACCAGATCGATCCAATCGGAAGGCATATCCTCATACTCTGCGTTCCCGATCAGCACAAGCGGTGTTGTCGTAACCGGATAATATAACCCGTCAGCATCAATCAGGCTCTCATCTACGCCGTCCGTCCAATTGGGTTCCCATGCTTCCAACAGGTCATTGGCTTTCAGTTTTTCATATTCAATGTTATTCAGACCGAAGATCACATCACAGAGAGGATTGTTCTTCTCTGCGATCAGACGCTGGGTAATCTCCGATGCGCCGCCATGAACCACCTGTACGTTGTAGCCTTCCTCTGCTGCCCGATCAACCAGCCACTGCTCTCGTCCTTCTCCACCGTTGTTGGTATAGACTACGATGGTCTCGTTCTTATCCACCTCTTCTGTCTCTTCTGTCTGTACCGCAACACATCCCATTGCAACCAACATTGTTCCAGTAAGTAATGCAGCTAACACTCTCTTCATAGTTTTTACCTCCTAAAATTATATCGTGTCATTTTTTATTTACTGCAAGCTAATTATAGCATTAGTATTATAACGTGTCAATATATAATCTGACATTTTTCACAATAAAATCTCGTTTTAACCTATTTTTTTATGCCAATTTACCTTGATTTTACATTATGCATTTTTATAACGTTATAATTTTACATAAAACCATGCGCTCCATACTTTTTTTGAAGAAAAAAAACGAATGCAAAACCCAACGAAATATTGTATAATTTATTTAAAACGTTATAAAAAGGAAAGACAGGATAAAACTATGGCAACGATTCTTGATGTAGCAAAATTAGCAGGGGTATCCCAGGGCACTGTTTCTAATGTTCTGAACGGAAAAGGAAATGTCAGTAGCGAAAAAATACGTATTGTGGAAGAAGCTGCTCGCAAGCTAGGATATACAATCAACGAGCAGGCACGAATTTTGAGAAAAGGAGCCGGAAAGATCATCGGGGTCATCCTACCCACGGTGGAATGCAGGCAGTATCGGGAATTTTTTAACAGCCTGAAATATTATGCAGACGGTCACGGATATTCCACGGAACTATACCTCTCCAACAACAGTCCCCAGACCGAGCTGGAAATGATCCAGAAAGCAAAATCTGTAATGGTCTGCGGCATCGCCGTGATCACCTGCTTAAACCGCAGAAACAATCTTTATCAGCATTCAGGTCTCAACAATGTCCGCTTCGTAGAACGGCGTCCCGGGTTTCCCGCCGATTATTATGGATTCGATTACAAGCTTGCCGGAATCCATATGGCAAAAAAAATTCTTTCCAAAAATTACCGGAATATCGTCGTAATCACGGAATCCGAAAAATATTCCAATGAAGCTGAGTATCTGAAGGGTTTCCTGCAGGAAACAGAAAAAGAATTCTGTGGAAATATTTTACAAGTTACCACAGACATTGATCAGGTTTCTCACAGTGTCCTGAACCTTTTTGCCTCTGAGGAAGAAATTGACGTGATCGTCACTACAAATATTGGATTTGCTGAAAAAATACGGCAGCTGACCCAATCCTTTTTTTCGGAAAACCAGGTGGATATCCACACTCTGTCCCCTGTCGTCTCCCTTCCCGAAAAGGACTTTAAAAAATATGAGTTGAATTATAGCCTTCTCGGCAGAGAGGTAGCTTCGGACATCATTCATTTCAAAGGCGAATCCGCTCCTGAGGACCATATTTTCGACAATGATGGGGAGCGCAACTGGAAAAACATCGATATTCAAAATGACAAGGCAGACTGCCTGAATATTCTGGCACTGGACAGCCCGGAATCCATCATTATGCAGGGAATGGCACAGTTTTACACCGAAAAGACAGGGACGAAGGTGAAAATCGCCGTCTATTCCTACGATGAGATCTATGAGCAGTTTGCGGATCCCGCCATGTCCAGCCTTTATGACATCTTTCGGATCGATGTCACCTGGCTGTCCTGGTTTTCCGAACAGCTCTTGCTCCCGCTTGAGGAGATCGATCCAGATATCAAACATGTCTTTTCCGAATATCTGCCGACCCTGGAGGACAAATACTGCTATGTAAGAAATAAGATCTATGCACTGCCTTTTTCCCCCAGCTCCCAACTGTTGTTTTACAGAAAGGATCTTTTTGAGAACATCGCAGTGAAACGGATTTATCAGGAAAAATACAGACAGGAACTGACGGTTCCTCGGACATTTCGAGAATACAATCAGATTGCGGCATTCTTTACAGAAGGAACTGGATTCGACAGCAATGTCCGTTACGGGACGCACCTCACCCTTGGGAACACCGGCGTCGCAGCAACGGAATTTCTCGCCCGTTTCTTCAGCCATAAGGACAATCTCTATGACGAGAGCGGACGAATCGTCCTGCAGAATGAGATTGGGAAGAAAGCCCTGGAGGAACTGGTGGAAGCGCAGAAATACGCACCTGGAAAGACTTCAAAGTGGTGGACCAATACCGCAAAGGATTTTGCAAATGGAAACGTCGCCATGATGATCAATTTCAGCAACTATGCCTCTGAAATCCTCGGGTACAATTCCAAGATCGTGGGGAACGTAGGTTTCGCCATGGTTCCAGGCAGGAATCCCATCTATGGAGGAGGTTCTCTCGCTGTCTCCAGATACAGCCGGCATCCAAAGAACGCCCTGGCTTTCATCAAGTGGATTACCCGGGAACCGGTTGCCTCCGCGATGGCTGCGCTGGGAAGTGTTTCCCCCTGTGTCAAGACCTACAACAAGTATGACATCATCAACACATTCCCATGGCTGGAATTTTCTAAGGATTGTTTCTCCCTGTCCCGCACCAAACGGCTGCCTGAGACCAATCCCAAACCCTTTGACGAGAAACGCTTTTTGAACATCATCGGTTCCGCTGTAAAAAATGTCACCTCCGGTCTCTTGACCGTAGAGGAAGCCCTCACCCGCGCACAGCACATGCTCGACCACGATTTGGAGATTTAGAATCGAGTAGGAGGAAATTCCTCTAGTTGAGGAATTTCCGACCTCTCACACCACCGCTCATGCGGTTCCGCAAGCGGCGGTTCAATCAACTTCACATACGACACGCCTCTCGGCGTAGTTGTTGCTCATGGAGACTAGCCCAAATGCGGCTAGTCTTTCGTTGCTTATTGCTTTATGTACCCAGCCGTTATGAGCAAGCCGCGCATATCGGTTTCCGCAGTAGGCGATATTATATGCCGCCCATCGGGGCACGTCCAGCTTCATCAGGTTCTTTGCCCTATTCCGCGGTGTTTTCCAGTGTTTCCAAATACACATCCGCAGGCGGTAGCGTATATTACTATCCAGACGCTCACATAATCCCTTCATGCTCCCGATTTTGAAGTAGTTTATCCATCCTCGGATGAGCTGGTTCAGTTTCTGCACTTTGTAGCTGTTGCTCACTCCCCAGCTTCTGCATGTCAGTTTCTTCATCTGTACTTTAAATTTCGCTATTGCTTTCGAGTGCGGTCTGGCTTTATATCCTTTGGCAAATGTGTCAAAGTAAAATCCAAATCCGAGATACTTGATTCCTTTGGGCTTGTCCACCTTGCTCTTTTCAGCATTTACTTTCAGTCCCAGCTTTTTCTCGATAAATCGGGTAACGCTTTTCATTACCCGCTCTGCTGCCTGCTTACTTCCTACCATGATAATTAGGTCGTCTGCATAGTTATTAAGGAAAGAAGCGAAGGTGGGTTGAATAAGAGGGCATACTTTGTGCCCCCTTATTCAGCACACTTTCGGTTTTTCCGAATTGAACAAAGTCGCGTACGGTATGGGGAATCAACTACCCCGGTGCAAGCACTCAAGCACTGTGCTCGGCTCCTACGTCGCCGCTCACAGCACTTGCCTTTCGCTCTTGCTCCCGCAAGCGCGAAAGCGGGGTATGCGAATTTGTTTGTCTCTGCTTTTACATATAATCGAATAGGCTCATTTGCCCATCCAGTCCTGTATTTCGGAATAATTTCTTATACTCATTCCCTTGATTCTTTACATAATTTGCTATCACATCTTCATTCCCATGCTCACTTACCGTTGCTACATAGTATCCGGATGACCAAAAATTTCCTCCCCATAATTTTTTCTTCACTTCGGGACATCTTGCAAATATTTCTCGTGCAGTAATACTTTTTACGATCTTCACTATTTGCATTGGACTATAGCTTGGTACTGACTGGATTAGAAAATGCACATGATCTTTATCCGTTCCTATTTCCAGAAAATAAAGTTCATATCTTTTACTTATTTCTATACATATTTCTTTGATTACTTCTTCTACTTCATTGTCTACTACTACTCTCCGATACTTTGTCGGAAATACAAAATGATACATAAGCCTTGATACGTTGTGTGATTTGTGGATATTTTCACTCATCTACAACTTCTCCTTCCCGCTTACATTCTATCACTTTTCTCATGTATCGTTAAGCAAGTTACGATGCAAGCATCGGGGAATGTACCCTCCTATGATTCAATCCCTGTGCAGTTTTGAATCCGGGGTGATATTATATTCCCTAATATTGAGGTCCTAATGTATTATTTTTCTACCTCAAAAGGCAGCCTCCCAAGAATATCTCTTTCCATATCCACGCCAGGATAGACCTCTATTAGTTTTAACCCTTTTGGTGTCAACCGAAAAACACAGCGTTCAGTTACATACAGCACTTTCTGTCCATTGGCTATGGCCCGCTTCGCTGAAAAGCTAATGCTCCCAACGCTGTCCACAAATTTGGGCACAGAACCTTCTTTATGAATTGTTACAACGCCTTTTTTCTGGGAAACTTCCAGGCCCTTTGTATTAAAAGTCATACAGAATACAACCGTTGGTGTCTTTGCCGTAATATTAGCAAAACCACCGATTCCGGCAAAAGCCCCTGTTCCCCGATGAGCATTGACATTTCCTTCCTTGTCCACTTCCAGTGCTCCCATAAAGCAGATATCCAGGCCGCCGTTATCATAAAGGTCGAACTGATTGGCCATATCATAAACCGAAGAAGCGCCGATCATAGCTCCAAAAACTTCTCCCGAGACAGGGAAGCCCCCAATCCCCCCAGACTCAACCGTAAGAGTGACCATATCCAGCATCCCGTTTTTTCTGGTATGTCTGGAGACCATTTCTGGTATTCCAATACCGATGTTAACAATATCATCTACCCGTAGCTCCTTTGCTGCCCGTCTGCCGATTATATTGCCCACCACACTGTTTTTTGTCTGCTTTGAGGAAACCGTGTCGATTTTTTCATTCCACATGCTCCAGTCCTCATAGGGAATTTCAAAGCTTCCGGTCAGAGCCTTATAGGCTTCGTTTCTCTCCTCAGGTTCTGCCACCACAATAGCGTCCACCAGACATCCCGGAATAATAGCATTTCTGGGACGAGATGGGGTATCAACCAGGCGGTCTACCTGTACGATCACCTTTCCACGGTTTGCCTTTACAGCCTGGCAGATAGATAATGCGTCGCCGGACATAAACATATCATCAAAAGAAATATTTCCCTTTCGGTCTGCTGCAGTCCCCTTTATCAAAGCAACTGTAATTTTAGGCAGTTTATAGTAAAGGAATTCCTCTCCATCCACTTCCACATGTTTCACCAGAGAATCATCGATGGAAATTCTGTTAATGCCAGGTCCCTCTTTCCTGGGATCTACAAAAATATCCAGTCCCACCTTGGAAAGCGCCCCCGGCAGCCCTCCGGCCTGGGCTCGGATTGCATGAGAAATACAGCCCAGGGGCAAATTATAAGCCTCAAAGCGGTCCTCCAGCACCAATTTCTTCGTACTCAGCATTGCTCCGAAGTGACCACAGATCAGTCTGTCTACCGCCCCCTCCCGAATATAGCCTTCTGCATTATGTTCTTCATCCCAGACCCCGAAACCGGCGCTGGAAATAATCGTCAGATGCCGCGGTGACTGCATCCTCTGATATCTTCGATAAATTGCCTCGTGAAGTTCCACCGGATTTTCAATACCAACAAAAGAATTGACGCAAATACAATCTCCATCCCG
The DNA here is from genome assembly GCF_002161285.1 of Blautia sp. An81. Classification (GTDB taxonomy): domain Bacteria; phylum Bacillota; class Clostridia; order Lachnospirales; family Lachnospiraceae; genus Blautia; species Blautia ornithocaccae. The sequence continues at coordinate 117,230 of NZ_NFHH01000009.1, read as the reverse complement.
TATCAGACGTATTGCTTCATCCGCATTCATTATTTCATACATGACACGCCTCTCCCCCTGGATTTTCTGTTCACACATCCTGTCCCGTTTTTGAAGCAATGCACACTGCCTCCGCCCGAAAGCTGTCCGCAATGTCAAAAAGCAGCACAATATGTAGATAATACTATCAGAATCTTTTTTCAAAGTCCAGGGGAATTCCAGACTCTCTTCATAACTTTCTCTGCACTCTGTTTTTCCTCTTTATACAAGCTGTTCATAAATCTCTCTGTCCGCATCCTTAAATACATTAAAGATGATCCTGTCAAAATCCGTCTCATGCTCTTCCAGAAATTTCCTTACTTCAGACACTGCGATTATAGCAGCCTCTTCGTTTGGAAATCGAAACTCTCCAGTGCTGATACAGCAGAAAGCAACAGAACGTATCCCATGTTCTGCACAGCATTTCAGGATATTTTCATAACAGCTTCTTAAATCATTTTTCAGCTCCTCTGTCAGCCTCCCATAAACAATAGGGCCTACAGTATGGATCACATACTCTGCAGGAAGATTATAGGCCTCTGTAAGCACAGCCTGTCCTGTGGGTTCCTCATAGTCCTTTCCATACTGGCTCTTTCTTTGATTCATATACTCATTACAGGCCTCTCGAAGCTGGATTCCCGCTCCGCTGTGGATGGCATTGTCAATACAGCCATGGCAGGGATGAAAACAGCCCAGCATCTGGGAATTCGCCGCATTTACAATAGCGCCTGCCTGGAGTCTGGTAATGTCCCCCTGCCAGACAGAAATTTTGTCTGCAAAAGGTCTTTGGCTTCCATATTGCCTTTCCGCTGTTGGAATTTCATCTAATGTTACAATTCCCTTTTCCCTGGCTTCTTCCTGGAGAAAATCGTCCTGCACTTTCAGAACCTTCTGGTCCATGCTCCCTGGCATCCGTACATTCATCAGGGAACGGAGAGCCCTTCTTTTCTCCTGATAGCTGACCCCAACTTCCAGGTCCTTATACCAGATAGAATCTTTTTTAAACTCTTCCAGAAGATAATCCAGTCTTTCTTCCTGTTTTTTATTGAACATTACAATTTCAACCTCTTTCATAATATGATTTGGATAATAAAAACTTTTTCTCATCTGATGTGTATAATATATTGTAACTTTAAATATTACATCTTTCAATCAATGATAGCACTGTTTTTTTGTAATGTCAACAGTTACAATATTTTTATCACATAGGGAGAAAATCTAATACTAACTTAAGAAAAGGGCACAGAGAAAAATTCTCCATACCCTCAATGTAAAATTTCAAACTATTTCACCAGTACCTGTATCAATATGTAAGCCACAAGAAAGATTGCTCCGTACAAAACTGCCCATAAAAGGGAATACCGGTAAAGCAGAAGTACACCCAGCAGGACCGGAACAATGACTGTTTTTCCCACACTTACATAATTGGGTCCCGAAGCTGTCATAGTCGTAAAAGAGCTTACCTTTCCTTTTTTCTGGAGAAAGACCAGTACCAGTCCGATAATTGCCAGAACTGTGGCAAAAATCATCAACCCCACAAATAAACCTTCCATCTTATTCCCTCCTCTGTAAATCCGCCCTCAGGTTTTATACGGATATACTCATAATCTGGACCTTTTCCTTGTTTTCTGCTTATATTCTACCACTTGTCTATGTAAAAAGCATTCCTTTCTATATATTCTTTTCCAGAACCATAAACCCCCGTAAGAGCCTGCAGAATCCCACTTTTTAATAGTGCCGAATTTCCCCAGGCCTCTTACAGGGGCCTTTTTATCTTACCGCGCCAATAAGCTGACAGATATCCTCTATTTCATTTTTCTCCATATATTCCCGGATTCCATCGATGATTTCCAGTGTAGCATATGGGTTCATAAAGTTTGCGGTTCCCACTGCCACTGCAGAAGCTCCTGCAAGAATAAACTCCAGAGCGTCCTCTGCATTCTGGATACCGCCCATACCGATTATCGGAATCTTTACCGCCTGGGCCACCTGATAGACCATTCGCACTGCCACCGGCTTAATGCAGGGGCCGGAAACTCCCCCAGTCTTGTTTGCCAGGGCAAAGGTCCTTCTGTTTACATCAATTTTCATGCCCGTAAGGGTATTGATAAGGGAGACTGCGTCTGCTCCACCGGCTTCCGCCGCTTTGGCGATTTCCGCAATGTCCGTTACGTTGGGGGTCAGCTTCATGATCACCGGCTGTCCGGCAACTTTCTTGATCTGAGCTGTCAGCTCTTCCACATGCTTTGGATCCTGTCCGAAAGCCAGGAAGTTAGCATTTACATTTGGACAGGAAATATTGATCTCCAGCATATCCACTGGCTCCTGAGCCAGTCTTTCCACCACTGCCAGATATTCTTCTGGAGCATGTCCGCAGACATTGACGATCACTTTTGTATCAAACTGCTGCAGGTAGGGAATGTCTCTTTTGCAGAACACCTCTACTCCCGGATTCTGCAGACCAATGGCATTCATCATTCCGCTGTAGATTTCTGCAATACGGGGCGTCGGATTCCCTGTCCAGGGAACATCTGCCACACCTTTGGTCACCACTGCTCCCAGCTTATTTAAATCTACAAACTCACTGTACTCTGCTCCTGAACCAAAAGTTCCGGAGGCTGTCATTACCGGGTTCTTTAACTCCACTCCCCCGATTTTTACTTTCATATTCATTAAAGTTCCACCTCCGTACTTAAGAATACAGGACCATCCTTACAGATTCTCTTGTTATGGACCTGAGAATGGGCGTCCACCTCTTTGGACTTGCAGACACAGGCCAGACAGGCGCCGATGCCGCAGGCCATCCGTTCCTCCATGGAAATGTAGCAGGGAATATCCTGTTCCTGGGCATAGGCCTTAATGGCCCGCAGCATGGGAGCCGGCCCGCAGGCAAAGATCAGGTCTGCTTCAAGATGATTCTCCCTGATAGCGTCCATAACATTTCCTTTCGTTCCCAGGCTGCCGTCCTCTGTAGCTACAACAAATTTCCCGGCTTTTTCAAACTCATCCTGAAGGAAAATATTTTTATCCCGGTATCCGGCGATCACTGTCACCTCTCCCTTGGCTTCTTTTGCGGTCTCCAGCATAGGCGGAATGCCAATGCCTCCTCCCATAAGGAAGACTCTCTTTCCTTCTGTCTCCTCCATGGGGAAACCATTTCCCAGAGGTCCAAGAATATCTATAGTATCTCCTGCTTTTTTCTGAGAGAACTCTGCAGTTCCCTTCCCTGCGATCCTGTAGACAATACGCAGGGTGCCTTTTTCTTTATCGATCTCACAGATACTGATAGGCCTTGGCAGGATTCTGCCGGAATCTTCACAGTACAGAGAGATAAACTGTCCCGGTGCCGCCTGCTCTGCAATTTCTTTTGCTGACAGCCACATACTGTAGATATCCGGGCTGATCATCTCCTGGCTGATAATACTGCTGGTCATTTTTAACTTTGCCATGGTTTCCTCCTTATTTTGCAGCCTTCAGGGCTCCGTCAATATCCGCGATCATATCTTCTACTGCCGCTCTGGAAGCGTCTCCGAAGTTCTCTTCTCCGAATTTTGCATATTTTTCCTGTTTGTAGGCAGCAATGATGCCTCTGGAGGAGTTTACGATAGCTCCCAGTCCGTCTTCATTAAAGAAGTGTACCAGATCCTTTCCCTGACCTCCCTGAGCGCCATATCCTGGAACCAGGATGTAAGCTTTAGGCATGATCTTTCTCAGGATCTTGCCCATTTCTGGATAGGTAGCACCTACCACAGCACCTACATAACTATAGGAATCTCCCATGCATTCTTCTCCCCACTGAGCAACCTTTTCTCCCACCAGTTCATAGAGAGGTCTGCCGTCAATGATCCGGTCCTGGAACTCACCGCTGGAAGGGTTTGAGGTCTTTACCAGCACAAAGATTCCCTTCTTTTCTTCTTTGCACACATCGATAAAAGGCTTAACCCCATCAGAACCCAGGTATGGATTCACAGTGGCAAAATCTTCATCAAAAGCAGCGATCTTATTGTCCCCTACCTGTACTTTTCCCAGATGTCCTACTGCATAGGCAGCAGATGTGGAGCCGATATCTCCTCTTTTAATATCTCCGATCACAACCAGGTCTTTGCTTTTACAGTAATCTACGGTCTTTTTATAGGCCATAAGTCCGGGAATGCCAAACTGTTCATACATAGCAATCTGAGGTTTTACAGCAGGGATCAGGTCATAAGTTTTATCCACGATTTCCTTATTAAACTGCCAGATAGCTTCTGCCGCTCCTTCTAAAGTCTCCCCATACTCTTTAAAAGCCTTCTCCTGAATATGCTTTGGGATATAATTCAGCATCGGGTCCAGGCCCACAACGATAGGTGCATTTGTTTTCTGAATTTTTGCTGTGAGTTTATTGATCATTTTTCTTCTTCCTCCAGGTATTCTTTTTTTCAGCAAAAAGGCAGACCCGACATAGATGTCTGTTTCTGTCTGCCCTGATGTATCATGTAGGGGTCAGGTATACCTGATCCCGGCATCTGTTTATTCGCTCTGGTATGCTATCTTTCCATCACAGATAGTAGCCTTTACCATTCCCTTTACCTTCCAGCCGTTAAACGGTGTATTCTTTCCCTTTGAGAGAAATGTCATAGAATCTATCACATATTCCTGATTTGGATCGATGACCGTTACATCTGCCGGTTTTCCTATATCCAGGGTACCCCTGTCAGAGCCTATGATCCTTGCGGGATTATAGCTCATCTTCTCTGCCATCTGCATAGGAGTCAGAACTCCCTTGTCCACCAGCTGGGTGATCGTAAGGGCCACAGAAGTTTCCAGGCCTACGATGCCAAAAGGCGCCTTCTCCATGGACTGCTGTTTCTCTTCCCTGCTGTGGGGAGCATGATCTGTGCTGATGACATCAATAATGTCATTTTTCAGTCCTTCCAGAAGAGCCTGGCGGTCTTTCGGTGTTCGTAAAGGCGGATTCATTTTAAAATTTGTATCCCCCGGCACCATATCATCAGATGTCAAAGTAAAATGATGAGGGCAGACCTCTCCGGTCACAGGAAGTCCTTCTTCTTTCGCAAGTCGGATCATCTCCACACTATCCTCTGTAGAACAATGGCACAGATGAAGTCTGGCTCCTGTCTCTTTAGCAAGCACAATATCTCTGGCTGCAATCACATCCTCCACTGCGTTACTGATTCCCGGAAGTCCCTGCTCTCTGGAATGCCGGTCTTCATTTACACAGCCTCCATTTACCAGGTTCTGATCTTCACAGTGGGCAAAAACTGGAATATTGTGTTCTGCGGCAATCTCCATAGCTTCTTTATAGAGCTTTACATTCATCACGGATTTTCCGTCTTCACTGATAGCTGGAATTCCCGCCTGGATCATTCCCTCTATATCAGCCAGTTCTTCTCCCTTCTGCTGTCTGGTCACTGCACCAATCTGCAGCACATGGATGGGAGCCATTTCTTCTGCTTTATTCACCACATACAGCACCCGGTCCGGGCTGTCGATAACCGGTTTTGTATTGGGCATAGCCAGGATTGTAGTAAATCCCCCTCTGGCTGCTGCTCTTGAACCGCTTGCTATATCTTCTTTATGGGTCAGCCCCGGGTCCCGCAGATGTACATGCAGGTCAATAAGACCAGGCATCACATAGCAGCCCTGGGCGTCAATTACTTTATCCGGCTGACAGGAAAGTTCCAGGGAAACTCCTTTTTCCTTGATCACGCCGTCCTCAATATAAAGGTCACCGGTTTCGTCAGTCTTATCCGAGGGATTTAACATTTGGCCGTTTTTGATCAATATCTTCATTTTGAAGCACGTCCTTTCTCCTTAGATACAGGCTTTATTAAAAAATTTCATTGTTTTTATAGTAACATACACATTTTCTTTCGTCAATTCCACTTTTCCCTTGACTTTTGATATTATACCGAATATACTAGAGGTGTCAAAAGGTATATTGGATATAAATATTAAATGGTTTTTAGAGATTGTATTATCATTTTTATACACAATATTATCTCTAAAGACCATTTAATTTTTTTATCCGGATATATTCATGTTTATTCTTTTTATTTTATGGAGGTAACATTATGAACAAGGGAACTGTAAAGTGGTTCAACGCTGAAAAAGGATATGGATTTATTACCGGCGAAGACGGACAGGACGTATTCGTTCACTTTTCCGCAATCAACGGTGAAGGTTTTAAATCCCTGGAGGAAGGCCAGTCCGTAACCTATGACCTGACAGAAGGCGCCCGTGGCATGCAGGCTGCAAATGTAAATAAATTATAATTTTCATCAAGAAAAAAGGAGACTTCTGCAATGCAGTGTCTCCTTCTTTTTTCTATTCGCTATGGCTGAAGGCCATAAAAAGTTCTTTCTTACTCTGTCTCTGTCTGAGAGAGACTGCTCAAATAATCAGAAAGAGCTGTCACATCCATCTCCGTAGTTACTACCTGCTGCTCTGCATCAGGGTCTTCTCTTGTTATCAGGTCATAAGCGGAATATCCGATCCAGGCCACCATTGCGATACAGACTACTGCCACCCCAAACATTTCCAGATGGAAGATCCTTTTCTCTCTTTTCTGCAGTTTATCTCTGTTATTTTTCTCTTTCTTATATTTGTCTACTTTCTGCTGGCTCATAAAAATCTCCTTGTGTTTCTATTCTTTGACAAGAACCTTTGTGATCTCTGCAATATACATTACATGATAATCTTTCTGAGGATACCATTTTTCATCATTGCTCTTGTCATCAAAATTTTCCGGAGGCATAGGGGCATGATACATCTTTCTGCATACCAGTATCAGATCTGCCTCTTCAAAGGCCATGGAGTCTCCTGCAGGCACAGGAGTCAGGCCGGCTTCTTTCACCTTATCTCTGTCTCTGCCTGAAACGCTTCCCAGAAAGCTGAGAGCCTTTCTGTATTCTTCTTTATAGAAAGAAAGGGTAAATGTATCCTTGGCGTCTATAAACTCCTTTGTATATCTCTGAGGTCTGATGTATACCGTCACTGCATTCTTTCCCCACATGACGCCTGCACCGCCCCAGCTGGCAGTCATAGTATTGAATTTCTCCTGGTCTCCTGCTGTGACCAGCATCCACTGTTTTCCGATTTTAGCAAAAGGATTAAATTCTATGGACTCAATCGGAACTTCTCTAAATCCCATATATCTCATTCCTTTCTTTTTTCTTTTCCTATCATACCCCAGGTGCCGGGGAATGTCAAATCCTCCTTTTTGATTTTCCCCTTGACCTTTTCTGTGAATTCCGTGTATACTGTTTTTAGGAAAAGAGCATTTGCGAATTATAGAGGAGTTCGCATATGCTCTTTCTTTTTCATGACTGTAGAAGGAGGCCGATTATGAAAAATTTTATGAACAATAAATCTTTTTATGCAAAAAAATGGAGCATTGATATTCTTATGGATATTCTGGGAGGCATTCTCATTGCCCTGGGAACCTACAACTTTGCTGCTCTGGCTCAGTTTCCCATGGCCGGTCTGAATGGAATCGCCCTGATCTTTTACCACCTTTGGGGACTCCCTATCGGACGTACCGCCCTGCTTCTGAATATCCCTATTGCTCTGATCTGTTTTCCCATCCTTGGCCGACAATATTTTCTCCGCTCTGTGCGGACCATTATCATCACATCTGTGATCATGGACTATCTGGCTCCGCTTTTTCCTGTATATACCGGAGACCGGATGCTGGCGGCAATCTGTGCAGGAGTGCTGTCAGGCCTTGGATATGCTCTGATCTATATGAGAGAAACTTCTACCGGCGGCGCCGACTTTATCATGTTATCCATTAAAGCTTTAAAGCCCCATTTCTCTCTTGGCAAGATTACCTTTATAATGGATGGTCTGATCGTCCTTCTGGGAACTGTGATGGTCTCCAGAGACATTGACAGCCTCATCTATGGTATGATCATTACCTTCCTTCTGTCCGTGGTGGTAGACAAAGTCATGTATGGCATTGACGCCGGAAAAATGACTCTCATCGTCACAGATCAGGCCCAGGAAGTGGCAGACATGATCGACCAGGTAACGGGAAGAGGCTGCACTTTTCTGAAAGGTGAAGGCAGCTACTCAAAAGAAGAAAAAGCTGTGGTCATGTGCGCCTGCAATAATAAGCAGATGTACAGTATCCGTAGCTCTATCAAAAAAATCGACCCAAAGGCCTTTATCATTATCGTGGAATCCAACGAAGTAGTCGGCGAAGGATTTAAATCCCGCTGACTTCCTCCATATCCTGTGATTCTCTTCTTTCTTCCAGATACTGGATTCCCATCAGGGTCAGTCCTCTGGCAGGAGCAGTAGGGCCTGCTGCCTGTCTGTCCCTGGCTTCCAGTATCTCCTTCATGTGTTCCGGAGGGTACATCCCTCCGCCTATCTCCATAAGAGTTCCTGCTATGATCCGGACCATATTATAGAGAAAGCCTTTTCCCCGTATTTTAATGGTGATCAGATCATCTTCCCGGACCACAGAAACCTCCTGGACCCTGCGGACGGTGGTCTTCACCTGAGCACCGGCTCCGCAGAAGCTTTTAAAGTCATGTTCTCCTACAAGATAATGTCCTGCTTCCGCCATTTTTTCTATGTCCAGCGGAACATATGTAAAATGGGTATAAAGCCTTTGGGTGGGAATGGGAAACTGACGGTTTAAAATCCTGTATACATAAGTCTTTTCACTTTCCCGGTATCTGGGATGAAAATCCCCGGGAACTTCCTCTGCTTTCTCTATCCGGATATCCTCCGGCAGCCTCTGGTTCAAGGCAAAGGAGAACTTTTCTCCCGGCATTCGCATATCTGTATCAAATACCGCTACATTTCCCAGAGCATGAACTCCTGCGTCTGTCCTGCTGGCTCCGATAATCTCTGTTTTCTTTCCTGTAAGGTCTTCCAGGCATCTTTCCAAAACTTCCTGGACTGTAATCCCATTAGGCTGTACCTGCCAGCCGCAGTAATTGGTTCCGTCATAAGCCACAGTCAGCTTAATTCTTTTCATTCAGCAACTGCTCCTTTTCAACTAAGAATATCCTCTGTTGCATCACAGAAAAACACGGATCAGGATATCCGCTGCCAGATAGATAATTACAATGGCATAGGCCACATAATCTTTTCTCTCATAAATCAAGGGTTTCATCTGGGTTCTCTGGTCTCCGCCATGATAGCATCTGGCCTCCATAGCCATAGCAAGGTCATCTGCCCTGCGGAATGCAGAAATAAACAGCGGCACCAGCAGAGGAATCATATTCTTTGCCTTTTGTATTAGATTCCCGCTTTCAAAATCCGCGCCTCTGGCAATCTGGGCTTTCATGATCTTATCCGTCTCTTCCATCAAAATGGGAATAAACCGAAGAGCAATGGACATCATCATAGAAATCTCATGTACCGGAACTTTAATCTTATTCAGAGGCCGCAGTATTCTTTCCAGACCGTCTGTAAGCTGGTTAGGCGTAGTAGTCAGCGTCATTACGGAAGAGCCAATGACCAGGTAGATCAGCCGGATTCCGATTTTTACTGCCTGCTGAACGCCTTCTACAGTAATTGTAAGGAATCCCAGACTCCAGAGCTCCTGGCCTGGAATAAGAAACAGGTTAAACAGTACCGTAATGAGAAGAATGATAAACAAAGGCTTTAGGCCCTTTATCATAAATTTTATCGGTACCTTGGAAAGAAAGATAATGCCTCCCAGAAAACAGGTGGCCAGCAGATACCCCCAGAAGGAGTCTGCCACAAAAAGAGAAATCAGAAATAAAAAGGTTCCGATAAATTTCACTCTGGGGTCCAGGCGATGCAGTGAAGAGTCTGCGGGATAATATTGTCCTATAGTAATATCTCTAATCATTTTTCTCCTCTCCCCAGTGCTTTCAGAATGCTGTTTCTGGCTTCTTCTACAGTAATAGCCGAAATATCTGCCTCAAGGCCTTTTTCTTTCAGGGCATGCATGATATAAGTGATCTGGGGTGCAGCCAGTCCTATAGCCTCCAGCTCTTTATAATGAGAAAAGACCTCCTTGGGCACTCCGTCAAAAAGTTTCTCTCCCTGGTTCATTACAATAATACGTTCCACGTACCTGGCAATATCCTCCATGCTGTGTGAGACCAGAACCACGGAAATTTTTCTTTCCTGGTGGAGATAAGCAATCTGGTCCAGAATCTCATCTCTTCCCTTGGGGTCCAGCCCCGCAGTAGGTTCGTCTAAAATCAGCACGTCCGGCTCCATAGCCAGAACCCCGGCAATGGCTACCCGTCGTTTCTGACCTCCGGATAATTCAAAGGGTGAAGAAGCATAATACTTTTCCTTCAGCCCGACCTGCATCAGGGCAGTTCTTGCTCTCTCCAGAGCTTCTTCCTGAGAAAGGCCCTGGTTCTTTGGTCCAAAACATACGTCCGAAAGTACATCTGCCTCAAAAAGCTGGTGCTCCGGATACTGGAATACCAGTCCCACATGGCTCCTCAGCCGCCGAAGAGAATAACCCTCCTGCCAGATATCTTCTTCGTCATAAAATACTGTACCGGAGGTTGGACGCATCAGTCCGTTAAAATGCTGTATCAATGTAGATTTGCCGCTGCCTGTATGGCCGATAACCCCCACAAACTGTCCCTGAGGGATTTCCAGGGATACATCTTTTAAAGCATGGGTCTCATAGGCAGTCCCTGGGTTATAAGTATAGGTAACGTGTTCTAATTTTAATGACATAACGCATCCACCAATTCCTTTATCGTCAGTATTCCGTCTGGAAGAGGGATTCCCGCTTTTTTCAGTTCATATGCCAGAAGAGTCACCTGGGGCACATCCAGACGGTAAGCTTTCAGTTCCTCTACTCTGGAAAAAATCTCCCTGGGTGTTCCCTGCATCACGATATGGCCCTGATCCATAACAAACACTCTGTCGGAATCAATAACCTCTTCCATATAATGGGTAATGAGGATTACGGTGATTCCTTCTTTTCTGTTTAACTCATGGACCGCCTCCAGCACCTCTTTTCTGCCGTTTGGGTCCAGCATGGCGGTAGGTTCGTCCATAATAATACATTTGGGCTGCATAGCCATAACTCCTGCAATGGCTACCCTCTGTTTCTGACCTCCGGACAGCTTATTAGGGGAGCGGTGGCGGAATGGCGTCATTCCTACCGCTTCCAGACTCCTGTTCACTCTGCTCCAGATGCCTTCTGTGGGAATTCCCAGATTTTCCGGTCCAAATCCCACATCCTCTTCTACTACCGTTCCGATGATCTGGTTGTCCGGATTCTGGAAAACCATGCCGGATTTTTGCCGGATTTTCCATAACTCCGGCTCCATGGCTGTATCCATGCCGTCTACCCAGATGGTCCCTTCTGTGGGAATCAGCAGAGCATTCATATGTTTTGCCAGGGTAGACTTTCCTGAGCCGTTATGCCCCAATATGGAAATAAACTGTCCGGGCCGGATATCCAGGTCTATATCTTCAACTGCCGTATGGCTCTCTGAAGCCTGTCCGTTATCGTCATATTTTAAATAATCATATTTCAGTTTTCTGGCTTTTATGATTTCCATAGTCATCTGTTTTAATCTGAAAAACCTTTCCTAAATAAAGTTTCCTCTTTGCTTTTAGCAGGTATACCGCCAAACTTCCATGTCCTCTCCGTCTTCTTCCAGGTGATAATTGATTTTCTGAAATCCCAGCTTTTCTGCCAGGTTCACCGAAGCCTTATTACTGCTTTTTATCCGGCAGTGGAGGTAGACCGCACCTCTTTTGGCCGCCTCTTGGATGATTCCCTGGCAGGCTTCATAAGCGTAGCCCTGACGGCGGTATTTTTCATCTATAATATAGCCAAGTTCCACCACGGTTTTTTTTCGGTTCCAGAACTTTGGCTCTACTCCTGCTCTTCCGATAATTTCTCCAGTATCTTTTTTCAGCACCGACCAGTATCCCATATCGCAGAGCTCATACATATAGGAACGATAAGCGTCAAATCCTTCCAGCTCCTCTGAAAGAGGCTTTGCCACTCCTTCACAGGCGTCTCTTGACGTTTCCTGACTGCAGATTTCCATAAGCCTCGGGATATCTGTCTTCTTCATCTCTCGTATTACAAGCCGATTAGTCTCACAGACCAGAGCCGGAAGATGGTGGCTGTGGCAATAAGCCTTTTCCATAAAGGCGCTGTCAATCTCTTCGTATCCTTCAATGATCATGTAGGCGCTTCCCAGATCCTGTTTTCCGGAATCCGGATTATAATAGGCAATACAGGTCATCCCTGCATTTTTTGCCGCCTTACAGCCGTTTTCTGAGTCTTCCACTACAATGCATTCTTCCGGAAAGACTCCCAGTTTTTCCGCTGCTTTCAGAAATACATCTGGTGCAGGCTTAGGGTTTTTTACAGATTCTCCGCTGATCAGATGGGTAAAATACTGCCCGATCTCCCAGTGTTTCATTACCTCTTCAATATACGCCAGAGGTGAAGAAGAGGCAACTGCCAGCTGATAACCGGCCCCTGAAAGATTCTGCAAAAGTTCTTTAACATAAGGAATAAGAGGGGGATAGCCTTCCTTCTTTATCAGTTTCTTCTTCATCTCCTGCATCTCTCTAACCAGAGAGGAATCCTGGGCATCAATCCCATAATGTTCATGTAGAAGCCCCATCAAAAATCCCACGGTAGAACCGATACACGCTTTGTAAACCTGGTATTCCAGATTCACACCTCTTTGTCTGAGAGTTTCCTTCCAGACTCTATAATGAAAGGGTTCACTGTTGATCAGAACGCCGTCCATATCAAAAATTATTCCTTTTAGCATATTTTATCCTTCTTTTCTATACGCAGGAAGCTCCATCCACGGATCATTCTTCCTGTCCCCCGTCATGATGCAAAAAATCTTCAATCAGCTCCCAGATCTCCTCTCTTCCCTGCTTAGACATAGCAGAAAAGGGGATTACCTTTGTTTCGGAAGGAAGCTTCAGTCCTTCCCTTACCTCTTTAAGATATTTCTGAATCTGACTTCTTTTCAGTTTATCTGCCTTTGTAGCAATTATAATAGGATCATATCCATTATAAACAATCCAGTCATACATCATCTTATCATTCTCAGAGGGTCTATGGCGGATATCTACCAGGAGAAACACGGCTTTCAGCTGTTTTGAGTGGTGAAGATATTTCTCGATAAGTTTCCCCCACTGCTCCTTTACCGACTGAGAAACTTTTGCGTACCCATATCCTGGAAGATCCACCAGATACATTTCATGATTAATATTATAGAAATTGATCGTCTGGGTCTTTCCAGGTGAAGAACTGGTACGGGCCAGAGATTTTCTGTTCATCAGCGCATTTATCAAAGATGATTTTCCCACGTTTGATTTCCCGGCAAATGCAATTTCCGGCACCTGATTATCCGGCAGGATACTGGTAATCCCGCAGACTGTATCCAGCGCCACATGTTTAATGATCATGTATTTTCCTCCATTTTATGAGTTCTGCTTTACAACAAGTGCATATTTCAGCACATCTTCCATAGTATTTACAGGAATGATCTCCAGCCCCTGGGTAATCTCTTTATCCATTTCCCCAACATCTGCCTGGTTCTCGGAAGGTATCAGCACGGTTCCTATCCCTGCGCTTTTCGCTGCCAGAAGTTTCTCTTTCAGACCGCCGATAGGAAGTACTCTTCCTCTTAAAGTAATCTCTCCTGTCATAGCCAGATCCGCTTTTACAGGTGTTCCTGTAATGGCAGACAGCATCGCTGTAGCCATAGTGATTCCTGCAGAAGGTCCATCCTTTGGAACTGCTCCTTCTGGAATATGGATATGTAAATCATTTTTCTGGAAAAATTCCGGGTCAATGCCATATTTATCTGACACAGAGCGGATATAGCTGATACCTGCCTGGGCCGACTCTTTCATTACATCTCCCAGCTGTCCGGTAAGAAGAAAATCTCCTTTTCCCGGCATAAGATTTACTTCTATCTGAAGAGTATCGCCCCCTACGCTGGTCCATGCCAGCCCGCGGACAATGCCCACCTCATCTGTCTGATTCTTTTTCTGAGGAGTATATTTGGCTCTTCCCAGAAAATCTTCCAGATTATCTGCCGTAACAGTGACCTCTTCTTCCTTGTCCTCCATGATTCTTCTGGCGGTTTTCCTGCATATATCCCCAATCTTCCGCTCCAGATTTCTCACTCCCGCTTCTTTCGTATAGCCGTTGATGATTTTTCCCAGAGCATCTTCTTCAATTCTCAGCTGATTTTCCTTCAGGCCGTGAGCCTTTATCTGTTTTGGAATCAAATGCTCCCAGGCAATATGCCATTTTTCGTTCTCCGTATAGCTGCTGATCTCAATGATCTCCATTCTGTCCAGCAAAGGTCTTGGTATAGTCTGAAGGTCATTTGCCGTAGCAATAAACAATACCTCAGACAGATCCAGGGGAATTTCTACATAGTTATCCCGGAATTTCACATTCTGTTCCGAATCCAGCACTTCCAGAAGAGCCGATGAAGTGTCTCCTTTGTAGTCACTGCTTACCTTGTCAATCTCATCCAGGAGCATAAGTGGATTCTTCACTCCTGCCTGGATCAGACCGTTTGCGATCCTTCCCGGCATGGCTCCAATATATGTTCTTCTGTGTCCCCGGATTTCTGCCTCATCCCGTACGCCCCCAAGAGAAATCCTTACATACTCCTTCCGAAGGGCTCTTGCCACAGATCTGGCAATAGAGGTTTTTCCTGTTCCAGGGGGCCCTACCAGACATAAGATAGGACTTTCCCCCTTCTTGGTCAGGGCCCGGACAGCCAGAAATTCCATGATTCTTTCTTTTACTTTTTCCAGACCATAGTGATCTTCTTCCAGTATGCGGTTAGCTTCTTTCAGATTCTTGCTGTCTCTGGAAGCCTTATCCCAGGGCAGGGACAGCAGCGTCTCGATATAGCTCCGCATAACTCCCGCCTCAGCCTGGACTGCAGCGGATTTTTTGAACCGGTCAATTTCCTTGTAGATCCGTTCCTTTACTTCCTTTGAAGCCTTCAGCTTTTCAGTCTGTTCCCGGAACTGATCTGCCTCAGACAGGGCATCTCCATCTCCCAGTTCTTCCTGTATTACTTTCATCTGTTCTCTGAGAATATAGTCTCTCTGATTTTTATCCACCCGCTCTTTTACTTTCTTATTAAGCTCCATGCGGATTTCCATGATCTGCACTTCATTGGTCAGGATCATTCCCAGGATTTCATAGCGGTCCTCCAGGGATACGGCTTCCAGAATTTTCTGTTTATCTTCGTATTTCATGGGGAGATTTACCGCTATCTGATCAATGACTTTCTCCACATCCTGGATCTCCAGGATCTGGCCAGCCAGATCTTTGCTCAGTTTGGGATTTTCATTACAGTAACGGATAAAAATTTCTTTTATGCCTCTGAGCATAGCCTCTTTCACATTTTCATCCAGAGCACTGTTCAGAGACGGATCAAAAGCTGCCACCTCTGCCTCCAGATAATGGCCTTCTCCATCGAGGTGAAGAAGTTCTCCCCTTTCTTTCCCCTCTACAAGGACCTGAATGATTCCGTTTTTCGTTTTTACAAGCTGCTTGATTACTGCTATAGTCCCGATTTTATATAAATCCTCCTGGCTTGGATCTTCTGTCTGAGGAACTTTCTGGGTAATCAGAAAAACTCTCTGGTCTTCCACCATAGCTTTCTCAAGAGCCTTTACAGACTTCCTTCTGCTCACGTCAAAATGTACGATCATATCCGGAAGAATGGTAGTGCCTCTCAGAGCGATAGCCGGCAAATACTGTATCATGTCACTCATAGCCGCTCCTCCTTTTGCTTTTGTGTCTTGTAATTATGCAATTTCCGGGGTCTCTTTCTTCTTCCGTCCGCTGCTTTTACTTCTTCTGGAAGCAGCCGGAAGTTCCCTGTGCTCCAAAACCGGAGGTTCTTTTCCATCCACTGTCTCTTTAGTTATCGTACAGGAACTGATGCTCTCGTCAGAAGGAGATGTGTACATAATATCCATAAGAACACTTTCCATAATAGCTCTCAGACCTCTGGCTCCCGTCTTTCTCTCCATGGATTTGTCCGCAATAGCTTCCAAAGCGCCTTCTTCAAAATGCAGCTCTATGCCGTCCAGGTCGAAAAGAGCCTGGTACTGACGTACCAGGGAGTTCTTAGGCTCTGTAAGGATCTGCACCAAAGCCTGGCGGTCCAGGGCATTGAGAGAAACCACTACCGGCACACGTCCTACAAACTCAGGAATCAGTCCAAAGCGTACCAGATCCTGAGGCATAACCTCTTTCAGAAGTTCACCTACATTTTTCTCCTGGGGAGATGTGATCACTGTATTAAAACCAATAGATTTTGTATCTTTTCTTGTCTCAATGATCTTATCCAGTCCCTCAAAGGCTCCTCCACAGATAAAAAGAATATTCGTAGTATCAATCTGGATAAACTCCTGCTGGGGATGCTTTCTGCCTCCCTGTGGAGGAACATTTGCCACAGTCCCCTCCACGATCTTCAGAAGAGCCTGCTGCACGCCTTCTCCGGAAACATCTCTGGTAATAGAAGCATTTTCCGATTTTCTTGTGATCTTATCAATCTCATCTATATAGATAATTCCGTACTGGGCACGGTCAATATCATAGTCTGCTGCCTGGATCAGCTTCAGAAGAATATTTTCTACATCTTCTCCCACATATCCGGCTTCTGTCAGGGTAGTGGCATCTGCAATGGCAAAGGGCACATTTAAAAGCCTTGCCAGTGTCTGGGCCAAAAGGGTCTTTCCAGAACCGGTAGGACCAAGCATAAGGATGTTGCTTTTCTGCAGTTCCACATCTGATGAACTGCCTGCCAGAACTCTCTTATAGTGATTGTATACTGCTACAGAAAGCACCTTTTTTGCCTCTTCCTGTCCGATAACATATTCGTCTAAAAAGTTTTTAATTTCCTGAGGCTTGAGCAGATTGATCTCATCAGACATTTCATTTTCAAAGTCTGCCCCCAGTTCTTCATCAATAATTTCCGCGCAGATTCCCACACATTCATCACAGATATAAGTGCCGTTAGGCCCTGCGATCAATTTCTTTACCTGGTCATCTGTCTTACCGCAAAAGGAACACCTGATTTTTGTATCATTTCCCTTCATTGCCATTATTCTTTCCTTTCTTCTACTATGCCCTTTTTTGTCCTGAAAGCTGAAAGACCCCCGCATGTACTTGCAGGAGTCTTATCTTCAGTCACTATCTATGCTGGATAACAGTATCGATCAAACCATATGCCTTTGCCTCTTCAGCAGTCATATAGTTGTCTCTTTCCGTATCTCTTGCAATTGTCTCCAGGGTCTGGCCTGTATTCTGTGCCAGAATAGAATTCAGTCTGTGCTTAGTCTTCAGAATCTGCTCTGCCACAATCTCTATCTCAGTCGCCTGACCTTTTGCGCCGCCGGAAGGCTGGTGTATCATAATTTCCGCATTGGGAAGAGCCATACGTTTTCCTTTGGTGCCTCCTGCCAGAAGGAAGGCCCCCATGCTGGCTGCCAGTCCCATACAGATGGTAGACACGTCACACTTTATATACTGCATGGTATCATAAATAGCCATACCTGCAGTGACAGAACCTCCCGGGCTGTTGATATATAAATGAATATCCTTTCCCGGATCCTCAGATTCCAGGAAAAGAAGCTGTGCCACGATCAGGTTTGCGGACACATCTGTCACTTCCTCACCCAGAAAGATAATCCTGTCTTTTAATAATCTGGAATAAATGTCGTAGCTTCTCTCTCCACGGCTGGTCTGTTCAATGACATATGGTACTAAGCTCATGAAATTCCTCCTATTTGTCTGTCAAAGGCAGTAAAATTACTCAGCTTTTTCCTCTTCCTTTTTTTCTACTGTCTTTGCAGCGTCTGCAACCAGGGTAACTGCTTCCTGAACAGCCATATCCATCTTGATCTGCTCTTTCTCATAGTCACCCATCATTTCTTTTAATTTATCGGCTTCCATCTTGTACATGTCAGCCATTCTCTTTACTTCTTCATCAAATTTCTCATCAGAAATCTGGATATTCTCAACCTCTGCGATCTTCTCCAGTACCAGACGGCTCTGGATTCTCTTCAGTGCCTGAGGTCTCATCTGCTCCTGAACTTTTGCGTTGTCAAGACCTGTAAACTGATAGTACTGGTCAATAGACAGTCCCTGTGCCTGCATTCTTCTGATGAAGTCCTGCATCAGCTGATTGATCTGATTCTGGATCATTGGTTCAGGGATATCCATCTGAGCATTCGCAATAACAGCATCAACTGCCTTATCTTCTCTTTCTCTCTTGGCAACTTCTTCCTTGCGCTCTTTCAGGTTTTTCTCGATGTCTGCCTTGTACTCTTCCAGAGTATCAAACTCAGAAACATCTTTTGCAAATTCATCATCCAGTTCAGGCAGCTCTTTTACCTTAATGGATTTTACTGTGCATTTAAATACGGCAGGTTTTCCAGCCAGATCATTTGCATGGTAGTTCTCAGGGAAAGTAACATTTACTTCTTTCTCCTCGCCGATCTGGGCGCCTACCAGCTGATCCTCAAATCCTGGGATAAAGGAATTAGAACCGATAGTCAGAGGATAGTCTGTTCCTTTTCCCCCTTCAAAAGCCTCTCCATCTACAAATCCTTCAAAGTCCAGAGTGATCATATCGCCCTGTTCTACAGATCTGTCATCTACGTCGATGGTTCTGGAGTTGTTTTCCTGCTCTTTTCTTAATTCACCGGCAACTTCTTCCTCAGTTACTTCTACAGGAGAAACTTCTACCTCTACTCCTTTATACTCGCCCAGGGTTACCTCTGGTTTTACAGCAACTTCTGCAGTAAAGATAAAGGATTTGCCCTTTTCAATCTGAACAATGTCGATCTCAGGCTGAGACACGATATCCAGCTTGCTTTCCTCAGCAGCCTTTGGATACTCTTCCTGGATCAGTGCATTTGCAGCATCTTCATAGAAAATACCGGCGCCGTACATTTTTTCAATCATGATACGGGGAGCTTTTCCTTTACGGAATCCGGGGATTGTAATTCTGTTTTTGTTCTTCATATAAGCAGCCTGTACTGCTTTTTCAAAATCCTCCGGGCTGACTTCTACAGTCAGCTTTGCCATGTTCTTTTCTAAGTTTTCTACCTGTACACTCATTGTTAATGATTCCTCCTTGAATTTCTATATACCTTCTGTTCTGTAAATACGCTTTTTAGAACAGCGTTTTTTCTCATACTTACAGTCATTAACACAGTATATCACAAGGAAAAGGAAAACGCCAGTATTTTTTTGCAGAAATTCTATGTCATCTGCCGCTGTATATTACAGATGCCCCTATTTCTTCTGCCTTTTCCTGCCCGAAAAGGAGGGAAATCAGCTCCAGGGCAAAGGGGATTGCTGTTCCGAGGCCTCTGCTGGTGGTAATATTGCCGTCTGTGACCACCTCTTCCGTTCCTACCTGAGCCCCTGTAAGCTTGTCCTCAAAGCCTGGATAGCACACTGCCCTTTTTCCCTTCAGCAGTCCCAGCCCTCCCAGTACGCTGGGGGCTGCACAGATAGCCGCCACTCTCTTTCCCTGGGCCGCAGTCTCAGTAAGAAGCTTTGTAAGTCCCTGATGCTCTCCCAGATGAAGGGTTCCCGGCATACCTCCCGGGAGCACCAGAAGATCTGCCTGTCCAAAATCCACATCTTCAAAAAAAGTATCGGCTTTGATCTCAATCCCATGGCTGCCTTTTACAGCCAGCCCGTCGCTGATGGAAACCATCTGTACCTGGGCTCCTGCTCTTCTCATCAGATCTACCACAGTCAGCCCTTCTATTTCTTCAAATCCATCTGCTGTAAACACATACACATTTGCCATTATTTTTTCCTCTCTTTCCTTTTTGCCTGTTTCATGGAGGACTTTTCTTTCCTCCTGAATCCGGCTGCCTATGGAATATTGTAACATACTTTGCCGCTGCCTGATTTAAAATTTTTATTAAGAAATCCGGCCCTTTGCTTTTCCCTCTGTCTGTGATATAACTTAAGAAAAAGAAACAGGAGGCATATCCATGGAAATTGAGAGAAAATATCTGATACACAGGCTTCCGGATGATCTGGAAAGTTATCCTCATAAAAAAATTCAGCAGGCCTATCTCTGCACAAATCCCGTAGTCCGTATCCGCCGTCAGGATACAGATTATTTTCTCACCTATAAAGGCGGAGGTCTGATGGTCCGGGAGGAATACAACCTTCCTCTGAACAAAGAAGCCTATGAGCATCTCCTCAAAAAGGCAGACGGGATCATCCTTTCCAAAACAAGATACCTTCTTCCCCTTACTGACGGCCTCACCATTGAACTGGATGTCTTTGACGAACCTTATGAAGGACTTTGGCTGGCAGAAGTGGAATTTCCTACAGAAGAAAAAGCCAACGCCTTTATTCCCCCGGAATGGTTTGGAGAGGATGTAACATTCTCAAGCGCCTACCACAACAGCACCCTTTCCAGGAAAGATTTATCCGTCCAAAACAGAGGAGACCTTTCCTGACCGTATTTTAAAGCAGCCGGAAACTGTCTGAAAGCTTTCTCTTTGAAGCCATCCCTTTCCGGCTGCTTATCTTTATCTTCTGCTACTTTTCCACAGCTTTTTCAGCATAGGATACATCTACCAGTTCCTCATAGGGAACTCTCTCTTCCAGCTCCCCTGCACTGTCCAGAATATCCTGGAGCAGTTCAAAGCTTTCTTCCTGGAAGATAAGATTTTCTTTCCAGGTATCCTGCTCCTGATATCTCTCCACAATCGTAGTAATGGTTTCCAGGTCATTTTCCTCAAACTGAGGCTGGATGATCCTGGCTATCTCCTCAGGAGTATGGGTATTCACATAATCCATCCCCCGCTGAAGAGCATTGACAAATCCCTGTATGATTTCCGGATTCTTTTCTATATAGCTTTTTTTAGCACTGTATGCCGTATATGGCACATATCCGGATTCTACACCGCAGGATGCCACAACATATCCTGCCCCTTCCTGTTCCAGGGCAGTGGCGGAAGGCTCAAATTCAATACTGAATTCTCCCTGTCCTCCTGCAAAAGCCGCCGCTGTAGAGCCAAAATCAATGCTGCGGTCAATATTCAGATCTTTATCCGGATCGATTCCCTTCTGTTTCAGGATATACTCAAAAACCATTTCCGGCATTCCGCTTTTTCTTCCTCCGAGAACATCCCTGCCAATCAGATCTGTCCACTGGAAATCCGGCATTTCTTCTCTTGCCACCACAAAGTTTCCGGCTCTCTGGGTAAGCTGGGCAAAGTTTATCACCGGATCGTTGGCTCCCTGCTGATAGGCGTAAATAGAAGATTCTGACCCCATAAAGCCAATATCTGATTCTCCCGAAAGCACAGAAGCCATTACCTTATCAGCCCCAAAACCGGTAACTAATTCCAGCTTAATGCCTTCTTCCACAAAATAGCCCTCTTCTATAGCCACGTACTGAGGCGCGTAAAAAATAGAATGGGCAACTTCGTTCAGTGTAACTCTTTGCAGTTCTTCTCTTTGGGCAGTTTCTTCTCCGGTTTCTTCTGCTGTCTTATCTTCCCCGCAGCCTGTAAGCAAAAGCCCCAGGGCCAGAATCCCAGTACAAAGGAAAGCGGTAATCTTTTTCATGCTTTTCTCCCTTCCTAAAATACATCTTCTCATTCTTTCAGAAACAATATGAAAGAAAAGCCCCGCAGCAGGCTTTTTCTTGCGCGGGGTATATTATAAAATATGTACTTTTCCGGGAATTGACACCGTTCCTACAGACGAGGAGCCGGATTTTTTCTGTCCTCCATATATTTCTTGATTCCTTCAACGTCGCTGTAGGAAAAATGGCGCAGTTCATTCTCTGTCATCTGGCCAAGTTCTTCCAGGTCTGAACTTCCAGTAACCGGGCAGATAGGCCGCAGCTCTTCTTCAGTAAATCCCAGCTCTTCCATCTGCTCTCTGGAAATATACTGGGTCACCTCGATCTTGTTGCAGGATTTACAGTGATAAACGGTAAATACTTCTTTGCTTATGTTCATAATTTTCTTCTCCTTTATCTCACGAAAATAGTCCGGTCATCAGCCAGACTGCTGTCTTTTAGGATAGCACATCTGGACTGGGGTTACAAGGGACACCTGCGTAATTCACTCTTGCAAAATTCTCCCCCGGCCTTCATAATGGAGAAAAAACAACAGGAGGTCTCATAAATGAAATTTGGATTTATCGGCTGCGGAAATATGGCTTCTGCAGTCATTAACGGCGCATTAAAAAAGGGAATCGTAACCAGAGAAGAAATCATTGCCTCTGTAAAAACAGAATCCTCTGCCCTAAAGGTACAGGACACTTTGGGCATTACCTGTACTATAGACAACCTGGCTGTAGCCTCCCAGGCAGATTATCTTTTTCTGGCTGTAAAACCTCAGTTCTGTGAAGAAGTAGCTGATCAGATCCGAGATAGTCTGAAAAAAGAGCAGGTCCTTGTATCCATTGCTGCCGGAAAGACTCTGGCATGGCTGAAAGAACATTTTGGTCAGAACCGCAAGATTATCCGCACCATGCCCAACACTCCCGCTCTGGTAGGTGAAGGGATCACCGGCGTTTGTCCCGATGATCTGGTATCTCAGGAAGAAATTTCCAAAGTCCTCAGTCTTTTAGGCTCTTTCGGAAAAGCTGCAGTAGTCACAGAGCCTATCCTGGATATCGTAGGAGCTGTCAGCGGAAGTTCTCCTGCATTTGTCTTTATGTTCATAGAAGCCCTGGCAGACGGTGCAGTAGCCGAGGGAATGCCCAGAAAACAGGCTTATGAATTTGCAGCCCAGTCTGTTTTAGGAAGTGCAAAAATGGTCCTGGAAACCGGCCTTCATCCCGGAGCTCTGAAAGATATGGTCTGCTCTCCCGGAGGCACCACCATAGAAGGAGTAAACGTACTGGAAAAAGAAGGTATGCGTTCTGCAGTAATGGATGCAGTGCGGGCTTGCATCGCCAAGACCAGGAAGCTCTGAGTTCTGCATACTTCCTTCTGTCCATCTCTTCAGCAAATATCAGATTTTATGTAAAAGAAAACAGGCCGTCCAAAAGGACAGCCTGTTTTTATTCATAGCGAGAGGGGGATTCGAACCCTCGACACTACGGGTATGAACCGTATGCTCTAGCCAACTGAGCTATCTCGCCATATTCCTCTTCTGCTTTTTTCGCAAAAGAATGGGACCTATAGGGCTCGAACCTATGACCCTCTGCTTGTAAGGCAGATGCTCTCCCAGCTGAGCTAAGATCCCATTTCATTTTTAATGCCTTTCGGCAAGTAGCGAGAGGGGGATTCGAACCCTCGACACTACGGGTATGAACCGTATGCTCTAGCCAACTGAGCTATCTCGCCACATTTCTCTTCTGCTTTTTTGCAAAAGAATGGGACCTATAGGGCTCGAACCTATGACCCTCTGCTTGTAAGGCAGATGCTCTCCCAGCTGAGCTAAGATCCCGTTCTCATTCGGCCTTATCGCCGACTGCTTTGCTATTATATAATATGTTTCGCAGAAATGTCAACAGTTTTTTTCAAAATTTCTCATTTTTTCTAATATAAGTATTTATCTGTCCGCAAAAGTAAAGGTTTTGTTACTGTCAAGGGTCAAAACTTTATTAAATTTTCTCCTTAGCCGTATATTGTTTCTGCCTGGTGAGAATCATTTTAAGAGAACATCTGCATTAGCAGCATTTCTATTATGCGACAGGAGGATTCTTGCTATGGCACTTAATAAGGTTGAAATCTGCGGAGTGAACACTTCACGACTTCCCATTCTCACAAATGATGAAAAAGAGGTGTTGTTTGAACGGATAAAACAAGGTGACATGGAAGCGAGAGAACAGTATATCAAAGGAAATCTCCGTCTGGTCTTAAGCGTTATCAAACGTTTTTCCAGCAGCAGTGAAAATCCCGATGATTTATTCCAGATCGGCTGCATCGGCCTGATAAAAGCCATCGACAACTTTGATACCACTCTGAATGTAAAATTTTCTACTTATGCCGTCCCCATGATCATTGGAGAAATCCGCCGTTATCTCCGGGACAACAATTCTATCCGGGTCAGCCGTTCTTTAAGAGACACAGCCTACAAAGCTATTTATGCAAAAGAAAACTATATAAAACAAAATCTGAAAGAGCCTACCATCAATGAAATCGCCAGTGAGATTGGAATTGAGAAAGAAGAGATCGTCTATGCTCTGGATGCTATCCAAAGCCCGGTAAGCCTATATGAACCAGTATATACAGAAGGCGGAGACACACTGTATGTCATGGATCAGATCAGTGACAAAAAAAATAAAGAGGAAAACTGGGTAGAAGATATTTCTCTGAAAGAAGCCCTGAAACGTCTGGATGAAAGGGACAGAAATATTATAGAGATGCGTTTTTACCAGGGAAAAACTCAGATGGAAGTAGCCCAGGAAATCGGCATTTCCCAGGCTCAGGTCAGCCGCCTGGAAAAACATGCGCTGAAAAATATGCGCTCATATCTCCGTACTTGAGTGTTTTTTAGGAATCCTGCTTTGCAGGATTAAAAAAGAGGGGATTCCAAAGTCCTAAATGACTGAGGAATCCCCTCTTTGCTTCATTATATTCTGCTATATGCAAATTACTGTGTAAGGATTTCTCCATTTGTCACAGCCTGCATCTCGCTCTTTATGCTGTCCACACTTGCCTGATCTGGCTGCATAACATACAGAGCAGTCCCTGGCATAGAATAACAGTACTGGCTGTCTCCAGTTCCCTCTGCTGCTACTGACTTGATGTTCCAGCTGCCGCCGCTGTTTAACTGACTCTGAATCAGTTCCTGAATCTGATCCATAGCCATATTTGTCTCTACACTGTCACTGACCTGAGAGATCAGATCCGGAGCCTTCAGCAGCATCTCCGGTGTCAGCATCTTCTGGATCATAGCCTGGATAACCGCCATCTGGTTCTTTCCTCTCTGGTTATCTCCTCCTTCAAGACTATAACGTTCTCTTGAGAAAGCCAGAGCCTGTTGTCCGTCAAAATGGTTGATACCTTCCTGAACATTGAGCGCAACGCCGCCGTCACCATTAGTAGTAAAGGCATACTCAGAATTTACATCAATGCCCCCCATGGCGTCTACCAGAGTGATCAGAGAAGTAAAGTTCACCCTTGCATAGAAAGGAATTTCAATACCATAAAGGTTCTCCAGAGTCTCCATAGACTTGTCCACACCATAAATACCTGCATGAGTCAGCTTATCTTTACTGTCTCCACTTACTCCAGGGATGGTCACATAATAATCTCTTGGCGTATTGGTAAGCAGGATCTGTTTTGTACTCGGATTTACAGTAGCAATGATATTTACGTCGCTTCTGCTCTTGGTACTTACCGGTCCATATACATCAATTCCGCTGATATAAACACTAAATGTTTCGTTCTTTACATTTACCTCAGCTGCCTCGCCCTGGATTGCCGTATCGGTCTCTGTTTCAATGCTGTACTGAGCAATGATCTTTATCTGCCCCTGGAAGTTTTCATAAACCTCATCCAGGATACTGCCGTAACCCTCGTTATAAACAATAGCCTGAACGCTTCCATCTAAAAGGGCTCCCGCTTGTTCATTCAAAGTTTCGTACTCTGCTGTCATAACTTCTGTTCCGGCTTCTTCATTGACCATTTCCATAGCTTTGTCCACATCACTTCCGTCTTCTGCATGTTGAACGCCATATATATAGTCAGAAGTATCAGACACCTTTTCTGCCGGATCATCGCTTCTCACTGCTACTAGCATACTGTTTATCTGAGTTCCCAGGGTATCCCCACTGATATCCCATATTGCATTATGCGTCCGGTACAAATATACAGATCCGAATATCAGCACAGCTGACATCAGCAGGCTGACCAATTTGCTGATAATCGCCTTCCCCCTGGAAATAGACTGGAATGTAAATAAAACTGCTGCAAATACTAGGAGGATTGCCCCCAGACCTGCTACATATTTTACAGGAATCATACCCAGTCTCCAGGTAAATGCGATAAAAATCAGGGTCAAAAGCATCTGTATAAGTACCAGAAATTTTCCCACAGTACGGAAAGTGCGGTTTATCCGCTTCTTTTTCTTTTTTGCCGATTTCGTGGTATTGTCACGATTTCTGTTTTCCATTTTACTGCTCCTTTTTCCCATGTCACATATAGAATTTGTTCTATTTTTGCCCTTGTTTTTGGCATTTCATTCTTTAATATAATATAAATTTTCAGAAAAAGCAACAGTATCTGTTATTTTCCCCTTTTATTCCCGATTTTCATCAATTTTATTCTTCTTTATGGTTTCTTTTTCATGGAGGATTTTACGAATCTGTGCTATAATTTAACCATAAAATATCGTGTCTGCAGAAGGGAGGTATTTCTATGGCACATCGTATTATTACGATCAATCGAATGTATGGAAGCGGGGGAAGGCTTCTGGGAAAGGCTCTTGCCGAAAAACTGGGGATTGGATTTTATGATAAAGAGCTGATCCAGCTGGCCAGTGAAAAAAATCAGATTCCTTATAAAGAACTGGAAAAAGTAGATGAAAAGAAAGCCAGTCAATGGCGGCTTCCTGTAAAAGAACAGATGCAGATGCAGCCCCAGTATCATTTTCACCCTATGAATGATGTTTTATTTGAAACCCAAAGTCAGGTGATCCAGGAACTGTCTCAAAAAGAGGACTGTATCATTGTGGGCCGATGCGCAAACTACATCTTAGGCGATAAGTGTTTCAGCCTCTTTGTCTATGCGCCTTTTGAGTACCGTGTTCAGTCTATCATGGAACGCCTGGGAAGAGAAGAAAAAAGCGCCAGAACCCTGGTAAAAAAGATGGATAAGACCAGGAAATCCTATTATGAATTCTTTACGGACGAAAAGTGGCAGGATTTAAGCAATTATCAGATGTGCATAGATACCAGCCGCTTTGATCAGGAATTTCTCCTGAAAATTCTTGCAGATGTTTACAATGCCCTGTAAATTCAGGAGAGCTGTCAAAAGACAGGAGACGGCTCATTTTCCCAGCCGTCTCCTGTCCCTAAGTAATGGAGACCGCCCCATTTGGCATATGCCGGAGACATTCCGATTTTGCCAGATGAGGCGGTCCCACTCTTTTCTTTTTCAAAATTTTTTAAAGACACTCTTTGATCTTTTCGATCATTTCTTCATATTCTTCCTGACTGAGGTATTTCTTATCCGGATTCATCTGGAAGACTCCGCCCCATTCATCCTGGCCCTGGTATTTAGGCACCAGATGCATGTGAAGATGGCAGCCTGTATCTCCATATGCTCCATAGTTTACTTTGTCGGGATGAAATGCTTTGTGGAGAGCTCTCGCTGCCCGAGTCACATCTGCCATAAACCGATTTCTCTCCTCGTCACTGATATCTACGATCTCGCTTACATGATCTTTATAGGCTACAATGCACCTTCCCGGTTTACTCTGCTCTTTAAACAGGATCAGCTGGCTCACATCCAGATCACAGATCTTAATCCCAAATTTATCCAGCAGTTCTCCTCCCATACAATATGCACAGTTACTATCCTTCATAGAAAAATCCTCCTTTCTGCACTTGTATTTATTATATTCATTTTCATGGAGCTGTTCAAGAAAAAATACCCTGCCGGTAGACAAAAATCCACTTTTTTCCTATAATGATCTGAAGCAGAACAATTCGCATAAAAAGGAGGATCCTAAACATTGAATGAAATCATAAAAGCACTGGCTGTCAGAAAGTCTGTCCGCTCTTATACAGACCGGGAAATTTCCTCTGACTGCAAAGAAAAAATTCTTAGAGCCGCCACAGAAGCCCCTACTGCCGGAAATCAGCAAATGTACACCATTCTGGATATTACCAGCCAGGAATTAAAAGACAAACTGTCTGTGACCTGTGACAACCAGCCTTTTATTGCCACTGGGAAAATGGTCCTGATCTTCTGTGCAGATTTTCACAAGTGGTATCAGGCTTTCACTCTCGCAGGCTGCTCCCCAAGAAGGCCCGGCCCCGGAGATTTTCTCCTTGCCGTAGAAGACGCTGCTATTGCTGCCCAAAATGCCGTTACTGCAGCAGAAAGCCTGGGAATCGGTTCCTGTTATATCGGAGATATAATGGAAAACTATGAGCTCCATCGGGAACTGCTCCATCTTCCTGAGTTTGTCTTTCCGGCGCTGATGCTGGTCTTCGGATATCCTACTCCTCAGCAGCAGGAAAGAGAAAAACCCAAAAGGGCTGCCCTGGACTTTATTGTCCATGAAAATGCCTATCCTGATTTTTCTCCGGAAGAAATCCGCCAAAACATTGCTGATTTAAAAGGCTCCGACTTTGACCAGTGGATGCAGCGATTCTGTCAGCGGAAATATCAGGCAGACTTTTCTCTGGAAATGTCCCGGTCTGTAGCTGCCGCTCTAAAAGAGTTCCAGGGCTGACTCTGTCCCGGCCAGCTCTGGGCTAGATTTCTATCAGTCTGCCCATCCCTTCTCCTACCCAGCCTCCGGAGAGGAGATGGGCTTTTATATTCCTCTGAAGAGAAGTGTTTTCGGGCAGTTTTTCCAGAGGAATATCTTTTCTTTTAAACACCCATTCCAGAAATGCATCAGAGTCTTGATAGACTTCTTCTATCTGGAACATATCCTGGAAAGCCAGTATTCTGGAACCCTCTCCCAGAAGGCCCTTTAAGACAGGGCTGAGGAGCCAGGAACAGCATTTATATGGGAGCCGACTCCACCCAGGGTAATATTTCTGAAAAAATTCCCCAGCCTCCTGAAGAGACTTCCTGAGATTTTCTTCTTTCATATCTGCATCTGAAGGTATATGGATTGAAATATATCTGCCCTCTTTTTCATCCTCCACCTTTTCATATTCCAGTTCTCCAATCCTGAAAAGCTGGAGGGAAAGCTGTCTTCCAGTCCAGAAATCCCGGTCAAAGCCATAGGAGCCATAGCTGATTCTGTGTTCTCCCACAAATCTGGAAAAGCATTTCATTGTCTCATCAAAAATTTCCGGTTCTATGCCTTTCTTCTGATATTTTTCCCAGGAAATCACCGCAGCTTTCAGCATACAGAACAGCATTTTCATTCCATTGGGGTCTTCTCCCAGATTTTTCTTCAGTTCCTCTCTTGCTTTCTTCCAGTTTTTTTCCTCGGTAAGAGCAGGGATTTCCTTTTCTGCCCAGGATAGTTCGCTCTTCTGTTCTATCTCTGAAATCTTCTCTCTTACCTCTTCCTGCAGACCAATACGGCTGCAGATTCCTTCCAGATTTTCCATGGGGTTCTCCTTCATAATATTGAATTTCATGCTCCCTGTCTTTTTTCTTCCAGGTCTCTTAAACGTTTCTCTGCATTTCTCATATCCCGGTCATAGTTCTCGATTTTCTGATTCAGCCGTTCCAGAGATTCCTGCATTTCTTCCATCCGGGATATCAGCTGCTCTCTCTGGTCCACCAGGATATTTTTTCTGGCCTCAATGGTATCGTCTCCCTTCTGAAAAAGGTCCACATACTCTATAAGGGCCTCAATCTGTACGCCTGCTTTTCTCATACACTTCATCATTTCCACCCAGCCGCAGGAAGCCTCGTCGTAATTTCGTATTCCGCTTTTTGTCCTGGGAACTGGCGGGATCAGTCCGATCCGCTCATAATAACGAAGGGTGTCCTGGGAAATATCATATTTTTTGCTGACTTCTGCTATGGTCATAGTCTTCATCCTTTCTTTAGAATATTATTGCTATAAGCATACAACCTGTACCCTGCTCTAAGTCAAGGATTTTCTTATAAAAGAAGCAAGACACAGTCAGATTGTACTGTGCCCTGCCTATTAGTAATCACTTCATCAATATCTTTTGTAAACATCCCCTCTATTGCCAATATCTGCAACACAAATTATATAGCGGCCATTATCAATCGTATAAATAACACGCTTTTAGAGCAAGCCGGTGTATATTTATAGTCTTTCTTTAAAGTATCTCTTCTTCCCATAATTCCTGGCAGGTGCTATAATATCTTTATTCTTTGAGAAAGGCAGGTACCGATAATGAAACAATGTATGGATGCTCCCAACCTTCACCGGCGCATGAAGAAGATCATGGGACAGTTGAATGCTATAGACAAAATGATTGATGAGGATGTTCCCTGTGAGGATGTTCTGATACAGATAAACGCCGCCAAAAGTGCCCTGCACAAGGTAGGGCAGGTGGTTCTGGAGGGCCATTTAAATCACTGTGTAAGAGACGGCATCGAACATGGCGATGCAGATAAGACCATTGCAGAATTCGCCAAAGCCATCGAACATTTCTCCCGAATGTCCTAAACCCGTCCTGATAAACATTTTTATAGACGTACAGAAAAGGGGCTGTCGCATTAGTCATATGTCAGGAATATTTATACATTTTATGCGAATTTGTCGAGCATAGCTTTGAGACCATAGGCTCAAAGCGGCACAGACTGAGCAATAAAATGTATAAATATTCTCGATTTTGATTAATGCGACAGCTCCTTTCTTATCCTATGATGTTGGGGGCAAAAGCCCCTAACTATGATACCTACGGATTACTACGTGCTGTGCACTCTCTCATTCTTCCCCAGGCATCTTCCATGCATGGTGATCCGTATGAAGGAGATGGTGGGCCGTTTCAGAAAGAGGCGCTCCCAGGTAATCCTGATAGCATTTGATCACGGAAGGATTCTCATGGGAAAAACGCAGATTGTTTACTTTATCCAGCCCGTAAAGCACCGTGTTTCTCACTTCAGACAATTCTTCTCCGTCCTTGATAGGCTGCCCTCCGCCGCCGGTGCAGCCGCCGGGACAGGCCATGATCTCTACGAAATCATATTTTACTCTGCCTTTCCGGATAGCCTTCATCAGTTTTCTTGTATTGCCCAGTCCGCTGGCAACCGCCACCCGGATGGTCTGTCCTGCCAGATTGAATTCTGCTTCTTTCCATCCTTCCATTCCCCTGACCTTTTTAAAAGAGTCCGGATCCGGGTTTCTTCCTGTTACCAGATAATAGGCAGTACGCAGAGCTGCTTCCATGACACCGCCGGTAGCTCCGAAAATAACCCCTGCTCCGGTTCCGGTTCCCAGAGGCGTATCGAATTCCTCCTCTTCCAGTCTGGAAGGATCAATATGTTCAGAACGGATCAGGCGGACAACCTCTCTGGTAGTCAGCACTGCATCTACATCCTGCCCGGCGCCAGCGTCGTTCATCACCGGAATATCGCATTCATGTTTTTTTGCAATACAGGGCATGATAGACAGGGAAAAGATCCTGGAGGGATCCACTCCCAAAAGCTGGGCATAATAGGATTTTGCCACTGCCCCAAACATCTGCTGGGGAGATTTTGCGCTGGACAGCTGATCCACCATATCCGGATACTGGGATTTCATAAATCTTACCCAGCCGGGGCAGCAGGAAGTAAACATGGGGTATTTCTCCAGATCGCCTTTTTTCAGTCTCTCCAGAAATTCACTGCCCTCTTCCATGATGGTCAGGTCTGCGCTGAAATTGGTATCGAAAATATAATCAAATCCAATCTGCCGCAGAGCAGCTACCAGTCTTTTAACGGTTGCAAACTCCCGGGACAGGCCGAAAGACTCTCCCCAGGAAGTGCGGACTGCCGGAGCAAGCTGGACCACTGTGATCTTTTCTGGATCTGCCAGGGCATCCAGGACCCTGCGGCGGTCATCTCTTTCCCTTAATGCTCCTACCGGGCAATGGGTAATGCACTGGCCGCAGAGAGCACAGTCAGATTCATTGATCTTCCTGTTTCTGGAAACATCTACCGTTGTCCTGGATCCGGTTCCTGCCACATCCCAGATATTCAGGCTTTGTATCTTATCACAGACCTGCACACAGCGCATACACTTGATACATTTTCCCGCATCACGGATCAGAGGAAATTCCATAGGCCACCGGGACCTGGGCAGTTCAATCTCAAAGGGCAGATCCAGGATCCCCAGATCATTGGAAATGGTCTGAAGGCTGCAGTTGCCGCTCCGCACACAGGTGGCGCATTTGCAGTCATGCTGTGACAGAATCAGTTCCACGTTATTTCTCCGGCTCTCCCGGACTTTGGGACTGTTGGTAAACACTTCCATACCGTCCCACACTTCATTGTTGCAGGCAGTCACCAGCTTTGCACAGTCCTTTACCTCTACCACACAGACACGGCAGGCGCCGATTTCATTAATATCTTTCAGGAAGCACAGGGTTGGAATCCGGATCCCGGCCTGAGACGCAGCGTCTAAAATAGTGGTTCCTTCCTTTACTTCCACGTTTTTTCCGTTAATCGTCAGTTTTACCATTTTTCAATCCTGCCTCCTTTCAGAATACCAAATCCAAAGTGATCACAGCGGATACATCTTCTGGCTTCCTGACAAGCCTCTTCACAGGTCATTCCTTCTTCAATCAGCTCAAAGTCCTTGATCCTCTCAGAAGCCTGACGAACCTTCATATTTACTCTGGCGCAGCTGCGGTTATCATCCAGACGTACTCTGGGGATTTCCACATCTGCGGAGATCACATGATTGTATCCCAGGAATTCATCGATATTGGCCGCCGCCACCTTGCCTGCGGCGATTGCCCGGATAACCGTGGCCGGTCCGGTAACACAGTCACCTCCTGCAAAGACGCCGGTAATATCTTTGGTCTTTACGCCGCTCCAGCTCATAGCCTCGATAACGCCACGTTTCACCGGGATTCCCTGTTTTTCAAATTCTTTTGATTCAATGCCCTGGCCGATGGCCACGATCACAATATCACAGCCAAGACGCACAGGCGCTTTTGTAGATACCATGGGAACCGGTCTTCCATGTTTCATAGGGCCGATGATCTGAGGCTGCACCCACAAAGCTGCCGCCCGGCCCTGGTCATCAACCTCGATTCTTAACGGCGCATGAAGATCCAGAAGTTCACAGCCCTCTTCAATGGCTCCCTCGATTTCCTCTTCCATAGCAGTCATGTCTACCCGCCGTCTCCGGTATGCGATCCGCACCCGTTTTGCTCCCAGGCGCACCGCAGACCGGGCCACATCCATGGCCACGTTGCCGCCGCCTATAACGACGATTTCCTTTCCTGTGAAATCCGGCATCTCGTCGTCTCCGATTTCCCGGAGAAGTTCCACAGCAGAGATGACGCCTTGGGCTTCTTCCCCTTCAATGCCGATCTTTCTGTCAATATGTGCACCGATAGCAATATAGACTGCATCATACTCTTCTCTTAAATCTGCGATATTGGGATCCTCTCCCACCGTTACCTCTGTCTTTACATGAATGCCCAGACTTAAAAGATGGTTGATCTCCCGGTCCAGTTCCTCTCTTGGCAGACGGTAATTGGGGATTCCATAGCGGAGCATGCCGCCCAGTTTCTTTCTCTGCTCAAAGATGGTCACCTCGTGTCCCATAAGGGTGAGATAATAAGCCGCACTGATACCTCCCGGACCGCCTCCTATAACAGCTACCTTCTTTCCTGTAGCCACCGCCGGTACAGGAAGGGGAACATCTCCTGCATGATCTACTGCAAATCGTTTCAATCCTCGGATATTTACCGGATCATCTACCATGGTCCTGCGGCACCGTACCTCGCAGGGATGTTCACAGATCAGGCCGCAGACTGCAGGAAGGGGATTATCTTTTCGGATCAGCCGCACCGCATCCCCGTATCGGCCCTCTGCTACCAAAGCTACATAACCGGGAATATCCACTCCTGCCGGACATTGGGATACACAGGGAACCGGCTGGTTCAGTTCAAATTTACATCTTCCTCTTAAAATATGTTCCTCGAAATCATCTCTGAATCCGCGGATTCCTTTTAAAACCATTCTGGCAGCTTCATAGCCGATGGCGCAGTCTGCGGAATAAAAAATATTCCGTGCGGTTTTTTCGATAAGATCGATCACGGAAAGGTCCGCCTGTCCGTCCAGAACCTGCTCCATCAGCTTCTGGAGCTGGCCCAGTCCTACCCTGCAGGGTACACACTTTCCACAGGACTGGGCATGACAAAGTTTCAAAAAAGACGAGGCCAGGTCCACAGGACATAGTCCGGGAGGACTGGCGCTGATCCGTCTTTCCAGGTCTTTATACAGTTCTTCTACTGTCGCCTGGGCTTTGTTCTGTGTAATAATACTTAATCTGCTCAATGAAAGATTCCTCCTCTCTTCTGATAAAAAAAAGGCGGCATTTATCGCTTATCCGATAAATGTCGCCCAGACGTCCGGCTTCTCTATCAGCTCTTGCCACATCATGGTACTCCATTTTATACGTCAGCAGCAAAAACCCTTTATTTAAATTCAACATACCACATTCCATGTCTTCTGTCAATTTAATTTTTATATAAAAATTATCTCACAAAAGTCTTCTGTAATTCTCTGAAATTCTCTTGACTCATATACCCCTATGGGTATATTATACATATACCCCCATATGTATATTTTAAGAAAGAAGGAGCGCTATGATTTCATCTATGAAAGACTTGTTTCTCAATGAAACAAAAAGAAGCATTTTATTTCTCGTGATCTCCGGTCTCTCTCTGCTGATCAGTTTTCTGGAGCCGGAAGGTATTCTTTTTAACACAGCATGGATCGCCATTCTTCTCTGCGGGATCCCGATCATCAAAGAAGCCATAGAAGGCCTTGTCACACGTTTTGACATTAAAGCAGACGTATTAGTATCTCTGGCTCTGATTGCTTCGGTGATCATCGGAGAGATCTTTGCCGCCGGCGAAGTAGCCTTTATCATGCAGATCGGTTCTCTTTTAGAAGAACTTACTGTAGCCAAGGCAAGAGCTGGTATTGAAAAGCTGGTGCACCTTACCCCTTTAACTGCACGAAAGATCTTAAACGGCAAAGAAATCCTCCTGCCGGCTAAAGAGGTGGCTGTCAATGATGTACTCCGGGTTCTTCCGGGAGAGACTATCCCTGTAGACGGGGTGATCCTATCCGGAGAGACCTCCGTGGATCAAGCTGTTATGACAGGAGAATCTCTTCCGGTAGACAAAGGTCCGGGAGACGAGGTATCCAGCGGAACGGTCAACCAGTTCGGTTCTTTTGATATGAAAGCTTCAAGAGTAGGGGAAGACAGCTCTATCTGGCGGATGATCCGTCTGGTCCAGTCTGCTGATGCCGGAAAGGCCAAGATCGTAAGGCTGGCAGACCGGTGGGCCACCTGGATCGTGGTCATCGCTCTGACTGCTGCAGCTCTTACCTGGCTGATATCCGGCCAGATCATCCGGGCTGTGACCATACTGGTAGTCTTCTGTCCCTGTGCCCTGGTACTGGCCACTCCCACCGCCATCATGGCGGCCATCGGAAATGCTACAAAGCATGGTTTCCTGGTAAGAGAAGGTGACGCTCTGGAGCGCCTGGCTCAGGTCTCTCAAGTTGCCTTTGACAAGACAGGAACCCTCACTTATGGGAAACCTCAGGTAGCGGCTGTAGAAAGTTTCTCACCGGATATTTCCTCTGAAAAACTATACCTTCTTGCCGCCGAAGCTGAGCTTCGTTCAGAACACCCCCTTGGCAAAGCAGTAGTCCAGGGATACAAGCAGTCTTATCCTGAGACTGCACCTGAAGCTCCCCAATCCTTTTCCATGCTCCCGGGCAAAGGCGTAAAAGCCATGGCAGATCACGTGGAGGTGCTGGCAGGCAATCCCTCTCTCCTGGAGGAGAATCAGATTTCCATACCTCAAAAAGCCCTGGATTCTGCAGCAGACTATATACAAAAGGGCTGCACTCTTATTTATCTGGGAATTGAAAAAAGGTTCGGCGGATTTGCGGCCCTTTGGGATACCCTGAGGGAAACTGCTCCTGAAATGATCAGCAGGCTGAAACAGCTTGGCCTCACTCCCGTACTTATGACCGGGGATCATGAAAATGCTGCCAGGACCATTGCTGATCAGCTGCATATTGATAAAGTCCATGCCGGCTGTCTCCCGGAGGATAAGCTCAATTACATAGCCTCTTCCCAGGAAAAAAAAGAAATGGTATGTATGATCGGAGATGGCATCAACGATGCTCCTGCACTGAAAAAAGCCCATGTGAGCATTGCCATGGGCGGAGTGGGAAGTGATATTGCTGTAGACGCAGCCGATATTGCTCTGGTAAATGATGACATCAAGGAGCTTCCACATCTGGTTTCTCTGTCCAGAAAGATGATGACTACGATCAAATGCAATCTGGCATTCTCCATGACTTTGAATTTTGCAGCCATCATACTGGCGATTACAGGGATCCTGAACCCCGTAGTAGGCGCTCTCGTCCACAATGCAGGATCTGTGCTGGTGATCATAAACTCCAGCCTGCTGCTGACCTATAGGAAAAAATAATTCTGGCCATCTGCCGGAAAAAGGAGCTGGCACATGAAATATTCTCGAATTTGATTCATGTGCCAGCTCCTTTTATATAGTTCTGTTTTTATATTTCCTCTGCGGTTTCTTCCAGCAGGTCCAGAATCTGTCCGATCCCCTTCTTTCCAAAGGAAACTCTGCTGTCATTCAGGATCAGGCAGGGAACGCTCATGATCTGATACTTCTCTTTCAGCTCCGGATAATGGGCCAGATCAAACATTTCCGCTGTGACCAGAGGATTTTCCAGCGCAATCTTCTGGGCCGCCATAACCACATCCGGGCACATGGTACAGGACAGAGAAACTGCAATCTTCAGATCTGTCTTCCCGGTGATATTTTGGATCCGCCGCCGGATATCTTCTCCCATAGACTGGCCGGGCCCCGCCCCATTATATAAAGCGATAATAAAAGAATTAAATTCATGGCCTCCGGGAACTCCGTGGAATTCTGCCCCAAGGTAATTCCCCTGGCTGTCGCAGATCCGCAGAGATGGGCAGGTTACTCCTTCTGCTCCGGCTCTCTGTATCTCATAGCGGACCTTTTCACTTAAAGGTTCCATTTCCCGGATAAATCCTTCCACCTCCCGGGACAAATAGGAAGCATCCAGATAAACCTTAACCAGGATTTCCTTTTCAAACCTGGCAAATACCGGAACTAAAGATTCTTTCATCTCTTCTGTAAGAAATCCTTCCCCACCAGAGGATATTTTTTCCTTTTCTTCCCCCTGAGCCGGCTTTTTTACTTCTGTTATCTTCCTTTTCTCTCTTTTGATCCCCAGTTTCTGATATATGGAAAAAAGATATTTTTCCATGGAAGCTGCGGCTACTGCGCCGTCGGATACAGCCGTGACTACCTGGCGCAGTTCTTTCTCGCAGACATCTCCTGCGCCGTAGACCCCAGGCACGTTTGTCTCCTGTTTCCGATTTGCCAGAAGATAGCCTTTATCGCTGACCTTTACCTGATCCCGGAACAATTCTGTGGCCGGAACATAGCCTGCGAAAACAAAGATTCCCAGGTTTTCTCCCTCCTCTGCCTGAACAGTGAAGATCTCCCCTGTGTCTTTCTTTCTGAGGACCACATACTCCAGCATGTCCTTTCCCCCGGCTTCTGTAATTTCCGTTTCAAAGGATACGGAAATATCCGGATGGGCCAGGAGCTCCTCTACTGCAGGGCCGGCGCAGTTAATTTCTTTTCCTCTTACCACCACTCTGATCTTTCTGGCATATCTGGTAAGGAAAAGAGCTTCCTCTACCGCTGCAAATCCGCCACCCACTACAAAAATATCTTTCCCTGTAAAGAACTCGCCGTCACAGGTAGCGCAGTAGGCCACTCCTCTGCCCCGAAATTCCTCTTCTCCTTTAAATCCCGCCTGTCTGGGGCTTGCTCCCGTGGCAAGGACCACTCCCAGGGCCTGGATCTCCCCTTTATCTGTCAGGATTTTTTTCTTGTCTCCTTCCAGAGCCAGACTGGTTACCTGGGCTTTTAAGAATTCAGCGCCGAAGTTCTGAGCCTGTTTCCTCATTTCTTCTGTAAGCTTTTTCCCGTCTGTATGAAGGACTCCGGGATAGTTGACCACCTCTGAAGTAATGGTGATCTGCCCTCCGATAGTCTCTTTTTCAATGACCAGTACCCGATACCTGGCCCTGGCCAGATAAATGGCAGCGGCAAGCCCTGCAGGGCCGCCGCCGATGATCACGCCGTCATAAAATTTATCTGCCATTATAACAATCCTACTAAATCAAGGCTTGGTTTCAGTGTTTCTGCTCCAGGCTGCCATTTTGCCGGGCAAACCTCATCTCCGTGTTCTGCCACAAACTGAGAAGCCTGGACTCTTCGGAAGATCTCATCTGCATTTCTTCCTACATTTCCTGCAGTCACCTCATAGGCCACGATCTCTCCCTGAGGATTCACAATAAAATCTCCTCTTTCTGCCAGTCCGTCTTCTTCGATCATCACATCAAAGTCTCTGGCCAGTTTGCCGGTAGGATCTGCCAGCATCGGATACTGGATCTTCCGGATCCGTTCAGAGGCGTCATGCCAAGCTTTGTGCACGTAATGAGTATCACAGGAAACAGAGTAAACATCGCAGCCGATCTTCTGGAATTCCTCATACTTATCAGCCAGGTCTTCCAGCTCTGTAGGGCAAACAAAGGTAAAATCTGCGGGATAGAAGAAAAATACGCTCCACCGTCCCAGGATGTCTTCCTGTGTCACCTCCTTAAATTCACCCTTTACATAGGCCTGTACTTTAAAATCACTTACTTTTTTACCAATTAATGACATCTGTTGTCCTCCTTATTTTTTAATGTTAAATGCGTCAAATCCCGGATAGCAGGCCGCTTCCTTCAGTTCTTCCTCAATCCTCAGCAGGCGGTTGTACTTGGCAACTCTTTCGCTTCTGCTGGGAGCTCCGGTCTTGATCTGGCAGGTATTTAAAGCCACGGCCAGATCTGCGATAGTCGTATCTTCCGTCTCTCCGGAACGGTGGGAGGAAATAGCGGTGTAACCTGCCTTATGTGCCATTTTGATAGCTTCCAGGGTCTCCGACACAGAACCGATCTGGTTCAGCTTGATCAGGATAGAATTGCCGCAGCCCAGGCCGATTCCCTTGGAAAGTCTCTGGGTGTTGGTAACAAAAAGATCGTCCCCTACCAACTGAACTTTTTCTCCCAGTTCTTTTGTCAGCATCTGCCAGCCTTCCCAGTCTTCCTCATCCAGACCGTCTTCGATAGAGTAAATAGGATATTTCTCACAGAGGCCTTTCCAGTGCTCCACCAATTCTGCAGAAGTAAATTTCTTTCCGCATTTGGGAAGAATATACTCTCCCTTCTTCTCCCCTTTCCACTCGCTGGAGGCTGCGTCCATAGCCAGGACAAAGTCTTTTCCCGGCTCGTATCCAGCCATCTTTACTGCCTCCAGAATATACTGGATAGCTTCTTCGTCACTGGCAAGATCCGGTGCAAAACCACCTTCATCTCCTACAGAGGTAGCCAGTCCTTTGGATTTCAGAAGAGACTGGAGACTGTGGAAAACCTCTGTACACCAGCGAAGGCCTTCTTTAAAACTGGGCGCTCCTGCCGGCATGATCATAAACTCCTGGACATCTACTGTGTTGGCCGCATGAGCGCCGCCGTTTAAGATATTCATCATGGGAACCGGCAGTTTATTTCCTGAAACACCGCCAAGGAAGCGGTAAAGAGGAATCTGAAGAGACGCTGCAGCGGCTCTGGCGCATGCAATGGAAACTGCCAGGATAGCATTGGCTCCCAGATTGGATTTGTCATTAGTTCCATCTAACTCAATCATAACCTTATCTATACCATAGGTGTCAGAAGCATCCATCCCTGTAAGTGTCTGGGAGATTGCTGTATTGATATTCTCTACTGCTTTCAAGACTCCTTTCCCCTGGAAACGGCCTTTATCTTTATCTCTCAGCTCCAGAGCCTCAAATTCTCCTGTAGAGGCGCCGCTTGGAGCAGCGGCCAGAGCCACAGTTCCGTCTGCCAGATATACCTGAGCTTCCACAGTAGGATTTCCTCTGGAATCAATAATTTCCCTTCCGATTACTTTTTCAATGGTCAGATTTTTCTTCATCTCTGAAATACCATCCTTTCCTATATCATTTATCCGCCTGCCAGGCAGCCAGATTCCGGTAAGGTCCTTCTGGAAAAAGGTGTCCGGTCTTTCCCCGGAAGGACCTGCTATAAAATGATTATTCACACGAGTTAGTTGTTACTAACCTATCTGTAGGATAACATTCCTGACTTTCTATGTCAAGAATTATTTGGAGGAATTTCAGAAAATAGGGGTAAAAGCGGCAAAAAATACCGCCGGAAATTTACTAATACAATTCCCGGCGGCAGTGCCTGTCCCAAAATATATATCCGGTTATTTCCGGTTTTTCTGATAAATGATATACAGCCCCTTCAGCAGCAGGTTATCATCTAAAATCACTTTTCTCCGGCAATGAGGAACGATCCTTTTAGCCAGTCCGCCAGTAGCGATTACTGTAGCCGTCTCTCCCAGTTCTTTCTCCAGCCGGTCAATGATTCCATCCATTGCTGCCGCTGCACTGTAGATCACACCGCTTTTCATACATTCTGTGGTGTTCTTTCCAATAATGTGTTCCGGAGCCTCCAGGCTGATTCCTCCAAGCTGAGAAGCATGGGCCGTCAGAGAATCCAAAGATACTCCGATACCCGGATAAATCATACCGCCAATATAGTTTTTATTCCGGTCAATAACACATACCGTATTTGCGGTACCCAGGTCAAAAATCAGCAAAGGCACCGGATATTCGGCAATCCCCGCCACAGAGTCCACCACCAGATCACTTCCCAGCTGAGCCGGGTTGTCAATCCGGATATTCAAGCCTGTCTTAATGCCCGCTCCCACGATCAGGACTTCCTTTTTCAGTATTTTTTCTACTGCCAGCTTTGCCGCCCTGGTCACCTGGGGAACCACAGAGGAAATAATCCCTCCTTCCAGCTGTTCCTGCCGGATATGGTAAATGTCCAAAACATTTTTGATATCAATGGCATATTCCAGTTCTGTCTTGGTATGGACAGTGGAAAGGCGCTCCACAAAAAGACACTCTCCTTTCTGGATACAGCCAATGACAATATTTGTATTTCCGATATCAATCGCTAAAATCATAAGTAAAACCTAATCTTTCCCTGATATTCTTTTTCATCAGCACACGTCCGATAAAGAAGGTAAGGATCCCTGCCACAATGGCTTCAGGAACTCCATTGATTCCAATAACAGATAAGATGAATCCGTATACGGCCTGGACAGCCACCTCATTGGCCGCCGCATAAGCTTCTCTGAAAAACAGAAAGATCATGTTCATGACCAGCAAAGTATTCACCAGTGCACCTGAAATTCCCGCCAGGATCAGTCCCAGATTGGAAACTCCCTTGCTTGTCCCGAACTTTTTCACTCCCTTGTAGACAAAGCAGGGAACCACTCCTACCAATATCCTGGGAACGAAGCAGATAAGGATGCTTCCGATTCCGCCGCTGAACGCTCCAAGATTATAAAAGGGTGTAAAAACAAAAGATGTGACGGTAGGGTTCATAGTGTTGTTAATGAAGCTGGTAAGGCCAAAAAGAAATCCCAGACCCGCTCCTTTCTTTGGTCCCAGAAGCAGAGACGCCAGTATAACGGGGATGTGGATAATCGTGGCTCTTGTAAATCCCAGAGGGATATATCCGAGAAAAGGGGTAAAAGCCATGATCACAATAATCGCCCCGAAAATGGCGGTCTGCACCATACTTCTGATCTGTCGTCTGTTATCTCCAGGCGTCCGCCTGGCTGCTGTGTTCTGATAATGATTCATAATTGCCTCCTTGTTATCGTTCTTTTTTGAGATACAATACTTTTGGCACAGAAATCTCTTTCTGCTCTTGTTCTTTAAGGTTCAGGCCTGATTTTACGCCTGTGCCATGTTCTTTAAAATCTGGTCCAGAATTTTTAAGGCTGCCTCCTCTTTTAACATTTTTTCAAGTGAAACTTCCTCTTTTTCTGTGATCATGGTGATCACATTGGTATTTCCGGCAAATCCTGCTCCTTCTACCTTGAGATTGTTGGCCACGATCATGTCCAGATTTTTGTTTTTCAGTTTTTTCCTGGAATTTTCCAGCATATTCTCTGTCTCCATAGAAAATCCGCAGAGAAACTGTCCCTGTTTCTTATGCTCTCCCAGATATTTGAGAATATCCCTGGTCCTTTCCATCTCCAGGGAAATATCCTCTCCCTGTTTCTTCACCTTTTCCTGGCTGACAGTTTTGGGCCGGTAGTCCGCCACTGCCGCTGCTTTGATGATAATATCCTGTTCTCCTGCCCGGCTGGTCACTTCCTGGAACATATCCTCTGCAGTTACCACAGGAACCACTTCTACAAATTCCGGCGGCGTAATCGCTGCAGGACCCGACACCAGGGTAACCTGAGCCCCTCTCAGCATGGCCATCTTTGCCAGAGCATAGCCCATTTTCCCGGATGAATGATTGGTAATGTACCGCACCGGATCTATGGGTTCCTGAGTAGGTCCTGCAGTGACCAGAACCTTCTTTCCCTCCAGATCTTTCGGGAAAGCGATCTCCTTTAGGATATACTGGAGAAGCAGCTCCGGTTCCGGCATTTTCCCCTGACCGGTATCTCCGCAGGCCAGATAACCGGAAGCCGGACTGATCACCTCACAGCCATAGTGCTCCAGTGTCTTCAGATTATCCTGAACAATGGGATTCTCGAACATCTGGGTATTCATAGCCGGCGCAAAGATTTTTTTGCAGCGGCAGGCCATCACTGTGGTGGTCAGCATGTCATCGGCAATGCCATGGGCGATCTTCCCGATCACATTGGCCGAAGCCGGAGCCACCATAACCACATCTGCTTTTTTTGCCAGTGCCACATGTTCCACATTGTACTGAAAGTTCCTGTCGAAAGTATCGATCAGGCACTTATTTCCCGTCAGAGTCTCAAAAGTAATGGGATTAATAAAGTTCTCTGCGTTTTTTGTCATCAGCATGTGTACGTCAGCATGAAGCTTTTTCAGGGCGCTGGCAAGGGAAGCGATTTTGTATGCGGCAATGCTTCCTGTCACTGCCAGCACAACTGTTTTACCTTTCAGCATAAATTTACCCCTTTTCCTTTTTTGTGAACTGCCCCTTTGGAGCTGGTTCCGTTACCGTTCCCATTATAGGGGATTCCTGTGAAAAAAGCAATTCTTTTTGGCTTCAGCCTGAGGCATACTTCTCTCCCTCTTCCCTGATCCGTCAAACAGATGACAGGCTACTTCATGCTCTTCTCCAATCATCTTCAGTACAGGGCGCTCTTTCCTGCACAATTCCCTGCAAGATTCGCAGCGGGTCTGGAAAGGGCAGCCCGGAGGCATATCCAGAGGACTGGGGATCTCGCTGTCCATTGGCTCTATCTTTTTATAAAAGTCCATCTTCGGATCAAAAATGGAATCAATCAAAGTACGTGTATAAGGGTGCTTTGCCTTTTCCACCTCCTCGCCGGGAATGATCTCCACAATATTTCCCAGATACATGACAGCGATCTGATAGGCAAAAGACTGGATCAGTCCCAGATCATGGGCGATAAATCCGATGGCAATATTTTTTTCTTTCTGCAGCCTGCAGACCAGTTGGATAATGGTTTTCTGCACAGACACATCTAAGGCGCAGGTAGCTTCATCCATGATGATCAGTTCCGGTTCCAGGGCAATAGCCCGGGCAATGGCAATTCTCTGCCGCTGCCCGCCGGACATACTGTGGGGAAAACGGTCTGCAAAGTCGCCGGGAAGGTCTACAGCTTTCAGAAGTTTCCGGGCTGTCTCCTCTTTCTGCGAAGCCTTGATCCGGCCGAAGTTCATAAGAGGTTCGCAGAGAATATCCCGGATACGCATTTTGGGATGAAAGGAACTGTTAGGATCCTGAAAAACCATCTGGATATGCTGGCGGGTCTGACGCAGTTCCTCTCCTTTCAGCTTTGTCAGATCCTTTCCCCTGAAAATAATCTCCCCTTCAGTGGGAATGTCCAGCCGCACTACAAGACGCATAAAAGTAGATTTTCCGCAGCCGGACTCTCCGATCAGTCCCAGAGTTTTCCCCTTGTAAAATTTCAGATTAACGTCGTTGCAGGCGGTCAGCACTCTGCCCCCTGAAGCAGGAAAACGGCGGGTCACATGTCTTGCCTCCAGCAGCAAGTCCTTTTCATCAAACATAACGCTCACCTCCCAGAGAAGGAACCGCCTCTAAAAGTTCCTGTGTATAAATGCTGCGGCCCCCTTTCAGGATCTGATCCCGGCTGCCGGTATCTGCAATCTGTCCCTCTTTCATTACCAGGATCTGATCGGACATATAAGCTGCAACTCCCAAATTGTGGGTAACCATAATAATACTTGTTCCCCACTCCTCCCGCAGTTCCATCATCTGCCTTACGATCTGGGCCTGGGTAGTCACGTCCAGTGCAGAAGTAGGCTCATCTGCCAGCAATAGCTTTGGCTGAAAGGTCATAGCCATGGCAATGCCTACCCGCTGCCGCATACCGCCGGAAAGCTGGAAGGGATAAGATTTCATAATATTGTCACTGCTTGGCAGACGCATCTGTTCAAGCATTTCCCGTCCTTTTTCCCAGGCAGCTTTCCTGCTGATCTTTTCGTGAGTGCGGATATATTCCACAAAGACACTGCCGATTTTTCTGATAGGATTCAGCATGGCGCCGGAATCCTGAAAGATCATAGACATATCTGTGCCCCGGAGATTTCTCCACTCTTCCGCTGTGTTTTCCAGCAGGCATTTTCCTTCAAACAAGATGTCCCCTTCTGTGACCTTGCCCCCTCCCGGCAGCAGGCCAAGCACAGCCCGGATCACGGTGGTTTTCCCTGAGCCGGACTCGCCTACGATAGAAGCAATCTCTCCTTTTTTAAGGTCCATACTAAAGTTTTTAACCGTAGGACGGTCTCCATAGGATATGGTAACATTTTTTATCTCAAGCATAAAATCCCCTCCTACTCATCTTTAGGATCCAGAAC
Source organism: Blautia sp. An81 (assembly GCF_002161285.1). Taxonomy (GTDB): domain Bacteria; phylum Bacillota; class Clostridia; order Lachnospirales; family Lachnospiraceae; genus Blautia; species Blautia ornithocaccae. The sequence continues at coordinate 72,360 of NZ_NFHH01000009.1, read as the reverse complement.
ATCCCGAAGGGCGTCTCCCAGCAGATTAAAGACCACCACTACAATAAAAATCGCCGCTCCCGGGAAGATCATCATCCAGGAAGCATTCTGGATATACTGGCGGCCTTCGTTGAGCATCAGGCCCCATTCAGGCGTAGGCGCCTTGGCGCCGAAGCCAAGGAAAGAAAGCCCTGCCAGTTCCAGCATCATGCCTCCGATATCAGTAGCAGCTGTAATGACCAAGGTAGGAAGAACATTAGGGATCATATATTTCCGCAGTATATAAAAGGTCCTGGAACCTGTGACCACGGCGGCTGCCACATAATCCTGATTCCGGATCTTCAGCACCAGGCTCCGGGCAAGTCTGGCATATTTTGTCCAGCTTACCAAGGCTACTGCGATCACCGCATTTTTGATGCTTGCCCCCAGGACACCGGCAATGGCCATAGCGAAGACCATCCCGGGAAAAGATACCATCAGGTCTGCGATACGCATGATCACAGTATCTATCCAGCCGCCGAAATAACCGGCCAGAACTCCCAGGACCGTCCCCAGCACAAAAATAAGAATCACTACAGAGAAGGCCGCCACAAGACTGGTCCGGGCTCCATAGATCACCCGGGTAAAAATGTCACGCCCCAGTTTGTCGGTTCCGAAAATATGTTCTTTGCCGGGAGGCTTTAGAGCGTCCCCCAGCACGGCCTCTGAAGGACTGACCCCGTCTGTGATGACCGGGGCAAAAACAGCCGTAAGGATAATCAGAAGGGCGAGGAAAGCAAAGAAACAAAAGGACTTGTTTTTTATGATAAAATTTCTGATTTTCATTCTCCTCTACCTCTTTTCTTTCATTCTTGGATCAACCAGGTTATAGGAAATATCCACCAGCAGATTAACCGCCATATAGATCAGAGAAATCCATAAGACGTACCCCTGGATCAGGGGATAATCATATGCTGTTATGGCAGATACCGCCAGATTCCCCAGTCCGGGATAGGTAAAGATAACCTCCACCACAGCAGTGCCCCCCAATAGAGAGCCGAGGGACAGTCCCAGCATGGTCAGCAGAGGCAGCAGGGAATTGGGAAATACATTAATCCACAGGATTTTCCATTCCTTTACTCCTCTGGCTCTTGCTCCTACAACATAATCCTGGCTCAGCTCCTCCAGAATCGCCGTACGTACCTGACGGGTATACTTGGCAGACATGGCAAACGCAAGGGTGACTGCCGGAAGTATCATACTTTGAAAGTCCCCTCCCGAACAGACTACAGGCAGAAGCTTCAAACGGACGCAGAAAAACAGCATCAGCAGCAGACCTACCCAGAAATTCGGCATGGATACGCCAAAAAATGTGAGGCCCCGGAGACCGTAATCCACAAGGCTGTTCTTGTGAGTAGCCTGTATCATGCCCAGGGGAACGGCTATCACAAGCATCAGGATCAAGGAAAAAACAGACAGCTTCAGCGTAGGCCAGAGCCTATTCAAAAGTAAAGCGGAAACAGAGTTGTTATAGGCATAAGATGTGCCGAAGTCTCCATGAAGACATCCTGTCAGCCAGTCAAAATACTGGACCAGTACGGGCCGGTTCAGACCCATAGCCTCCCGTGTCTGCTGGATGACCTCTTCGCTTGGTACAACTCCGGAAGCCGCATACATGGTGCGCACCGGATCGCCAGGTGCCAGGTAAGTGATCAAAAATGACAAAAAACTGATTCCCAAGGCTACAAGGATCATCTGGATCAGTCTTTTTCCTAAGTATTTTGCAGTCAAAATTTTCTCTCCTTTCTGCACAGGCATCGCCTGGAGCGGACAATCTGCATTTCCCGAAAAAGCTATGCTTTTCCGGGAAAACTGAAATACCCTCATCAAGACTGGGCCGCAGGATATATTTCATTGGTAAGCCAGTAATAATCTGCCGTATGGATCGCTGCGCCGCCGATAGTAGCGTTTCTGGAGATCATAGAGCTGTTATAATAGCCGTGAACCACCACAGCCGCATCATCAAGAAGGATCTGCTGCATCCTCTGAATAATGTCACGGCGCTCGTCTTCATCAAAAGTAGTACTCAGCTGATTGTATAATTCATCATATTCATCATTCTGATAGCCGCAGTAATCAGAGCCTGAGTCAGAACACCACGCAGCCAGATATTCTGTAGGATCTCCGGTGCCTACTGTGGTCCAATTGGATCCGTTTAAGTCAAAATCCCCGGACTGGTAGCTGTCCCACTGGCGGGCAGAATCCCCCAGTTCCAGATCAACCCCGATGCCGATTTCCGCAAGCTGCTGTTGAATGGCTTCTGCAAAATCATCCAGGCAGCGGTTGGAATAGGTCACATAATGGAGGACCACTTCCTGTCCGTCCAGCTCCCGGGTTCCGTCACCGTTAGTATCCACAATTCCCGCTTCATCCAGAAGCTGTATTGCCGCCTTCTGGTCATAGGGATAAGGATCCGTCAGATTCTCATATCCATAGTCCAGATTGGAAGGCAGGACCGAATAGCCGGAAGTATACAATCCGCCTACTGTAACAGAACACATGGTCTCGTCGTCCAGAGCCATCAGCACTGCTTCACGGAGGGTCTTATTGGACAGCAGCCTGCCTTCGGCCATATTCATGTGAGCCAGGCCGGTGCGGACACTGCTGGCAATGGTAACGGTAAATTCAGGGTTCTCCCGAAGAGTATTCAGGTCACTGATATTTGTCACGTTTTCAGCCAGATCCAGCTGGCCGGACTGAAGGGCCATAGCCTTTGCAGAGGCATCTCCCATATACAGCAGCTCGACAGATTCAAAAGGAACCTCACCGTCCCAGTAATATTCATTGGCTGCCATGGTATAGCCCACCTCTTCCTGAAAATCAGCGGCCACATAGGGGCCGGTTCCGATGGGACTGTGATCATAATCTGTGGTATGTTCCACGTCCAGAATAGCCATAACCGGATAAGCCAGATTTTTGGTCAGATCCACATACGGGGTGGTGGTCCGTATCGTCAGATTTCCCGTCTCATTGTCGGCAGTGATCTCTGCATCTGTTTCCAGATAAACCTGGGGAGCCGATGAGCCATTGGGGCCTTCTTCAAATAACCGTTCAAAACTTGCTTTCACAGCTTCCGGAGTCAGGTCGCAGCCGTCAGAAAACTTCACGCCTTCCCGGATATGAAACACCCATTCTGTATGATCATCATTGACTGTATAAGTATCGCACAGGGTATTGACCACATTCATAGAGTTGTCGAATTTAAACAGACACTCTCCCACCCCATAGCGGGAAAGATTCCAGGCACAGTTTATTTCTGCGGCAGGATCAAGGCCGCCGCCGCTGTAGTTCTGTATCCCGAAGGTCATCGACCTGCCCCCGGAACTGTCCTGTTCTGTTTCATAGGCTTCCTGGTTCACTTCATCCTCCCGGTTTCCCGAACCGGTTCCCGGGATGCTTGCAGATTCTGTACTTTCTCCCCAGCATCCGGTCATACTGGCGGCGGTCAGTAGGGAGAGCAGCAGTAATGGGAATACTTTTTTCGCTTTCATACTTTTTACCTCTTCTTTCTTTTGCAGTTTCATTCAATCTGGCAGTTCTCTGCCCTACCTCTCGCACTCAAAATTTTATTCTGTGGGACAGTTCAAAGAACTTTCCTATAGAATAAAAAAGACCGTAACTATATGTTACGGTCGGCAGGATATCACATAAAAAGCAGCAGAGATAGAAAAGTACAAAAAAGTGTATAAATTCCCTGATGCCGGTTTATTAATGAGCACTCCCATCGTCCGTAAGAAGCTCAAGGTAAAAGGATAAGCAGGTCTCCTGACTTATGCTCAACGCTCGCCGTGCCTTCCCAAGGTCAAACCTCAGTGACATCATACGGTCTGCTCACAATCACAGTGACGGGATCGTTTCGGATTCTCACCGAATTCCCATTTAATCCATCTCTGGAACTTTTCCTCTGGCATATGTGGCCAAATTATGAATTTGTCGTTTATAACCATAGCACTGTCCTCTATGCTTGTCAAGGTTTTCTAAAACGTAGTATCACACAATTACAAATGCAGCTCAAAGTCCTCTTTTAAAGACTCTGAGCCGCATTTTATTCCTGCTATGCAGTATTATCTATTCTGTTTTGGTTCAGATAATCGGTACTATCTTTTCTTTCTGACATAAATTCCCACACCTGACAGCACAAGGATTCCAGCCAATGCCAGGCATCCATAAAGGACCACCGGTGTTTCGTCTCCTGTTTTTACGGAATTTTTATTTTCAGTCCCGGATTTTACCTGATTCACCGGCGTTCCTTTTTTCACCTCATTTGTCTTTTTCAATTCTTGATCCTGTTTCTCATCTGCGGCCTCCTGGGCATTTTCCGGGTTTTGGGAGTCCTGAGAACTTTCCGGTTCCTGGGAGTTCTGCTGGTTATCTGGATCCTGAGTGCTTCCCGGTTCCTGTGGATTCTGTGGATTTTCCGGTTCCTCAGGATTCTGTGGATCTTCGGCGCCTTCCGGAACCTCTATACTTCCAAAATCTGCTAAAGCAAAAAGGCTGAAGCCTGGAGTCTGAAATACAACCGTTCCTTCTTCTGAAGCTGAGACAAGCTCTGTCATAGATTTATCCTCATTCTGATGATAAACTTTTACAGATTCGCCAAAGGTCTCCGGCTTCGGTACGGAAACCGTTACCATATTTCCATCTTCCGGTTGATATGTTCCGCCGTTTTCATCCACCAGTTTAATATCATAAATCCTGAAGTCTTCTCCTCCCTGACCGGTAATGTAGTCGCTGATCAGTCCGTAGTCCTGTCCGTAGGCCTCATCTCCTTCTGATACAGCATTCACCTGAAGCATTACAGAATCGGGAATTCCCTGGGCAGTTGCACTTATCCCTGTAGCCTCATCTGTCTTATTCCACAGGATCTCCTCCGGAGTCTCCGGTCCTTCCTCGGACTGGAAGATCATATAAGGCGCCAGAGGCGGATTCACTCTCCATACGGAACCGTCTTTGCGCAGTGCGTTATAAGTTCCATATTCTCCGCTTATTTCCTCTACAGATGACAGGATCTGATATCCCTCCTCTGTTCCATTTACCCAAAGGGTTCCGTCATTAAGAAGGAATAGACGATCCAGGCTGCTCTTTACATCAGAAGCATATAATTCTACGGTATCATCATAGCGGATCCAATAGTAATCCTTCCCTTTTACATAATAATTCAGGCTTCCGGAATCTTCAATCCTCTCCACCTCTGTGTCCAGGACCTGACCGTTTCCGGAATAAAGGGTTCCCTGGGAAATATAGGCGCCATTTTCGCAGAAATCAGTAACCTGATCTGCTATTTGCTCATAATCATTAGAATTCCTTTGCCACAGAATCCCTTCTGTGTCCAGAATATACTGGCCTTTTACTTCCCGAATAGGATTTTCCAGGTCATAAGTCGTTTCAGTAAAGAATCCGGTATTCAGAAAGTAGATTGCAGAACCATCCTCCAGATATGCATAATTTCCGGATACATGGTCTACACCGGGCACTACACGAAGCTCCCGGGGTCTTGCTTCCCCTTCCTCATACTGGTATTCCCAATAGTGATAAGCTCCTTCACTGTCTATGTAGCCTGTAGGCGTTATGGTCCGGACATTATCCGCTACCCATACCTCTGATTCGTAAGCGCCTGTATCCGCATTTGCCGGCCAGTAATAGAGAGTAGAGTTTTCATCCAAAACGGTCAGATCCGACAAAATACGATTGCCGTAATATACTCTGCAGGATACATAGTTTGTCACTTTTCGTTCACTGGGAATGGTTTCCGCCATCTCTCCCGACAGATCCCAGATTTCTCCGTCATATAAAAGCATATCGGAATTAGTATCTGTAAACTGGGGAAGGGTATGGATATTCTCGTTTTCCTCCACTTCCTCTTGTACCGGCGAAATATTTACAGGTATCTCTTTTGTTGCATTTCCCACAGCAGCCACAACTGTCCCGCTTCCGGTTCCCAGAATTTCAATCTGAACGCCGCTGCCGCCGTAACTGCCATCTATCTGGATAATATCATTGTCCTGGGTAGAAAAACTCGCCTCAAAAATCCTAAAGTGGGAAGAAACAGGACTTACATAATAGCTTCCGCTGTTTTCCATAAGATTCACCGGTTCAAAGGAAACATAGTCCCGGAAGATTTCTTCTGCTGCCGGCGCCTCGGCACTTAAATCCACTAAAATCTCACTTGATTTCACATCATCTGCGATCACGGAAACAGGATTTCCATTAATGAGCAGGCTGTTCAGATTCGTCAATTGACTCAAAGAAGGAATTTCTGTAATCTGGTTATAGCCCACATCAATCTGCGTAAGTTTCTCCAGGCCTGTCAAAGGGCTCAGATCCGTAAGACCTCCATAATTGCTGGTAAGGCTTGTGAGATTCACTGCATATTCCAGACCTTCCAAAGAATCTGCCCCGCCGCAGTTCAGATAAGTCAGTCTTTCCAATACTTCTTTTGTGATCGGTTCTGTTTCATCCAGGCCCAGAGTATTCCGGATTTCTTCTGCGACCCTGGAATCTGTTACCAGGTCTCCCACAGCTTTCTGTACCTGCAAAGAATTGGCGTCAGTTTTAGCCCCCGGTGTACTCTGGATATCTTCGGTATTCTCCGGTATATTTATGGTATCTTCGGTATTGTCCGGTATACTCTGGGTATCTATACTATCTTCCGGTATACTCTGGGTATCCTCGGTATTTTCCGGTATGCTTTGGATATCCCCGTTATTTTCCGGTGCGCTCTGGGTATCGCCCCCATCTTCCGGAGTACTCTGGGTATCTCTGCTGTCATCTGATATACTTTGGATCTCTCCGGTATCTCCTGGTACATTCCCAGGCTTTTCGGCGGCCTTTGGCTCTGTCTTCTCCTTTTTATCTGCAGAAGAAGAGTTCCCGGTGCCGGATTCTGTTTCTTTGGAATCTGCCTCTTGATTCCGGCTGCCCGGCTCTGCGGTTTCCTCTGAGGAATTCTTTTCCTGAGCTGTACTCTCTGTCTGGCTACTTTCCGATGCTGCGTAGAGTACACTGCTGCTGGATAAGGTCAAAGCCGCTGCCAGTACCATGGCAAACACTTTTTTTGCTTTCATAAAACTTCTTTCCTTTCCCTTTATTTGAAAACAGATGTCTTCCTAGTGATTATTCGTCTTTCTTTCCGTCTTTTCAATATGTGCTGTTCACTGTGCCTGACTATTTTAATTGCTCCAGATACTCCTGCACTTCCCCCGGAAGAGTAAGATCCGGCCTGTCCTGTATCTGCATTCCCCAAAAGCTGGTGCGTTCCAGGATCTGCTCCATCTTTTCCGGAATTACGGTCATCTCATCGGTACATAGCCCAAGGATCTTTTGATTCCCTGTACTGGCTCCATACATTCTTCCCTGTTCCAGCATTTCCAGATAAAAAAGATACTCCTGCTTTTCATAGGGGTTTAATGCAATGGCTTTCCTCTGGCTCTCAATTACCATTTCATAATCTTTGTCCCGGTTTCCCAGCAGCGCCCTGGTGCTCCAGGCTACTGCGGATCTGGAATTGCAGCTTAAGATCCGCCCTGAAATTTCTTCCGCCTTTTCCAGAGAATCTCCATACATCAGCATTCTTTCCCCTGCATCCGTGTACCAGGGAAACATCTGATAAGCAGCTTCATCCTGCCCTATATAGAAAAAAATTCCCATAAGGGAAAAATATCCCCACACAAGACAGCCTGCCGCCCCCGGCAGAACCGGCAGCCCCTTCTTCCATCCTGCCTGTTTCCTTCTTCCCTCTGTGTCTGCACACAGTAAAAGGAGACAAAACATGACCAGAAACTGCAGGTCGAAATCCATCAGACAGTGAACTGCTGTCAGGATCAGAATCATTCTTTGGACCGGAAGCTTGCCCCCGGAAAACAGTTCCCTGACCAGCGCAGCTGTGAAAAATAATCCGGGAAGCACCCCTGCATCCAGCATAAATTGAAGATATTCATTATGGATAAACTGGACCTGATAGACTCCCGTCTGATAAAGTCCCTGTATATAGGAATAGCCTCTATAGCCCAGGCCCAGGGGATGATCTGCAAGTATCCGGATCCCGTCATTCCAATAAAGGATCCTTCCCAGAAAGGTACTGGAATGAAGGGAAGAAGTCAGAAATCTGCCAATATTCTGATAATCTCCTGTAAAAGAAACGTAAAGGATTCCTGCTGTGCCGGACAGCACCAGGAGCAGCAGATGGAACCACCGGTGTTTCTTCTCCTTTATGCCGATAAAGACAAGCCACAGGGCTCCAAGAAAAAAAACGCTCCTGCTCCCTGTAAAAAGGATTCCCATATACAGGCAAAACACAAAAAACCGGTATCTGCCCCTTTTCTTCTCCAGGTAAAACAAAATCACCATTCCCAAAAGGAAATACAGGGCCATAGTGTTGGAATACTGGAAACTTCCTCCCAGCCTTCCGGAAAGGAAAAAAACAGATTTTCCTATTCCGGTCACAAAGGCCCCCATACTGATCCCCAGGATCAGAAGTCCGGTCCAGGGAACTGCTTTCAGGATTTCCGCCTTCTCCTGTACCGTAAACTGCATGACCGTCAGGAGGAAAAGAAGCAGGGGGATCACCTTCAAAAATCCCAGAAAACTCATTCCTCTGTCAACGCCCCAAAACACAGCCAGGCCATATCCCAGGCAGAGTACAGCAAGGGCTGTCCCCGTTATATTAAAACAAAAAGAAAGCTGCCCCCTTCTCTTCCACAGCCACAGTAAAAAAAGGCACAAAAAAATTCCCGACAGATAGGCTGTATACTCATAAAATCCTCCGAATAAAAGTGATATCCCTCCCAGAAATATCTGAAGGATCCTTATTTCTGTTTTTCTCATCTTCCCCTCCGATTCTTTTTTTTTCAATCCTATCTCCCCAAAAACTGCCCTGCAATATGTGCTTGTCTCAGTGCCGGATTTTATTTTTTCACTTTTCTTGCAGGATCGTCCATTGTTTTTTATAATGAAGGAAATATCCGGATCCGGGGAGGAAATCTGCCATGTCTGAATTCAGTGAAAAATGCCGGGAAATTCTTCTGGCTACAGGTACAAACGTATATCAGCTTTCTCAAATGTCCGGCCTTGACCGTACATCTCTTCAAAGAATGATCACAGGGAAAAGACTGCCCCGTCTTTCCTTTGTCCGGGAGTTCTGCAGTTATCTGCGCATTGACTCTGACGAAAAAAAGGAACTGCTGGAACTCTACGAAGCAGAGCGTATCGGAAAGGCCGCCTTTGAAAATCGGAAATATGCAGAAAAATTTTTAAGAAATCTGGATGAAGGAAACCTTCTTCCTCCCTTTCCGTCTCAGCTTTCTCGTGAAAGCCTGAAGGCGATCAACAGCTTCTTTGGGGACTGTTTTTCTCAGGAATTTTTTTCTGAAATATTTACAAATCTTCCGGGATTTCAGGATTTCTTCTATCAAAAACTCCTCCATATGAAGGAAGCTTTCAAAAAAGAGCTTCCTGTTTATCATCTGCTGGATTTTTATCCCAATCCGGAGCATTTTCCGGAAGGAAGAAAGAATATGGAAACCATCTCCGGTATCCTCTTTCCTTTTCTCAATGGATATATGGATTATCATCCCCGGTGTTTTTACAGCAAAACCAGTACTTTAAGCAGCCATCTGCTTTTCCCCTATTATCTCGGGTCCAGAAACAGTCTGCTCCTGTTTACCGGAGATTTTTCCTCTTTTCTCCAAATCCGGACCTCTTCTGTCTGCAGAGCCTGCTATGAAGAATTCTTCCATATATGGGAAAGTGCCTCTGCTTTTATTCTTCCTGCCTGGGAGGACGGGGAAGCCCCTTCCCTATATACTTCTGCACCTGTAAGCTGCGGAATAAACTATTTCCCTTTGGACCTGAAGCACTCTTTCTCCGGTCCCGCTAAGCCTTTGTATCTGTTTTCGCCGGAAAGTCTGGCAGAGATACTCAGGGCCAGTCAGGATTCCGCTGCTGCAGCAGAATTTTTCACCAAAAAAGGAAGCCTCTTCCTCTTGAAGGAGGAAATGCTCCCTATAAAAAATGTCTGTATAAAAATTTTTTCAGATTACTCCCTTTCCATTACTTTACCTCTGAAAGAAAGTAAAAAGCTTTCCGTTTATCTGAAGGAAAGCGGAACCGGTTTTGCTTTCCTGGATTATTTTACTGCGCTTTCCCAGGGAGATGCCGTGTATACCGACCTCCGGCAGTCTCGTATTCTGGACTGGCTTCTGAAATCTCTCCATAATACAGCCGGCTTTCCCCCTGCCTGACCATATCAGGCAGAAGGGTAAGAAGCTTTCTTCGCATGGTTCCTTTTTTTATATCCTGAACAGTCTCCTTCTGATTTTTATAAATTCCCAGTTCTTTTGTATCTTTCCATGCTTCCCCGAAAGATACAAAAACCGTCAGTCTGGCTATAAGCAGGCTTTCTCCTGCCTCATTTTTTTCCTCCGAAAAATCCAGCAAAAAAACAAGTTCTTTTTCATCATCTGTTTTTCCCCAGAGTTTTTCCTTAATCCTGCTGTAAATTTCCCCGGATTCTGCCTGCTCCATTTCTTTTAAAATTGCTCTGCAAAGAGTATCTGCCCATTCCATGATCTGATGTATCTGCATGACCCCTATTGTCTTCTCCTTTCACAAGATCACAGGATAATCCTGACCTTATGATAAAGTTACTATATCAGATACTCCTTACGGATTCTTTCAACTTTTTTCCGCCAGACTTTGAAATTTCAGATAGGTTTTCTTACTACATTCACGATCATCTGTGTACTTTTTGTCTCACCGGTCTCTTTATCTGTAAGGGTCACAGTGAGGGTTGTGTATCCCCTATTGACAGCTGTTATCCTGCCGTCAGGATCCACCCTGGCGATATCCGGATCTTCACTTTCCCACTTTACATCCACTACCGGCTCCAGATATCCCACCTGAGCATCTACCGTCAGATTTCCTCCATATATGTCCCCAAAATCGGTGACAAAATCCTGATTCTGATCTGTGGTCAGATTCCACTGCCAGTTTTCTTCGTCAAAATACAGCAGATGGCTTCCGATCAGATCTGTGATCTCATGCCGGTTTCCCTCTCCGTCTGTCAGGGTACAGGAGGTTATATCCAAAAGGGCCGTAGATTTGTCGTAATTATAATTGGCAAATACCACGCCTATATAGGAAAGGTCAAAATCATTGGTATCCTGGAAAGGCAGGACCATCTGCAGGGCATTATCTTCTGTCCGGAAAAAATCATAGGTCCGGTCTCCATACTGCCAGCCTCTCTTATCTCCTTTTCCGCTGTAGAAACAAAAAAGACTGTACTGCTCATAGACATCTTCCAGGTTTCTTTTATGGGAATAGTCCTTCAGCATAACCCGTACAGAAGTAGAGGTCTGCTCCTGAAGATTCATGATATTATCCTCCAGAGGCCAGCGGACATTTTTTTCCGTAAGCACCACAGAGTCATCCAGCTCTAAGGGGATCAGGGACAGATCGATCTGAGTGTCCTCCAGTTCTTCTGTTTCCGGCACCTCCGGGTTTTCTGCTTCTGACTGCACTCGCTGCCCCATAGCCTGTCCATACCCCCAGTTCAGGCCGCCCATGATAACGGCGCCGGCCAGAACCCCGGCTGATACTTGTGCGAAAGCTCTCCACTTTCCCCCCGTCCCCTTCTTTTTGGGGACTTCTTCAGGAGCTAAGGGGGCAAAACGAATGGTTCCGTTTAAAATTCCCAGAAGTTCCTGTATATCCCCTTTCATCTCTCCGATATCCTGATACCGGTTCTGTGGAAGAAGTTCCAGGCCTTTTCTGAGAATTGCGTTCAGCTTTTCTGCCGTTCTCTCCTTTTCATGGAGCAGGATCCTGGAATAAGGGGATACCAGTTCCCTGTTCCTTTCCAGTTCTCTGTCCTTTGGCAGTTTTTCCCCGGTAAGTATTTCATAAAATACTGCACACACCGAGTAAAGGTCTGTCCAGGGCCCCAGTTCTTTTTTTTGATGGAGAAAGATCTCCGGAGCCATATAATCCTCTTTTCCCAGATAATACTGATACTCGCTTTCCGATTTTTCCTCCAGAGAATATACACTGTTAAAGTCCAGAAGCAGCAGATCTGTAGGAAATCCTCCTTTTTCTTCCGGCGACAGCAGAAAAATATTGTCCGGACTGATATCCAGATGCAAAAGCCCATGGTTGTGGAATCCGGCCAGTGCAGTTAAAAGATTGTTGATACACACAACCGCCTGGGTAGCTGTGGGGAATTCTTCTCCTTCCTTGAGAAATTCCCCCAGAACCTTTCCCTTTTTGGCCGTTAAAACCGTATACAAAGTATTATTTGCCTGGAAAGAATCCAGATTTTCTGCGATATGGTCACTTCCGCTGGCCGCCAGGGTAAGATGGGCCCGGTTTCCCAGAAGAAAGCTTTCCCGCTGCAGTTCAAAAAATTCTTTTCCCTCATCTTTGACCTGGAGCAGCTGTTCATCATCCCTGGATATCCTGTCCTGGCTGTCTAAGGGATACAGTTCCTTGATCAGGACCGTATGCACATGTTCCTGCATAAGGCTGTCCTGATAATGGGCCTCATACACGATGGAATTAGAACCGGCGCTGACATAACGGTCAATGATGTACGTCCGTGTCTCGCTTTTTAATTGATATCCCTGTGGAAGAATACTTCTTTCCCCGCTCATTTTCCTTCCTCCTGCTCTACATAGGCAATTTTATCTTTCTCCCGGAAAAGGCGCCGGATCATTCTCTCCATGCGAAGGCCCATATATTCCTCGTCTCCCTGACAGCGCATGGCCTGCATCACCATATAGTCAAAAGGACAGTGCAGATTCAAGCCCGCCATTCCGCACTGTCTGAGCATCATATTCAGCCGCAGGTAATGCTCCTTTACATATAATTCCCAGGACATATTCTCTCTTCCTGCCGCCATCCCCTCTGTGGAAAGATACAAAAGAATTAAAGTTTTTCTGTCTACATCCATTTTTCTTGAGATCATATCGTTTACGGTTTTTACTGTAGGCCAGTGTTTTTTTACCTCTTTTTGAATCTTGCTGTAATTTTTCATCCGCCTGTCATAGGGCATTTTCATGCGCAGATATTCTTTTACGATCTCAGCTGTACCATAACTGCGTTCCCTTGGCAGATCTTCTCCCGCCGCCTGGGGATTTTTCAGATATTTCATCATTTTCATAAATTTTCTGTAGGCAGTATTGTGGTGCATACCAAAGGTCTCTTTATTCTGAATAAAAAAACTTCTCAGCTCTTCCTCTGTACGAATCCTTTTAAATTCATTGCGCACAGACACTGTCCTGGTTTCCTTGTCTTCGTCCTCTCCCATACTTCTGATTTTTCTTTTATACTCCAGGGTTCCCAGCGGAGGAATTTCTCCTGCCAGGCTGTCTGCCAGTTCTCTGGCTTTTGGATAATTCTCCCCTGTTCTCAGGCAGAAAGCATAGATCAATTCTCTGGGATTTCTATAATGAATACCGCTTTCCGAAGTGGTTCCCAGGAGAATTTCCGCTTCTTTTTCGTCTAATCCCATGGCAAAAGAGATCTTAAAAAGTTCTTCCCGATTTCCCGGCTGATTTCTGTCGTGAAGCCAATTTCTTACTTTCCTGGACACCCCTTCCGGATCTTTTCCCTTTTCGTATTCTGTCAGCTTTTCTGTCAATCTCAGAGACAGGTTTCCCTGGTTTCCCCAAAGCTCTTCAAGCAGACGGGAAAAACTCCAAAAACCGGCCTTTTGTTTCAGTATCTCTGCTATATTGTCCAGTTCTTTTTCTTCTGTATTCATAAGTTTCCTCCAAGAGACATAGATAATTATATTATACCAAAATCCTGCTCCTGATACGGAAACATTTTTCCGTTTTTCCTATGTATACAAAAGCCTTCTAAATATTTTCACAAATTTATTGTTCTTTCTGTTGACAAACTGGTGTTTTTGCACATATAATACTTTTAATAACTTTTTCACATGTATAAAATGCAGTGACAAGGAGGAGTACATAATCGCCGGATGTCCAGAGAAAAGACGGCTGGTGGAAGTCTTTGTGAAGGGATTATGGAAGGTAGCCTTCGAGCAGTGGACCGAACCATGATATACCAAGTATCATGCAGTAGACTCCAACGTAATTTCCACGTTACAGGAAAGCAGTATAGTTTCTTCTGTACTGGCTGAGTGCAGAGAGTGATTCTCTGAAATTAGGTGGTAACACGGATCAATTCGCCCTAAGCTTTATGCTTAGGGCATTTTTATTCTTAAGGAAATTTTTTCGGGTTTTCCTATAGGATAAATAGCAGAAGGCGTTCTTGAAAAAAGAGACAGGAGGTATCTCATATGAAACAGATCACAGGAAACAAATTGTTCGTAAAAGCCTTGAAAGAAGAAGGGGTGGAAGTTCTTTTCGGCTATCCCGGAGCGACCACGATTGACATCAGTGATGAACTGTATAAGCAGAATAATATCGATATCGTCCTTCCCCGCCATGAGCAGGCTCTGGTCCATGAAGCAGACGCTTACGCAAGGACTACGGGAAAAGTAGGCGTATGTCTTGTTACCAGCGGCCCCGGAGCTACCAATGTGGTTACCGGACTGGCTACAGCCAACTATGACAGCGTGCCTCTTGTATGCTTTACCGGCCAGGTAGCCAGATACCTGATCGGAAACGACGCTTTCCAGGAAGTGGACATTGTGGGCATTACCAGAAGCATCACCAAATATGGCGTAACTGTGAGGAAACGTGAAGACCTGGGCCGGATTATCAAAGAGGCTTTCTACATCGCCCGCACTGGCCGTCCCGGTCCGGTTCTCGTTGACCTTCCCAAAGATGTGATGTGTGAACTGGGAAGCCCGGAATATCCCAAAACCGTAAATATCCGGGGGTATAAGCCTAACACCAGCGTTCACATCGGACAGCTGAAAAAAGCCATTAAGGTCCTGCAGAAAGCAAAACGTCCTTTGTTTCTGGCAGGCGGCGGAGTAAATATCGCCAGAGCGGATGAAATTTTCACCCAGGTAGTAGAAAAGACCCAGGTGCCTGTAGTAACGACAATTATGGGCCGGGGAGCCATTCCCACCGACCATCCTCTTTTTGTAGGAAATCTGGGAATGCATGGAGCCTATGCTGCCAATATGGCCGTAAGCAACTGCGATGTACTCTTTTCTATCGGAACCAGATTTAATGACCGTATCACCGGAAAGCTTCATGCTTTTGCTCCAAATGCTCAGATCATCCATATCGATATTGACACAGCCTCTATCTCCAGAAATATCCAGGTGGATATCCCTATTGTAGCCGACGCAAAAGAGGCGATCACAAAAATGGCGGAATATGTAACCGAGCAGAATACAGAGAAATGGCTGGGGCAGATCCAGGCGTGGAAGGAAGAACATCCACTGAATATGAAAGACCGAAAACTTATGAGCCCTCTGGATATAATAAGTGAAATCAACCGGCAGTTTGAGGAAGCCATCATTGTCACTGATGTTGGTCAGCATCAGATGTTGGTAACTCAGTACGCAGAGCTTAATAATAAGAAGCATCTGGTTACCTCCGGAGGCCTGGGAACTATGGGATATGGACTTCCGGGAGCCATCGGGGCTAAAATCGGGAATCCTGACATTCCGGTAATCGCTATTTCCGGCGACGGCGGCATGCAAATGAATATCCAGGAAATGGCTACTGCGGTTCTGGAGGAGCTTCCTGTAATACTGTGTATCTTTAACAATGAATATCTGGGTATGGTGCGCCAATGGCAGAAACTGTTTTACGGTAAACGCTACTCCATGACAAATCTGAAGTCAGGCGCCCTCTCCCGCCGCACAAACGGGGAAGAATTTCCATTAGAATATGTCCCTGATTTTGTAAAGCTGGCAGAGAGCTATGGAGCCAAAGGCATCCGGGTAATGAATAAGGAAGAGATCGCCCCGGCTTTTGAAGAAGCGAAAAAGAACACCAAGGCGCCTACCATCATTGAATTTATCATCGACCCGGAGGAAATGGTATATCCTATGATCAAACCGGGCGGAACCTTAGAAGATATGATTATGGATTGTTAGGAGGACGGGAAAATGGAAAAAGGAATGAAAAAAAGATGGATCTCTTTATATGTAGAAAATCAGGTAGGTGTGCTGTCCAAAATTTCCGGGCTTTTTGCCGGAAAGAGCTATAACCTGGACAGTCTGACAGTAGGTACCACAGAAGATCCTACCGTCTCCCGTATGACAATTGCCACTGTCAGCGACGACGAAACTTTTGAGCAGATTAAAAAGCAGCTGAACCGTATGGTGGAAGTGATCAAAGTCATTGATTTTACCGATATTTTTATCCGGATGAAAGAAATCCTGTATATTAAGGTAAAAAAATGCACCCCTGCAGATAAGGTGGAGCTTTTTCAGATTGCAGAAACCTTTAAAGCCAGAGTCATCGATTACGGAAAGGACAGTCTCCTTCTGGAATTTGTCCAGACGGCAACCAAAAATGACGCAGTTATCAAACTGATTAAAGAAGAATTTAAAACCATCGAAGTTGTCCGGGGCGGAAGCGTAGGTATTGAATCCATCAGTATGATGGAACGCTGATCAGCCGGCAAAATGAAAGAACCGGGATATGAAAGGAATCTACCGCTTCATACCTCGGTTCTTTTTTAACTGGTTTTTATTCTCTTGTTCTTTTTTCTGCATCTTAATGTTCCGCCGTTTCCATCAAATTAAAATCTTGAATGAAAATCACCGGAGCAAACGCAATGCAGGTTTGCAAAATACTCTGCGTTATCTTCCACATATTTTGCAAGACGCTCGATAAAAGAAAGTTTCTTTGTTACAACCATATGCTATCATGTAAACATGGTTATTTTTAGATAGTATATTGACAGTTTTTAGGTCAAAATTGACATTCAAAGGAGTTTTTTCTATGAAACAGGCCATTTATGAACACCTCTATGATCTGGAAAATACCAATATTGCCATTCACTATTACACCAACAGAGGCTCCTATTTTCCTGCCCACTGGCATCCTGCTATTGAGCTGATCTATATCCTCAACGGTACAGCGGAGATTCTTGTGGGAGGCGTGAAACATACTCTTGTCCCAGGAGAATTTATTGTAATAGATTCTAATCAGATCCATGAGTCCCAGTGCGCCCTGGCCTCTATGGTAGTGGACGTCCATGTGTCCAGAGACTTCCTGGAGTCCTATATAGAAGAACCTGTTCTTCCTGGGATTGACTGTATTTTTCGATGCAGATCTGATTAATGTATCTTCTGATGATTGGCATGGTCTCTATCTCTCTGCTCTGGAGGAATGCTGTATCCCTTTCCGTGAGGAATATATTTTTTCTTATCCCCCCACCTATGAAGGAGGCGTAAAAGCCGGCAAAGAGATTACACTTTCCAGAAAGACCGGGCAAAAAGCTTCCTTTTTGCCCCTCTTACAGAGAAAAAACAGATTAGGCTGAAAAGTACCAAAACAAACAAAGCGCTCCACACATTTATCCGGAACAAATCCTCTTTCATAAGTTCTCCCAATGCCCTGACGGAAAAGTAGGAGGATATGGACATCAGCAGGAAGGGACAGTAATAAGCGAAACAGATTTCATTTCTCACAGCCTTTCCCAATGTTTTCCGGGGAACCCCCATTTTCTCCAGGATTTCATATCTTTCCCCGTCCTCATAGGCTTCATTCCCGATCTTCAGAAAGATAATACTTCCCGCCGCAAGCATAAGCGTAACAAACATGAAAAGACACAGAGAGTAAGTCACACGGATATAGCTGTCTTCATTTAAAGAGTCCTCGGTGTAGCTGACTCCTGTCATGCCCTCTTCTCCCCCCTGGACAAGATCCTGAAGCCAGGGTCTGGAGGCTTCTATATTGCCGGGGTTTTCCAGACGATAATTATAGATATAGAGCAGGCTGCCCCGGCTTTTCAGCTCCTCGAAGGTCCTGTCTGACACGATATAAGCCTCTGTATAGGTCTGGAGCTTTCCAAGGTAAGGAGTTGTTGTAACGTCCACCTCATCATAGGTTTTCTCTCCGATATTTACAGCTGAAGGTTCATTGGTGCCTGCCAGGCTGAAAAGAATCTCGTGGGAAAGACCAACCACCTGGTCATCTTCCAGTTCCTTATATGGGAATTCCAGCCCTGCTCTTCCAGCTCCTTCTTTCACCTGGGAGTAGGGCGCCAGAACATACATTGTCTGGTTATATTTTGTGCGAAACATTTCGGACGGAAGGTTTAAAAGAGTGTATTCATTCCAGTACTCCACAGGATTTTCCCCTTCGATCCCCTTTAAGATTTCCTCACCATCCAGTGTTCCGTCATAATTCACTACCTGACAGGAATAGACCTGATCAAAATTTTCCATTCTGTCATATCGCTGTTTCAGAGCAATGGCCAGGGCCATTAAAGTCACGGAACAGATCATCAAAACAGTGACCATAGCATAGGTCCGGTAGTTCTTTTTTATCCGGAAAGCCAGGTTATTGATCCAGAGGGTTCTCTCCTTCCGGTAAAGGAATTTTTTATTTCTGGTAAGGAGTCTGAGGATGGCAGGGATCAGACCAGAATAGAGGAGATAGACTCCGACAATAACCAGAACTACCGCCTGGACCATCCGTACAAGCCCCTGAAGTCCCCCTGTATCCAGTGCCGCCAGATACCCTAAAATAAGAGCTGCAGTTCCTGCCAGTATCCTGAGAGCTGTAAGCACTTTATTTTCCTGTCGGATTTCTTTCTGCCTGGCTCCCGACAACAGGTTCAGTACGCTGCTGTTTTTGAGAGTATGGCAGCCTTTCAGGATCATAAAGCCGTAAATGACCAGAAACATTCCTCCCGTATTCAGCACTGGCTGAAGGGAAAAAGAAAACTCCACATCTACGCTGATCTCTGACAGTTTTAACAGCAGCATCTGAAACAGTTTGGAAAACAAAACGCCGAAAATAAGTCCGAAGGCCAGAGAAAACAGCCCTACCATGGCGGATTCCAGGGCATACATTCTACTGATCCGTTTATTATCCAGCCCCATAAAAATATAGATACCGATTTCCTTTTTTCTCTGATTCAGGAACACATTGGCAGCATACCAGATAAAAAAGAAAAGAAAGACTCCAAATACAATAGAGGCTGCCTGGAGTACAGAATCAATCAGGTCTTTCCGGAATTCCATAAGCACATCCATAGCCTGGGAATAGATGACATTCTGAAAGTTAAAGAAAATAAATACAGAAAAAGACAGAGACAGAACCAGTGCTCCAAATTCCCTCACACTTCTCTTAAAGTTCCACACCGCCAGCCGAAAAAGACTCATTCCTGGTCACCTCCCATAGAGGCCAGCATGGCCATGATCTCATCATAGAATGCTTTCCTGCTCTCCTGTCGGTTCAGGCAGCACTGAATCCTGCCGTCTTTTAAGAAGTACACCTGTTTTGCATAGCTGGCACAGTAGGCATCGTGGGTCACCATTACGATGGTTGCTTTTCCCGCCTCATTTGCTGCCTTAAGACAGCAGAGAAGGTCTTTCCCCGATTTGGAGTCCAAGGCCCCGGTAGGCTCGTCAGCAAACAAAATCCTGGGATTAGTGATCAGAGCTCTGGCACTGGCTGCCCGCTGTTTCTGTCCTCCGGAAAGCTGATAGGGATATTTCCCCAGATGAGACTCCAGTCCGAAAGTTGCTGCCGTCTCTCTCACCCGTTTAAGGATTTCTCCTGTTTTTGCTCCGTTTAAGGACAAAGGAAGGGCAATATTATCCTGGAGGGTCATATTATCCAGAAGATTATACTCCTGAAAAATAAAGCCGATCTTGTCTCTTCTCACCTGAGAAAGCTGCCGGTTTTTCATCTCCACAATGTTTTCCCCATCCAAAAGGATCTCTCCCCGGGAAGGCTTATCCAGAGTGGACAGCATATTTAAAAGGGTGGTCTTTCCCGCACCGCTGGGGCCCATGATCCCGATAAAGTCTCCCTGAAAAATATCCAGGCTGATATCCCGCAGCACCCAGGTCTGATATCCTCTTCGTCCATAGCTTTTTGATAGATTTCGGATTTCTAAAATTTTGTTCATTTTTGTTTACCTCCTGTCTGTATACCAGCATAGCAGAGAGGCCTTCAAAAATCCTTACATCTGCCTGACAGTTTTAGTTGGTATCTAACATTTCTGAAAGGATTATTCCGACAAAAGCAAATGTTCTGACAGATCCTGAAAACGTATTTCAAACCTGGTGCCCTTTTCCGGTTCCGAAAAGACCCGGATTTCTGTATGGAGCAGCTGGCTGATCTCTTTTACAAAATACAGTCCCATTCCTGTAGAGCGATAGTCACCTTTCCGGTAATTCTTCCCTACATATCCTTTTTGAAAAATATAAGGCAAATCTTCCGGTTCGATTCCCACTCCGTTATCTTCCACTATCAGAAGGATGCTGTCCTTCCCTTTTTCCTGGGCAGCAAAGCTGAGAGCCGGAGCTTCTCCCCGGTATTTCACTGCATTTTGTATCAGCTGGTCCAGGAGATAGACCAGCCATCTTTTATCGGTATACACCTGGATTTTTCCCGTTTCTTCTTTTATCTCAAAATTGTGACGGATTAAAAAATAAGACTGATTTTTCACAGCCTCTCCCACTGCTTTCTTCAAAGAAACCTTCTCATAACGGACGTCATGTTCCGGACGGTGGAGCTTGCTTCCCAGCATCACCGTATGGATCAGGCTCTCCAGCCGGGCAATGCTGTTTTTCATTTCCCGGCTGGCCTCTCTGTCCTGATTCCGTTCATTGATCAGCTTTAAGGCTGCCAGAGGCAGTTTGGCTTCATGACTCCATTTTCCAATGTAATCCGTCAGTTCTTCCTGTTCCCGGAGCAGGTGCCGGATTTCCTTTTTGTGCTCCTCTTCCTTCTCCTCCATATATGCAGACACCCTTTTTCCAAAGAGCTTTTCCTGTTCCAAAGGCGTTAGAGAGAGCCTGCCTTCCAGATATTTTTCTGTCTTTTTAAAACGATAAAAATCCCATAAGATCCCGGCGAAAGAAGCTGCCAGAAACAGCAGATTCAGATACAGCAGGTCCTGAAAATAAACATTAGAGGCACATAAAAAAGCCAGGTAAAAATCTGCAAAACACCACAGACAGAGGAAGATAAAAAACAGCTTTCCTCTGTCCTTTAAATACTCTTTCATTCCAGATAATACCCCTTTCCCTTCTTGGTATAGATACAGGATATCCCGGGAGCAAACTCTGCAATTTTTGCCCGCAGTCTTGACACCAGCACTGTAAGAGAAGCATCTGTCACATACTCATCAGTGCTCCACAGATACTCCATCAACTGTTCTCTTTCTACAATTTTCCCCCGGTTGTCCGCCAACAGTCCCAGGATTTTATTCTCTGATCTGGTCAGTTCTACAGTCTGGCCCTTATAGGCCAGATTCCCCTGACTTCTGTCGTACAAAAGCTCCTCTGCCAGATATTCCCGGTCACTTACAGTATACTCATAAGCCCTTCTTAACAGAGCCCGGATCTTTACCAGAAGCAGCTCCCCGTCAAAGGGCTTTTCCACATAATCGTCTCCTCCTGAGACCATGGCCATGACCTTATCGCTGTTCTGGTCTCTGCTGGACAGAAAAAGAATGGGCACCCGGGAAATTTTCCGTATTTCCCTTGCCCAGTAAAATCCATCATAAAAAGGCAGGTTGATATCCATAAGTATCAGATCTCCCTGCCTTTTCTTCCATTCCCGGTCCACGGCCTCAAATTCTTCCAGATATTCTGCTTCAAAGCCCCACTTCCGGCAGAGCCTTACGATTTCTTCTGCCAGGGTCAGATCATCTTCAACAAGTAATATTTTCATTTTCATCACCTGGCAATATTGTAACCTGTTTACGGAAAAATTTCGATATAAAATTCTAATGTTGCGAAAATGTTAGATTTCCTTCCAGTCTTTTGGAAGTAAAATTTTTACCAGAAAACCACCCTGAGGAGAATGGTCCAGCACTACCTTTCCTTCATGGGCCTGGGCAATCTGCCTTACGATCAGCAGTCCCAGGCCATGACGCTGTTCCCCGGTATTGCTGTCACAGACCATATAGTGGGGAGCTTTCTGAATAGAGCTCAGTTCTTCCGGAGTAACCCCTACTCCGTCATCGCTGACAATAAGAGCGTACATTTCTTCCTCTTCTTTTACCTCCACTCCAATGGTACACCCCTGGGGATTGTGGACCTGGGCGTTTATGATCAGATTGGACATGGCCCGTTTCAGCAGGTCCGGATCTCCATATACCATAAGAGGGCCTGTTTCTTCTCCTGTATTCCATTCAATGGGATAGTCTCCTTTATTATCCAGGTTCAGGAAATCTACTGCCACAGACCTGGCAAGGGCCGCCAAGTCTGTTCTCTGCCTTTTTACTGGCTGGACATTGTATTCCAGCTTAGAAGCCAGATTCAGGTCATTGATCAGATTTTTCATCCGGATACTCTGACGCCGGATGATCCCGGCCTTTTGCCTGGCCTCTTTTGGTAGGTCCGTATCTTCTTCCAGTGTGCTGGCGTGGCCCAGGACCATGGACAGGGGCGTACGGATATCATGAGACACTCCGGCGATCCAGTTTGCTCTGGCCATTTCTTTTTTCCGCAGAGCATAATTCTGGGTCCTCATCTTTTCGGATACCCGGTTAATCGATGCCGCAAGCTGAGACATAAGACCTTTTTCCGGAATATATACATCTTCCTGATTGCCCAGAGTCTCTATTCCATGGACAATGGGCTTGACTGAGCGGATAATGCCCGAAGTAGCAATGGCGTAGACCACAATAATAAAAACCAGATTAAAGGCCAGAAACTCCAGGATCATGTAGAAGAAATTCTGGATCAGGTCATAGTCAAAGGTAGGCCACATTAATTTAAAATACCGGTCCTTGGGAAAACCGAGAAAAAGAAGATTGTCCCCCTGTGGAGCTGTTGTGGTAGGGTAGTCCTGGATATATCCCCGGACTGCCCAGGAAATTTCCCCCAGGGTATAATGCCGGGGGATCTCCTTGGGCAGATTCTCGCTGGCCCAGATCATATTTCCTGTGCTGTTCTCCACCAGGATTCCCCAGGCTCCTGCCTGCTCCAGCGCCTTCTCCTCTTCCTCTGAGAGTGTATACCTTCCATCTTCTGAAAGAGTGAGAGCCGCCGCAACTGCCTCCGCCTGCTGCCATCCGCTGGAATTATCTCCCTGGTTCCAGGTGATAACAGCCAGAAATATAAGGTTCAGCAGGATTCCCAGAAAAATAGAAATAATCAAAATAGAGCAAAATCTTCGGATAAGTTTTATGGTACTGTTCATTTCCTACTCCTTTACGATCAGCTTATACCCCAGACCTTTTACCGTGATCAGCGACACCGGTTTGGAAGGATTTTCCTCAATCTTCTCCCGTATCCGCCGGATATGGGCCATAAGAGAATTTTCATAGCCATAGGGATTATCTCCCCACACCGCCTGACAGAGCATATCAATGGTAACTATTTTTCCACTGTTTCTGTACAGGGCAGAAAGAAGAGCAAATTCCTTGGCTGTAAGAGGCAGTTTTTCTTCTCCTTTTATTACCTGGGCTCTCTCAAAATCTACAGTGCAGCCGGCCAGACGCACCACGGGCTGTTCTTCTTTATAGCATCTTCGGAGGATCACTCCTATACGCAGGATCAGTTCCCTTGGAAGAAAAGGCTTTACAATATAGTCGTCGGCTCCCAGCCCCAGGCCCAGAAACTTATCTTCCTCCTCTCCTCTTGCTGTGAGAAAAAGCACAGGAATATCTGAAATCTCCCGGATCTTTTCAAAGAGTCCGAATCCATCCCCGTCAGGAAGCATCACGTCCAGCACCGCCATTTCCGGCTGCCATTCCTGAAATATTTTCAGAGCTTCTTTTACGTTTTCTGCCCTGCGGATATTCCTATATCCTTCCTTTTCTAAGATTCCCTCCACCATTGACAGCAGCTCCGGTTCATCATCTACCAGAAGCAGCTTTTTATTCTTTAAATATTCAAAATCCATTGGATAACCTCCCATATAATTTATAACTTCCGGCCTTTTGGGCTTTTACATAGTATAGCATATCTTGCGTCCTCGCAGCGCTTCCGGTTAAAATGTAAGGTAATTGTAAGGTAGGGAGAATGTTGCCGTAAGGTTGCTGTTTTATACTGAGAATCAGCAAAAGAAAGGAGCAAAGAAAATGAGCAATATTATTGAAACACACAACCTCACAAAAAGATATCGGGATTTTACCGCAGTAAATAAGCTGAACATGCATGTTAAAAAAGGCCAGGTCTACGGTTTTCTGGGGCCAAACGGAGCAGGAAAATCCACCACCATGAAGATGTTCCTGGGGCTTACCCGTCCTTCCAGCGGCAGCTTTCAGATAAAGGGCCGTTCCTATCCCAAAGACCGGATGAAAATCCTTCGTGAAACCGGAGCCTTTATTGAATCTCCTGCTTTCTATGGAAATCTCACAGGAGAAGAAAACCTGGATATTATACGCAGGATCCTGGGACTGCCAAAAAGCAGCATCAAAGATGCCCTGGAGCTTACAGGCCTCTACGAATTCCGGAAGCGGACTGCCGGCAAGTATTCTCTGGGAATGAAACAGCGCCTGGGGCTGGCGGAAGCTCTTCTGGGAAGGCCCCCTCTTCTGATCCTGGATGAGCCTACTAACGGCCTGGACCCTGCAGGGATCCATGAGATCCGTACACTGATCCGATCTCTGCCCCAGAAGTATAACTGCACGGTGCTGGTATCCTCCCATCTGCTCTCAGAAATTGAGTTAATGGCTGACGACATAGGAATCCTGAATCACGGCAGGCTCCTCTTCGAAGGAACTCTGCCGGAACTGAAAGAACAGGCCGCTCAGATGGGCTATCCCACCGACAATCTGGAGGACACCTTCCTGGCTATGATCCAGGAAGACAACCTGAAACGAGGTGATAAGAGATGATCCTTGCTTTAGAAATGAAAAAAACAAAGCGCACCGGACTGATCCCGGCTTTCCTGGCCGGAGCTCTGGCAGCCTCTGCTTTTCCGGTGCTCAATATCGCCTTCCGTACAGAATTATTTACCTCCCAGGATCTTCCTCCTGTGGATATTCTTCTGCAAGGCAACTGGGATATGCTGGCTACCTTTCACAGTTTTCTGGCAATACTGGGAGCCTGTATCCTTTATCACACAGAGTTTGCCAACAGAGCTATAGAAAAACTCTATATGCTTCCAGTCAGCCAGGGAAAAGTGTTTTTCTGCAAGAACCTGCTTCTCCTGCTGCTTTTCCTTCCGGTATTTCTCATTGAGGATGGTTTTCTCCTCTTTTGTGCCCGGCACTGGTTTCCCGGAAAGGATCCAGGCCTGGAAATTCTGCTCCAGAATACGGCTTTTTCCATAGCCGCCATCCTTCCCGTTCTTCTTCTATCCACTTTGATCGCCTCTTTGGCGAAAAATATGTGGGTTTCTCTGGGGATCGGAGTGGTCTGTATGTTTATGGGACAAATGACTGTATCCTATGAAGCTGTATTTTCCAAGGTCTACACCTTCTGTCTGCCCTACCGCTGTCTGTTGTCTTCATCAGCATGGGAGGACATTTTCCCCATTCTGGGAGTCTGTGCCGCTGAGTCGGTACTTTTGGGAGCTGTCAAAATTTTTCTCTTAAAGATCAGGAGGACACCTGTATGAATTTACTTACTATCTTTCACATTGAACTGAAAAAAATACGCAGGACCCATATTATCTGGATCCTGCTGATTCCTCTCATTTTACTCTGGATTCCTGCAATATTAAATGCAGACTCCAATTTTTCCAATGCAGCCGGCCTGTCTCCGGAAATGAATTTCTTCTTTCAGACCTTTCTTGGACTGTCCTGGTTTATGTATCCTGCCAGTCTGGTAGTGATCACAGTTATGCTGAACCAGCTGGAACGGAGTAATCAGGGAATGCAGAAAATGCTGTCTCTTCCTGTATACGCAGCAAGCTTATGTCTGGGAAAATTTCTGGTGCTCCTGCTCCTGGCAGCCTTCCAGATGTTTATGATGGCAGCCCTGTATTTTCCTGCGGCATTCATAGTCTCCCACAGTACAGGCTATGACTTTGTCCTTCCTCTGTCCTCTGTGCTGTACGAAGCTCTGATCATTTATATCAGTTCCATTCCCATGGCTGCCTTTTACTGGCTGGCAGCTGTGTGCATCCAAACTTCCGTATTTTCTGTAGGAATCGGACTGGCCGCCATCGTGCCTTCTGTGCTCCTCATCAACACAAAGGCCTGGTTCGCCTACCCTATGTGCTATCCCTTTCATATCCTGTCACAGTTCATAGGACAGCCCAAAGCAGACGTGTTCAACCTGTCTGTAGACCTGTTTCCTCTACTGCCGGTGGCTATAGCAGTAACCCTAATATGTCTGATCGTTTCCTGCCTATGTTTCGGCAGAGCAGAAAGGAGATAAAAACTATGAAAAAACTTATTACCTTTATCAGTATGCTGATGATCTTTATTCCCTGGACGATCTTCCCTATTCGGACCAATCTATGGGCGCTGCAGTCTCCTGCAGCAGAAATTATTGTCTACAGCTATGCTGCTTTTATGATTTTCTCCGCAGTATTCACTACTCTGGCTTATACAAAAGGACAGGCAAAAAACAAAGCCATGCAGATTGCCATGGTAATCAATGATATCTACGGATTTACTGCTCTTTGTCTGCTGGGTATGGCGGTCAGCAGCTCTTGACTCTATTGGGAAAATCTTCCTGAGTGATATAGCCAGCCAGTTATTATACCAGCCCCACAATCTGTTTTTTCAGATAGCGGCCCACCACATTGGCAAAATTAGAGAGATCCCGGATATAGGCAAAATCCTTTCCAAAAATTTTCTTCTCCGCAGACAGATCCTCTTCTTCTCCGGCAAAGACGCCCAATACGGCAATTCTCCGGTTTCTGAGTCTGCGGATCTCTCCTGCCGTATCCCGGAGGGCAAAGTCCAGACCGTAGGGTTCTTTTTCTGTTTTTTTAGCCCCAGGCAGCGTATAGCCGGGGCTCTGGCTTCCCGCCATAATGTCATTGGGTCTGCCGTCGCTTAACACCACCAGGATTTTATTCTCTTCTTTTCTCTGATCCAGACCTGCGGCTGCTGTTCTTACTGCCAGCCCGTCCCGGTTATTGGCAGAACCGTAAAATTCAAAGATCCGCCGGTTCATCTCCCGGTCTTCCTCAAAATCCCGAAACATAGTCAGGACTGTATACGCCCCCAGGGTGCAAAAACCAGTGACCCGGTGGGGAATCCCAGCAATGCTCAGAGCCTCACTGAGAATATACCCCTGAAGAGCTACCTGACTCTGTCTGCCCTGCTGGGAGCCGCTGGCGTCGATCAATATTTCCACGGCGAAATCTGTGTCTTCTCTTTGTATCTCTCTTTGGAAAAGCTTTCGATTCTGGGTTCTTCCCAGATTCCACAGCTTATTGACCTGGATTTTTCCATACTCGCTGGAAAGTATTTCTTTTTCCGATCTGGTAAGAAGGGCCCTCTTTAATGTATTGGCCAGTGTCTGGATATTCTGACGGGTAATGAGCTGAGTACTTTTTAATACCCGAAGATTCTCTTCTCTTACCTTCTTCACATACTCCCCTCTGCCGCTGTCCTTTCCATGACCATGGAGGATTCCCCTGGTAATATGGATCCGGCAGTCTTTATGCGTATCTGTGCAGACCTGATTCTGAAGCTCTCTTTGCATTCTGGAAGGAATACAGCTTTCCCCGTAGCTTTGAACAATGTATTCTTCCATCCGGTCTGAAGACTCCCTGTCCAAAAAAATCATAGAAGCTCTGGGTTTTTCCTGTTTTCCGTTATCCTGGGGATCTACATGGCCGCTGAAAAGATTTACCGGGGCCTCATCCTTCGCTGCTTTCTCCTCTTCCCTTGCCTTTTCCTTATCTGTATATTCTTTCATATCCTCATCGGCAGGCTTTATTTCCCGGTCCAATCCCTTAAAATTCTGGGCCAGCCCTTTTTCATAAGCTTCCCGATACACTTCTTCCAGACAGCAGCAGATCTCCTCTACGGAGTCTGCGTCTTCTATCGAGCAGATCCTGTCCAGAATCCTGGCTGTTCTTCCCTGAAAGTTTTCGCCCCAGAGGGCCTTTTGCAGATAGCACATTTCCAGGTATCCCCAGTCTGTATGGGTGAGGCGAAGATCGTCTTTTTCTAACGTGTCTGCGAATGCCTTCCTTCTCAGATTTTCCACTCCGGGCCTCTCTTTTACCGCCTTTTTCCACACAGCGCTGTCAATACAGAGATTCCCCAGGGCCTCCAGCACAGAAGGAATCATCCCCTGGTATACCTTTTTGGCAAAAAAGTCCTGATACCTGTCTGCATCAAAGTATTTCCGGAAACTCCCCTGACGCACTGCCTCATATAGGGCTATATAAGGGGATTTCTCCCATGCCTTCAGATCTGCGGGAATATCCAGCTCATAATCTCCGCTTACCGCCCAGAGCAGGTTTTCCACCCGGCTCTGGATATTAAAAATATTTTCTTCTCTGGGTTTTCTTTCATTCATCAAATACATCGCCCCTGTCCCAGGTCCCAGGTATTCTGGTCATAACCAGATCCCCGATCAGCTCCCGCTCAAAGGTATCAAAGGTCTTATTGGTAATGCCCATGTCAATGGCCTCCAGAGGCGTCAGGCCGCCTCTTACCAGACGAAGAGCTCCGATCAGTCCCCTCATATCTACAGCCTTTGTAGAAATTTCTCCATTCTGGGCCTTTAACTGAAGATCCAAAAACAGCCCGGCAAACTGTTCCTCAGCTTCCCTGCGGATAGTTGGGAACAGGTTCTCCAGTATCTGGTACATCCTTTCCATTGTGAGAGATGGCATATTGATGACCATAAACCTGGACACCAGAGCCTCGTTTAATTCCTTTGTCCCTGCATATCCATAATTCATCGTGGCAATGAATCTGGCAGCAGGATGGAGATTGATCCGGTCATAGCCCGGCACATCCAGGATCCGCCGAAAGTCCAGGACTCCATGGAGTACGGAAACCGCATCACTTTTTGCCATGTTTATCTCATCCAGGATCCCAAATCCTCCCCACTTGGCGCACTGGTAAATGGGCCCTTCCCGAAGTTTTACCTCATTATTGACAAATGTGTCTGTACCGATGAGACTGCTGCTGTCTGTGTTCACATGGAAAGAAATGTCATAAATAGGCCTTCCAAAAATCCAAGCCAGATTTTCCGCCAGGACATTCTTTCCTGTAGCCTTATCTCCGCAGAGGAGAAGATTCTCTCCCTCCAGCAGGGCGGCCACCGCCCGGTTTAAAATCTCTGTCCCATAAAAAGCCATGGACGGCTGTGTAAGCCGGGACTTTACCTGTTCCTCCACCGGATGATTCTTCTTAAATTCTTCCACTCTTATTTGCAAGGTTTCCTTTAATTCCATGATCCGCCTCCTTACCTGAACTTGTTTTCCTGTTATATTTTTAGTATAGCAGAAAAGGCGTCCAAAAACTGTCTCAAAGCAGTTTTTGGACGCCTTTTCTGCTATACATGGGCTTTCCACATACATTCTGTAATTTTCATCTCCGTGAAAACTGCCTCAAAGGAAGAATCTTCAGGGCTGCAGGCATAGATCCCAAAAGAGATTTCCCCGGCCCCTTCTTCCAGATGGCAGATCCGCATCTGCTTAAAATTTTCTCCGTCACCGGAACATTCTACACAAAAATCAGATTCTCTTCTGCTCAGACGGTACCACATCGTCTTAATAGAAGCGTCAATGTCCGTAGTAGCCCAGTCCGAATACCCATGATTGGTCACCACGCTGCCCAGCCTCTGATACTCTTCATTTTCGTATTCCACCGAAGCTTTCAGCCAGTTTTCACTGTCCTGGTACAGCACCACCCCACACTGATCAAAACGGTGTTTGCTGGAAAACCTGGTTTTTACCACAAAAGAAAAATATTTCTCCCTGGTCTTCATCTGAAGCACCGGGGCATTATCATTCTGAAATCCGTAATAAGTCCTCTGCCAAAGGTCTGTCCCCGGTTCTGTGGTAATCCGTATTTCTCCAGACTTTATCGCATAATTTTTCGGTTCTCTTGTCCAGATCAGATTTTCTTTCTTAAATTCCATAGTCCTCTCTCCTTAATCCTGACCATCTGATACCTTTTTATTCTATCTTCTTTTATAAACTTTTGTTCTTTTTATACTGTGCTTCCTGTTCTTTCCAGTAAGCATGGTCCTTTTCCGTGATGTGCCGGATCACTTTACATGGGTGCCCTGCGTGCGGTATAGACGGAAACTCTTGGGCCGAAAAATACATTGTCTCCAATATTCACCTCGCAAACATCCAGAATAATACAATCATAATTGGCGTAAAAATTCTCTCCTACAGAAATGTGGCAGCCATAATCACAGCGAAATGGAGGTTCAATCCAAAAATTTTTCCCGGTCTTTTTCAGAAGCTTCCGGAAATACCCTTGGATCTTTTCCCTGTCCTCATCTGATGCTGTATTGATCAGATGAGTTAGCCTTTTAGCTTTGTTGTTATCAACCCCCAGTTCCGGGTCATTGGCAATATAAAGCTGTTCTGATAACATTAATTCTTTCTCTGTCACTGTCTTGTCCTCCATTTTTCTTCTATTGCTCTTTCAAACATTCCGGCGAAATAATATTCCTTCATATCCGGAGCCCATACAAATTCCGGAAGATAGGCTTCCGGTACTGTCCTGGCACAGTATTCCCATATTTTCTTTATATCTTCTTCCTTTACCAGGTCGCCTGTAAAGACCAGGATCCGAGGATTTAAAAGGGGAATCACCGAAGCGGCTCCTTTGGATAGGAAAGGCAGATAGGTTTCCGGAACAAGCTTTTCTATCTGCTCTTCTCTTGTAACTCCATAAGGGAGAAACCCTACCATACCGGCAAATTGGTTCCAGCCCTTTATAACCTTTCCCTCTACCGCTGTGCCCATTCCAGGCAGCACATGGCTGGGATAATTCAGGATGGTTACTGTATCCTCTCTGGAGCATTCTTTCAGATAATAGCCATAGACTTTATAGTGCATATCATTTTCCAGATGTACCGGAAAATGATATGTTTGCTCCAGGATCTCCACCACGGGCACATTATCAAACTCCGGAAGATCGCAATGCCGAATCCAGCCTTTGTCTGCCACACCGGGGATTCCCATGGCCGCTGCCCTCAGATTTGGAAATTTTTCCTTTAATTCCTCTATCTTATCCTCTATATCCCGGCATGCAATCCTTTCCCTGCAGTCTCTTCCCTGATCCAGCACCTGGCCTGTTGCTGTAAGTACTCTCCAGAAAATACTCCTTCTTCCCTGGATCAGTTCAAAACCAATGCAAAGAAAACTTTCATAATCCTGGTTCAGCATATAGGCCACAGAAGCCCTTCCCACTTCTCCGGATCTTCTCTTCTCTCCTCGGACCTGTCCTTCTTGTTCCAGTTCATTGAAGATTGTATTGCAGGTAGCCGGGCTGAGACCTGTGATCCTGGTGGCTTCCTGCTTTGTATGAGGAAGCCCGTCTCTTAATATCTCCCAGATTCTTCTCTGATTTTCTTTCTTGATCTGTGCCGTATTCTTCACTTTCCGCCTCCTTTCCCTTTTTCTCATTTCATTTTTTTACAGTCTATATTAGTATAATAATAATTATTATTATAACTATTATATTAATTAAGTCAAGAAGCTTTTTTGTTTATTCAAAACTTCTTCACAATTCTTTTGAATTTTCAACACATTTTTTTCACAAATACATAGTATAGTAATAATCAAACAAAGGAAGTTACCTTTTTTATATAGATAGACTTTTTTCTTTTTCATATGCCAGGGAGAAATCCCTGGCCCTCCTTTTTTGCGCACAAAAAACTGCATCGGAAGGAAATCTGGCGGAGCACGCTTTATAGTTCCCATTTCCGATGCAGCTTAACCTGGGTCAATTCTTTCCGGGTATCTGCAGCTATCTTTTGTACAGCAGTTTCCGTACATCCGTTATTTTCCCTACTTCAGAAGTTCTTTGATATCCTCCTCTGGGGTTGTGATCGGAGCAATCTGATAATTCTCCACCAGGAAGTTCAAAATATCCGGGGATACAAAAGCCGGCAGGGACGGGCCAAGGCGGATATTTTTAATTCCCAGATGAAGGAGCGTCAGCAGGATGCACACCGCTTTCTGTTCATACCAGGACAGAACAAAAGAAAGAGGAAGCTCATTAACAGAACAGCCGAAGGCATCTGCCAAAGCTACTGCCACCTGTATTGCCCCGTAGGCGTCGTTACACTGTCCCATGTCAATGAGTCTTGGAATACCGTCTATCTCGCCCAGATCTAAGTCATTAAACCGGAACTTTCCGCAGGCCAGAGTAAGCACTACACTGTCTTTCGGTGTCTGTTTTACAAATTCTGTGTAATAATTTCTGCCTGGTTTCGCTCCGTCACAGCCGGCTACCAGGAAGAAATGCCGAATTTTCCCTGCTTTCACTGCTTCTACGATTTTTCCGGCGTTGGAGAGAACTGCAGAATGTCCGAAACCGGTAGTCACTTCCCTTCCCCCGTTAATGCCTGTGAATTCTTTGTCCTCTTCAAATCCTCCAAGCTCCAGTGCTTTTTCAATAACAGGCGTAAAGTCTTTTTCTTTCCCTATGTGAACTGCGCCTGGGAAGCCTACCACCTCTGTGGTGAATACACGGTCTTTATAACTGTCTTTTGGGGGCATAAGACAATTGGTGGTAAATAAAACAGCTCCCGGCAGATTGTCAAACTCTTTTCTCTGATTCTGCCATGCAGTACCATAATTTCCTTTTAAGTGAGGATATTTCTTCAGTTCCGGATAACCATGGGCCGGCAGCATTTCTCCATGAGTATAGATGTTGATCCCTTTTCCCTCTGTCTGTTCCAGAAGCAGTTTCAGATCTTTCAGGTCATGTCCGGTCACAACGATAAAGGGGCCTTTTTCCACTTTCAGCGGAACTGTCACCGGAGCCGGAACTCCATAAGTTTCTGTATTAGCCTTGTCCAGAAGCGCCATACATTTCAGGTTGATCTCTCCTACTTTCAGCACAACAGGAAGGAGCTTTTCTACAGTATCTTCATAGCCTATCCGGAATAAGGCTTCACAGAAAAACTCATTTACTTCGTTGTCTCTGTATCCCAAAACAAGGGCATGATAAGCATAAGCCGCCATTCCCCGGATACCGAAAAGGATCAAGGATTTCAGAGAACGGATGTTTTCCTCTTCTGTCCAGAGCTCTTTCATATCATATTCCTCATTCTGTCCGCAGGGAGAGCCGCAGCTGCTGCACTGAGGAATCAGTCTTTCCTTCTCTTTCCGCACTGCTTCTGTCATTTTACAAATAGCCTGGTCGTCAAAATTCACATTTGTCACAGTAGCAAATAAGCCTTCGATGATCAGCTGATAAGTATTTTCATCTGGCTGCGCATCTCCTCTGACTGACCGGGCCAGGCCGATAAGAGCTCCTGTCAGTTCATCCTGAAGAGCTGCTGTCTCTGACTTCTTGCCGCAGGCTCCTGCATTTCCTGTACAGGCAGCGCAGCCTGCCGTCTGTTCACACTGAAAGCAAAACATTTTGTTATCCATCTCTTTATTCTCCTTTTCTGCTGTTATCTTTTTTGTTATTTTCTATCACTCATCCACAATGTTTCCATCTATGGATATGACCGCTACATTCCAGGGGATAAATTTTCCGCTGTCTTTTAAGGCTGTTTTTACCGCCTGTTCCAATCCCCTGCAGCAGGGAACCTCCATCCGGACAATCTGAACGCTCTTGATATCATTGTTCTTAATGATCTCTGTCAGCTTCCGGGCATAATCTGCATGATCCAGTTTCGGACAGCCGATAAGAGCTACATGTCCCTTGATAAAATCTTCATGGAAGGCCCCATAGGCATAAGCCGTACAGTCTGCTGCGATAAGTAATTTCGCTCCCTGAAAATAAGGGGCATTTACTGGCGCAAGCTGGATCTGAACCGGCCACTGTCTGAGCCTGGAAACTGATGGAGCAGAAACAGGTCCCTTATCTCCCGGTCCTTCCTTATGAAGGATATCCCTGGACTGGCTGCCTGGACAGCCTCCTGAAAGTTTATTTTTCATAACTGCTTTCTCGTCGTAAGGAGCCGCTTCTCTTTCTTCAAAGGAAATGGCTCCCACAGGACAGGCAGGCAGACAGTCTCCCAGTCCGTCACAGTAGTCCTCCCGCATAAGTTTCGCCTTGCCCTCTACCATGGCAATGGCCCCTTCGTGGCAGGCTTCGGCGCAAAGGCCGCAGCCATTGCATTTTTCCTGGTCTATACAGATAATTCTTCTTTTCATATATACCACCACCTATATACTGTCTTGTGTACTGATACACAGATGAATTTGTATTCTTGACTTTACAGTGCCATTATAGTATTTTAATTTCAACATGTATGTTTGATTTCAAACAAGGAGGAGATTTTTTGAAAAAATATTTATTTGTACTGAAAAATTGTCCTTTTTTCGCAGGAATGACGGAAGAAGAAATTCTTTCCATTTTGAAGTGTGTAGATGCAAAAGTATACTGCAAAGAAAATCAGGAATATGTATTGCGGGCAGGGGACAGCACTTCGGCCATGGGCCTTGTGCTGAAAGGTTCTGTTCTCGTGATCCAGGAAGATCTGTGGGGACATAGAAATATCATGGCTAAAATCGAAGAGGGAGATTTTTTCGCAGAGCCCTATGCCGCCACTCCAGGCTCTGTTCTCAATGTGAATGTAGTGGCCTGCGGGCACTGTGAACTTATGATGCTGAATATTAACCGGCTATTGTCCGTCTGCCCTACTGTCTGCCAGCACCACAACAAACTGATCCGGAACCTGGTAGCTGTGCTGGCAGGCAAAGTATTACTGTTCAATGAAAAGATCACTCATATGAGCAAAAGGACAACGAGGGAAAAACTTCTGTCTTATCTTTCCTCTGAATCCATCCGCCAGGGAAAACTGTCCTTTGATATTCCTTATGACAGACAGCAGCTGGCCGATTATCTCTGTGTAGAAAGAGCTGCTATGTCCGCAGAATTGTCAAAGCTCCAGAAAGAAGGGCTGCTGAACACAAAGAGAAACCATTTTGAACTTTACGGCCCTGTCAGCAATGAGACGGATTCCTCCTTCCTGTAAAGCTCTGTCCCTTTTACTGCCAATGCAGAAAATGTGATTCTTTTTGTCTAAGCACAAAAATTTTAACTTTTCCCCGTGCCTCTCAGCGATGTGTCCCAAAGGGCATTTTTTCTTGTTTTGAATTCCTTAGAGTTCGTTAATAGTTTCTGTCACTGAAATCGTCTGTATCCGTTTAGCCGGAGAATATGCGGCCAGCACCGCTGCAGCAATGACAAACAACACAATAATTGCCAGCGCTCCGATTGGCAGATTCCAAACCGCATAGGGGAAGTGGTTTATGATAAGGAAATCATACAAGATTTTGCTGAGCGGCAGGCCGATCATACAGCCAATAACACAGCCCCAAAAGGCATAGGTAAAAGCTTCTGCCAGAATCATTTTTGAAATCTGATGCCCGTCCAGCCCCACCGCCCGCATAGCACCATACTGTTTGATCCGGGCCGATACGCTCATAGCGATACTGTTGACAATGTTCAGTACTGTAACCAGTGTGATAATGCCCAAAAAAGCATAAACGCAGGCAACAAAGGCAAAATAAGTGCCGGATGTGCGTTGATCCCGCTTATCATTCATGGTATAACCGTTTTCCTCTACGATCTGACAAATTGCGGCAACATCCTCGTCCGTGGCATTGGAGGTTGTTTGGACCATAATGAGCGAATAGTCTGTAATTCCGGTCAATCGGGTAAATGTCTCTCCTGATGTAATCAGTGTAATCTTTCCTTTCGTCAGGCCATCCCCGCTGAATGGATCATATTTTAACAGACCGGCAATCGTAATCTCCTCGTTTCCAACAAGGATGGTATCGCCTATGTCCCAAGGACTTTTCCGGTCCCATGTCGCAAGAGCATATCCGCTGTCACCATAAACTTTGGACAAATCGCTGCCCCAGCGAAGCGTTCCGTCTTTTTGGAGAGCTTTCAGGTCAAAATCATCAAAGGAGACAAGATCTACGGTGCTGGAAAGAGTCGTATCACCCTCCAGCCCGGCAGCCACATTAAAGCTGCTCCTGCGTCCATAGACCTGTTTGACACCTTCCATATTAGTAAGCATCTGTGCCATATCGCTGTCGATAGTATTGGTACCGTCACTACTTGAAATGTCAATATCAGAAGCAGCCGCCGATTGAGGCATCAGATGATCCACAAAATCAATCAGAACAGAAAAACTTAAAAATAGGACGATGCTCAGAGCAAAGGAGCCTGTCATCAAAAATAAGTTTTTCTTTGCAGCTACTGCATGGTGAATCCCCAATGCCGTTTCAATTTTGAAAAAACCTGTGTGAACAGAATGACGGCTCATTTTATCCGGCTCAGGATTTCCCGAAACAGCTACAACAGGTGATACCTTAGCTGCTCGCTTAGCCGGGATTCCTGCGGCCAGAAGGACTGTGATCACGCCGACCAAAATACCACTGATAATTCCAATGATGCTGATGCCAAACAACGGAATATTCGAGAACTCTTCCCCGACAAGGAATCTTAGGGCGGCACATAATGCCCACGATGCCAAAATACCTAGAACAAGGCCAATAGGAACGGCAATCTTGCACCAGTTCAATGCTTCCAGCCGTACAAAACGGATAATCTGCTGTTTACTCATACCGATGCAGCGCATCATACCAAAAAACTGGGTACGCTGAGCAACACTGCTATTCATACTGCTGGAAATCATCAGCACTCCGGCAATAAGAACCAACAGAAACATTACTCCCGCTGTCATCAGCAGTGTCTGCCCCATGCTGGAATCTAGCAAGCTGCTAAGGAGAGAAAAATTTCCATGTTTTTCTGAGAGACGGGACTGCTCCATTCTGGCCCCCATTTCCGCCATACTAAAGATAGCTGTAACCATGAATACAGCGAAAATAACGCAAAGCAATGTCATGCGGTTTTGACGCCGGTGAACCTTGGCAGAGATTGGGATCAGACTTAAATAGCTTCTCATTCTCGACACCTCCCAAAATCATTCACGACACCATCTGATACTTGCAGAATATGATCTGCTGTCTGAGCAATGCTCTGACTATGAGTAATCATTACAATGGTCTGCTCATACAGCCGAGACGCTTCTTTCAACAAAGCGATGACTTCGCTGGTATTCTGTGTATCAAGATTTCCCGTCGGTTCGTCGGCAAGAATCAGCGCAGGACGAGTAATTAGCGCCCGCCCTATCGCCACACGCTGCTGCTGTCCCCCGGAAAGCTGACTGGGCAAATGGTCACGCCGATCCTTTAGCCCCAGTACTCTCAGCAGCTCTTCCAAATACTTTTTATCTGGTTTCTGATAGTCAAGTAAGACCGGGAAAATGATATTCTGCTCAACCGTCAGTTCCGGGATCAGGTTAAAACTCTGGAAAATAAAACCGATATTCCTGCGGCGGAAAATCGTCAGATTACGCTCTTTCATTGAGAAAATGTCTTTTCCGTCAATAAACACTTTACCAGAAGCAGGAGTATCCAGGGCCCCTATCATATTCAGTAAGGTCGTTTTCCCAGATCCGGACTCTCCAACAATTGCAACAAATTCACCTTTAGGAACAGAGAATGTGGCATTTTTCAGTGCATGAACTGCAGCCTCTCCTGTTCCATAGGTTTTAGAAACATTTTTGACTTCTAACAAATTCATTTAATCTCATACACCTCTTTCTGATTTGATATAGAAAGAGTAGCACGTCAACCCTACAATCAAATGACTTCCAGCCTACAATTTTGTAGGAATTAAGAAATTCATAGTGAAAGTCGTGCCAACTCCTAATTCACTATCAACTTCGATAGTTCCATTATGGGCTTCTATAATTGCCTTTGCCAGCGGAAGACCTAATCCAATCCCCTGCTTGTCTTTTGAAAAACGGCTGCGGTAAAACCGCTTGAAAATATATGGCAGATCTTCTGGATGGATGCCACAGCCATTGTCTCGCACGACTATTTGTACGATAGAAGCAAATTTTCTCCATTCGATACGGATTACTGCCCCTTCCTTTGTATGATCAAACGCATTTTTTACAATATTACTGATCGCTTCCAGCATCCAGTTCTGATCACAGGACAAGGTAATTGCTTCGTCACCTGAAAAAGAAAGTGTCTTTTTCTCCTGCTCAGCCCGATAAGCAAAATGACGTTCTATATATGCTATCATTTCAGTAACATTTTCAACATTTTTCTCAATTACGATTGTTCCGGCATCCAGTTTTGCAATTTTCAACAGGTTCTGTACAAGAGTTTCAATCCGGTCAAGTTCCTGTTCGGAAAGCTCCATAAACTCGTGAATTGTGGGTATATCCTTCGCCTCTTCCTGCAGGATTCCATTATAGATATTCAGTGCGGCGAGAGGCGTTTTCAACTGATGAGAAATATTCGATATCGTATCTTTCATAAATTTTTTTGAACGGCCTTCATTCTCCGCTTGGGCATTCAAAATAGAAACCAGGGAGTTCACTTCATGAAACAAACGATACAGTTCTCCCTCGTCGTCACACGCAATCCTTGCGTTCCGATCTCCGGAAATGTAATCTTTAATCTGCAAAACCGCATCTTCCATAATCTTGTTTTGGTCACGAAAATATAAATACATGGATACGAAAACAGCAATTCCCATAGCCAGAGAAGAGAGCAGTACACAGTATGCTGCGTAATGAACTCTGAGGCTGACACTGATAACAGAAACTGCTGTAAATAAGATAAAAAATATCAATACACAGGAAAAAAGCCTTTTAATTTTTTGATTTACCAGTATTCTCATGGCCCGTACCTCATTCTATGACATTCCACTTATAACCCATGCCGCGGACTGTAACTATGTTATGGGGATTAGCAGGATCATCTTCAATTTTCTTACGCAGTCTGCGAATATATACGGTCAATGTATTGGTGTCAATGTATTTTTCATCACAGTCCCAGAGTCTGCTCAATATCTGTTCCGGCGAGAGGATCAGATTCGGATTTTCCATAAACAGACAAAGCAGCTTATACTCACTTGCCGTCAGATCGATTTGTTTTCCATTCTTGTACACCTCACCTTTCAGCCGTTGTATCGTAATCCCATTAGAGCTTAGCTCTGTCTCCATCTGATTAAAATTTTCGCTTCTGCGTAAAAGTGCATTTACTCTTGAAAGAAATACTGCAAGTTTAAAGGGTTTTGTAATATAATCGTCTCCTCCTATGTCAAGCCCCATGATAATATCTGTTTCTTCATCTGCCGCAGTAAGAAACATAATCGGCACTTTTGAAACTTTGCGTATTTTTTTGCAGATATCATACCCTGAACCATCTGGAAGTGTCACATCCAAAATAACCAGGTCATACTTCCAGTTCATCCATAATTTTTCTGCTTCCAGGCCCGTCCGGGCAACATCTATCTCATATCCCTGCTTTTTAATAGCAAAGGATAATCCGTTAATCAAACTCAAATCATCTTCTACAAAAAAAATGCGTTTCATTTTTTTACCATTCTCGTTCATTTTTAACCTCCACTGCAGTAACTATCCAGACATATCTTGTGAGTCACTTTAAAATGCTTCATGTTCTTCCAGCCTTATATTATAATTCCTTCTTGAGAATTGAACAAGAATGCATCCAATATCAGAGACTTTCAATACAACCTTTCATCATATTCGTTAATATGCTTAATTTCATATTTCTCCTTTACCCATAAAAAAGCCGTCCATTTCCGGGGCAATATGTGTTATAATTGAATCAACGATAGATTTTCATTTGTAGAGGAAAATGATTGAATGAAAGTATCAGATTATACGGTAAGCTCCACGGGTAAGAAAACCAAAAGTGTAGGAATCCCCGGAACTGGTTTATATTATACCGAAACTTCTTCCGGAAATAAAGATTCTGATCCGCCGCCTCTTCCTCCGGAAGGCAACCCTGGATTAAATACTTCGCCAGATAATCCAAATAATAAAAAGAAACGTGGATGCTTATTTTATTTTCTTGCTCTTTTAGCTATCTGTTTTGCTATCGCTCTATATTCTTTTGCCTGGATTCCAGCAATTGGATTTTTGATATATTTTATTATTAAAAAAGACTTATATGGTACTAAAAGACGAAATATAGCAATTTCAACAGCAGTGTTTGTAACTTCTTTGATTGTTTTTGCGTTGCTCGGATCATCATCAACTTCTCCCGAGAGTATATATGCTGATTGGGGAAAAGATACCTTTGATGTATCGGAAACAGCAGAAGTAAAAATAACGACTTCTCCTTCAGATGCTGAGATAACTTCGCTTGAACTCTCTTCCAATGATATTGCAGAGCTTAACTATACAGATGGTAAAGCTATTATCACATTCAAGGAACCTGGAGAAGCTGCATTATTCTTTACTGCTAACCATGATATAGACAGCAACACGGTAAAAATCTCCGTAACTGACAAAGTGGCCGAAGAGGCAAAAGCCAAAGCTGAAGAGGAAGCAAGGCTTAAAGCTGAACAGGAAGCTCAGGCCAAGGCGGAAGAAGAGGCAAGAATTAAAGCCGAGCAGGAAGCTCAGGCTAAAGCAGAAGAAGAAGCAAGGATAAAAGCCGAGCAGGAAGCGCAAGCAGCCGAAGAAGCCAGAATCAAAGCGGAACAAGAAGCGCAAGCCGCAGAACAGGCAAGAATTGCTCAGGAACAAGCTGCTGCTCAGGCTGCCGCACAACAACCACAAGAGGCTTCCGTGTGGCTCTCTGCAACTGGCAGTAAATATCATAGACTGCCATTGAAATCTGCCATGTAAAGAAAATCATTTGTATTCAGTTGAAAGGTTGTGTATACTGTAATTATCAAAAGCTCCCGTACCTCTCAACGATGTGTCTCAGGGAGCACTTGTTTTATTCAAGAAAGGACGTGACGCTATGCCATTGCCAAAAGAAAAGCTTTATACTATCGAAGATATCTATGCGCTTCCAGATGGTGAACGTGGAGAGTTGATTGACGGAAAATTATATATGATGGCGCCGCCCAGCAGGATCCATCAAAAAATCCTCCAAGAATTAAGCCGGGTTATCGGAAACCATATCTCCGGCAAGGGTGGTTCCTGTGAAGTCTATCCTGCCCCATTTGCTGTGTTTTTGAATGAAGATGATAAAAACTATGTAGAGCCGGATATCAGTGTAATATGTGACAAAAATAAGCTTACAGACAAAGGGTGCAGCGGTGCTCCAGATTGGATCATTGAGATTGTGTCACCAAGTAGCCAGCGCATGGATTATCTCACCAAACTTTTGAAATATCGCACTGCTGGTGTAAAGGAATACTGGATCGTAAATCCGATGAAAGAAACAGTACAGGTTTATTCTTTTGAAGGTACAGAAGATTCTACTCAGTATTCTTTCTCTGATCTTATTGGCTCTAAGATCTTTAAAGATCTGATAATTTGTATTACAGATATGCTGAAATAAAAAACCGCCCCGGTGCGGCAACACCAGAGCGGCCAAGTGAATATCCGAAGATATACGCGACTCAGAAAATTCTATTTTAAGCAAAAGGTTTTAGTGTATATATAATGCTTTTTGTCTAAACACAAAGATTTTAATTTTTTGTGAATTTTTCTCTATTTCTATTGATTTTTTACCACTAAGGGCATTCTTTAATTACATCACATTTATGATGTAATTAAAGAATGTTTCGCAATCGTGTATTTGCATAACCATCCATGAAAGTGTACCCGTAGCAGTAATCCTCCCACCATAAGGGATGTGATGAGCCTAGGGGTATTTTTATAAAGGAGAATATTTTATGATAAGAACTGCAATATTGGTTAATGGAGCCTTTTATAGAAAACGCGCGTATAATTTTTATGTTATCCGTTTCCCAAAAAGGTGTGGATATGCGTATCGGAATTGATATTGCATCTCTTG
The DNA here is from genome assembly GCF_002161285.1 of Blautia sp. An81. Taxonomy (GTDB): domain Bacteria; phylum Bacillota; class Clostridia; order Lachnospirales; family Lachnospiraceae; genus Blautia; species Blautia ornithocaccae. Next base: position 30,382 of record NZ_NFHH01000009.1, on the reverse strand, counting down.
CTTTTAAAAAACAAGTTGATCAGATAATTCTAATATCAGGCGATAGTGATTTCGTCCCCGCAGCTAAGCAAGCTCGAAGGGAGGGTATTGACTTTATTTTAGACCCAATGCGTTCTCCAATCAAAGAAGATTTGTTTGAGCATATAGATGGAATGAGAACAAAAGCTCCCTGGCTGTTATTTTTATACCCTAAAATGCCGGTCATTGCGCCGGCGCAACATACAAAAGAAGATGATTTTATGGCAGAAGGTGTAAGAAAAAGAGGTAAAACATGGTCTTACTATTTTGATACCGCAAAGATTAATGGAGAGCGGAAGAAAATAGAGAAAGGAGGATTCCGGACGCAAAAGGAAGCCCTTGAGGCCAGGGCGGCGGCAATAGCAGAATACAAAAATGTAGGAAGAGTATTTTCTCCAAAACAAATCAGTGTAGCTGATTATCTTGATTATTGGCTAGAGAACGCAGTCAAGAAAAATATCGATCATGGATACAGCTACAATACATATAATCGTTATGAGTATGAAATCAGACTACATATAAAGCCCCGTTTCGGTAAATATGAACTGAATAATTTTCAATATGCCACAGATAAAGTTCAAGAATGGACAGATGATCTGAAAATTAAAGGGTACTCCAAAGGTATGATCAAAAGTGTACTGTCATGCTTTCGAACATCTATGAATTACGCGATACATCCGCTCGGATATATTAAGTCAAACCCCTGTAATTCAGTTAAGATTGGAAAAGTACCTGTTGATGTTACAGCGAAGGAACACGCAGAATATGTCTGCCCCAAAGAAGAATTTCAAAAAATCCTGGAACGTTTTTCAAATAATCGTGGTTTTTATTTATCGCTGCTTGTTCCTTATAACATCGGAATCCGCATAGGTGAGACCTTTGCTATTGATCTGAATGAAGATATAGATTTTCAGAAGCATGAACTATACATCAAAGGGCAAATGATCAAAGTTTCAAAAACGTGGTTTTTAAAACCTCCTAAATATGAATCCTACCGTCACATCAAAATAGGCAATCTTCTGGAGCAGGAGCTGAAAAACGAGATACGGCAACGCAAAATAAATAAGCTGAAATATGGTCCATATTATGTTAAGACCTACCTGCTCCCAGATAACTCTTTTGCTCAGTTCCGGTCAGATATGAATGTTCCTTATAAAGAGATCATGCCGCTTTGTGTAAAAGAGAATGGTGAACTGCTTACTCCGGATTCTTTTAAATATTGTGCAAGAGTCGTTCATTATGAACTCGGCAACAAATTATTCCACTCCCATTGTCTTCGGCACCCGTATGTCAAGCCCACGACAAAAAAATTTCTATCTTTTTTCAAATTTGAAATGGCGATTTCTCTTAGGGCTTTCCTGTGCTTCGCGCTTTTGCTCGGCATTAAGGAAGGCCCTCAACTTGTGCCTTTCATCCGGTAAAACACATGCAAACACTTGGTTGCCGATTCTACAGTAAAACGCCGCTTTCATTGCCTGTTCCCCTGTTTGCTGAAATGTTAAAGACATCCTGCATTTTATAGACTATCTCGATCCGGTTTCCAGGAAACACATACACCTTGTCAATTAAGGCATCAATCAGTGATTGTGTCAGACTGTCGGCCCCGGAAACTTCCCTTATGATTTCCCGCCGCTTGACTTTGGCCTCATAGTCTGCCTGGGCCTGTTTGGTCTGTGCCGCTGCCATTGTGCAGACATTCTTCACTCGGACCAGCTCTGCGTCATATCTGGCTTTCTGCTCTTTGTAAGTGCCCAGGTCGATCTCACCAAGGGCAAACTGCTCATAAAGCTGCCGTTTGGCATCCTGCAAAACCTGAACTTTCTTCTCATATTCTGCTTGCTGAATAACCTGCAAATCAAGGTTGTCTTTGCCGTCTCCATCAACCCCCAGCACGGTATCTACCTGTGCCCGGATGATCTGAAATACAGCCGTTTCCAATTCCTCCGCCTTGACCGACATACCATGACAAGCAAAATCCGTGTTTACCTGGGAGTGCCGACAATAGAACTTCGGATATTGTGTAGTCCGTGACAGTGCATGGTCGCAGCAGCCGCAGAACACTTTCCCGCGTAGAGGGTAATCATGCTGCTTTTTGTTTGGGATAGAAAAGCGGCGTATGCCGGCTTTTGCCTGCTCGAATAACTCTTTGCTGACAATCGCCGGATGGTGATCCGGTATCTTGTACCATTCGCTTTCATCTTTCAGCCTTATGCGGTGCCCGCCGATCTCGGTAACAGCCCGCTTGCCTATGACATAGGTGCCGATATAGCGTTCATCCTCCAACATACGCAGGACGGTTGAACTGCTCCATGTTCCATGCGTCCGCGATACATCATAGAAGCTCTGTCCCTTGCTCTTGCGGTATTCTCCAGGTGTGGGGATATTCCGCCGGAACAACTTCCTGGTAATCTCCGCCGCTGTGGTTCCCTCGGCAGCCCACCGAAAGATCAGGCGGACAATTTCAGCCACATTCTCGTCAATCTCCATACGTCCATCCGCGCTTTTCCGGTACCCATAGGGGCAAATCTTGCTCTGGTACTCGCCGCGCTGCATTTTTGCGTATTTGGCGGTTTTCGTCTTGACCGACATATCCCGGCTGTAGCACTCACTGATAAGATACTTAAAGGCCACATCAATGCCCCCGGTATCTCCCTTGAAATTGATGGTGTCAAAATCATCACTGACAGAGATAAACCGCGTATGGTACAGGGGAAATACCCGCTCAATGAAATATCCGGTCTCAATGCTGTTACGGCCAAAGCGGGAAAGGTCTTTCACCATGATACAGTCGATCTTTCCGGCCTGAACCATTTCCAAAAGCTCCTGAACGGCAGGACGCTCAAAATTTGCGCCGCTGTGCCCGTTGTCTACAAACTCCAAAACCTCGGCCCGGTCCCATTCCGCCAGCGACATGGCGTGTTCCCGCAGGATCGCCCGCTGGTTGGGAATACTCATGCTTTCGGTTTTTGTGTCCTCCAAAGAAAGACGGATATAAAATGCGATTACAAATTTCTGCATTGTTCCACCGCCTTTCCATATTCCTCAAATTCACTCTTGAAGCGGAAGCTCACACGGATTTCCTTGTCATGGGTAATCTCGATCCTCTCAATCAGCCTGTCAATCAGGGCAGCGGTCAGGGTATGATCTTTTTCCAGGACTTTTGCATCCTGTTCCAGCTCCTTATATTTGGCAAGCTGAGCGTCCATGACGGCAAGCCCGTTTTCCAAAGTGCTGATCTCGTCAGAGAGTTTGGCAATGGCTGCTTCATAATCCTTTTTCATGGTGAAGTATTCTTCACTGGTAAGCACTTTCTGCACGAAGTTCTCATAAAGACCACGGACAAAACGGCGGTTCCTATCAATTTCCTGCTTCTTTGCGGAAATGCCCGCTTTCAGATCATCACGCTCTTTCTTCCGTTTTACCTCTGCCTCTAAGACAAAGGAATAATTACCTAAAGCAACCGTCAATTCCTGCTGCAATATGGCAACAACAGCATCGAGCAGATCCTTTTCGGTGACGGAAACACCCAGGCACCCGTTCTTGTCTACACGGCTTTTGGTGAGACAATGGAACAGGTAAACATCCGACCCTTTCTTCCGCTTATTGCGCTGCCGATGGAGGCTGCCGCCACAGTGGGCGCAGAACACTTTCCCCTTAAAGATGTTCGGGGTATAAGGGTCAACCTCATGTGCCTTGCTTTCTTCGCACACCTGCCTGCGGTATGCCTTTACTGCCTCAAAAACTTCATGGCTGATAATGGCCTCATGGGTATTGGTGGCGATAATCAGGTTATCCTCGTCTGCCTGTACCTGCTGGTGGTCCACAATTTTTGTCTTGCCCTGCACCAGATCACCGGTATAAACTTCACTGTCCAGTATCTTTGCAACCGTGCGGGTCTGCCATTTGCCGGAGCCGACCAGGTTTTCATGGGTGATCTCGCCCGTGGCACGTTTCCGGTGGCTGGGCGTCTGTATGCCCTGTTCGTTCAGCCTGCGGGCAATATCATTCAGCCCTACATGCTCATAAGCCCACTGGAAAATCTGAAATACAACCTCGGCGGCCTCCGGGTCAATGAGCAGTTTATGGCAGTTCTCCGGGTCTTTCCGGTAGCCATAAGGGGCCCGTGCGCCAATGTATTCACCGTCTTTCATGGCCTGCCTTGCCTGGGCTTTGATCTTGCGCCCAATGTCCAGCGCATAGGCTTCATTTATCATGTTTTTCAGGGGCAGCATAATACCGCCGTGAAGGTTGCTGGCATCCGCTGTGTCAAACTGGTCTGTTAGGGCGATAAAGCGTATCTGATGCGCCCGGAAATACTGCTCGATATAGTAGCCGGTATCAATGGAATTGCGTCCCAGCCGGGACAAATCCTTTACGATCACACAGTCGATCAGCCCGGCCTCAATATCAGAAAGCATCTGCTGGAAACCCGGACGGTGGAAATTGGTGCCTGTAGCGCCGTTGTCCACATAGGTGTTGTAAACAACAAATTCCGGCCTTCCTGCCAGAAAGTTTTCCAGCACCAGCTTTTGGTTCTCAATGGAATGTCCGCGCTTTTTGTTATCCTCCACGGACAGCCGGATATAAAGGGCGGTGCGGATATAGAGGGAAGTATCGCACACCGGCGTTGCCGTCTGATTCTTTCTGCTCTTTCTTGCCATTTATCCCACCATCCTTTCCTTGAACTGCACAACGGTCTCCGCCGCCTGCTTTGCGAGCTTTAATGCCTTCTGGTATTCATCCTGATAGTTGAATTCAATATGTAGGTCATTCTTTCCCAAAACTGTAATGCTACGTATAAGCTGTGCCACCACCCGGCGGTCCAAATCCTCCAGAGTGGAGAACTTCATAAAATGGGCCATCCAGCGGTTGCGCTCGCTCCGGTTTTCCAGCACATCGGTCAGCTTTTCGTTCAGCTCGGCAATGGCCTGTTTCAGCAGGTCAATATCCGCATTGTACTTGCGCTTATAAGAAAGAAATTCCTCTTTCGTCAAAATGCCGCTGACAAGGTTCTCATAGAGCTTTGTCTTGAAGCCCTCAATCTTTGCCATGCGTTTTTCATTGGCGGCGATCTGCCCAGCATATTCCTGGGCCAGCTCCCGGTTGATCCGTTCCTGGCTGATACCTGAGAGAAGGGCATCCAGGGAGGCCACATTGTCAATATGGCCTTTCAGACTGTCCCGGACACACTCAATCAAATCTTCCTCTTTGAGCATGACGGAACCATTGCAGCCGCCTTTCTTTCCTGTCGGGCAGTAGTAATAGTGATACTCCCTGCCTTTGTAGTGGTTGGTTTTCCGGGTCATCCGGCAGCCGCAGCACCCACAGATCAGAATACCGGAAAACAGGTACACCTTATTTTCCTTTGGGGAAGTCCGGGTATCGATCCGCTTGATCCTCTGTACCAGGTCGAAGTCGTGCCGCTCCACAATCGCTTCATGGGTGTCCTCCACCCGAATCCATTCATCTTCCGGCTTGTTTTCCCGCTCCTTTAATTTGAAGTGGGGTGTGGTCTGCCGGCCCTGCACCAGCGTACCCGTGTAGGTTTCGTCCTGCAAAATACGGATAATGGTCGTTGCCGACCAGCGACAGTCCTTTTTATCTGTATATCCTCCCTTTGCATGGGGCATCCCCTGGCTCCTTTTATATGCCAGCGGGGAGAGAATACCCAGCCGGTTCAGCTCATTTGCAATATGTGCCGCACTGAACCCCTCCAGGCGTTTCCTGAAAATGTCCTGTACCACATTGGCGGCATACTCGTCAACCTCCAGGCGCTTGTGCTTGTCACCGGTCTTGATGTAGCCATAGACAGCGAAAGCCCCGACAAAATCGCCGCTGCGCCGCTTCACATCCAGGGCGCTCCGGGTCTTAATGGAAATATCCCGGCTGTACGCCTCATTCATTATGTTTTTTACGGAAACGGTCAGATCGTCGCCCGTGTCATTCAGGGTGTCCACATTATCGTTGATCGCAATAAAGCGTACCCCATAGGCAGGAAATACCCGGCGCATATAGCGCCCTGTTTCAATGTACTCACGTCCCAGCCGGGACAGGTCCTTGACAATGACACAGTTGGCTTTGCCTTCCTTGATAAGTTCCATCATTTCCTGAAATGCTGGCCGGTCAAAAAGGACTCCGCTGTAACCGTCGTCAATCTTTTCGTCCACAACCTCAATCTCCGGGTGCTGGACGATATAGTTATCAATCAGTTTTCTTTGGTTCGCAACACTGTCGCTTTCCGTTGATTTGTCATCCGTATAAGAGAGACGGATATACTTGATCGCTCTGTAAACCTGCATACAAAAACACTCCTTTCGTCGCGGAAAAATCCCGCAATTCAAGGAGTGCAGTTCGTACATTCGTTATTCAATTCCTTTTCCCAAGAATATTATAACGCTCCCCGCGGGAAAAAGCAGCCCCCAATTCAAAAAAATTTACCGTAAGACGCCCTGCAAACATTCTTCCAGTGTAGCGCCGCCCTGGGCGAAGCTGGCCCGGACAGTAAACTTGCCACACTTGAAGCAGTAGGGGTCTTTGATCTGCCGGACAAACTCGGCGATCCGTTCTTCTCTGGATAAGTCTTTATTTACTGACACATGGCGAATATCCGCCAGCGGTTCAGCAGAAATATCCTTCTGTCCTGATAAAGTATATGGTTCCTGCATGGCACACGCTCCTTTCCGTTCTGCAATATAGTGACATCAAAACCACATGAATAAGCCGGACCCATCCATAAGGAAGCAGGCCCGGCTCATGGTATCTGATTTCGATTTTGTTATGCCGTATTTGCCACGCCCCCCGGCAGCCCTGCATCAAGCAGAGCGGGGCTGCCATAGGCTGCGGCCAGCTTTACCGCATCATAGCCCCGCCATTGCCGCCGCTTTGCCAGAGCAAGCGCACAGGGCAGGAACTCCCCTTCAAGTCCGTGAGAGGTTGTGAAAAAGTACCATTGTGATCTGCGTCGTTGTCGCGCCCGGCCTGCCACAGCCAGGTCAATGGGTTGCGTGGATCGCTCGGACAGCCGGTGCATCACCTCCTTAGCTGTCTGTCATTGCGCCGCCCCATTTGCCGCTCGGAACACAGAATGACGTACCTATGGCAACGTATATTCAGTTGTCAAAGAACAGGAGAGGGCGGGCAGTTATGACAATTCACGTCTGCTGTGTGCCGGGGCGTCTGCCACACGGCCACACCCTCCAGGCTTGTCCTGCCGAAAATATGTCCCTCTATTATTCATTTCATTTTCGGGGGCAAAGTTGCCGTCTGTCAGGAAAGTTCTTTCAAAAACTTTTCCAGACTTCGCAAGCCGGCATTGATAGAACGAGTAATTCGGCTCTTATGGATGCCCTCCGCTTTTGCAATATCTGATTTGCTCATGCCAAGAAAATAATGCGCATAAATCCGATTCCGCTGTTTCTCCGGCAAAGAGGCAAGTGCCTGATACAGCTTGGCATTTTCTTCTTTCCGTTCCAAAATATCCGCAGGCGTCAGGACAATTACCAGAGCGTCACGCTCAACATTGGCATCATAGTCCAGCGAAAAATAAGCCTTATGCCGGTATGTACGCAGGAAATGAGCTGCCTCACTCAATTTGTATTCGTAGAGCAAATCGGCAACCTCGTCCGGCACTTCCACGATCATATCTGTTGTATAAAAAGGGTAGTAATCCCTCAAATTGATCTCTTTCATTAGGGTGTCCTCCAATTTCGATTTTTAAGTTGATAGCTGGCAAAATCGAAACCAGAGGGCGGGGAGCGGCAGCCGGGAGTACCATCTGCTACAGAGTAGTCCTCCAGGCTTGTCCTGCTTGTATATAGCAAAAGAGCGCATACCTGTTTGGTTCCAGGTGCGCGCTCAATGGCATATCTTGATGAACATTGGGGGATAAGATAGAAATGTGTCGATACAAAAAGCGCCGCAGCTTTGTAAGCTACGGCACCAGAAGATATTAGGCTATATCGTTGTCGTTTCCTGTAGAAATATCGGACTAACCCAATGTGCATGTTTACCCCCATATCCGGGGGAGAACAAGCGGATTAGAATATTATTTGTTGATTTCCCCCTGTTTATGGGGACATTATACAGAGACACTTCCTCATTCTATCGACATTTCATCATCATGTTGTCCTAAAGTTCCCCTAAATTTGTCTTTTGATTTTCGGCATTGAATTTATATCCAACGCCTCGAACACAGACAATATAGTTGCGGGTATCAGAGGAAACTTGAAGTTTATGACGGACACGGCTCATTAAATTATGGATTGTCTTTGCTGTAATATCGATATATTCCTCACCCCATATCTGACAGGCAAGGGTCTCAAAGGTCAATATCCGGTTTCTGTTTGATATAAGTAGGTACAGAGCATCAAATTCTTTTACCGTCAATTCGATCTCCATATCACCAACACAGACCTTGCGCAATTCCAGACAAAAGTACAGTTCGCCTTCTCGAATCTCCGTTAAAGGCTTGTCTATATATCCGGGAGCTTTGGAATTAGAAGTGGCACATGGATGCTTAACAGCAGAAACGGGCTGTTCCAGACTATGACAAATATATTTTAATAATTCCTGCCGCTGTCTGTCATTAAGCAGGGTCAACAGCTTTTCCGCGATCTGTTGACCATTTTCAGACAAATCCAATACTGCTAATTTCCCATGTCACCACCTCCTTCAAATTTGTTATTTTATAAGTTCGTCGGCTCTGCGTCTGTGCGTCTGGCTCTATGATGATTTTACGTTTTTTCTATTATTACAGCTTTTCGTATCTTTTTTACATTTCTGTTCATCAGATGCCGCCCCAGATTTCGATATGCAAATGCTTTGATAAATGACATTTCTTGTTGATGTTCTTTCAGCAAGTCGTCTGGGCAGTCATATACACCAAAATCCTGATTGATACCCTCGCTTTGGATATAAGTGTTGTTCCTATTAAAATCAATAACAGGTTGATGAAAATTCTTTACAGCAACACCATAACCACAAAATGCACCACTGCAATCGCTGTGTATTTGTTGTAATTTGGAGAGATATTCCTTGTCTAAAATAAAGGCTTCTAATTCATACCAAGCATCGTCAAAGAATACCTCTACCCAACTGTGCAGCACATTTTTCGGAGCGGATTTATAAACCAATCCCGTCATCGCTCCCTTTTGCAGTTTTTTATCAATCGTAAAGCCATGTATTCTGCAAGGGATATTGCAGGCTCTAAGCAATGCCATAAATAAGGTTCCTTTGGTATTACATTGACCGTAACCATCCGCCAGAACCTTAGACGCAGGGATAGCGTCGTCTATGTTATATCCAAATAAGATTTCATCACGCACAAAGTTATAAACAGCTTTTATGCATCCAAAAGTATCTAATTTTTGCCACGCTCTTGCTTGTATCAGCTTTTGAATATTTGCATTTGAGTAATCAAGCATATTTGTTTCCTGTATGTATCTATCCATTACGCTATATCCTTTCTATCGGCTCTGCGTCTGGCTCTATGATGATATGTAATATTCTAAAACAGCGTCAATAAATATCCGTCAATCAGAGCAATCAACAAATACATGATCAATGCTCTGCTAAATGCTTCAATATGTTTTGTGGGATTTTGATACAACTTCTTTTCTTGAATTTTCGTAAAACGGATTCGCTTTGTGTTTCTCCACCATAAAAGGTCAATGATAAGCAAGTCAAAAAAATTCAATCCCTGTCCGATTACGGTTAGCGCAAGAAAATTGTGCCAATAGTTCTTTTCTCGAATAAGCAATCCCAATGCAAACAGCAGACATAAGAACAGCAGAAAATTTGACACAAACGCTATTATTTTATTGCTCTCCTTAAATTGTCCTTGATACTCTGCAATATCCTTTATGCGGCTCCGTACTTCGTCTGGATAAGACGAATAGCTTTTCAAATTCTTTTCGTCTGTACCTGTTCCAAAATAGCAGAGCAGGGAAAAGATGATACATAAAATTATTGTTTCGATTATTATAATCATGTTCTATATTCCTTCTGTTTTCTATGCTGCGGCTTCATCAGCTCTATTAGCGCTTCCCGACAAACGGGAATTTTATCACTACGAATGTTCAGCCAAATATTTCAAAAATTCTTCTGTTTTTGACCAGTACAAAATCCCCCAATTTTCAAAATCCCATTCTTCCATATAGTCGTTACATTCAAAATCTATATAATATACCACCCCATTCTGTACCACAAAATTCGTAGGAAAATAATCAATATTTGTGTTCGCAGGATAGAGCAGGCGACACATGTCCCGTACCTGTTCTATGTATTCATTTTTCATACAATCAGATTTTACAAGCTCATATATGGTGCTGCCCTCGATATATTTTTTCAAAATCCTTTCATTCTCCACATCAACATCTATCATTTCGGGTATTCTAATACCGATTTTTTTCAATCTGTTATAATCATTTATTTCAGCCTGAATTTTATTACCGAATTGATAATAACTGCATGGTTCGTGATGTATCTGCTTTAAGACATACCGCTGTTTTCCATCGCTTGCCAAATAGGAATATCCACCTTTACCTTTACCCAAAAGTTCGATAATCTCATATTCTTTCTCATTTACGGATAATGTATCAGGCATACTTGTGTCAATCATCTCTACACCTCCAAACTCCAATTATAATGGTTTCATCATCTGTGCGTCTGGCTCTATGATGATATGTTGTTCTTCCCAATTAATGGGAATTTATTTCTTTGTTTTACTTATAAATGAACAACTGATTGCTACAAACAGTCCCAATAAAATCCACGGTAATGCCGCTTCCATAAAATCTACAACCATATTTTTTCTCCTTTCAAACTTTGATTTGTTTCGATTATTACAATCATATTGTGTACTCCTGTTACGATCAAAAGCTGTTCTTCCCAACAAACGGGAAGTTATCATAGTGCTTCAAAACCGCATTTCATAGAATGTGCAACCTGTGCAAATAAATCTGACAGTTGGTTTGTCTTATCACATTCATTTGAGAGATAGTCAACAATCACTTCTTTGATTTTGGTAATCACTAATGCCGCAGGAGAAAATATTTCCGCTGCTCTGGTCATACTTGTGTCGTTATACTCTTTTCCAAGCGTGGACAAAACCACCGCCGCTTTGTCAAAACCACCGCCAAACTCCATAGTGTCAGCCTCATCAATTCCACGCAGTTTATTTGGTATTGTGGGGACGGTTCCGAAAAACTGCACCATGTTATACAGTATTTTGTCGTAGTCCTCTTTTGACAGTTCATTTTTCCAATTAGGCAAATCCTTGATAAATTTTTCAAAGCCACGATAACCGATAAATCCAACAGGCGGATTTAGGTATAATTCTTTTTTCTGTGCAAATGCTTCTTTTGCTATCTCATATTTGCCCTTATTTGTCTGCATACGAACAGCCCATACAGTGTTTGGTTTGGATAATCCGGGATAGGAACAATCAAATGCAAGCCGCAGTTCCTCGTAAGGTATTGTCTGTATATCAGTCCTGCCACAATCAAGAAAATACAAAATCTGAGCTTCATCGTCATAACCTATTGCCAATTCATAATGAAATGGGATATGTTCTTTATGATATAGCTTTTCAAAATGCGGCAGATAAAACATATCAAGCGCACCTATCATACACGGATAGCCTGCATCAATCTCTGATTTGATTTTTGCAAGAGCCTTTTCAAAGGATTTGTATTCACATACTTTATAATCAAATCCAACAATAGGGGCGAGAAACTCATACATTTTCCGTGTTCTCCCATCACCCAGCGCAACCATGCGTTTGAGTTCCGCTTTTGGCGTTTTCATATAGCAAAACGAACCAAAGCTGCTCAATACAAAGAAAAATTTAGGCGGTAATTTTTCCCCTGTATCGCATATATATAAATCCTCGACTCCATTCCACATACACACATAGTCATCCATACGATGAGTAAGTTCTATGATTTTTTTCACAATGTTTTACCTCCAGTTTTCTATTTATCACGATAAATTCTGATTTGTCGCTTTGCCAATTAATTTGACATTTTCGTTTCAGGTCTTTTAACGACTGTTACCTGTAAATCCTTTGCTTCAATCAAACTTTCCTGCTTGCACTTCGGGCAGTAGAGGGGAAAGTTTTTCAGTTCCGTATCTTCCCGTATCTGCAACCTTGTTTTGTTCCCGCAGACAGGGCAGCGTATCCATTCTGTTTTCTCCATAGAAACCTCCCGCCTTATTTCGTCCTCGACTTTTGTTCCAGTTCCGCACCGTAACGAATAACTATAGCAAGTAAAATCAAACAGATACCAATAGTAATACCGCCTGCATCATCAAATCTGTTCCATTCTGTCAAACCAATTTTCTCATAGATACCATCCATAATCCCCATAGATATGACAGATAAAACAATCTCCATAATTCCAAGCTGCTTTATCCTTTCTGCTCCTGCATTTGTAAAGGGCGTTCCTTCCTTCAGCTCCGCCGTAAAATAGCGATAGGCAAATGCTGTGATAATACCTCCAAACAGCAAAGAGATAGCCGCAGCGGTCAAAGTCCCTACGAGCTGTCCCTTGCTTATTTCAGCCGTGACTGACAGGAAATGAAGGAACTGATTTTCCATGTTTAACACATCTGTCGCCACAAGAGTTGCCCCGATTGATGTCAATACCACTCCCACGACAGCAAATATCAAAATAATTTTTGAGAGTATCTGCAACACCCTCATTCCTTTTTGGATTTTCTCTAAATTGCTCATTCTTTTATTTTCCTTTCCTATTTATCCATACAGCGATTCCGCATAAAGCTACTGCTACTACAAGCAAACCAATACCGATATAAACCATAATCTGTTACCCTCCTTGTTACATGTATTTCTTCAGATAATTTGTTTTCATTTTTAAGATACCCTTCCTTTGCTAAGCAATGTTTCGTTTATCTAAATTCACCACCCCATATCCATCAGCCATCTGTTTACCCTTTCCTCCCGCTGCTTTTCCATACTGTTTCCCGGCTTGCCGAGCTTCAGCTCCCCGCGAATACGGCCATCCAGCAGATACATGATCCGGTCACAGGTACTGGCTACCTTGCTGTCATGGGTCACGATCAGGATAGACATTCCCTCCCGGTTCAGCTTCAGCAGTTCCGCCACCACTTCCTCTGCCGCGCTTTTATTCAGCGCGCCGGTTGGTTCATCGGCAAATAGGATTTCCGGCTCGTTCATGATGCTCCGGCAGATACACGCCCGTTGGAGCTGTCCGCCGGAAACCTGCGTGATCTGACGGCTCCCCAATTCGGAAATGGAAAGCTGCCGCATCCGCCTTTTCGCTTCTGCCATAAGCTCGGACTTTGACTTTCCGCCTTTGCCTTTATTGGCCTGCATCACCGGCAGTAAAATGTTGTCCAGTATGTTCAGATTGGCGATCATGTTCATCTGCTGAAAAATAAAACCCATCTGATGCAGACGCAAATCAGCTTTTGCGTCCTCGGAAAGCCCGGTGATCTCCGTGTCACCCAGCCAGACTTTTCCGCCGGTCGGCTGATCCATGCCCGATACATTGTAGAGCAGCGTAGACTTCCCGGAGCCGGACGGCCCCATGACCGCCAGCATTTCACCCTGTTTCATCTCAAAGGAAACCTGATGCAATATCTTGTCTTTATTCAAATTTTCTACTCGAAGCAGTTTGTCCATTTGCGTTACTCCTTTCCCCTGCAGCACTCATAGGCTTTGATTTGCCCGATTTGCGAGATGCCGGCCCAAACCGCCAAAATCGCTACCCCTAAAATGACAATCGGTATGCCAGCCATCACTTGCCCCCAGTTTATGACAAACCGAAAACTGTCCGCCCCAAAAGACTTCAAAACCATCCCGCACAGACTTTCCCCACACAGGTTGCCTAGGGTAAGCCCCACCACGATGCCTGATACGGCAGGCAGAAGCCCTTTTACAAAATAGGTGCGTTTTATTGTTTCGCTTGTAAATCCCAGGGCTTTACGCAAAGAGATCGCGTAACGCTCCCGCTCCACAATGAGTTTCAGAAACAGCGTCAGCACCACGGCTGTAACCAGCACGGCGATCCCCACTGCTACCCGCGATGCCAGCCGAAGCTGCGCCAATGTCTGCGCATAAGTGTCCCGAACATAGCCCTCAATGTCCGTCACATCTACACCCATCCCACGATACCTTGCCATCCACTGCTGCCTATCCGTCGATTCTTCCAGAGAGGCGTACAGGACGCTCCAAATCACGGGAGCAGTATCAGGCCGATTGTGGATTTTCGCCGTTTTGCCGCCATTCGTAATATCGGAATAAATACCGCAGACGGCGTAGCTTGACTTTTTCCCATTTACATTTAAGTCCAGCGTATCACCGACAGACAGCTTCAATTCTTCCGCGTTCAAAGAGGACAGCGCGATCTCGTTTTCATTCATTGGTAGTGTTCCGGCTGAAAAGCTGACAGGAAAAATACTATGGTCGCCCGCTTCAACCGTCAGATTGACCGTCCCGCCATCCGGCAGAGCCGCCGGATAGGAACAGGTCTGGAGGACTGTGTATTTTCTCACCTGTGGGTCTTTCCCCAGCGCAGCAGCAATTTGAGCGGTCATACTGTCAATGTCTTTGATCTGTCGAATGTCAATACGGATTTCCGCACTGCCAATTCCCATATAGGTTACAAACTTTGGGGAGGAAACCGTGTTATAAAGGTTTTGCGGAACGAGCATCAAAAAGGTACAGGCTGCTGTAACAAATCCAATCAAAAGAACCTTCCCATATCCTTTACCGGCTTTCTGCGCCTGGAACATTGCATCCAGCGCGGATATTTTGTCTGTCTTTTTTAAGGAATGGCGGATAGAGAGAAGAATGATACCCTCGGCCAATAGCGCCGCCAAGAGGGTGGCAAATATTTTTAGGCCTCCTTGATCTGCCGTTCCGTATAGCTCCTGAAGCTGCCTGGCAAGCGGCTTTTGAAGGATAGCCGCCATTCCCAGCCCAATGAACGCGCCACAGAGGGAGAACAAAAGATATTTCGCAAAATAAAGCCGTCTGATTTCCTTCCGCCCGATTCCAAGAGCTTTCAGCATACCAACTTCTTTTCTGTCCCGCTCCATCTGCAAGGACAGGATGAAATGGATACAAAGCATGGAAATCAGCAGCATAATGATACTCATAAGAAAGATCACAAAAATCATTGTTCCATCGGATAGCGCGTTCATCATGCGAACCAGAGGCCGGGTGATGGTCGGACCATTAGCGGGAAGACCGCTGGCGGTATAGGCTGTCTGAAAGACATTCATATCAACCCCATCCCGCAGCAGAAATTCAATCAGATATTCTTCCTCACCCTGGTCGCGCAGCAGCGCATAATCTGCCGCACTGACAAGAAAGCGTTTTGACGAAGCCATCATGGAGTTCATCTGCGCGTCCCGGATAAATCCCGCAACCGTAAGCGTCTGGCCTTCAATCGTCATGGTACTTCCTGCCGCCAAGCCATATCGGTCACGGTAGCAGATGGGGACATAGACCTCTCCCGGCAAAACCTCCGGACATGTGCCATCCATGCCCAGCAGAAAGTCGAACCGTTTTCCCTGCACACAAAGCCCATTATCCTGGGCGCTGTCGATCAGGCTTTGACCGTCCAGTGCGACATTGCTGTTATCCAGATTCAAGAAGTGGCATATTTGCCAATCCTGTACTTCTTCACGACTTTCAGAAAAACGAGTAAGCGCCGCATCATCTACGGCTCCGGTGTGCATCTGTATGAAGTCGGGGACAATGGCACTGTCCATCAAAGTGCTGATGGCTCCCAACAGATTACTGCAAAGAAGCACCGTCAACGCCAGCAGCGCAGCAGAAATCGCCATAAAGAAAACCGTAGCAGCAGACATCAGCTTATTTTGTTTGACATCATTCCAAATTAGTTTCTTTAACATGGCAAATTCCTTTCCAATGCTTTGACGCTTTTCATGGAACCCAGCAGCAGAGCCGTCAGGCCGAGCAACCCGCCCGCCACCATGACGATGCTGGCAGCGCCCCGTCCCACGCTGATGTGAAACTGCGCCGCCGCCCCGTCCGCCGCTGTGCCTGCCAACGCATAGGCCACCACATACCCGATCTGCGATAGGAAACCGATCACACCCCAGGCCCGTCCTTGCAGTTCGTCCGGGATGTTGATCCTGACCAGATAATCCAGGCAGTTGTTGGCAAACGGCAAAGTGGCAAAGAACAGAAAACCAAACAGGCACATCAGGTAAATATTTTCCCGGATTCCAAACCCAATCATGCCGATCCCGGCCAGAAGCAAGGACACACTCAAGATTTTAACATATTCCCGCTTAATACCTTTCGCACCTAAAAACAGGCTGGATACCAGCATCCCACAGGCACAGACAGTTTCCCCAACGCCAAGTGTGGCGCTGTCCGCAAAATCCAGAATCATAGGCTGGGCTAGGGTTTGGAATGTTCCCATAAAACAGGTCATAACCGCGGAAACCGCAATCAAAACGGAAATGCCCCGATTACCCGCTATCGCACTCCAGCCCTGACGCAGACTTTCTCCAAAGGAAGGCTTATTCTCGACGGTTTTTCTGGCGATCTCTTTCCGAATCACTGCCGCACCGATCACGGTAGGGAAAAAAGTGCAAATGTCAATCACCAGCAGCAGCTTAATGTCGCTGACCGCCAGCAGCCCGCCGGCCAGGATAGGGGAGATCAAATACCTTGCGCTCCCGGCAATGCTCACCATGCCGCTGGCTTTGGAATATTCCTCACTGGTCAGGAGGTCCGTCACAGTTGCCCGATAGGACGGTTCCAGCAGGGCGGAGAATGTAGAGCTGATGAAAACACCGACACATATCTGCCAGAGAGCCGCTTCGCCATTCATCATGCACAGCAGTATGTAAAGGATGCCAAACGCCGAGCAACCGTCACCTACCATCATGAGTAAACGCCTGTCGTGACGGTCTGCCAATACGCCAGCCGGGACACTGAGCAGCAGAGTGGGCAGGAAAGCCAGCAGCGTAACCAGCGCCATACTCCCGGCGCTTCCCGTCTGCTGAAACACATATACGCCCAGCCCGAAGCTGGTCAGTCCTCCGCCAATGGCCGAAATGAACTCGCCTGCCCATAACAGCAAAAATTTTGAAAAATTGCTTTTCTTATATTTCATCCTCTCAATCCTCCATAGATTATAGACCGTCTGCCTGTCAGTGTAAGGGCTGAAAATAAAGGAACCATCCTGTTCCTCTATTTTCGTTATTCTTTTTGGCCGTTTTGAAATATAGGGAGAATAGCAGCCTGCATACTTCCCCGTTCCATCCCCAACAACCGTTCCAGATTATAAATAAAGGCCGCAACCTTTTGTTGACGCTCGGTCTCGCTATGCTGCACCAAGGCATCGAATACCGTGTTGGAATACAACAGCGTCATTTCTGCCACCTCTGCCGGATAGTCTGTATGGCAGATTCCCTGTGCAATTCCTTCTTCAATCAGGCTGGTGATGAGAGGGTTGATCCCGACCAGCAACCCGTCCTGCATTTTCTGGTGGAGCAACGCATTTTGCGGTTTATGAACCTGCTCCATAACTTCCTGACCGAGATTTCCATCTACATTTAAGGCCATCATCATCATAGTCAGCCGCTGCAATACAGGTATGCCTTTTTGATTGAAAATGTCCGTCGCCTTTTTTATGAGCTGTCTCGACATCCTCTCAATCATGGCATCCAGAATATCTTCTTTTGACTTGAAATGATAGTATAGTGTTCCTCTGGCAATGCCAATCTCATTCAATATGTCATTTGTACTGGTGTTATCGAAGCCCTTTGTTCCAAATAACCGTTCCGCTACATCCAGAATTTCATTTTTGCGTTCTTCTGCTTCTTTTACAATTCGCATTTTATCCCACCATTCCCGCCAAATACTTACCGACATTCTGTCGGTAAGTATTCTACCATAATTCAAGTAAAAAAGCAAGCAGAATATTCCTGATAACTACTGGCAAGCAATGCAATCTTCCGTAAGATTGCGTATTTTAGAGGATTTCCCGTTGCCGTGAAACCCTCTAAAATGCTTGTTGGTGACATGTCCCCAAACCCCTGAGATCGCCACCTGCGGTGACGGCTGCGCGTTCCTTCGGAACGCTGAAAACCCAAAGCAACATAAAACTATTGTCGGGATTTTTGCTTGTCTTTCTGCTGCTCCTGGGAAGCAGGAATGTCCAGCAGATAGTCTACATTGGCCTTGATATTGTGAAGCTCCTTCATATCAGACCGGGCCTGCTTATAGGCGGCATAGGCTTTCCGTTTCTGTTCCAGCAGACCGGCGTATTCCTCCCGGAGCGATTTGACGGAGGGCAGTTTCGTGATTCCTATGCTGTCAAAATATTTCTTCGCCGCCTGGTGTAATAGAATATCCGCCTCATGCTCTGCCCGGAACTTTTTACTATAACCGGCCTTGCGGTAATCTATATAAACCGCCCGCGTTTTTGCATAGTTGACGATCTGTTTCTGCAATTCTCCGTTAGCGGTCATCTGCGATTCCAGTTCCTTGATCTGTGCTGACAGTGCATTAAAGCTGACGGTAGCCGCCGCAGCTTTTTCCTGCAAATCTTCATAACTCATATCCCCGTGCTCTTTCAGGTAGATCACTGCCTGGGAGAGCTGTTTTAAGTTAAACACCTTCGCCCAGCGTTCATAGCCCGGCCCCTTTCCGGCCCGGACCGCTGCCTCAATATCCACCAAAAGCCCAACCTTCGGAGCTGCCTTTGGTGAGAAAGTACGGCGGGGCTTTACCGTGCGGGTGCCTTCGATCCGTTCCCGTATGGCCTGCTCGGTATAGTCGCCTTTCAGCGTATTGCACCGGGTATAGTTTTTCTGCCCCGGCACCCGGAGCCGGAGGTTCCTGCGTTCCCGGTTGACTTCGATTCCGGCAGCCTCCAGCTTTTTCAGAAATTCCTCAAAGTCTTTCGGCCTTTCTTCCAGAGCTGCGTTGATTGCCCGGCGTAGCTGCTCCTGAAAAGAGGGCTGTTTTTCGTTTCCCAGCCATGTGCCATAGTGGTCCCTGCTGGGTTTTGGATTTTCCACGATAGACAGACCGTGCTCCAGACACAGCTTGTCATTCATGCGCCGGATCGCCCAGGTAGAGCCCCAGAAGTTGCGGAATTTCCGGGTACAGTCAAGGGCAGTGGAATTGATGATGATGTGATCATGAACATGGTGCTTATCCACATGGGTACACACCACAAAAGCATGATTGCCCTTTGTCAGTTTCAGTGCGAGCTCCCGCCCGATCTGGTTCGCTTCTTCCGGCGTGACCTCGCCGGGCTTGAAGGCTTGCCGGAGGTGGTAGGCGATCACATCATCTGCGCCCCGGTCCCGTCCGGTCAGATTCAAATACTGCCGCTTGGAAAGAAGGAACTCCGCATCCGCAATCCGGGTATCACACGCATAGCCATAAATGAATTTTCCAAAATCCGTTTTCTGCGGATTCTCCACATAGTCAATGATGTCCGCAATGGCCGTAGACACATCCCGTCCTTTTCCCACATGCAGAGGCATTAGTCTTGTGGTCGCTATCAGGATCACCCCCTTGTCAAAATGAAAGAGCTGCCCGGAAGGACAGCCCTTAGTATGTATTCATTATAGCGCCGGTGTATCTTTTTGCTTTGGCGCCCGCCCGCCGCATTTCCATAGCGCCATCGGGTGATGTTCAATACGCGGGAGAATATCAGCGTCGTCAAACAAAAGACCCGGCTGATATTTTCCCTCCGCAAAAGCCTGCCAGAAGGACAGCTCCGTATCTTCCGGTTTTAGAATCGCGGCTAAATAATCCTTTACCTGTTTCTGCGCGGAGGCCAGGTCAAAGCGTTCTCCACGGCGCAGCACCGGTGTAAGGTCCGTCCTGATTTTCCGTGCGGATATGCTGCCGATACCATCGAGGTCAAAGTGTTCCGGCACGGTTTCCGAAGCAATCGCCGCGTAGAACATAATACACTTTCTGAAAAGCGGTTCCTGCGTCTCGTCAAACAATCCATACTTTTGCATATTGAACATATCATATAAATCCCGCGGCGCCGCCCGGTTTAAGAGGGCAACCGTCTTTGCGGAGAAGATTTCCAGAGGATCAACGCTTAATACTGTAAGCTTCTGATCGTTCCATGGCAAATAAACCGGTCTGCGGGAAACAGGCAGCGTATGACAGCGGAGCATATAGTTGATCTCTATTTTCAGGTTGTCTTTCATTCCTCCGGCATTCACATACTCGTACACGAAGGAATCCAGCGCGTGGTATTGCTTTGATTTCAAACTCAGCGTATAGCCGGAAGCCGCCATGTATTTTTGTATGTGTTCATTGATCTGCGCCCGCTCCACCAGCATGGGTTCCCTTGATACATCCTTTGAGAAATCGAGGTCTATATCAACCGACAGGCGGGGCAGATCAAAAATCGTCAAATTGATTGCCGTGCCACCTTTCAGGGCGAGGCTGTCCGCAAGCAGCCCATCGCTTTCCATAAAAGAAAGAACGTCCGCGAGGCGGCAGACCTTCTCAAAGGTGTCACGGACAAAGCCGAGTTCTTTGGCCTGCCTGCCAAGCGTAATACGGTCAAAGCGCATCATAATCAGTTACCCCCTTATTTATGATTGTTTTCAAATCTTTTGGAGCAAACAGTTTCCATCTGTTATGAAGAACAAAATCGCCCTGCTTTTCAAAGAGATAGGTTTTACTGGCAGAAGACCGTTTTTCACATTCCGCAAAAAACGGTTCCGGTAAAGACAGTTCCTCTTTCCATGCTTCAAGAATATATCCGGCCTTTTGATATAGCTGCGCCCGGCCATACAGTTCCAGCGCGTCAAGCAGTTTGTTGTAATCAAGCGAAGGAATCAGGAGAATGCAGCGCAGCAATTCTTCCAGGCCTCCGATCTTTTCAAAATCCGCTATACTGTCTATCACGGTCCGCTCTAAAGAAGTCACGCGGATGCCGGTGTCTGTTTTTATGATGTCCGCATTTCCCCGGCAGACCATCGGACAGTAATTTACGCTGTCATAAGAGAACGGGCGGACGCGCTTTTGGGTGGTGAAATACACATCATAAAAAACCTGGTTCGCATATCCGTAGTATTCAAAGGCGCTGTGGTGGGACACACAGGCATCGTCTGTCACGCGGGAAGCTATCTGGTAGCGGTTCGGGATCGCCTGTCCGGTTTCCATGCTGATGACCGCATATAGATTGCGGCGCACACGCTCGATATATCCTTTTTGCAGATAACTCTTTATCTGCCATACAGCGGAGCTTTCTGATCCGGCGAGCTGCACCATATCATCATGTGTAAAACAGCGCAAAGCGGCAAGCTCTTTGTATAGTTCCATTGCACAGCCTCCTTTTTTGTTTTTATTATAACGCAAAGCAAGAGAAATTACAATGGTTTTGAGCAGATTTAGAAATAATCGTTTTTTGAACCGCACAAAACAATAGGGAAAGTATCTGTTTTGTGCGAATTTGAAAATTCTTTACCGTTCCGGCTCTTTCCGTTTTGTTGGTGTATGTAAGGCTGCCGTCTGCTCTGTATTCTGTTTCATACTTTCGCGGATCGAGACTTTTTTCCCATGTTTCTTTGTATAATCGAGCCGGGCCTGTGTAAGAAAGAGATCGACAAGTCCGGGGTGGCTGCGGTCCACCACAAAGTAAACATTCCGGTCCTGGCCGAAGCCGTCCGGGTTCTCATAGACCGGAATGGTTTTCGCCCAGGCTTTATTATCACGGGAAATACGCCCATCCCAATCTTTTTGCCGGACCGTGTTGGCAAGAACATAAAACATCCGGTCATAGCCGAACTCTTCCAAAACCTGATGTACTGCCTCCGTGCCGAGGTGGTTATCCCGGTAGTGATCGGCAATGGCCTGTTCGATTGCCTCCTTACAGGCGATATTTGCCTTATAGGAAGCGCGGTATTGTTCCAGCTCTCCATGCTCACGCGCATAGGAAGCCGGATAGATATATAGTTGTGTTGTGTCTTTCATGTGATCCCTCCAAATAGAAAAAGCTGCCTTGTGAGACAGCCCCGAATAGTGAAAAAGAGGGCGGGACACTGAAAATGCCCCGCCCATAAGTTTATCCAAATACAAAATCCCTGAGTGCGTGGTTTGCGCCGCCGATCATCCCGACCAGCCAGGCCGCCGCCATTGGCAGACCGTAGGGGCTTATCAGAAACGCGATCACCAGCCATGCAAGCCCGGCCCACATTCCGGCAGTAAAGAACAGCACCAGCGACGCCAGAAATACAATGCCTGATAAAATCCCCAGCACCGCGCCGGACGCAATCACCAGGAACTTGCACACCAGATAAAGAAGCCCCGTAACCAGGACAAAGGGAAACGCCAACAGTTTGAATATCAGACGCATAGGTCAAGCCTCCTTCCACGGGAAAATATCATATCCCTCTGCCAAAATTCTACCGTGCCGGTTCCCGAAAAGCAACGGCTATTTTCTCCGTTTATGAAATGTTTGCAAATCCCCGGAGCAGCTTATCCATGCCATTCCACAGGTCATCCAGCCGGGTACGCAGATCTTCCACATCCGCAGCATAAACGCTGCCGGTCTCATTGGCACGCCGGGTGTACTGGTTCAGGTTGTTGGAGCAGATACGAAGGAGGCGTATCATTTCCTGAATGTCGCTCATATCCAGGTGAATGATATAACCGTCCACCGCCATCTTGCGAAGATAAGCGGAAAGGTTGGTGATCCCCATCTCCGCCATGTGTTCTTTTACCAGCTCTGCCTCTTGCTCGGACATGACGAATTCCACCCGGACAGATTTTTTGCTGCGCCCGCCCTTCATCGTTCCGGCCCCTTGTTCGGGGAAGGCGGCTTCGGGGAAGCTGCAGCGGCTGTCCGCGCTTCTTTGAGCCTGCCGCGCATGGACGCCTTTTTTAATTTTTCCATGTATTCCTGAACATTGCCCGGCTTTGCATGGTAATCCCGTTTCAGTCGTTCCCGGCGCAGGATCACCGCCAGCTCCCGCTCGCTTTCCGGCGCGTACTGTATGGATTTTGGGGTGCCATGCTCCGGCATAAGTTCATTGATCTGCCGTCTCCGTGACTGGTACGGCAAAGTAAACTGTACGCCGTCCTCGAATGTCACCGTTACCCGGTCAATGGGACAGGACAACGATTTCACCCGCTCCACATGGGAAGGGTAATCCAGAGGGTAGATGGTGCCGGTCACTTTTCCATCCTGCAAACCATCCAATGTAAGGGCATAAGCTAAAATCGGGTCATTCGCCTGCTCATGGTAGAACATCCACACTTTATTTTCGTTGCTATCCTGTAAATACACCTCCCGCTCGCTCAAACAATAGGTGCCGCAGGGCCGGGACATCCACAGGAGATTGCACTTCTCCGGCTGCATATTTCTGGCAAGGTTTTGGATCAGTTCTTTATCCATGTCAAAATCTTCTTTATAATGCTGTGTATGCAGTTCTACGACTTGGCCCAGAAAGTCCAGCACGTCAACACCTTCAAATTTTGTCCCCATACTCAAAGTCCCCTTTCCGGGACAGGCGGTGTGATCTGCCTCGCCTCATGCTCCGGGCGCTCGGATTTCAGGCGGTCCAGGACAGAGGGCTTTTCTTCCGGCAAGGTTTCCGGTGCAAGCTCCCGGATTTCCTCATGGGTCTGGCCGTCTGTCAGGTCCGGTTTTACCGGGGGCTCGTTGTTCAGCCTGCCGTCCAGCATATTATAATTGCCGGTCTGTCCTTCCTCGTAAAGCTCCGCGTTCCGTAGATAGCTTTCGGGCGGCTGGAAGGGCTGCCCGGCGAACAGGATTTCCCGCTGTGCTTCAAACTGCCGGAGAACGCCGTTTTTCAGCCGGGCAAACTCCGCATACTGATCCGATGTAAGCCCGCGCTCCAGCATTTCCGCCTGAGAATGGGCCCAGCCCTCACCGTAGAGGAAATAATACATATCCGCCCGGTCTGTGACAAAACATAGGGAACCGTCGCCGTTATCGTAATAGGAGGTAAGCCCGTCCTGATAGTGATAGCGTTCCTCACGGCCCAGATAGACCCGGTTGTCTGCCGCAAGCATGGCGACCATGCCGGCATAATTGCTGTGTACCGCGGAACGGATTTCCACCAAAGGGTCCGGCTCTTTAGAAAGCTGCCTGCCGGGAATCTCATTCAGTTTTTCCACCGCCGCGTTTCGGGGCGTCTGTTCCTCATGGGCGCGGGCAGCTCTGTCCGGCTGTGTTCCGTCCCTTCGGACAGCACCCGGTTCCTTTTCCTTTACAAAATAGTGGACGTTGGCAGTCGTGCGGCTGTTACATTCCTTCGCGTAAGCCTCGGCTGCCTCCTGGGAAGCAAATTCAAGGGGCTTGTCGTCCTCCTTGCACCAGCTTTCCGCCCGTCCAAAAATTGAAGCGGCGCTGCGCACCGCCCATACACCGTAAGTCTTTTCTTTTTCCATCGGCACCTCCTGTTATCGTTCCTGCTGCTTTTCCGGTTTTAGCCGGGCAGACGGTTCCGCTGTTTTCGTTTCTTTAAGCCGCTGCCGGAGGGAGGGCTTGCGTTCCGGCTCCGTATCTGTGATATTGACGTACTCGCCGATGATACAAAGCGCCTCGCCATAGCTGCCGGAAGCAAATACCCGGTCCTTCATTTCCTTTGCCTGGTCTGTAAGCCCATGCTCCCGCAAAGTGCGGGCAGCGATCCCCACCAGATTAAAAATATTGCCATCCTGCCCGATCAGCGCACAGTCCGGCTTTTCCGGCTCCGGCGCCGGTTCCCCGATAAACCCGCCCAGGCGGTTGGGAACAAAATCAGAGAGCCATGTGCCGCCGAAAGTATCATGGGTCTGTAAACGCCACACGGCAAGTTTTCCAATCTCCAGGTCCACACCCTCAAAGGGATAGAGCAGACAGGTAAGGCCGTCATACTCAAAAGCGGAAATATCCTGGAACTTCGCGCCGTTTTTCAGAATACCGGCCTCGGTGAACATTTCATTGATCCCGTCAAGCCATTCCTGCAGCTCGCCGCCGCAGCCCTGCAAGATCAGGCCGTCTTTTCCCTCCATACGGCGAAGGTCCACTGTTTCAATATGGTTGATACTCAAAAAATCGCCTCCTATCGTTGTTGTTGGTTTTCTTTCCTGTGCCGAACGACTTTGCCCTCCGGCGTTTTTCTTAGCTGCTGCCGGAGGGAGGGCTTTTGTTCCTCTTTCTGTAAATCCGTAAGGATCGCAGATAAGGGCTGTTCCCACCGGCTCCCGAAACCCCGTACCATCGTTCCGGCCAGTGCGCCGTTTTCCCTGAACATTTTCAGTGTGTCAAAAGCCCGGTCAAAAAGAGAAATGTTTCCGGAATCTACACATGGGGCAAAGTGGATCACCCCTTTGGGATAGTTCCTGCCAGTCCCGATCCAGCCCCGTACAAAGCTATCAAAATCCTTTATGATACCAGCAGCCGCCAGTTCTTCCGCATGGCTGCCTGGAAGTCCCTTCGTTTTTCCAAACTGTTTTCCCAGGACCAGCACACCGGTCTTTGGATTGAACAGAAAGCGCCGGTTGTCGATCTGCTGCATGTCAATGGCCTGCGTCCCGGTATCGATCCGCATGATCTCCGGCACAATCGGTATTTTTTCTATAGGCATCCCTCCAAACTGTCATAAAAATAGAGCGCCAAAAAGCGCCCTTTGTCCGCAACTTAGCCCCATTTCAGAGGCCGGGAGTATTCTAATATAGGTGCCCCGTAAACAGGGCCTTAAAACCCTTGAAAACACTGGCCTGATTGAGCTAAGTTGCGGACACATCACCCCCTGTTTTGCCGCCTGCGCCGTTTCCGATCCCGCTCGGATTTCCGTCTGGCAAAGGTCCGGCAATAATCGGAGCAATACACCTGGCTTGTGACCGGAAGGTAAGCCTTTCCGCAGACCGGGCATATCTTCTGCCTGAGAGAAGTATCTTCACCGGTCAGGGCAGATTCCAGCTTTGGCTCCGTAGGCAGCACCGCCGCCCGGAAATAACGGCAGAACGCGCCGGTCCACCATTTATTCAGCATGAAACAGGGACAGTCCAGGGGGAGGCAGAGCTTATCCTGGCAGTCATAATTGGCGCACAAATTCGTCACCAGCCTTCGGATCGCCGCCCGCTCGGATCGTGTCAGTTCTCTTTCCGGCAGGGCGCTCATTTGCGCCCGCCTTTCTTCGCCGGAAATTCCAGCTTGAAATTCACATACTTGCCGCCCGTATCATCCAGCACCACAACCGCGTCATAGGTCCGGCCTGTTTTTTCACTGTAAAGCCCGGACATGGAAACGCGGCCCTCTTTCAGAAGGGCCGCCGCAACGATTTTTGTCAGGGTTTTCTTCTTGCCGGTAAAGAATTTATTGTCTTTCCAGAGGGCAAAGGAGCAGTCCTGATTTTCACAGAAAAATCCCTTTTTGCCCTCATACACAGTGCCGCCGCAGCGGGGACAGGTGCCGACAGCCTCGCGCCGGGTTCCTTTTGCATCGGGGAACAGGCCGGCAAACCGTTCCTCCGGTGCGGTATGTTCTTTGACAAGCGCCCGGCTCATATCGGCGATTCCTTCCATGAAAGCCTCCGCGCTGATCTCGCCGCGCTCCACCTGTTTTAGTCTGGATTCCCATTCCGCGGTAAGCAGCGGGGATTTGATATTATCCGGCAGGACCGTAATCAGGTTGGTTCCCTTTTCCGTGGGAATGAGCTGTTTCTTCTTTCTCTGCACAAAGCCGGTTGCTACCAGCTTTTCCAGTGTGGCGGCACGGGTAGCCGGGGTGCCTAAGCCTTTGCGCTCTGCATCCTCCGGCGCGTCTGCCGCGCCTGCCGTTTCCATAGCTGCCAACAGGGAATCCTCCGTATAGTGCTTTGGCGGGGAGGTCTTGCCTTCCCGGACGCCTGCTGCCACCGGTTCAAAGGTCTGGCCCTGGGTAAGCTCCGGCAAGGCCGCGTCTGCGGGGTCCGCCTTTTCCGGTTCCGCGTGTTTCAGCCCCATGCGGTAGAGCCGTTCAATTTCCTTCCAACCTGCCTGCAAGACGGTCTTTCCTTTCGCTGTGAAGGGATGGCCCGCACAATCCAGTACCGCCGTGACCGCCTCAAAGCGGTGCGTCTGGCCGGTGGCGCAAAGGAGCCTCATGGCGATCAGCGTCAGAACATCCCGCTCCCCGGAAGGCAGGACAGACAGGTCCGTCCGGGCGATCTCCACGGTGGGAATAATGGCGTGGTGGTCGGTGACTTTACTGCCGTCCGTCACCCGGTCAATATCCGGTTCGCCCAGGCAGCCTTTCCCGAAAGGCATGTTGTCCCGCAGCCACAGGATCAGGGAGGTAGCGGTTGCCTGCATATCCTCGGTCAAATACTGGCTGTCGGTACGGGGATAGGTCGCCAGCTTTTTCTCATAGAGGGATTGCAGGTAGTCAAGGGTCTGCTGGGCGGTGTAGCCGTAGATACGGTTACATTCCCGCTGCAAGGTCGTCAGATCATAGAGGCGGGGAGGCTGTACGTTCTTTGTCTGTTTTTCCACTGAAAGGACAGAAGCCGTCTGCCTGTCACATTCCCTGCGGACCGCCTCTGCCGCCTGTTTCTCCGTTAGCTTATCACCGGAAGCAGTAAAACCGCCGCAAGTGATCTCCGGGACATAGAAGGGCCTGCTGGTAAATCCCTGAATCTCTGCCTCACGCTGCACCAAAAGCGCCAGCGTTGGGGACATGACGCGCCCGACATTCAGGGTGACACCGTACAGGACAGAAAACAGCCTGGTCGCGTTGATCCCAACCAGCCAGTCCGCACCGGCCCGGCAGACCGCGGCATCATAGAGGCGGTCATAATCCTTACCGGGGCGCAGGTGTTCAAATCCGTCCCGGATCGCCGCGTCCTCCATACTGGAAATCCAGAGGCGTTCCATCGGTTTTCTGCATCCGGCGTACTCATAGACCAGACGGAAGATCAGCTCACCCTCGCGTCCGGCGTCAGTGGCGCACACCACGGAATCCACCCGTTTGTCCTTCATCAGCCGACACAGGAGGTCAAGCTGTTTCTTCTTGTCCTTCGGCACCTCATATTTCCATTCGTCCGGCAGAATCGGCAGATCACCATAGCGCCATCTGGCATACTGTTCCCCGTAGGCTTCAGGCTGTGCCAGCTCCAGAAGGTGGCCGACGCACCAACTCACCAGGTAGCCGCCTCCTTCCAGATAGCCGTCCTTCTTCTCATTTGCGCCCAATACCGCCGCCAACGCCATAGCGACAGAGGGCTTTTCTGCAATCACTAATTTCACTTGTCATCCTCCATTTCTTTGAAATACAAAAGGCAGCCAGATAGCTGCCCTTATAAACTCGGTTCCTGTTTTGCCGCTGTTTTTGCCTTCGGTGCTTTTTCTGCCTGTTCTTTTACCTGCACCTTATTTTCTGCCAGCCGTTCCAGGAGCCCCTTTTCCTGTTTCCGGCCAAGAGTTTTTGCCGTCCGGTCATAATACTGCACCTTATCGGAAAGAAGGTCAGCCGGAGCGACCTGTGTCGCATTAACTTCCATAACCATGTTTTCCAGTTCCTTTGCCTGCATATCGCCATTATCCGGTACGATCAGCACCTCATGTATAGACGAGGGGAGAACATAGAAATTCTTTCCAAGCAGCTCACCGATTTTATCCAGAACCCCGTCCCGCGCGAGAATCCCGGAACCGTTTACTTTACTGGCATTTGTCAAAACATACATTGGCATAGTAGCTGCATCCAATGGTTCTGTGCGCTCAAACAGATTTTCCGGTTTTGACGAGAACATGATTTCGTCCATCATATCTTCCATACTGTAAAAACAGACAGGGCTTCTTGCCGTTTCTGCCGCAACCGCGTCCTGATGAAGCTGCTCTTTAGTAACACCCCACAATTCCATCATACGATCTGTAACAACAGCAGAGGCAACACCCTCTTTGCTCTCTATGACCTGAATCCGGTAGACCGCCGCCAACTCTCCGCACGGGGTAAACGGTTTATCTTTCAAATACTCCCGGTTTTGTTCGGGGTCGCATAGACGGATAGCAAGCATGGGCTTTACTTGTCCGTAATCCATTAAGTCCGATACTTCAAAGGGAATCCTGGTATCTTGCTCCGTCCTGATCTGTACGATTTCCCGTATGATTTCATCCATTGGCCGCCCCTGCGCAAGCTGCTTGGCATAGGGTTCCAAATAGATTGTCGGGACAGTAATTTCTCCGTCGTTTCGGATCATAAGGCCGGTAAGCCTCCGGTCATTTCCTTTTGTCACTTCTTCCAGAGTGATATGAGCCTCCTGATACTCCGGCGGTAAATACTCCCGGATATGGTTTTTGATATATTCCGCAATTTCAGTATTCATCCATTATTCCTCCGTTCCAAATTTTCGTAACCTTCATCCGCCATTTTTCCTGCCTGCATCAGACAGAGCAGCACAACGCCGGCTACTGTACCGGCTGTAAATGCAAGAAAATGTGTTATCATGCTCCACATAAAAACGCCTCCTTTCGGGCAATCGAGTAGGGGGAATTTAGTCCCCCTCTCACACCACCGTACATGCCGTTCGGCATACGGCGGTTCAATATAACTTCAAAGCATGGCGCTCCTTGTAATAGTCAAGACAGCTTATAAGTCCTACTTTTCTTAGTACCTCTTTGGAGATTGCCCTGCCGACACATGTTCTGGTAACCACCCAGTAATAGCGGTCTCCACAATACGCTGTCAGCCTTGCAAGGTCTTTTCCGACCCCCAGTTTCTGCAAGCCCCATTGTCGTTTCTTCGGCACTTTCCACTGTTTCCAGATGATAACTCTAAGTCTTGTTCTTAAATGTGCGTCTATCTCTGTCATCGCTGTTTTCATGGAACCAATGGCATAGTAGTTAATCCATCCTCTTGTCACCTGATTGATTTTCTCAATCTTGCTCGTGACCGTACCCGGCATTTTCCTACTGGTTAGTTCTTTCAGTCTGTCTTTGAATTTCTTCACAGAGTCCTGATGAGGTCTGCACTTCCATTCTTTTGTCTTGCTGTCCTTGTAGAACCCAAAACCAAGATATTTCAGCTTTAACGGTCTTGTGATGTGAGTTTTGTTCATATTGACCTTTAACCCCAGCTTCCTCTGTATCCAGTCTGACACCGTCCGCATCACTCTTTTTGCACTCGATTCGCTTTTGAGCGCTATTACGCAATCATCTGCATATCTTGTGAAACGGAGTCCTCTCGCTTCCAGTTCCTTATCCAGTTCATTCAGCATAATGTTTGACAATAACGGAGACAGATTTCCACCTTATGACGAGATAAACGTTATGTCGAGTTGCCACTGATTTTCCGCGTAAAAACGTGATTTTTGGAAATTTATCTCGGCATAATACCACATTTTGTTATTCTGTAATCATTAA
>NZ_NFHH01000083.1 GCF_002161285.1 Blautia sp. An81 | reverse complement strand
GCGCGGCTGAGGATCCTGCCGTCTTCCCGGACTTTGTAATGGATACAGTCCATAAAAACAAAAGGATATACAGG
The DNA here is from genome assembly GCF_002161285.1 of Blautia sp. An81. Taxonomy (GTDB): domain Bacteria; phylum Bacillota; class Clostridia; order Lachnospirales; family Lachnospiraceae; genus Blautia; species Blautia ornithocaccae. The sequence goes on along the minus strand of NZ_NFHH01000083.1, from coordinate 426 downwards.
GTTCAGTGGACGAGACTGCCACTCTTTCACTTCCGGAAGGATTTTATCCGTGATTTTGCTGACCATTTCGGCGGAAAGTTCAATCCCATAAAGTTCCTGGAGCTGGTCATGAATATCCCTTGTACTCATTCCGCGGGCATAGAGAGAGATTACTTTCTCCTCAATCCCGGAAATATCCCGCTGATATTTAGGGATCAGCTTTGGTTCAAACTCACCATTGCGGTCACGGGGAACATCGATCTGGAATTCCCCGTACTGGCTTTTGAGTGTTTTGGGAGAGTGGCCATTCCTCTTATTATCGCTCTTGAGATCACCTTTACAATTTTTTTCATAGCCCAGAGTTGCATCCATCTCGGCTTCCAGAAGCTCCTGCAATATATCTTTGAAGCTGTCTTTGAGAAGGGAGTAAACATCAGCCACACTGGT
>NZ_NFHH01000082.1 GCF_002161285.1 Blautia sp. An81 | reverse complement strand
CCTCTAATCACTGGTAAAACCAGCTATCCAAACAGCGCTTCCCCGCTGATGTGGGTTACACCTTCTATGGTGCCGTTCTATCTCATCGCCTTTTCCCCGGCTCTTTTTTTGGGGTTCCCGGCAGCCACCTGCTTTCCCATGCCGTCTCCAGCATAGTATCATCGGCCGCTTCAGTCTTAACCGTCGTGTTCGGGATGGGTACGGGTGTTTCCCCGAAGCGCATCGCCACCGGAAAGTTTGAGCACTTAGTGAAGACAAGGCTCTACCGCAGTCTGAACTTAGTGCGAAACTTGTTCGCTGCAACTTAATGAGAGCGAGTCTCCGACGAAGCTCGAATTTAGTGCAGTCGAACTTCCTTTTGTGCTGTTACCAAGTTTTTCTTGATAACTCAACAGTGAAACACATCTTCCTACTTTATTCTTTTCCTTAGAAAGGAGGTGATCCAGCCGCACCTTCCGATACGGCTACCTTGTTACGACTTCACCCCAGTCATCCGTCCCGCCTTCGGCAGCTCCCTCCTTGCGGTTGGGTCACTGACTTC
>NZ_NFHH01000081.1 GCF_002161285.1 Blautia sp. An81 | reverse complement strand
AACCAGGATGTTGGCTCAGAAGCAGCCATGCATTCAAAGAGTGCGTAATAGCTCACTGGTCGAGAGGTCCTGCGCCGAAAATGTCCGGGGCTGAAACACGACACCGAAGCTGAGGAATCTTTTTAAGATTGGTAGAGGAGCATTGCATAAGGGAAGAAGCAGTACCGGAAGGAGCTGTGGACTTTATGGAAGAGAGAATGCCGGAATGAGTAGCGAGAATGAGGTGGGAATCCTCATGGCCGAATATCCAAGGTTTCCAGGGTAAAGCTGATCTGCCCTGGGTAAGTCGGGGCCTAAGGCGAGGTCGAAAGACGTAGTCGATGGACAACAGGTTGAGATTCCTGTACTGCAGTATGACAGAACTGTGGGGACACGTGTGGAGAGCATAGCCGCGGAATGGAAAGCCGCGGGCAAGCGAGGTAGGAGATGTGTAGGAAAAACCGCATATCAATCCGAAGGCGTGATGCGGAGCGAACTGAAGTAGCGAAGTATGTGAGCCATGCGTCGAGAAAAGCCGCTATTGTTCATACTGTACCCGTACCGTAAACCGA
>NZ_NFHH01000080.1 GCF_002161285.1 Blautia sp. An81 | reverse complement strand
GAACTGAAACATCTAAGTAGCCGGAGGAGGAGAAAGAAAACTCGATTTCCTGAGTAGCGGCGAGCGAAAGGGAAAGAGCCCAAACCAGCGTGCGTGCATGCTGGGGTTCGGACCGCGGATGTGATCCTTTGATCTTACCGGAATGGTTTTGGGAAAGCCAGCCGGAGAGGGTGAAAGCCCCGTACGGGAAAAGAGAGAAGGCACAGCGGGATCCAGAGTAGGTCGAGACACGTGGAACCTTGACTGAAGGAGCGGGGACCACCCCGTAAGGCTAAATACTCCTTGGTGACCGATAGCGCATAGTACTGTGAAGGAAAGGTGAAAAGGACCCCGGGAGGGGAGTGAAAGAGAACCTGAAACCCTGTGTTTACAAGCTGTGGAACACCTTTATATGGTGAACCGCGTACTTTTTGTAGAACGGTCCGGCGAGTTGCGCATGCAGGCAAGGTTAAGCACTAAAGGTGCGGAGCCGTAGGGAAACCAAGTCTTAATAGGGCCAGAGTCGGTATGCGCAGACCCGAAACCGGGTGACCTATCCATGTCCAGGTTGAAGCTGCCGTAAAAGGCAATGGAGGACCGAACCCACATCCGTTGAAAAGGGTGGGGATGAG
>NZ_NFHH01000008.1 GCF_002161285.1 Blautia sp. An81 | reverse complement strand
TTTTCACACCGGGCCATGCGGCCCTGTGCGCTTATGCGGTATTAGCAGTCATTTCTAACTGTTATCCCCCTGTGTGAGGCAGGTTGCCTACGTGTTACTCACCCGTCCGCCGCTCAGTCACAAGCTTCTTCATCCCGAAAAAATCAAAAGCAGGCGCTTCGCTCGACTTGCATGTGTTAGGCACGCCGCCAGCGTTCATCCTGAGCCAGGATCAAACTCTCTGATAAAGTGTCTGTTCCAGGTCATGATAAACTCTCGCTTATCCAAACCTTTTACTGTTTTGGTTCGTTGAACCGTTTTTAAAAATGAATGTAAAAGAATTTTCAGTTCATGTGTTTCACTGTTCAGTTATCAAGGTCCCTGTCTTGCGACAGCCATATTAGATTATCACATCTTTTCTGGCTTGTCAAGAACTTTTTTTCATTTTCTTGAAAATTTCTTTTTTCAAGATTTTCAGAAGTTCCTGAGAGCACCGCTCTCGCCGACAGCTATGTTAGAATACCACAGTGTTTTCTCTTTGTCAACAAGTTTTTTGAATTTGTTAAAAATTATATGTTTTATATTTAATTTAGAATATTCTGATAATTGTAATTGCTTAACTGCAGACTTTTTATCAACTTAAAAGCTGTTTCTCTGGCTGCTTTAATGAGAAGGCTGTCCTTCTCATGGCATATAAGCCTCCTGAGTTCGGACAGCCTGTCTTTATAATAGGATAAGAGGAACTATTTTCCCTCTTTTTACATCTATCAAGCCCTTATCTGTCAGCTTTAAAGCCGGACTTACCGGAAGTCCCAGGGTTGCGAAAGACATGATCGGATTATAATGGGCATACCCCAGATTCTCCATACTCTGCCGTACAGCCTTCAAGCTCTGTGCAGTCTCTTTTAATGGTTTTTCTGAAAGCAGACCTGCCACAGGGAGGGCCAGCTCTGCAAGGATTTTCCCCTTATCTGCTGTAAGGAAACCACCCTGGAGTTCCTGAAGCCTGCAGACCGCCAGAAGCATATCCTCCGGAGAATCCCCTGCAACAAGAAGATTGTGGTGATCATGACAGTAGGTAGTTGCCACTGTCCCATGTTTCATACAGTTCCCGGTCACAAAGCCATAGCCGATATTTCCGTTTTTTCCATGACGTTCTATCGCCATAGCCAGCAGACAGCCGCTGCCCTGCCAGTCAAGTTTCCCGTTTTTTACCGCCATAGGTATCAGCTTCTCCCTGGTCTGGGTCCGGTCTCCTGATACTTCCATGGCACGGACCATAACAGAAGTGGCCCCAGCCGGCGCCGGAATCTCAAAATTTCTCTCTGACAAAGGCGGCAGAATCACACTATTATAAAAATCCTCAGGGAATCTATGGGCTGTCCGTGAGACAGATCCTTTCCTTCCGGAAAAAATCAATGCTCCGTTCTTAAAAACGTACTCCGGCTGAAAATGGGCCGGATCCCGAAGCAGTTGAAAATCTGCTACAAGCCCCGGAGCAATAGCGCCCCGGTCATATAAATGCATACGGCGGCTGGGCGTATAGGTAGCACAATAAATTGCCTGCTCCAGAGGAAAGCCTTTTTTCACTGCATTCTCCGCTACCGCATTAAGGTGGCCGGTCTCATAAAGCGTATCTGCCATTGTATCGTCTGTAACAAAACTTACATATTCAAAGAGATTATTCTCTCGAATATAGGCAATGATTTCCTCACGGAGCATTTTCTCCTGAAGTTCAAAGAACATACCGTTTTCAATCCGCTGACGTACCTCTTCCAAGGTGTGCTCTGTATGATCCCCATTAATCCCCAGATAAAGAAACTTCGCCAGATCCAGCCCTGTTAGAGAGGGACAGTGTCCCTCGATCACATAGCCTGGCTTTTCTGTGCGCAGGTAGTCCAGAAAACGGGTAATTTCCAGCTCATTTTCTTTTATAATCTGCCGGTAATTCATAATCTCGCCTACACATACCACATCCTTTTCCTCCAGCAGATGCTTCATGGCCTGGAAGTCGATCACTCCGCCGGTAGTCTCCAGCTCCCGGCTGGTAGATGGAACACTGCTGGGTATCCCGTAATAAATATCAATGGGAGTATCTTCGGCAGCTGCAATCATCTCCAGTATTCCCCGCATGCCCTTTACATTAGCAATCTCATGGGGTTCTGAAACTATCGTAGTCACGCCGCATCCTGCCAGGAAGTTACCAAATGGTCCCGGAGTCATCATCGAGCTTTCAATATGCATATGTATGTCAATAAATCCAGGTATCATATACATGCCCCGGGCGTCCAGAACTTCCTCTGCCTGAAAGTCCTGGGATTTTTCCCGGTCGATGTAATAAAATTTTCCCTGCAGGACAGATACATCTGCCGGGACAAATTTTTTCAGGTATGTATTAAACACCTGAGCATTCTTAATGAGAAGAGAAACCTTTTCCATTTTCATAAGGATCCTTTCCTAAATAAGTGTGTAAAAATACAGAAGACAGACTGCTACCATGATATACATCACTGGAGACAGTTCTTTGACCTTTCCGGCAGCGATCTTCATACTAAAGTAGGCCGGAATTGCGGCACAGATACCATTTGCAATATTATTGGCAAAAATTGTAAATGCAATGCAGATAAAGGCCGGAACTGCTTCTGTCAGATCTTCATAATGGATCTTGCTCATGCTGCTCAGCATGTTAATCCCGATAAAGATAAGGATGGGGCCTGTAGCTGCAGAGGATTCCAGATAGGTAGTCATACTGGGCATGCCAAAAAGCGCCCCGAAACTGGTAGCAATGGCATCTACTTTAAAGCACTTATCAATCCCCGGAAGATTGCCGTCTTCATCCAGATATCCAGCTTTGGCTCCTACGCCAAGCACTGTACCGAAAGTAGAAAAAAAGTCTGGTATAAATAAGGCAATAAGGAACGGAATATAGGCAAAATCCAATGCCCCGATAAAATCAATATTCATAAATTGGCTGCCAATGCCTGCCGGAAGGGAAAATGGCGAAGAAGGCAGTTCTGTAACTCCGAAAGGAATTCCGATCACTGTGGTAATTAAAATAGCAAGGATCATGCCTCCGGGAACATTTCTCGTCCGGATCACCAGAAGAATGATAAAGCCGATAACAGCTACAATAACAGATGGGGAAGCCAGATCCCCGAAAGCCATGTTGTTCTTATCGGCATCTGCCACAATCAGTCCGCAGTTCTTAGCTCCAAGAAGAGCAATAAAGAGTCCTATGCCGGCACTGACAGCCTGCTTTAAGCTCACCGGAATCGTCCGCACCACTGCTTCCCGCAGCCCCAGGAAAGAAATAAGGATAAAAAGAACTCCGCTCCAGAATATGACCCCGGCAGCTACAGGCGCACTGATACCCTCATTAGAAATCATAGAAGCCACAATACCAACACTTCCAAGTCCCGGAGCAAGAGCGAAAGGACGGTTGGTATAAAAAGCCATAGCACAGGTAGTAAGAATGATCAGAAGGATCATAGCCGTGAACATTACGTTCCGATCCAATCCTGCATTTCCCAGGAGACTGGGAACCGTTGCCAGTACATAAGCCATAGTTACAAAAGTAGTAAGTCCTGCCAGCAGCTCTGTTTTTACATTTGTGCCGTAGGAAGACAGCTGAAATTGTTTTTCAAGCCATTTTTTCATTAGTAGTACACTCCTTCTTCTTTATATTGTCAGGACAAAGCAGGAAAACCCCTTTGACCCTAAACTTCTTCTATTGTAAAATAGGAGAAAGAAATGTGTCCAATTCATATTTTTCAGAAAAATTATGCCAAAATGGAATATAGAAGGGGGAGGCCAAATGAATTTTCAGGAATTGAATTATGCGTTGAGTATTGCCAGATACCAGAATCTTACAAAAGCCGCAGAAGAGTTGTATATCTCTCAGCCCACTCTGAGCAAATGTCTGCAGAAGCTGGAACGGGAAATGGGCGGCAAGCTTTTTAGCCGCAGCGGAAATACCTACGTCCCGACTTATCTGGGACGCAGATATCTGGAATACGCCAGAAAGGTACTGGCGCTGAATCAGGATTGGGAACGGGAGCTCAAAGATATGAATGCCTGTATGGATGGAGAATTGAATATCGCTTTTCCTCTGATGCGCAGTTCCTGTATGGTACCTTCTATTATGAAGGTGTTTCATAAAAAATATCCCGGTGTCCGGGTGAATTTTATGGAGGAGGCCCATGCCATTCAGGAGAAGCTTCTTTTAAATGATGAACTGGATTTTGGAATCTTCAACGAGACAAGGCCTCACCCCAAACTTTCTTATGAAACACTGCTTAGGGAAGAAATACTCCTGGTAATGCCTCCAGATCACCCTATGGCGGGCCGGGGTATGAAAAGATCTGAAATGAAGCATCTCTGGATGGACCTGAGACTTCTGGAAAAAGAAGAATTTATCCTTCATTTTCCTGATCAGACCACTGGTCAGCTTGCTCTGGAGCTTTTTGAAACCTGGGGTATAAAACCTCAAGTCTCTGTCCGCACCAGAAATACAGAAACCAGCGTCCGGCTTTGCATGGAAGGTATGGGATTATGTTTTGTGCCGGAAACTTATATTAAAAATATGCGCTTTGACACCCCTCCCGCCTGTTTTTCCGTGGGAGAGAAGGGCGTCTTCAGCACCCTCACCATTGCCAGCAGAAAAGGCGCCTATCTTCCCTCCTACGCCCAGGATTTTATCAAAATTGCCCAGGAACAGCTATAAAACCTGATTTCTGCACTGCCTCTCCCTGAAAAATTCTATTCTGGAAGGAGTATCCCCTCCCCAGAGGATTTTGATTTTGGCTTTCTGAACTTTATCACTGTCAAACCCTTCTTCGGTATTGCTGTTGGGGAAGATAAAATTCTCTCCGCTGGATGTTACGGTAAGTCGAATCCTATGGCCTTCCTGGAAGGTGTTGGAAATTTTAGTCGTTCGGATTCTTATAGGATAAATTTTTCCCTCTTCCATATACTGAGGATGTTCAAAGCCATTTCTGTATTTGGCTCCCAGGACTCCATCCGCCAGTTTCACAGATCTTCCCTGCTCGTCCACATCGGTGATCCTCACGAAGAAATCTGTGTCCGGACAGTCGCAGGATACATAAAGCAGCACGGACAGTTCTCCGGTTATGGTCACAGGGATAGACAGTTTCTCTGTAGTAAAAGAAAGGATATCCTCTCTCTTCTCTTCCTGGGTATAATCCTCCGGTACTTCCAGCTCATTTTCCGACATATCCACCAGATGTACTGCAGGATTTTCCGGATCGTAGGTGTATTCCTCTGCGCCCTTTTCCTCACCAAGGGCAGCCGTCAGCCTTCCCTTGCCGCAGTTCTCCCCGTCTCCTTTTGCAGGAGCTTGTCCCCCTGCCAGATGCAGCTTCTCTGATACCGTGTTTTCGGGAGGCCAGTTCTCAGCACTTTTCCAGCAGCCTTCTCCCAGAGTGTAATATTCCACAGCCGGAGTCTTCTCAATACCATTTTCCGCGCCTTTTAAGAAGTGTTCCAGCCACATCATACAAAACATATCCACATCATATCGAAGGGCATCTTCACCCATATATACATTATGAATGTCATAATCCGCATTGCCGCTGTGCTTCCATGGTCCCAGAACTGCCTTCCAGGTTCCCTTAGGCCAGGTTTTTACAAGCTCCAGTGCCTCTGTGGTTCCCATGCCGTTATCATCGAACCAGCCGGAAAGGATCAGGGCCGGCACCGGATTTCCCTGATACCGGGCCTTCCAGTTATTCTTCTCCCAGAATTGGTCCATATCTCTGTGCTCCAGCCATTTTGTGAGGAAGTCCACCTCATGACCTAAAGCGATTTTAGGAATGTCTTTCAGAGGCCGGATTTTCAGGATCTCATCCCAGTTCTCCTGAGCCATAAGTTCCGGCCTCATCTGACGCTCTGACATGGCAAATCCCCAGGCCAGCATACCGGAATTAAAGCACCCTCCCCTTCTGGGAATGTCCACAAAAGCGCTGCCGGCACAGGCACTGCTTAACATAGCTTTCAGATGAGGATTTCCACTGGCAGCTGCCGCCCACTGTACATAGCCCAGATAGGAGCCTCCCGTCATACTCACCTGGCCGTCGCTCCAGGGCTGGGCTGCGATCCAGTTCAGGGTATCGTCCCCATCCTCCACCTCATAATGCTGGGGCAGCCATTCTCCTGTACTGTCCTCCCGTCCTCTTGTATCCTGGATCACAACGGCATATCCTCTTTGGACAAAGCGCCAGTACACTTCTATGCCCTTGGACTTTCCATAGGGAGTCCGCACCAGGACAGCAGAGCACTTTTCCTGGATTCCCAGGGGCAGGTACACATCTGTAGCCAGCCTTTCCCCGTCTCTGGTAGTCACATAAAAGGTTTTGGGCTGTGACACCGGCCATACCTGCCCAGGCTGGAATTCCTCCCATTCCGGATTCTGCCGGGGATATACCTTTTTCCACTCCCTCAGCACTGTCTTTTCCTCCCAGCCTTTTTTCACCAGCACTCCTACTGCGTCTCTGGCGCTCATGAGCACAGCATAGATCCCTTCCCTGTCAAAGAAAAGGTCCTTGGGGAACTTCCTGTGCCGCTGGAAATAACTTTCTCCCCTGCGGCAGGTAAACTCTTCCCCTTTATCCGTAACAAATTCTGCCGGGGTTTTTCTAATATTTTCTTCATACTCACTTTTTTCCTCAAAAAACTCCAGCAGATCCCTGCTGCACAGCTTCTGGAAAAAGAGACTTTCTTCCTGAGTAAAGGGCTTCTCCTGCCCCCATTTTCCTGTATATACGTCTAAAAGAGAAACAGTCTTTGTTTCTTGTTCTTCATAAATCTTTCCATATAAAATACCGGAAAGATAAAAATTCCACTGTGTTTTCATATTTTATGCCCCCGTGATCATACGGATCAGATACGCAACTGCGATTCCTACATAATTTCCGCATACGCCGCCGATAACGCCCATGAGCATCCCCACGCTTACCAGGCTTTTCCACCTTGCTCCTGAAGCTACCAGGGAGGAAGTGGTACCGTCAGCGATAGCTCCCACAATTCCCAGAAGCACATACTCATATCGGATCTTTAAAAGTCTGGTAATGAGCACATGCAGGAGCAGACTTCCTGCAATAACGCAGAGGCAGAACAGAGTAATCGTAGCTGCTGAGGTCAGGAATCCCTTAATATTTACAGAGAATCCCACAATAACAAGATACATCATTCCAAAGAACAATCCAAGGTTCATCGCTCCCCGGAGCTGCCGTACAGCCGGCACCTGGGCCACAATAATGGAAATAGTAGAGATCAAAAGGATCCTTCCTGCACTGGCAAAATCTGCACTCATAAAGCTGGAAAGCTTTGTGGAAACTGCTACCACTGAAACGGCAATCGCCAGCAAAATGGCAATCTCTTTAATACTCCATTCCTCTGAGGCCATAAGCTCCTTCTGGCTGCCGTCTCCTTCCAGTTCCTCGTCTGTAAAGGAATAAGGCCAGAACTTCTGAAATTTCTTAGAATTTTTCATCAAGGCAGGAGCCAGGAACATCAGCACTAAAGTAGGCATTCCCACTACATAGTCCGCTGCATTGGCTGCCGCAATAGTTGAGGCCGAAGCATTTAATCCTGTGGCAATGGCCGTCAGGTTGGAACTTCCGCCGGTATAAGTTCCTACGAACATACCTGCTACCTTCCAGCCTTCATCTATAGAATCTGCAAAAATACAGCCGAAGATAAAAGCTACAATGCTCACACTGAAGATTGCGCAGAAAATAGCAATCAAAGGCTGTTTCGACATCTTTATAATACTTTTGAGATCCACATTCATCAGATAAAGGGACATAGAAATAGGAATACAATAGGTTGACAAAGTACCGTATACTTCGCTGCTCTCCGGCACGATCTTCAGGTTTACCAATAAGATTCCCAGAATAATCACAATAAGGGCAGGACCTATCATTTTACAGGGTTTAAATCTCTGGGCCCAGAAGGCAAAAGCCACCAGGCATAAAATCACCGCCAGCACGGCATCTGTTGATTGAAATATTGGAAACATGTCTCTCTCCTCCTGTCCTTAAAATGTAATATCAAGCCCCAGTCCAGGTCTGTCCAGCAGACGGAACATATCCTGGTCTCTTTCAAAGCCTCCCGGCATTCCTGTATCGCCGTCCTTATAATACAGAAAACTGTCACAGTCTGCTTCCGTAATATTCTTCTTTGCTGCCACCAGGCTCAGTCCGGCGGTAATGGCGATCTTGGTCTCCATCATACATCCTACCATACAGGTTACTCCGAAGCTTTCTCCAATGGCACTGATCTGGGCGCCTCTGTAAAGTCCGCCGCATTTCATCAGCTTAATATTCATAATATCTGCAGCCTCTGCCTTACAGATCCTGGCAGCATCTCTCGTGGTATGTACAGATTCGTCCAGCATCAGCTGGATTCCCCCACCCTGCCTTCTAAGTCTGGCCGCACCGTCCAGATCCCAGTCAGGAAGGCATTGTTCAATAGCTTCAACCCCGTATTTCTTCATTTCTATGAGCATAGAAGAAGCCTGGGTGAAATTATAGCCCTGGTTTGCATCTACTCTCAGACGAATATCCGGTCCTACAGCCCTGCGGATAAGCTCCAGGGTCTGCAAGTCCTCCTGAGGACAGATTCCGGCTTTGATCTTCAGGATCCGGTAGCCTAAATCCTTTACAAAATGCTCCGCTGCAGCAGCCATTTTCTCCGGATCACTGATTCCTATGGTAATGTCATTCTGGACTTCACTCTGATATCCTCCCAGTACCCGGTACAAGGGCTGATTCATAACCTTGCCCTTCAGGTCATAGAGAGCAATATCAATGGCGCATTTGGCAGAGCCGTTTCCATGGACCAGTCCATCCATCATAGCATGGGCTTTCTCAATATCCAGAGGGTTCATGCCGATAAGTCCCTGGCGAAACATCTGCAGCACCTCCAGGCACCCTTCTGTGGTTTCTCCGGTAACCGGAGCGAAAGGAGCCGCCTCCCCGTAACCCACGTAACCTTCATCTGTCTCTACCTTTACAATAATGCTTGCCGTGTGGCTTACTTCTGCGAAAGCCACCTTAAAAGGCTCTGTCAGCTCAATGGAAAACTTCTCCATCTTCACATCTGTAATTTTCATGTTTTCCTCCTTATAATTTTATAAATACTGTATTTTATCGCATATATTGCATAAGATTTTACTATTTATAAAACTCTTTGTCAATCTAAAGCAATGAAATTTTATTGTTTTTTCTTTTTTGATGATTTATAATACCTGTACGGAGGTTTTATTATGTTAAAGATAAGAGAATACCGAAAACAACAGAATCTGACTATGAAGGAACTGGCCCAGGAGGCAGGTATGTCCATCAGTTATATTTCTCAGGTAGAACGAGGGGAAATCGACCCTTCTCTGTCAAGTCTGAGAAAAATTGCTTCCGTGCTTCAGGTTCCTTTATATCTGCTTTTAGATGATATGGAAATCCGGGGAAACCTCACCCTGCGAAAGGAGCAGCAGCTTATCCGCTGCTCAGAGGACGGCAAGGTACTATACCGTTTCCTAAGTCCTCTTCCCTCTCCGGAATTTTCTCCCCAAACTCTTCTCATACACTTTGAGGTAGCTCCCCATGCCCAGGACGTGGCTGTGCCTATCCGGCACCACTCGGAAGAATCCATCTATGTCACGGAAGGAACCCTCACTGTGCAGATAGGGGAGACAGAAGTAGTTTTGAATCCCGGAGACAGCACAGTGATTGAAAAGGATTTTCCCCATATCTGCAAAAATACCGGAGATGTCCCCGTAAAAGGCATTTCTGCTATTTCGCCGCCGGTATGGGGACGGATGGATTTAGTAAGGTAATTGTCAAAAAAGGCCCTTATGCAAAGCAAGATTAAATGCTCCGTATAAGGGTCTCCATTCATGACAACAGGCGGCCCGCAAAGCGAGCCGCCTGTTATTTTTCATCTATTACTGAGCTAACTTAACCGGGTTAACCTTTACGCTTGGTCCCATAGTGGAAGCCAGGGATACGCTCTTTAAGAACACACCCTTTAATGCGCTTGGTCTAGCCTTGATGATAGCTCCCATAAGCGTCTGGAAGTTGTCCGCTAACTGCTCCTCTGTGAAAGAAGCTTTTCCGATTGGCACGTGAATGATGTTTGTTTTGTCAAGACGATACTCAATCTTACCAGCTTTGATATCCTGAACGGCTTTTGCCACGTCCATGGTTACTGTACCAGCTTTTGGGTTTGGCATTAAGCCTTTAGGTCCGAGAACACGTCCCAGACGACCAACAACACCCATCATATCCGGAGTTGCAACTACTACGTCAAAATCCAGCCATCCTTCGTTCTGGATCTTCGGGATCAGTTCTTCTGCTCCTACGTAGTCAGCGCCTGCTGCCTGTGCCTCATCTGCCTTAGCATTCTTAGCGAATACCAGTACACGTACAGTCTTACCTGTTCCGTGAGGAAGTACAACGGCACCACGGATCTGCTGCTCTGCGTGACGTCCGTCACAGCCTGTTCTGATATGAGCTTCGATGGTCTCGTCAAATTTTGCTACAGCTGTTTTCTTTACTAAAGAAATGGCCTCTTCCGGGTCATATAAGTTTCCACGATTTACTGCTTTCGCAGCTTCTGTGTATTTCTTTCCGCGTTTCATATAAAATAACCTCCTAGTGGTAATTGCGGGAATGTCCCTCCCACGTTTGTTGATAAATTACTCTTCTACAGTGATACCCATACTTCTTGCAGTACCGGCGATCATGCTCATAGCTGCCTCTAAGGTTGCTGCATTTAAGTCTGGCATCTTCATCTCTGCGATTTCCTGGATCTTAGCTTTGGAAATTGTAGCGACTTTGTTTTTATTTGGAACGCCTGAACCTGATTTAATGTTGCAAGCTTTCTTTAATAAAACTGCAGCCGGCGGAGTTTTTGTGATGAAGCTGAAGCTTCTGTCCGCATATACTGTAATAACAACTGGGATGATCAGATCACCCTTATCTGCTGTTCTTGCGTTAAATTCCTTTGTAAACTGTACGATGTTTACACCATGCTGTCCTAATGCAGGACCAACTGGTGGAGCTGGTGTAGCCTTTCCAGCAGGAATCTGTAATTTAATATAACCTGTAACTTTCTTTGCCATTTTCGGCACCTCCTATAATGTGGTAATTGCGGGGATGTCCCTCCCACGAGCCATGTGACATTATGGCCCTTTCTCACTGTTACTTTTTCGTCTTATGAAAGACTCTTAACTTCTGCGAAACTTATCTCTACCGGCGTTTCGCGGCCGAACAGCTCAACATTGATGGTCACGATCTGCTTTGCTTCATTGATACTCTGAACAACGCCTACAGTATCCTTCCACACGCCTCCTGTGACAACAACACTGTCGCCCACTCCAAAGTCTACTTCCACGTCTCTTACAGAAGCGATGCCCAATGCATCGATCTCCTGCTCGGTAAGGGGAACCGCCTTGGAACCCGGACCAACAAAGCCTGTAACACCTCTGGTATTTCTTACAACATACCAGGTGTCGTCATTCATCACCATATGGATCAGAACGTATCCCGGGAACATCTTTCTCTGAACTTGCTTTTTCTCGCCGTTCTTCAGTTCCACTACGTCTTCCATGGGTACACGAACTTCTAAGATCTGGTCCTCCAGGTGTCTGTTTTCAATTGTCTTGTCAATGTTGGCTTTTACCTTGTTCTCATACCCGGAATAGGTGTGAACAACATACCAATTTGCTTCTGACATTTTACTCACCTTGTCCTTACTTAATGATCAGGTTCAGCAGCTGCAGTACTCCGCTGTCGATAACAGCAATGATAACGCCTAAAACTGCAGTGATACATACAACTGCAATGGTCTGCTTAACCAGTGTCGGCTTATCAGGCCAGACGATCTTCTTAAATTCAGCCTGAAGTCCCTGTATCCATTGGCTGGCTTTTGAAGATTTCTGCTTCTTTTCTGCCTTCATATATTTCACCCTCTTAAACCTGATTACTTGGTTTCTTTGTGCAATGTATGAGTTCTGCAGAATTTACAGTACTTCTTTGTCTCCAAACGTTCTGGATGATTCTTTTTTTCCTTTGTCATGTTGTAGTTACGCTGTTTGCATTCCGTACATGCCAATGTGATCTTTACGCGCACGACTTCTCCACCTCCATGTGTCTTTTATCGCCGGCAGCTCACGTTACTGCCGTCTACGCAACATCTTGCTACTGCGACAAAGATCTTTTCCTTATTATAAACTTCAGTTTTCACTGTAAATTTAGGCACAAAAAAAAGACCTACTTCCAGTGTCGCTACACAAGCGTATCATAGAAGCAGGTCTTTGTCAAGTTTTTTCTACAACGAGGTTATTCTTTGCTCATTCTTTTCATCTCCGTGCGGTTCTTTTCCAGATGAAATAAATTTATTCGTTATAGTATAAAGCCCATCCTATCCCGAATTTATCAACTACAAGTCCCAGTATTGCTGCCCAAGGATATGGACCTTCCGTATGATAACTTTGGGCTTCTTTGCCTATTTCATTGTAAGCTTCCCAAAAATCTTCTTTCTTATCATAACGGACCTCACAGCATAGAACTCCCTGAAATCCAGTACCCATACTTTTTCCTGGGCCGTTCAAAATCTCTTGTCCATAAATTTCCATCATAATATGAATATCATCGTTATCCGGCGGTGTGCTTCCAATAATTTTTTTGCTTTAAAAGCTCTTTGATACAATTCAAAAGCCTCGATCCGCTCTTTATTAGATGGTCCAATACTAAAGGACATGGTAAATTTAGGATATGCTCCCATATCTGTTTCTCCTGTATACAATAAATTTTCTGGTTTATACATATTTATACTTCACCACTTTTTTTCTGTTCCCGGACAGTGATTTTTCTCTACCGCCGCCCGGTACTCCACAAAGCAGCCACATATACGGCACATCCCATTTATAAGATTATCACATTCTTTGCAGAAAGCCAGGCGTCTTTGATATTCCTGGCTTTCTGTTTTTATCTCCTCATCCAATCCCTGGATATACTGTCTCATGTTCCTCAGAAAATCTTCTTCTGCGATATCTTCCAGAAGACATTTTTTACAAAATCTTTTGGGCTGATCCATGGTCTATTTCACACCTGAAGCGCTGTCGGAAAGCGCCCCCTTCCCGGATATCTTATTTTGAAAAATAAAATTTCTGAAATCTGCGTATCCTCCCGTCTTATTCCCATAGCAAAAGATACCGATTCTGTAGCCGATAAATAAATCCAGAGTATATTTCATCTGAAGCTGTGTTCCGATCGTCTCCCAGTTTTCTCCATCATACGACCAGTAGAAAGCTGCCCTATCCTTAAGTTCGCAATAATCGAAATCAATTCTAAGAAAACACTGACCGGACTTTATAGGAACAGAAATTTCTACCGTTTCTCCCTGCCCCAGTTTTCCCTTGACTACTTCTACCGCAAAAGCGCCTTTCTCCTGTGCTCTTATTCCCACAGACCCATAAGTTCCCTGAAACGCCGTAAGGCCGGCAAACTCCTGAGGCTTCATACCTGAAGCGTCTATTTCTATCGTAAAAGAAGAATATGGACTCTCTGTTTTTTGAGTCAGTGTTCCACGAGCTTCCATAAGATTTGCTGCCGGAACTTTGGAAAACAGTCTCAGGTATCCGGTTCTTTTCGTGAGGGACCAGCCGCCGGGTACAGGATTATGGTTCCATTCCCACTGAGGCTTTAAACAATCTTTCTCATAGGAAAAGCTATCGCTGATAATAAGGGGTTCTGCCTTATACTCTTCAAAAGACGTTTCAAAACTTCGGGGGATCTTTCCTCCCGGCGCCAGTACCGGCCAGTTCTCCTCCCATGTAACAGGCATCAGATATGGAATCCTTCCTACTGCTCCATGATCCTGGAACAGCATGGCATACCACTCTCCCTCTTTTGTATCAATAAGAGTTCCCTGAGCGATTCCATTGTTGAAGAATCCCATATCATCATCAACCAGCACTTTACACTCATAATCCCCTAAAAGCTGGGCAGAACGATAACAGATCACCCGTCTCCTCTTCCTGCCGACAGTCGGCCAGTCAATAAAGAAAAAATAATGGAAATTATCCTTTGCAATCCAGCGGCAGCCTTCACATCTCAATCCTATCCCCTCTTTTGGGGTAGAAAACAAAAGACGCTGTACGCCTCCGCACTTTATCCCCGACAGATCACTCTCCAGTTCCACAATTCTTATTTCCCCATTGCCGTAAACCAGATAAACATGTCCGTCCTCAAAGACAAAGGACATATCATGATAAATACCATCTAGGGTTATACGTTCCCAGCCTGTTTTTTCTATATCATCTGTGCTGTATATATATGTTTTCTGCAGATCATTACATGCAAAACAGGCGTAGAATTTACCTTCATAGTATTTCAGACTGGTGGCCCACTGTCCCTGCCCATAGGCATTTTTTCCCTCTTCCAGCCTATAACCGGGATTATCTTCGATGACGTTAAAGATATAAGAAGTAATTTCCCAGTGTACCAAATCCCCGGATCTTAAAACAGGCGCTCCTGGCGTCACAAACATAGTTGTAGACACCATATAGTACATATCATTTACACGTATAATATCAATATCCGGCATATCGATCTCCATGATCGGATTTGTTACTCTCATCTTATACTTCCTTTCTTATCTTTTTTACTTTACAGATAAATGCAGGACACTGCAGGCCGGAATGGTAAAGGCCAGGCCTTTATCTGTGATCTTCACGTCTGTAAATTCTTTTGTGCAGACAGTTTCCGGTTCCTCAAAAGTATTCATGGCATGCATTTCTTCTGTAAGGATCTCACCCTTTACTTCAGAAATATTCTTTTCCAGAATCGTAGTATCAATCTCATAGTCCTCTGTAAGAGAAAGGTTGGTAACTGTAATATGCAGAACGCCATTTTCGTCTACAGAAACAGACTCGGTAAGATTCGGTACCTGATATTCTTCTTCCACGCCTATGGTTTCTGTATCTATATAGCTGTCCACCAGCATAGCGTCCTGATGGTATTTGAACATATTAAATACATGATAGGTAGGAGTCTTGATCATCTTTTCTCCTTCTGTAAGGATTACAGACTGAAGTACATTGACGATCTGAGCGATATTGGCCATCCGTACACGGTCGCTGTGTTTGTTAAAGATGTTCAGGTTAATACCAGCCACCAGAGCGTCTCTCATAGTGTTCTGCTGATAAAGGAATCCTGGATTGGTTCCCGGCTCTACGGTGAACCATGTTCCCCACTCGTCAACGATCAGGCCGATTTCTTTTTTAGGATCATACTTGTCCATGATAGCTCCATGACGGCGGATCAGCTCATCCATATAGAGAGTCTTGCTGAGAGTCTTATACCATACCTTATCATCAAAGTCAGTGGCGCTTCCCTTGATCTCCCAGCCTTCTGGATGGGTGTAATAATGAAGAGAAAGGCCATCCATAAATCCGTGCTGGAAAGGCTGGCTGTGGCGGAAGCAAGTTGACATAACTCCTTCTGTCCACTCATAGTCATCTACGTTTGGACCGCAGGCGATCTTGTAAATTTTCTTATCTGCTTTATAGTCTCTCACATAGGTCTGATATCTCCGGTACTCGTTGGCATAAAATTCCGGCGTCATATTTCCGCCGCATCCCCAGTTCTCATTGCCTACACCAAAGAAAGCCACATCCCAGGAATTTTCCTGACCGTTTTCTTTTCTCCAGTCTGCCATGGGGGATACTCCGTCAAAGGTCATATATTCTACCCACTCTGACATTTCCTGTACAGTTCCGCTGCCTACGTTTCCATTTACATATGCCTCGCAGCCTAACTGACGGCACAGTTCAAAGAACTCATGGGTACCAAAGCTGTTGTCTTCTACAACGCCGCCCCAGTGGGTATTGATGATCTTCTTTCTGTTTTCTTTTGGGCCTACTCCGTCTTTCCAGTGGTACTCATCAGCGAAGCAGCCGCCCGGCCAGCGAAGTACAGGGATCTTCATTTCCTTTAAAGCTTCCACTACGTCGGTACGCATACCGTTTACATTAGGGATCGGAGAGTCTTCTCCTACATACATTCCCTCATAGATACATCTTCCCAGGTGTTCGGAAAAATGTCCGTAGATTTCCTTGTGGATCTTACTTTTCTTTACATTTGGATTGATCACAAATTTTGTCATATATTTTCTCCTCTTTCATAAGACAATCCAAAATGACTGCCCATATAATATTCCGTATTTCTGCCTATCTGTTTATTTTCCCAGACGGATCACGTTCCAGGAAGCTTTCTTCAGAACGCTTGTGGCAATACCGCCGTCCAGTTTTGTTCTGTCGTCAGCGTTTACAGGGTAAACCTTCTGCTCAGTCAGGCTGTTCACTGCCTTCAGGTCTTCGTTCTCCATAACAATGTGTTCTAATACTCTGTATCCTTCAAAGCTTCTCACATCTGTTGTCAGCTCTACATCTTCCTCCAGATTACGGTTTACAGCAAAAATGGTCACTTCATCTTTTTCTTCGTTGTATACAGCGATAGATTCTACGTCTGTGATCTCATCATGTTTTGCTGTAGCATGCTTTGTTCCGGAAACTACCGGCTGAAGCGCAATGCCTCTTCCGTATTTGGAAGCATGCATAAACGGATAGAAGATCGTCTGCTTCCATGCGCCGCCTGCAGCGTCTGTCATAATAGGAGCAATAACATTTACCAGCTGTGCCAGGCAGGCCATCTTTACACGGTCTGCATGTTTCAGCAGAGTGATCAGCATAAGTCCTACCAGAAGCGCATCCTCAAAATTGTAGATATCCTCCAGCATGGGCGGAGCTACCTGCCATGGATGATTCTCTGTGATGTCATCATCTGCTGCGTTGGAATGGAACCATACATTCCACTCGTCAAAGCTTAAGTTCATGGTCTTTTTGCTGCGTTTTTTCGCTTTTACATAATCGCAGGTAGCGATAATGGTGCGGATAAAGTCGTCCATATCATCAGACTGAGCCAGATAATCGTTGCTGTCGTTATCTCTGTTTCCATAGTACTGATGCATGGAAATGTAATCTACATAGTCATAGGTATGGGACAGTGTAACTGCTTCCCAATCCGGGAAAGTAGGCATATCTCTGTTGGAGCTTCCGCAGGAAACCAGTTCGATCGTAGGATCGATGAGACGCATAGCCTTTGCAGTTTCCTCTGCCAGACGTCCGTACTCTTCCATAGTCTTATGGCCGATCTGCCATGGACCGTCCATCTCATTTCCCAGGCACCATACTTTGATGTTATGAGGGTCTTTTACACCGTGTTTAATACGCAGGTCACTGTATTTAGTTCCTGACGGATGATTGCAGTATTCCAGCAGATTGCAGGCGTCTGAGATCCCTCTGGTGCCCAGGTTTACAGCCATCATCACCTGAGAGTTTACCTGTTTTGCCCATTTGGAAAATTCATTTAAACCGATCTCATTTTTCTCCAGGCTTCTCCAGGCCAGTTCCAGTCTGTGAGGTCTTTCTTCCACTGGTCCAACAGAATCTTCCCAGTAGAAATTAGACACAAAGTTTCCTCCCGGATAACGGATGATAGGCACATTCAGCTCTTTTACCAGCTGTACTACATCCTGACGGAATCCGTCGGCATCCGCCGCAGGATGTCCCGGCTGATAGATGCCCTCATATACGGCCCTTCCCAAATGTTCGATAAAAGAGCCGTAAATCCTCTCGTCAACTTTGGAGATCTGGAACTCTTTATCCAGAACCATTTTTGCTCTTCTGCTCATTTGTGTTTCCTCCTTATATATTTAAATTTTTCTTAATTATTTTACCTTTATCTATATTATATTGTTATAGTGCCCATGTGTCAACAGAGGTTTTGTAAAATTTTTTATGTATATTTAGTTCTAAGTAAAATACTTTTGTTGCCTAAGTCCGGATTTTCACTTATAATAGTACCAAAGTTTAAATCTTATTCTATCTATAACACACCCTAATAAAGGAGTCCGCCTATGCTGCATATTAAAAAAATTGAAGATGGTATAGACCTTTATAAAGCCCTGGGATCTGATCTTCGTATCCAGATCATTAAGCTGCTGCTGGAAAAGGGCGAAATGAATATGAACGAGATTGCCGGAAGTCTGGGAATTACCAATGGAGCTCTTACCAGCCATATCAAAAAACTGGAAGAATGCGGACTGGTCAGCGTTCTTTCTGAGCACGAAGGCCACGGCAATCAGAAACTCTGCCGGGTCCACACAGACAGGATCCTCATTGATGTTATGCCCCAGGTTCCGGAAGAGAACAAAAATCTTTACTCCGTAGACATTCCAGTAGGCCAGTATACCGATTATCAGGTGTCTCCCACCTGCGGCATTGCCTCCCGGAAAAGTCTCATCGGAGAAGTGGACGACCCCAGATATTTTGCCCATCCCCAGCGGACCCATGCTGGAATCCTCTGGTTCTCCAAGGGATATGTAGAATATCTTATCCCAAACTTTCTCCCGCCCCACTGTCAGGTAGAGCAGCTCATCCTCTCTGTGGAAATAGCCTCAGAAGCTCCCGGAACCAACAATGACTGGCCCTCAGACATTGCTTTTTTCCTCAATGAAATTCCCATCGGCACCTGGACCAGTCCCGGAGATTTCGGAGATGTTCACGGACTTTTTACCCCCAGCTGGTGGCTTCCTGCCTGGAACCAGTACGGCCTTCTAAAGACCCTGATCGTTAATAAAAACGGCACCTTTATAGATGGTCTGAAGATTTCCGATGTCACCATTGAGCAGTTCGCCCTAGATCACAAAAGCCCTCTCCGATTTAAGTTTATGGTATCTGACACCAGCCCTAACACAGGAGGCCTTACCTTATTCGGTAAAGGCTTTGGAAACTACAACCAGGACATCCATGTGGTAGTTTCCTATTCACCGGACTGAAATACCCTGCTGCAAGCATCGGGATATTTGACCCTTGCGGCAGGAATAAAAAGGACCATCCTGTGAGACCCGGCAGTTTCTGCTGCTCACAGGATGGTCTTTTGTCTATGTATTATCCCTTAACAGCTCCTGCTGTCATACCTTCGATAAAGTATCTCTGGAAGCAGATAAACAAGATAAAGATCGGGATGATAGAGAATACCGATCCTACAACCAGAAGGCTGTAGTTATCTCCATATGGATTGATCAGTGTATTCAGACCAATCGTCAGTGTGTACTTCTCTGAAGAACGGATTACCAGCAGCGGCCACATGTAGTTATTCTATGCGTTCATACCGTTTAAGATCGCCATAGCTGAAAATGCAGGCTTCATAATTGGGGCAATCAGTTTAAAGAAAATACCATATTCTGTACATCCGTCAATACGTCCTGCTTCAATCAGGGATTTAGGCAATCCCAGCAGATACTGGCGGAAGAAGAATATTGTAGATGCATGAGCCAGGAAAGGCAGTATGATTGATACATAGCTGTCCATCATTCCCCACTTAGAGATCTGGCTGTACAGAGGCAGCATGATAACTTCGAAAGGAATAGACAGAATAATCGGCACGATCACAAAGAAGAAATTCTTTCCTTTAAAATCATAGGCTGCAAATCCATAAGCTACAAATGAGCTGACCAAAAGAGTAAGCACAACTGTGATCACTGTCAGTAATAAACTGTTTCCAAACCAGATCCAGTAATCATGATCTCCAGTAAACAGCAGTACCAGGCCTGCGGCGCAGGCGTAGCCCATAGCTCTCTTTTCAATACCCTGTCTGTACAGATATCCTACGATAGTCAGACCGATGTTCTGAGGTGAGTTGTTTCCTTTCCACAACATGAAGGACTCCAGGAACATGGATAGACCAGCGTAAATACTGATAGTCAGAACATATACGCTTGTCGGTTTCAGCAGCGGAACAGAAATCTTAACAAACTGCTGCCATTTGTTGGCCCCGTCAATAGAGGCTGCTTCATAAAGTTCCGTATCGATGCTCTGAAGTCCTGCCAGGAAGTACAGAATATTAACTCCGGTCCATCTCCAGCAGGCTACGATCAACAAAACTGCATATCCAGTCCACTCTCCCTTCAGCCATTTAATTGGTAGGCGTTTGCGAAACGCCTATTTCCATATATCGCTGAAAGGAGAAAAAATGAAAAAGATGTATACTCTTCCCCAGGAAGACATCCTGTGCAGAGACGGGCAGACCAGGGCATTTCTGCGCCCCTATACGAAAAACTGGAACAATCCAGAATCAGACAGTCTCCATCTGGAGTACAGTTATAACGGCAGAAACTGGTATAGCCTCAATGGAAACAACGGAATCTGGTTTCCTGATTATGGTTCTAAGCAGCTGTCTGAGCCTTCTATTTACAGTCTGAAAAATGGCAGCTATCTTATTACTGCCAGAGACGCCAAAGATTCCTCTCATATGTATTTCGCAGAGACAAAAGATTTCCTTTCCTTTACTGGAGCCGGTTATACCGGTATAGACTGGGACTTCAAAAATGAGAAAGAAATTTCCCTCTATCCTGACCTGGAAAACCGTCTGGAGATTCCTGTCTCTCTCCTGGAAACTTTGTTTCCTGTATATGGAAAACCGGAGCCTGTACTTCTGACAAAGACAGAATCTCTTTCTCTTAAAGCAGAGCCTGGAAAGATTCCTTCTCTTCCCGAGAAGATTTCTGTGGAATATTCCAACGGCGGAACTGAAGAGCTTCCTGTAGAGTGGGAAGCAATCCCGGAAGGACTGCTCCAGACTCCGGGCAGATATACTGTAGAGGGGAAACTCCATCAGACCTTATTTGAAAAACCTCTGATCTACCATCGCGCTGATCCTTATATCTACAAACATACAGACGGAAAATATTATTTTACCGCCTCCTATACGGATATGGAACATAACCTGGATGGAAAATATCAGTACCTATATATTATTCTCCGAAGGGCAGACACTTTAGAAGGCCTTGCAGACGGCTCCGATTCCTATGAAGAAAAAGTCATATATGAGAGAAAGCCCATCAACAATGGAACTATGAGTCCTCATATCTGGGCTCCTGAAATCCACAATATCCATGGAAACTGGTATGTTTACTATACGACTACCATTTCCGACGAGTCCTCCTGGAGGATCCGTCCTCACTGCCTGGAATGCAAAGATTCCGATCCCCTGACCGGAAAATGGGAGGAGAAGGGACCTCTTGTATCTACTGTAGCAGGAGATATTGCATTTACAGATTTCTCTCTGGACCATACTTACTTTAATCACAGGGGAAAAGACTATATCCTCTGGGCCCAGAAAACCAACAATATTTCCGATATTTTCATCGCCCAGCTTTCCAACCCCTGGACTCTGTGCACACCAGCTGTCCGGCTGACTCATCCGGAATATAACTGGGAACTCCACGGTTTCCCTGTAGATGAAGGTCCGGGAGTAATAAAGCATGATGGACGTATCTTTATTACTTTCTCTGCCAGCGGTACAGATGCCATGTACTGTGTAGGACTTTTATACGCAGATGAGGACGCAGATCTGCTCAGCTCTTCCTCCTGGACAAAACTGCCTTATCCTGTATTCCAGAGCAGCAAAGAAACCGGACAGTACGGTCTTGGCCACAACAGTTTTACAAAGTCTGACGACGATTCCCAGGATCTTATCATCTACCATGGACGTCAGGAAGAGCGGTATCTTGTGGAAGAGGATTATCAGCCTCTTTATGATGCCGGAAGAAATGCTTCCGTGGGAAAAATCTATTGGGATAAAAACGGCATGCCGGATTTCTCTGTTCCGGCAATGGGAATTGTATGCAGTGAAGACAGGCTGAAAGTGAAAGCGGAAATTATTGTAGAATAGCTTAGGATTCTTATACAAAATAAAACAGGACTCTTCATGAAACATTCTATTCTTTGTTTCGTGAAGAGTCCTGTTTTTATGAAACATAAGTATCTAAAAGTTTTTCCACAGCTCCATAATACCCTTCCGGATCCTTATCCTGGCATTGGGCGTGTCCCGCCCCTTCTACAATGAGCAGCTCTTTCGGACAGGCCGCCTCTTGGTAAAGTTCCCGGGACATTTCCACAGAAATCATCTGATCCTGATCTCCATGTATAAATAGTGTAGGGATGCTGCTTTTCTTCACCGCCTCCAGGGCAGAAGCATCCTTCAAGTCATAGCCTCCTCTGAGCTGGAGCATGAGATTGGCAGTGTCCAGAATAGGAAAAGCCGGAAGGTGAAACCACTGGACGATTTTTTCCTGAAACATAGTATATGCATCTGTATAGGCGCAGTCTGAGACAACTGCCTTTACATTTTCCGGCAGGTCTTCTTCTCCTGTCATCATCAAAGCACAGGCCGCTCCCATAGACTGTCCGTGGATAACGATTTCTGCCTCAGGGTCCTGTTCCAGTATGTAGTCCAGCCAGAGCATATTATCTCTCCTGTCTGTCCAGCCCATTCCGATGAAGTCTCCTTCACTTTCTCCCTGACACCGCATGTCAGGAGCGAGCACATGATGGCCTCGCTGGTTATACCACATGGCAAAGGGATACATAGCCTCTTTCCATCCCGTATACCCATGAAGGAGGAGTACCCACTTATGGCTCTCTTCTTCTGTATACACTTCCTGGGCCACCAGCTTATACCCTTCTTCTGTTTCTTTCGTCAATTTCTGTCCATGAGCATTCTTCGCCCATTCCCTGGTTTCTTCCCAGGACTTTTGGTACTGCTGCTGTATGTCGCTGGTATGTACCAGGGCATTTACACTATCCTCGGTAATCCTGGAAAAAGCCTCCAGCCGTTCCATAAAAGAAGGAACCAGGGCCGCACTTACAAGGATATTAGCCAGACCTATATACAGAAGAAACAGCACCGCTAAAACCACAGGCAAAATTCTTTTAAGTCTCTTTTTTTTCTTCATTCTCTTTCAGTCCTGTTATTTTTAATGCAATATTTTCCAATATCCTTTTCTGTCTGATCCTACACGCTCAATAATGCCCTTTTCTTTCAGGCTTTTTAAGCGGGCAGCTACCGTTTTCCTGCTGATTTCCATTTTCTCAGCCAACTGCAGCATTGTATATCCTGGGTCTTCCAGCAACAGTCCCAAAAGTTCCCGTTCTTTTTCAGTCACCTTTTCAGTCACCCTTTCAGTCACCTTTTCAGTCACCTTTTCAGTCACCTTTTTGACCGCAGATCCAACAACCCTATCCTCAGGAGCAGTAAATTTAATCATAATGTCCCCAGGATTAATCGTATATTCCGGTTGAGGTACTCCATCATTCTCACAGGCAGAACAAATCTTTTCAATGCCCCTGCCCCAGCTCTCAATAAACCCGGCTAAGTAAAACACATGAGCAATATTAGGATTATATGGGCAGGACGCATGCTTTCTCATTAAATTTTCCAATGTCCAATTTTCAGGAAGGCAGCCGCAATTCGCAATATATAATTTGTCTTCATACACGCTGATCTGAATGGGGATTCCAGATTGATACTGTTTATGGCATATAGCATTCAGCAGTGCTTCTCTTAAGGCCTCTTCCGGTACAAAATACCGTTCAATTCTCTGTATGCCTTCATATGTGATTTTCGCTTTCATGTACTTTAAATACAGCAATTCTACAGTCTTATCAATCTGCTCCAGTATGGAGCCATGAATCTCATCCTGATAAAGCAGGTCGGCATCTGTCTCAAAATATCCTATTTTAATATACGAGCCCAACTGCCATCTCTCCGGATTTTTCCCAAAGAGCAGCATAGCTGCATTTGTCAGATAAGAACCGTTTATAAGATGTAATTTTTCTAAAAGCATCTCTTTTGGCTCTTCTAACACACTTTTGTCTATACGCCCTTTTCTTGTCGCCCATTGTTTAAAATGCTTAACAGTCTCCTCGTCTATATCCTTCATGGTAAATGCCGGAAGCGGCTGATTGTCCCATGTCACTCCACGCTTTCGCATTAAAAATGCTTCTAGTGCATGCCCAGATAATATCTGGCGCGTACTCCCACTGCGATAATAATATACTCCTTTGCAGGAAATACCTATAGGATATGTCGGGACATCAATCTCAATGTATTCTTTGTCATCACTTTCATACAGATTGACACCTACGATAATACCCATAGTATCTCTGATTTTATTCGGGATATCTTCCAAAAGTTTATGGGCATTTGGCAGCCCGACGACATTCCCATAGTCATCACATCCGATGTAAATCTTTCCACCCTGTGCATTAGCAAATCCGCAGATCCATTCCAGATACTCATCTTTCCATTTAGCTTTCCATTCAATATTCTGGCTTTCGGGCATTGCAAATTTTCAACTCCTTTTATTTCGGCAGAATCTTTAACTTGGATTTGATTATAGCATTTCCATTTTTTACAGTAAATCGTTAATTCCCAAAAATTATTTTGTTTCCATTTTTGCATAACAGCGAAGGCTGCCCCATCCCCAACGTCCTCCAGGCAGATGCTCTGTTCTGCATCTAGCATCTCCCAAAGAGTCCGTCAGCATGTGACAGCCTTTCTCTGAAATTTTCTATTTTCTCAGATATTATCGAAGGCCTAAGTCATCTTCCTTCTCAAAAGCACGATTCCGTTTTCCGGCTTTTTTACTGTAAATGCCAGATATCCTCATTGTACTGTTTAATTGTTCTGTCTGAGGAGAAGAATCCTGCCTTTGCAATGTTGATCAAAGCTTTTTTCTGCCATGCTTTCTGATCTTCATAGTCTGCATAGATTTTTTCCTTGGTCTCAATATACTCTCTGGTATCCAGAAGAGTCATGAACCAGTCTTTGCCTACCAGTTCTTTGTGAAGTCTTGTAAGGCTTTCCTTATCGCCGATAGCCAGCAGTTCTTTTCCTACGATAAAGTCTACCAGCTTATGGATCAGCTTATCTTTCTTGTAAATATCCTCTGAACAGTAAGCTTCTTCTGCATACAGATCGATGACTTCCTGTGGGCGTTTTCCGAAGATATAGATATTCTCATCTCCTACCAGGTCCCGGATTTCTACATTGGCTCCGTCTTCAGTTCCCAGAGTCAGGGCGCCGTTGAGCATGAACTTCATATTTCCTGTTCCGGAAGCTTCTTTAGATGCCAGAGAAATCTGCTCAGAAATGTCTGCTGCAGGAATTACCTTGGCAGCTTTAGAAACATTGTAATTCTCGATCATCAGCACACGGAAATATGGTTTCACCTCCGGATCATTTTCAATCAGGTCGTGGAGGCAGAGGATCAGGTGGATGATATCCTTTGCGATCACGTAAGCAGGAGCAGCCTTAGCTCCAAAAATCATGGTAATCGGAGTTTTCGGCTTATTTCCAGCTTTGATATCCAGATATTTATAAATGGCATACAGAGCGTTCATCTGCTGACGTTTGTACTCATGGAGACGTTTTACCTGAACGTCAAAGATAGAGTTTTCGTCCAGATCCATATCCTGGGTCTCTTTCATAAATTTCTTAAACTCCAGCTTTTTACCTACCTTGATCTGGGCCAGTTTCTCTAATACTTTCTCGTCATCTTTGTAAGCCAGCAATTTTTCCAGCTCATCTGCATTCTTCTTGAATCCAGGTCCGATAAGAGACTCAATATAGGCGCTCAGCTCTCTGTTGCAGTGGAGGAGCCAACGGCGGAAAGTAATGCCGTTTGTCTTGTTGTTAAACTTCTCCGGATAGATTTTGTAGAAGTTGTTCAGCTCTGTATTTTTCAGAATCTCTGTGTGAAGAGCTGCCACACCGTTTACAGAAAATCCATAGTGGATATCCATGTGGGCCATATGGACTCTCTCGTCTTCATCAATAATGTACACAGACTCGTCTGCATATTTCTCTCTTACTCTCTCATCCAGCTCTTTGATGATAGGAAGAAGGTGAGGAACCACTTCCTCCAGATAATCCATGGGCCATTTTTCCAGAGCTTCTGCCAGGATGGTGTGGTTTGTATAAGCGCAGGTCTTGCTCACAACTTCCACTGCTTCATCCATGGTAAATCCTTTTCCAGTAAGCAGACGGATCAGTTCAGGAATAACCATAGAAGGATGGGTGTCGTTAATCTGGATCACTACATGCTCGTTCAGTTTATGCAGGTCATAGCCTTTGTCCTCACACTCTTTCAGGATCAGCTGAGCCCCGCAGCTTACCATGAAATACTGCTGGTAGATACGCAGTTTGCGGCCTGCATCGTCAGAATCATCTGGATAGAGAAACAGGGTAAGGTTCTTCTGGATCTTTTCTTTATCGAAGTCAATGCTGTCTTCGGGTACCAGGCTTTCGTCAATGGTGTCCACATCAAAAAGATGGAGACGGTTGCATCCGGACTCATAACCTGGAACATCGATATCATATAAAACAGAGTTCAGGGTGAAATCCTTAAAAGGCACCTGGAAGGTCTCAGGCTGACGCACCAGCCAGCTCTCCTGGGTAAGCCATGGATTTTTCACTTCTTTCTGTTTATGGTCTTTAAACATCTGCTGGAACAGGCCAAAGTGGTAGTTCAGGCCGATGCCGTCTCCCGGAAGTCCCAGGGTAGCAATGGAATCCAGGAAGCAGGCTGCCAGACGGCCCAGTCCGCCGTTTCCTAAAGAAGGCTCCAGCTCCAGTTCTTCGATCTCGCACAGTTTCTGTCCGTGTTTTTCCAGAACTTTTTCCACTTCCTCATAGAGGCCCAGATTGATCAGATTGTTGGACAGCAGTTTTCCGATAAGAAATTCTGCGGAAATGTAATAGAGTTTTTTATTTCCCTGATTTTTTGGAAGCTTCTGTGTCTCCTCTTTTGTAAGGCTCATTAAAGCCTGAAAAAGCTCTGCCTGACTGCAGTTATCCAGATTTTTTCCGAATTTTTCATTTAACAGTGTCTGTAATCTTTTTTCCATGATATTTTCCTCCTGAAAATCTTTCCAAAGCTGTCGCATTAATCAAAATCGAGAACATTTATACATTTTATTGCTCAGTCTGCGCCGCTTTGAGCCTACGGTCTCAAAGCTATGCTCGACAAATTCGCATAAAATGTATAAATATTCCTGACATATGACTAATGTGACAGCCCCTTTTTATATGGGGTTACAGTTTCTTTTTGCTGTAGACTCTCTTATGAGCAGCTCCCCTTCAAAAATCTGCTTTTTGGGCTTTTCTTTGCCTTTGATCATGTTAAAAAGCAGATCCGCAGAAGCGGAGGCAATCTTTCCCACCGGCTGGCGGATAGTGGTAAGGCTGGGAATATAATAAGCCCCCATGTCCATACCGTCGAATCCCGCTACAGAGCAGTCTCCGGGAATATCCAGTCCGGCTTCTTTCAGGGCCCTGCAGGCTCCTATTGCCAGAGTATCCGAAGTTGCATATAAAGCCGTAAAGTCTCTTTTCTCCAGAAGCTTCTTGGCCATGCGGTAGCCTGTAGCAAAAGAATACCGGTCTTCTGTGGCATCCATATATGCCACCAGCTCCTCCCGAAATGGGATTCCATGTTCTTCAAGAGCCTTCTGATAGCCCATAAGTCTCAGTTTTCCGATACTCTCATCTTCTCTTGGTGCAGTAAGAAGGGCAATCTTCTCGTGCCCCAGGCCCAGAAGGTACTCTGTCATCTTCCGGCTTTCCAGAAAGTCATCTACAGATACAGTTCCAAAGCTCTGCTCCTGATCGCCATATGTACAGATGGTGCTGAGAACGCAGGGAATTCCCAGCTGTTGGATTTTTTCTCTGGGATGTGAAAAATTACCTCCCAGAAAGATCATGCCTCTGGGTTTTTTCTCCTTTGCCACATACAGGGCCACATCCAGCTCATTATCCTGTTCCTCCACATGCTGGAGGATACAGCTGTATCCTTTTTTCTCACATTCCCGCTCCAGGCCGCTTACCAGTTCTCCAAAAAAAGTATTTCCCAGACCCTTTACCAGTACCGCAATGGCTCTGGCATCCGAGCGCTTCAGATTTCTGGCGCTGTTATTTGGAATATAATTGGACTCTGCGATTACCCGCAGGATCATGTCCTTTGTTTCCTGGTTAATATCCGGGTGGTTATTCATGGCTCTGGATACGGTGCTTACGCCTACCCCGCATTTTTTTGCAATGTCTTTGATGGTCATTCCTGCCATTTAAAATCCCGCCTTTATAAAAACTCATCTTACAGCCTGCCGTAAAGCTTTGTCATATCATACATTCTTCCTGTGATCTCATGGGTGATCTGGCCTTTTAAAAGTCTCCACTTCCAGTTAATGCCCAGAGTAGAAGGCCGATTGATCCTTGCTTCTCCTCCCAGGCAGAGGAATTCCTGTATAGGGGTAATTGCCAGGTCAGCCACAGAAGCCATAGACATCCGGATGAAATCCCAGGGCATATCTTCTTTTCTGGTATACCGGTTGTTCAGATATCTCTCCGCCAGGAGCCTGTCCTCAGGAGCCATCTCGTCCAGCCATCCCAGGATCGTGTTATTATCATGAGTACCTGTGTATACCACACAGTTATGATCATAATTATGGGGCAGATAATCGCTTTCCTCTCTGGAGTCAAAAGCAAACTGCAGCACCTTCATTCCCGGATAATCTGTATCCTTTACTAACTGTCTTACACTGTCGGTAAGGTATCCCAGATCCTCTGCAATAATCGCCGTATCACCCATGGCTTCCTTCACTGCCTTAAACAGTTTCAGTCCAGGGCCTTTTTTCCATTCTCCAAACTCTGCTGTCTTATCACCGTAAGGGATGGCGTAATACTCGTCAAATCCCCGGAAGTGGTCTACCCGGACCACATCGTAAAGTTTATAGCAGTATTCCAGTCTCTGTATCCACCAGGCGAATCCTGTTTTCTCATGGTATTCCCAGTCATAGAGAGGATTTCCCCAGAGCTGTCCTGTAGCTGCAAAAGCGTCGGGGGGACAGCCGGCCACAGCTGTAGGCGTGCATTCCTCGTCAAACTGGAAAAGTTCCGGATTTGCCCATGCATCGGCACTGTCAAAAGCTACATAAATGGGAATATCTCCGATGATGCGGATTCCCTGGTCATTGGCATATTTTTTCAGTTTTGTCCACTGTTTTGCGAACTCATACTGCTGAAAACGGATAAACTGGATCTCATCTTTCAGCTCTTCTCTCTTCTCTTCCAGGATCTCAGGAACTCTTCTCTTCAGCCCGTCAGGCCATTCACTCCAGCTGATGCCGCCCAGGCTGTTTTTAATCCCCATGTAGAGGGCGTAATCTTCCAGCCACTCCTTGTTTTCTTCTGTAAATCTTTCAAAATCCTCTCCAGGCGCAAAGCGTTCAAAAGCTTTCCGAAGAATCTTAAATCTGGAAAAATATATCTTCTCGTAATCGATAAATTCTGCATTATCTCCAAAGTCACAGGCATCACATTCCTGCTTTGCGAGCAGCCCCTCTTCAATAAGAGTTTCTAAATCAATAAAATACGGATTTCCTGCAAAGGTAGAAAAAGACTGATAAGGAGAATCCCCGTATCCTGTAGGTCCTAATGGAAGAATCTGCCAGTTCTTCTGTCCCCCTGCTTTTAACTGATCCACAAATTCATAGGCTTCCCTGGAAAAACAGCCAATCCCGTAATTAGATGGAAGACTGGCCACTGGAAGCAGCACACCGCTTTCTCTCATGATCCCTCTCCTTTTCGTATCTGGCGAACCCACAGATTTGCAGATAAACCGCAATGAGATATGAGTGGGTCCGGTTTCTGGTAACGGTATCGGTAACGTTTCCGATACTTTCTATGGTTAATCTAACACAGGTTGCGAAAAGATGCAAGTAGGTAATGTTTAACAAATTTTATGCCGGGAATTTGGTCGATATGACTGAATAGATTCTATTCCCGTCCGTTTCTCCGATTAACAATAGCCAGGAGACGGAAAAGCTGTGTAAGAGACACCGCCAGAGCCGCCACATAGGTAAGGGCCGCAGCAGTAAGTACTTTTCTGGCTCCTGAAAGCTCTTCTTCTGTTAAAATATGGGCATTCTCAATAGCCCTGAGTGCTCTCCTGCTGGCGTCAAACTCTACCGGAAGAGTGATCACCTGGAACAAAGTTGAAAGTCCAAAGCAGAACACTCCAAGATAAGCCATTTTTCCCATTTCTGAACCCTGTCCCGCAAAGAGCAGGCCTATGAGGATCAGAGGAAGGGCCAGGCGGGAGCCGATATTGGTCACTGGTATAATGGCATTTCGGATCTTAATAGGCAGATATCCCCGGGCATACTGAATGGCGTGGCCCGCCTCATGGGCTGCCACGCCGATAGCTGCCGTGGACGTCTGGTCACAGACACTATCCGAAAGCCGTATAACATTGATCCTGGGGTCATAGTGGTCGGTAAGACTTCCTCCTGTCCTTTCTATCTGTACCTGATACACCTCCTCAGCTTCCAGAACTCTCCTGGCCGCCTGACTTCCGGAAAGCCCTGACCTGGAAATCTGAGAAGAATATTTCTGAAATGTACTGCTGACTCTTGCACTGGCCCATATGGCAAAAATCACTGCAGGCAGTACCCAGAGAATGTAATAATAGTCGAAGAACATAGCGTGATTCCTTTCCGATGTATAATCGGTAATAGTATGTTCTCCTGAGGTCATTATCATTCCCGGATTCAAAAAAAGTTTTCTGGAAGGAATTTCACAGAAATCAGAGGAGTCGATTATATCTGGCAAATCATGCTCACTGGCTTGCCCAGCATCATAAACTTACAAGAATTCTATTGCTAAGATGTCAACTGTACAATAGACTCCAGAGTACCGCTCATTTTGCGTTTTTTGAATTTTTGGCCGCAGGATTTGCCTCTAGACTACCTCTCATCTTGCAATTCTTAGATTCCCGGTGGTAGTTACCGGATACAAAAGTAAACCTGCCTATTTATCTTCGGATAAGTTAAGGATAAACTGCCACCAGGAATACAAAAACCCCCTCGGACTGCCATCCGGGGGGCTTCATTTGATTATACCGTTATTTTCCTAGCCTCATGTTCTGCTGCAACTTCTTCCGGGGTCTTCTCTCTCAGTCTTGCAGCTCCATGGTAATCTTTTGTAGGGATCAGGTCTCCCTTTGCCAGATTTTCTTTTGCCTCTTTAATGGCCTCTGTATACTGGGGCAGCCATTTTTCCTGAGCTACCAGCATCTCGTCGATCATCTGCCAGATTTCCGGCGGATTGCACACTGCTCCTGTGAGAGGATCCATCATAGCAGCCTGTTTCAGAAGCTTTACATCACCATGGACAGCAGCCTCTACTGCCAGTTTCTGTACCCAGATGGACTGAGAGCACACTGCTGCACAGCCTAGTGGAAGGTCGCCTACCTTTGGCACGCTGATTCCGTTTCCATCTACATAACAGGGAACTTCTACTACTGATTCATAAGGCAGGTTGGTAATGCAGCCTTCATTCATCATGTTAAAATGTCCACGGTACATTCTTCCTGTTTCCAGAGATTCTATAATGTAAGAGCAGTGCTCCTTGCCCCTCTCGGAACCGTCCAGTTTCTTAGGTTCTTCCTTCAAAATCCTTGGATAGTCTGTCTCAAACCAGTTTCTTTCCTCTCGGGTAACCCGCAGGTATCCTCCTGTTTCTCCGTTAATCCAGTTATCCAGATTGATCCAGTCTTTAATTTCATCCGGACGTTTCCGATACCAGGCTACATACTCAGAAAGGTGTCCGTTAGATTCTGTGGAATAATAGCCAAAACGCTTCAGCATATCAATCCTTACCTTTTCCTCTTCCCGGAATTTCTCATGGTTTTCAAATCCTTCCAGAAGTTTTGGAATCATATCTTCTCCATGATGTTTCACAGAAATATACCAGGTCTGATGGTTGATGCCTGCACAGATAATATCCAGCTCTTCTCTGGGAATTCCAAGGACCTCGGCAATCTGCATTTCTCCATGGATTTCTCCATGGCACAGACCAATAGTCTTTACTCCGCCATATTTATTGCAGGCCCAGGTAGCCATAGCGTTAGGATTGGAATAGTTCAGCATAATCGCTCCCGGTTCTGCCACTTCCCGGATATCTTTGCAGAAGTTCAGCATTTCTGCGATAACTCTCTGTCCATACATGATGCCTCCTGTGCACAGAGTATCTCCCACGCACTGGTCTACACCGTATTTCAGAGGAATCTCAATATCCGTCTCAAAGGCCTCCAGTCCTCCGATACGGACGCAGTTTACGATATACCTGGCGTCTCGGAATGCCTCTCTTCTGTCAGTAGTGGCGAAAATTTTCACTGGAATTCCATTGGCATCCAGGTCCCTCTGGCACAGGGCTCTGGTCTTTTCCAGATTGTCTTCGTTAATGTCAGTAAATGCCACCTCAATATTGTGGAATTCCGGAACCGACATAATATCCGTAAATAAAGTTCTGGCAAAAACCAGGCTTCCTGCTCCGATAAATGCAACTTTAAAGCTCATAATAAACCTCCCGTTTCTTTTGTTTTGTCCATTATAACTTCTGGTCTTTTTCTATGTGCAACCTATTGACCTGTTTCTTCTAAAATGCAATATATTGCCGCATTTAATTTTTTGTGCTACACTGATAGAAACATCAGTCCCAGCCTGGCTCCTGAAGTTTCAAGCTGCCGGAGCTGTAAGCAGGAGGTTTTTCATTATGTCAGAAATTAAAGCTCTCTTTGGCGATATCACCGCTTTCTATGCCCTTTCCCTCCCCGAATTCCATATGTCTCCCCATTCTCACAGCAGTTTTGAGATTATGTATGTAACCGCAGGCAGCTGTACCATCCTATGCGGGGAAGAAGTATATCAGGTAACTCCCAACCATTTTGTCTTTATCGGCGCCAGGCTTCCGCACAGGCTGGAAATCCTGCCGGAACGCCCCTGCTCTATTCTAAATCTGGAATTCAGTTTTTCCTCTGAAAGGGGAAGTCTGCAGTTATCGGAACTCCTTGGTAAATCCAGGGATTTTCAGGAGTTTTGGAAGAAAATGCCGTCTTACTGCTGCGGCGGAGATATGCGGAACCTGGGATATTCCCTAAAGGATCTGATCTCTCATCTCCAGAAGGCTCCTGACAGTTCTGACGACTATCTCCTCTATCTCCTTTACTCCAGAACAATGACAGAATTGGCCTATTCCGTAATTCATGGAAAAGAAAACACCGGGCTCTATTATCTGAAAAAAGCCTGCGGCTATATTGACCAGAACATCCACGAAACCATACGGGTTCCGGAGCTGGCTGCCTATACAGGAATCAACAAGTCCTATCTCCAGTCTCTTTTCTCCAAAATTCTCGGATGCAGTATTATAGAATATGTAAACAAAAAGCGGATGGAAGAGGCTGCTTTTCTCCTGACCAACAGTTCTATGAGTATAACGGACATTGCCTTTTCCGTAGGCTATAACAGCCGGCAGCATTTTGCTCATACTTTCGAAAAGTTTTATGGGACCGGCCCTCTGTCCTACCGGCAACTCCATGCCAGAAAGCTGACCGCAGATACAGGAAAAGAACAGTACATTCTGGAAAATACCGGAACTTCTTATCAAAAACTAATGGAATAGCTTCTCTAAGCTGAAAGTTCACAGAATTTTCACTTGTTTTATTCGCTATAGGTGTTATAATATACTTGTAACAAGAAAACAGTACTTGACAAACCTATTTGTATAACCCATTGCAAATTTGAAGGCTGTCGGGCAATCAGATTTTTGGAGGAAAAGTCAAATGAATACTTTAAAAGCTGAAAAAAGAGACATGTCCATCAAAGCCAAAAGATTAAGAAGAGAGGGATACGTTACCGGTAATGTATTTGGTAAAGAGATTAAAGGCTCTATCCCTATTAAACTTGAGAAATCCGCAGTAGACCGGCTGTTGAAGATCCACCGGAGAGGAAGCCAGGTAATGCTGGATGTAGACGGTGAGTCTATGGATGTACTGCTTAAAGAGATTAACTTTAACCCTCTGAAAGGGCAGGTTGATGAAATTGATTTCCAGGCCCTGGTAAAAGGCGAAAAAGTACAGTCCGTTGCTGAAGTTATTCTGGAAAATCATGACAAAGTTGCCAGCGGAGTCCTTCAGCTCCTTCTGGAAGAAGTTCCTTACAGAGCCCTGCCTGGAGACCTGATAGAAAAGGTTATGGTAGATGTGGGAAATCTGAAAGTCGGCGATTCTATTAAAGTCGGCGACTTGGATATGGCCAAGAATGAAAAAGTTGATCTGCTTATTGATCCTGAAACCATTATTGTTACCGTATCCGAATCCAGAAATGCAGTTGAAGAAGATACGGGCGAGGAGGCAGAAGGCGGAGAGGCGTAAGCCTCTTTCCGCCATTCACCTTTCCTCTTTCCATGCCTTGATCTCCTCCAGACGCTCCTTTACTTTCTTCTCTTCTCCCTGGGTTGTAGGCCGGTAGTAAACTCTGTCTTTCAGGCTGTCCGGCATACACTGCATATGAGTCAGTTTTTCTTCTGTATTATGGGCGTATTCATATCCCTTTCCGTAATCCAGCTCTTTCATCAGTCTGGTAGGCGCATTTCTAAGAATCAGAGGCACCGGCTCCGCCTTCTTATTTTTCACATCTGTTTTACAGGCTTCACAGGCTTTATACAGCGCGTTGGATTTCGGCGCCATAGACAGATACACCACTGCATGGGTCAGGTGCACGTCACACTCCGGCATTCCCAGAAAATGACAGGCCTGATAAACAGACACTGCCAAAGGCAGGGCGTGGCTGTCTGCCATTCCAATGTCTTCGCTGGCAAAGCGGATCAGGCGTCTGGCAATATACAGAGGATTCTCTCCACCTTCCAGCATCCGGCACATCCAGTAAACCGCCGCATCCGGGTCGCTGTTTCTCATTGATTTATGAAGAGCGGAAATCATATTATAATGTTCTTCCCCAGTCTTATCATAAAGAAGGGACCTGCGGCTGACGCACTGTTCCAGGCCTTCATCTGTAACCCGGATTCCTTCAGGACTGAGCTCACCGTTTAACACTGCCATTTCTAATGTATTCAAAGCCGTCCTGGCATCTCCGTTGGCAAATTCCGCTATAGCCCTAAGCTGGTCTTCGCTGATCTGTACATTCTGATTTCCAAATCCTTTAGGGCTCTCCAGGGCATGGTTTAAAAGTTTCAACAGGTCCTTTACCTCCAGGGCCTTCAGCACAAAAACCTTGCACCTGGAAAGAAGCGCAGAATTCACCTCAAAAGAAGGATTCTCTGTGGTAGCTCCGATGAGGATAATGCTTCCTTTTTCCACAAACGGGAGAAAAGCATCCTGCTGGGCTTTATTAAAACGATGGATCTCGTCTACAAAAAGCACCGTCCGCTGCCCCATCCTTCTGGCAAGCTCCGCCTGGTTCATAACCTCCCGGATTTCCTTGATACCGCTGGTCACTGCACTGAAATTAATAAACTGGGCCTTTGTCCTTCCCGCAATAATGCTGGCCAGAGTAGTTTTTCCCACCCCCGGAGGCCCCCAGAAGATCATGGAAGAAATCTGGTCCTTTTCAATCAGCTGCCGGAGGATCTTCCCTTTTCCCAGCAGGTGCTCCTGCCCTGCAAAATCTTCCAGGGAATCGGGACGCAGCCTGGTGGCAAGGGGCGCAGATTGCCCTCTGTCGTCAAATAATGACATCTGTTCCATTTCATACACCTCACTTTTCCCCTATCCAGATGAACGCTTTTCTTTCCTGGAAGCAGGGGAATCCTGTCTTTTATTATAGCACAATCTTTGCTTTTTCTGTGGCATATGACGGAATCTTTGGCCGCCGTCTCCTGTTTTTTATTGAAAAACCTTATTGAACCGCTAAAATGAAAGACTTATAATGAGGAATGGCAGCGTCGGTGTACACTGACGCTAAAAAGATAGGAGGAAGATATCCATGGAAGAACAAAAGACACAAAAGACTCCTGCTCCACAAAATACGTTCCTTGAATGTGAACGTGACATTGTTTTTATTTTGATGATGCTGACTGCCGGATATTTCGGAGCCTTTACCTATTCTATACGAGGGGGCGTATTCTGTAACGCACAGACAGGAAACTTCGTGCTCCTGGCAATGGCCCTGGGAAACGGTCAGTGGCTCCACGCCTTATATTTCTTTATTCCCATTACTGCATACTGTGTGGGAACCATGCTCTCTGAAGTTCTGCCTGGCTATGTAAAGAAAAGCCGGCTGATACGATGGGATACCCTGCTGGTAGTTATAGAAATCGCTGTAGTGATCTTCCTGGGTTTTCTGCCGGAAAGCGCTCCAGTACAGATTACCCAGATTCTGATCAACTTCATCTGCTCTATGCAGTACAATACCTTCCGCCAGGCGGAAGGTATCCCAATGGCCACCACCTTCTGCACCAATCACATAAGGCAGGTGGGTATCGCTATTACAAAATCTATACGTCATCCCCAGGAACGGCTTTCCCATCTGCGAAGGCTGCGGACTCACACCGTAATGCTGGTTTCCTTTGTCCTGGGAGGTGTAGCCTCTACTTTTCTCTGCCGTTTCTTTCTGGGAAAGGCCATCTGGTTTTCTCTTATACCTCTCGCTATTGCCCTGGCAGACCTGCTCTATGCAGATCTGGTAAAGGAAAAAGGACGGCTGGACCAGATCCCACGGGGACACTGACTAAAAAGTCTGTGTCCTCTTTTCTACTTTTTTGAACAGTCTTTTCAGCACCACCACAGCTGCAATAGCCAGGATCACTTCTGCGGTAAACTGGGCATAGGCCAGACCGTACAAAGGCATCAGCCAGTTCAGAATAAACAGAGCCGGGATTTCCAGGGCGATCTTCCTGAGGATTGCAAAAAGAAGAGCTTCTTTTCCCATTCCCACAGCCTGAAAAACGCCTACTGCCATAAAGTCTACTGCCAGGAAAGGCAGGCCCAGACAAAATCCTCTGAGGAATCTGCTGCCATAGGCAATTACATTTTCATCTCCGATAAACATCCCCACTACTGTCTCGGAGCCTATAAAGAACAGGGCAGCCACCAGGACGAGGAATATAAGAGCTGTTTTCATAGAAAACTTAATAGTATCCTTCATTCGTTTGCTGTCTCCGCTGGCGTAGTTATAGCTTACCAGCGGCATGATCCCCTGGGAAAGCCCCATGGAAATATTCATAGGAACTGTATTGACTTTCTGGCTGATTCCCATAGCCGCTATGGCATCTGCTCCATAAGAGGCAGTAAAATTATTCAGGATCGTCATACCCGTAACATTCAGAAGATTCTGTATAGAAGCAGGAATCCCTACGATAAACACATTAGAGACCACTCTCCTTTCCAGGGTGAACTTTCTGGGAGAGATACTGATAAATGTTTCCTTCTTCTTAACAGCCAGAAAAACAAAAAAGTAAATGCAGGCCGCACAGTTAGAAAGAAAAGTTGCACATCCGGCCCCTTCCGCTCCCATATCCAGTCCCCATGGAAGTATGAAAATCGGATCCAGGATAATATTCAGAAAGCAGCCGCTCATGGTACCGATGCTGGCATGCATAGCCGCCCCTTCTGAGCGCACCAGATAAGCCATTACAACGTTCAGGATTGCCGGAGCCGCTCCCAGGCTTACCGTCCAGTTAATATATCCATTGGTAGCATTTATCGTTGTGCTGTCCGCTCCCAAAAGCTGCAGCAGCGGTCCTCTGAAAACTGTACAGAGGATAGAAAATACAAGTCCGAAAAATAAAGCCCCGTAAAACCCAAAAGCAGAGGCTTTCCCTACAGTTTCATAATCTTTTTTCCCCAGGGACCGGCTCATCAGGCTGGAGCTTCCTACCCCGAAAAGATTATTGACTGCATTGAAGGCAAGAAGCAGCGGCCCTGCCAGAGCCACTGCTGCGTTTTCAATTGGGTCATTGAGCATTCCCACAAAAAAAGTATCTGCCAAGTTGTACAATACCATGACCAAAGAACTTAATATGGTGGGCACTGCCAAAGTGGCTACTGCCTTTTTTATAGGATAATCCTCAAATATTTTTTCTTTCTGTGTCTTTTCCATTTTTCTTTATCCTTCTTTCTATATTTATCTCCACCATCTGGACCAATAGTCCCACCAGGAAGAACCACTGCTGCTGTTTCCACTGCTGTCTCCGCTGCTGTCGTCCTCCTCTTCCTGTCCGCTGTTCCAGCCTGGGAACAGGGAGCGTCTATGCTCTGTGCAGGTTTCCTGCGGCATATTGTCCTGGTCAAAGTATTCGTACACACGGGTACAGCCCCTGCCTGCCAAAAGGCCTGAGTCTGCACAGACTGCAGCTCTTTCAACTGTGGATGGCTGTTCAAAATCCTTATTCGGAAGGTCCTCATGTATACGGTTCATTACGTTTCGCCACAAAGTGCGATGGAATGTCCGGTGGGATTCCGCCAGTTCCTGGGGTTCGTCATATCCTGCCCAGATAGCTGCTGTATAATAAGGCGTATATCCGGCAAACGTCAGATCCCGGTAGTCATTGGCAGTCCCTGTTTTCCCTGCCACATGCATGTCTTCCAGCTGGAACCCTGTACCTGTACCTTCAGAGACCACATCTTCCATAGCGCTGGTAAGCAGAAAGGCTGTGCTTTCCTTAAACACGCGCTGTCCCTGAGGCTTATTACTCAGAAGTACATTTCCTTCCTGGTCCGTAACCTCAGTATAGAAAACCGGCTCCATATAGGTGCCTCCGTTGGCAATGGCCCCATATGCTGCAGTCAGTTCCAGGTTGCTGACACCATTGGTGATGCCTCCCAGTGCCAGAGGCTGGATCACGTCCAATTCTTCGTCCAGATTAGAAAATCCAAGCTGCTGCAGATATTCAAATCCTTTCTCCGGGGTAATATCCGTAAGGACCTTTACCGCAGGTATATTGTAAGAACTGCGGATAGCCTGACGGACAGACACAGAGCCGTGATACCGATTGTCTGAATTCCGAATAGGCGTGCCGTCTTCATAGGAATATTCCTCATCCTCAATATGTGCAGCCAGGGTAATCTCCCCCAAATCCAGTGCCGGCCCATAAGCCGCCAGTATTTTAAAAGCAGAGCCGGGCTGACGGTAAGTATCAGATGCCCGGTTCAAAGTCAGGCTGGCCTTCTTTTCTCCCCGGCCTCCTACAATTCCTCTTACATATCCGGTACTCTGGTCTATAACTGTCATAGCAGCCTGAGGCTGAGGAACAAACTCTGTTCTTTCTGCTGCGATCTTGTCTCCTTCTTCCAGTACGGCTTCCTTATACCGGTCAATGTATCTCTGTGCTTCCTCCTGTGTGTCGAAAAGATCCGGGACAACCTCTCCTCCATTCTCAAAATAAGCTGTCAGCATTTCCCTACTGTAGTTTTCCTTGCTGCCGTCTGAATGTTCCACTGTCAAAGCCCAGTCCAATCCAAACCGTACATAGTCGGGGTAATTATCTTCGTCCTCAAATTCTTCTTCCATGATATCCTGGATTTCCGTGTCCTGGGTGCTGTATATCCGGAGACCGCCGCTGTATATGGCATTGGCAGCCTGGGTCTCCGTATAACCTTTCTCTTCTACCAGATCTTCCTGTACCTGGCTGATCAGCTCGTCGATGAAATAGGAATAGGTGCTTCCCTGGGGCTGATTTTCACTGTTCTGGGCAATTCTGGCATAAACATCATCCCCCAAAGCTTCTTCCTGTTCCTCCTTGGTAATCCATCCCTGCTCCAGCATATAATTCAGCACTGTCTCCCTGCGCTGGGCATTTCCCTCCGGGTTCTGTCT
Organism: Blautia sp. An81; assembly: GCF_002161285.1. Lineage (GTDB taxonomy): Bacteria > Bacillota > Clostridia > Lachnospirales > Lachnospiraceae > Blautia > Blautia ornithocaccae. Next base: position 131,865 of record NZ_NFHH01000008.1, on the reverse strand, counting down.
GGGGTCCCATCTGGTAGGATTCTGGGGGGTTGCCGCCAGCACTGCACATTCTGACAGAGTCAGGTCATTGCTGTCCTTGCCAAAATAGGTCTGGGCTGCTGTCTGTATCCCATAAGCCCCTGAACCAAAGTTGACCGTATTCAGATATTCCTCCAGAATAACGCTTTTGGCGTCCAGCCCCTGGTCCGTAAGATATTCTTCCAGGTCCACAGCAAGCTGCTGTTCCTGGATCTTACGCCGTACTGACTGGAAAAAAGTCTCGTCTGTCCAGTCTGTAAACACATTGTTTTTAATAAGCTGCTGGGTAATGGTGCTGGCTCCTTCTGTCTCCTGAAATCCAGAAGTCAGAGTTACCACTGCTGCCCGGAGGATTCCCTGAGGGTCGATTCCATGGTGCTCATAGAATCTGGAATCCTCAATAGCTACAATGGCATGCTGCATATCCTCCGGTATATCCTCAATAGATACATGTATTCGATTGCTCTGGGCCTCGTTGAGCTGCTGTATCTGGTCTCCATCTGCATCATAAACAAAAGATGCATATTTTGTCGGCCCTATATTTATCTCTGAAACATCGGGGGTATCTGCCACAATCTTTCCGTAAACTCCCAGTCCCAGGCATATCCCAATAAAGCCCGCTGCCAGAAGGCTGAGAAAAACCGTTTTTACAGCAAAAACTATTTTTTTCCTTCTCTTAAGGCCAGGCTCCTTTGGAAGCTGGTCCAGTTTCTGAAGTACACTTTTTTCCCCATAGTGCTGGTTTAAGTTCATTAGAACCTCCCCTTATACTGCAAATGAGTTTTATGGTAACAACCGTAGTATAGCATAAGTTTTCCAGGATTCTGTGAAAAATTCAGGAATATTTTCTGATCAGCCAGAAATAACTCGCCGCCAGGAGTACCGCTGCGCCTGTCCACGCACTGATCTCCGCATAAAAGATCCCGTTCTGGCCGATAAAGAGAGGCAGGAGCAGCGCTGCGCCTACGCGCATAAAAAATTCTACGATCCCGCTGGCCATAGGAACAACCGTATTTCCCAATCCCTGGATGGCGGAACGGAAAACATAAAGCATATACAGGACCACCAGGAATACTGCCATAAGGAACAGATAATGGTAGGCAATATCCAGCACCTGTGCCGTCTCCTCCGGGCTTCCGGAGACAAACAGAGAAAGTATCTTCCTTCCTCCGGCGACCATCACCGCCCCCACAGCCAGGGCCGTAAATACCGCCATTATGCCTCCGCTTTTCACTCCAGACTTGATCCTGGCAATGTTTCCCGCTCCCAGGTTCTGCCCCACATAGGTAGTGATCGCATAACCGTAGGAGATAGCTGCCAGTTCCAGAACTCCATAAAGCTTATTAGCTGCGGTAAATCCTGCCACAAAAAGAAAACCATAGCCGTTTACCACATACTGTACCACCATACCTCCCACAGATATAATAGTATTCTGAAAAGCCAGGGGTGCGCCCAAACCGGCCAGCTGCCTGAAAATAGCCTGTTCCGGCCTAAAGTCTTCCCTGGAAACCTTTACTATATCAATCTTTCTGAGCACTATAAAACAATAGAGAGCCGAAAAACCCTGAGCGATCACCGTGGCTCCTGCCGCCCCCGCCACTCCCCAGCGGAAACCTCCTACAAAAAGAAGATCCAGCCCCACATTGATCGTTGCCGCAACGATCATGGCGATCAGGGGAGAACGTCCGTTTCCGAGAGCGCGTAAGATTGAGGCGAAAGTATTATAAGCTGCAATCACCGGAATTCCGCAGAAAATAATTCGTATATAAGTTACAGACATATCCATGACATCTGCAGGGGTATTGAGAAAACGCAGAAGAGGATAAGCGCCTGCCTGGCTGACTGCCAGAACAGCCACAGCGATCACCGCCATCATGGTATAGCTGGCAGCCACGGTTTCTTTCAGCCGTTTTCCATTCCCCGCCCCGTAATTCTGCGACACCAGTATAGAAAAGCCCTGGGCGCTTCCAGTAACGATCCCCTGGACCATCCAGATGATCCAGTCTGCCGCTCCCACTGCCGCCAGAGCTCTTACCCCTACGATCTGTCCCACTACCATGGCGTCTACCGTGGTGTAAAACTGTTGAAAAATATTCGCCGCCATCAAAGGCAGGGCAAAAAAAAGAATCAGCTTCCCCGGGGAGCCCGAGGTCATATTTTTTATATTTCCAGACATTGCGCACACCCTCACACATTTTTCTTTTGCTGTATATAGTGACATTATAGCGAAAGGATATCAAAAAAACAATGGCTGCCTCCTCTGTTATATATCTTGCAAAGAATTCTGCCCCATCTTCTCTCCGTAGTTTTGTGCCTATTATCTTTTGGGAATAGAAAATAAGCAGGAAATCGATCTGTCCGGTCTGTCTGCGGAAGAAATCGATGCCCTGCTGAATCTTATCAAAGCTATGAAACATCATTAAAAAAGCCCCCCATTACGCAGCCGGGAGCAAAATTCCTCTCCCGGCTGCGCCAATCGGGGCACCTTCTATAAACTATACAATCAAATCATTCTACATCTTTCAGTGCTTCCAGGTTTTCTTCTCCTGTCCGCACTTTTACTACCTGCTGCACATTATATACAAAGATCTTTCCATCTCCCACATGACCGGTGTAAAGAGTTTTCTTGGCAGTCTCGATCACCTTGCTGACAGGAATGTTTCCTACAATGACCTCCACCGCACAAAAAAATGCATCACAGATTTTATCTGCAATGCACATCTTTGTACCTTTTAAATTTATGATAGTAAAAGAAAAGCGCCTCGGAAAAATTTCCGACGCGCCTTTGCTTTTATGGGTTATAGTCTACCCCTGTTTTTTTGATCTGTCAAGATTAAATTTTTATTTTTCCGGTCTAATGCGGATTTCTCCTGCTCTGAGCAATTCTCTGTTTCCGTCCTCATATTCTACCAGCAGCCGACAGTCTTTATCAATCTCCAGGGCTCTGGCCCCTTTCTCTCCCTCAGGAGTCAGGATCTGTATCCGCTTTCCCAAAACCATGCTCCGCTTCCTGTACTCCTCAGCATATTCCCCAATTTCTTCTTTTGTATATATATCCATCAGCCGGTTTAAGAAGCCTGCCGCCAACTGATTCTTCCCATCACTTTTTCTCTCCTGGAATACCGATCCCGCAGTCTCTCTAAGTTCCTGTGGAAATCCTTTTTCCGGCGGATAGACATTAATGCCGATTCCCAAGAGCACATATTCCAGGCTGCCATTTTCCAGACTGACTGAGGCCTCGGTAAGAATACCGCTGACTTTCTTTCCGTCTATATAAATATCATTGACCCATTTAATCTGAGGACTTCTGTGAGAAACTTTTTCTATAGCCTCACAGGCTGCCACTGCAGCCATTGTAGTAAACTTCACTGCCTGAGCGGGCCCGCAGTCTTTCGGTCTGAGAAGGAGACTCAGATAGATTCCCGTATCCGCCGGAGAATAAAAGCTGCGCCCTGTTCTTCCTTTTCCCCTGGTCTGGGCTCCTGCTACCACCGCATATCCTTCCCCTTTTCCCTGGGCTACCTTTTCCCTCAGATAATCATTGGTTGAACCTATATCTGGCAGTATTTCCAGCTCTATATAGGAATGTTCGGGATTTAAATATTTTTCTACGCCCTGAATTGAAAGAATATCCGTAGATACAGAAAGACTGTAGCCTTTATTCTGGACTGCCTGGATTTCATAGCCTTCTTTTCTCAGACTGTTTACAGCTTTCCACACTGCAGTCCTGGAAACAGCAAGCCTGGCGGCAAGCTCCTCTCCGGAAAAAAACTTACCTTTGTCTGCCTCAAAAAGTGCCAGAAGCTTTTCTTTTGTTCCCATAACGTCCCCTCCAGATCAAGAATGTTAATAGAATTATATCATAATTTACGCTGCGCTCCCACTCCCGGAGTTCTTCCTCCCGCAGGCCCGTTCAAATTCTTTCAGTTTTTCTTTTGCCGTCCGGCTCACATGCTGAGGCACCTGGATTTCTATCCGGGCATATTGGTCTCCTTTTATGGACGGATTCTTCATAGAAACGATTCCTTTGCCCTTCAGGCGGATCTTGGTTCCTGACTGAGTACCCTCCTGAATCTTACACACTACATTTCCATAAATAGTAGGCACAATTGCCTCACCGCCCAGCACAGCAGTGCTGAAGGGGATTTTTACTGTGGTGTAGATATCCAGGCCTTTTCTCTCATATCCCGGTTTTTCTTCTACTGTTACCTTAAGGAGCAGATCCCCTGCTTCTCCCCCGTTGGAACCAGACATTCCCTTTCCTCTAAGCCGGATACTCTTGCCGGTTTCTATGCCTGCCGGAATCCGGACTTCCAGTGAATGGGTACGGCCTGTAGATGGTTCCTGCAGGCTGAGGACCTTTTTGCACCCGAAAGCGGCTTCCTCAAAGCTGATATTCACAGAAGCGGTCATATCCGCCCCCTTCTGAGAACGCTGTCCGCTGAAGCCGCCACCATAACTTCCTCTGAAGCCTCTGCTGCCAAAATCTCCGCCGAAATCATGACTGCTGAAGCCTCCGAAGCCGCCGCCATAACCATTTCCGGAAAAGCCACTGCTTCCGCCCTGGAACATATCGCCGAAAATATTTTTGAGAATGTCATCCATATCTTTGGGGTCTCCCTGAAAATGATATTCCCGGTAGTTTCCATCTGGTCCGCCATAACTGTAGGCCCCTGAGGCTCCCGGTCCATTTCCTGATGCCCCTCCGTCAAAAGCAGCATGGCCAAACTGGTCATATAGTTTTCTCTTTTTGTCATCGCTTAACACATTGTATGCCTCTGTAATCTCCTTAAACTTCTCTTCGGCTTTGGGATTTCCGGCATTTGTATCAGGATGATATTTTTTTGCCAGTTTCCGGTAAGCCTTTTTTATCTCATTAGCGTCTGCACTTCTGCTAATGCCTAAAACCTCATAATAATCTCTCTTTTTATCCATTATAACCACCCTCTGTTATAAGAAACGCCTCCCCTTTGAGCAGAAGTCCAAAAGGGAAGCGCAAAATTAAAATGTTGCTGTTTTGAAAAGCCTCTCTGACAGACTGTTTTTTGTTCTATTTGTAATATAACACTCATATCTGGCTATGTCAAGGCAGTTTCATATTTTTATTTTATGTTTATAGCTTCTTATTTCTCTTCTATGCTATACTGATAATATCATGATAAAGGAGGGTATCTGTTCTATGACCCTGGACGAAATTCTTAGCGGAGAATCTAAAAATATTGAATACAAGGTTGAACTTCCAAAGAAAAGCGAAAAATACATGAAAACTGTTATTGCCTTCGCAAATACCAGCGGCGGTAATCTGATCATAGGTGTAGACGATAAAACAGGAGAAGTTACAGGTGTAGATGAAAAATCTGTTTTCCAGATTATGGACAGTATTGCCGATGCTGTCGCTGACAGCTGTGAGCCTCAGATTATACCTGATATTTCTTTTCAAAGTATCAATGATAAATGTATTGTGGTCGTCACTATCTATCCAGGAATGCACCGTCCTTATTATCTCAAGAATCAGGGAAAGCAGCATGGAACTTACATCCGCCTCGGCGCTACATCCCGCCCGGCGGACAGCACCAAAATCCGAGAATTGGAAATCGAGGGCAGCAGCTTTTAAGTTGGAAAGTTTTAAAGAAAAACGGCTCTGATCTTTTGGCTACCAATGCATTTGCATTACTGACCGGAAAATATTTTCCCTTTGCCAAAATTCAATGTGCTTTATTTAAAGGAACAGAAAGGGATTTCTTTATAGATAAGAAAGAATATGATGGCTGTCTGTATGAACAGATAGAAAATGCCTATCAATTTGTTCTCCGTCATATTAATTTGGGGGCTGAAATCAACGGTCTGGTCCGGAAAGACACCTATGAACTTCCCGTAACTGCTATCCGGGAAATGAGCGTCAATGCCGTATGTCATCGTAACTATATGGATAATTCCTGCATACAGGTCGCTGTCTACGATGACCGGATAGAGGTTACCTCTCCCGGTATGCTTTATGGCGGACTTACACTGGAAGAGGCCGTCAGTGGCCGTTCTAAAATACGGAATCGGATTATTGCGGATATATTCAGCCGTATGGAGATCATAGAGGAATGGGGGACAGGAATCCGGAGGATTCTTCATCGCGCATAAGAATATGGCCTTCCTGAACCTGAGTTTATGGAAATCGGAGATACCTTCCGAGTAAATTTATTTAAAAAAGCCGATAAAAAAGCCGATAAAAAGCCAATAAAAACCGGTAAAAAAGCCGATAAAATCTTTCTTCGGCAGCGGCTTATCTTAGATTATATTGAAGAAAACGGCTTCATTACAAACAAGGAGGCACGGGAAATTTTGGGATTAGCAGATTCCACAACTAAACGTTTTCTGAAATATATGGTGGAAACCAATTTATTACTGGAAAAAGGCCAACGGAAAAGCCGGAAGTATATCAGAAAATCTGTCTTCTTTCTCAAAGCATATTTTTCACATTTTTCTCTATTTTTTCCAAAGTCTTATACAAGTTCTCCATCTCTTCCTCTTCAAGCTCTCCCCAGAGGACCTGGTCCAGCCAGGCAAATTGTTTCTGCACCTGTGCTGCCTTTTCTTTTCCCTCCAAAGTCAGATGTATCAGGTGAGCTCTTCTGCTGGATGGATTTACCTTCCTCTCTATAAGTCCTGCCTTCTCCATTTTATCCAGGGTCCGGGACATAGTAGTCACATCAAACATACAGGCGTCTGCCAGCTCTCTCTGGCTCATCTCTCCCTGCTCCAGAAGGCAGTTCAGGATTCTGGGCTGCCCCTCTCCCACAGTCAGCCCCAGTTCCAGAAATCTGGGCCGCATCAGCTGTCTTCTTTCCAGATCTAATCTGTGAAGTATCTTTCTCACACTGTTTTTTTCCATATTCCTCACTCCAGTTCAAATTGTCCGGTATATAACTGATAATAACGTCCTTTCAGGTCCAGAAGCTCTTCATGGCTGCCTCTCTCAATGATCTCCCCCTTTTCCAGGACCATGATCGCTTTAGAATTACGTACTGTGGATAGCCTGTGGGCAATCACAAACACCGTTCTTCCCTCCATAATGGCATCCATTCCTTTCTCTATGAGCCTTTCTGTCCGGGTGTCAACAGAGCTGGTGGCTTCATCCAGGATCAGCACCGGCGGTTTTGCCACTGCTGCCCTGGCAATAGCCAGCAGCTGTCTCTGGCCCTGGGAAAGATTGCTCCCATCGCTGTACAGCATAGTATCATATCCCTTTGGAAGCCGCCGGATAAAAGAATCCGCATTAGCAATCCTGGCTGCTTCTTTTACTTCTTCCAGTGAAGCGTCCAGCCTTCCATAACGGATATTGTCTGCAATGGTCCCGGTGAACAGGTGGGTCTCCTGGATGACCATAGCCAGGGAGCGGCGAAGGTCATCTTTTTTTATATCCCGTATATCTATGCCGTCATAGGTGATAGTTCCTGACTGGATTTCATAAAAACGGTTAATGAGATTGATAATGGTGGTCTTTCCCGCTCCTGTAGAACCTACGAAGGCTATTTTCTGCCCTGGTTTTGCGTACAGAGAAATACCATTTAAAATCTTCCTTTCCGGCACATAACCAAAAACCACATCATGAAACCGCACATCTCCCTTTAACGGCACCAGTTGTTTTGTATCCGGCAGTTTCCATGCAAACCTGCCTGTATACTCCTCTGTCTCTTTCAGAGTTCCATCTTCCTCCCTGACTCTGCAGAGAGTTACCTTTCCCATGTCTTCTTCCGGTTCTTCCTCCATCATCTCAAAAATCCGCTCTGCCCCGGAAAGAGCTGCCAGGAGGAAATTCACCTGCTGGGTAAACTGGTTCAGAGGCATGGCGCTCTGGCGCACGTAGACCAGATAAGAGGCCAGACTCCCGATGTCCAGCAGTCCCATAAGAGTAAAGAGCCCGCCCACACAGGCAGAAACCGCGTAGTCTACATAAGACAAGCTCACAATGGTAGGAACCATCATGCCAGAAAAGGTCAGGGCATTGGTAGACTCCTTTCTAAGGTTCTCGTTCATCTCGCAGAAGGCCTCAAAATCCTTTTTCTCATGGTTGAACACTTTCTCTACCTTCAGCCCTGCAGTCATTTCTTCCACAAATCCATTAATCTTCCCCAGTTCTGCCTGCTGCCTTTGGAAGTATTTCTTGCTTCTCTGGCCGTTAAACTTAATAAATGCAAACATAATAAGGAGAAACGCCACTACGATCAGGGACAGCTGAAGGCTTAATACCATCATCATGACCACTGTACCGAACAGCATCATAAAGCTCTGTATGATCATGGCAAAACTATTGTTCATTGCCTCCTGTACCGTATCCACATCGTTGGTAAAGCGGCTCATAAGTTCCCCATGGGTATGGGCGTCAAAATACTTCAGCGGAAGTTTCTGTACATGAGCAAAAAGATCTGACCGTATTTCCTTTACTACCTTTTGAGCAGAGCGTATCATCAGCTGATTGTATCCCAGCGTGGCAAGGGCTCCGCAGATATACATCACTGCCATTCCGGCCACTGCCAGAAGAAGCCCCTCTCTGTTACCAGGGAGGATAAATTTGTTGATCACTGGCTTCAAAAGATAAGTTCCCATAATATTCGCTCCCGCGCTGACAAACACCAGAAGAGCCACCAGCATGAACATCCACTTATGCAGTCCCAGATATTTCATAAGGTGGAGAAGTGTTTTCTTTGTATTCTTCGGTCTTTTATATCCTACATATTTTGCCATTACAGCTCCACTCCTTCCTTCTGTGAATCATAGATCTGCCGGTAGATCTCATTTCTCTCCAGCAGGGCTTCATGGGTTCCTATATCATTTACCTTTCCATCATCCAGGATAAGGATCTGGTCTGCATGGCGTACAGAAGAAATCCTCTGCGCAATGATGATCTTTGTCATATCCGGCAGGTATGTTTTCAATCTCTCACGGATCTTCCCCTCTGTAGCCGTGTCAACGGCACTGGTGGAGTCGTCCAGTATCAGCACTCTGGGACGCTTCAGCAGAGCTCTGGCAATACATAGTCTCTGCTTCTGCCCTCCGGATACATTTACTCCGCCCTGCCCCATTTCTGTTTCGTAACCCTGGGGCAGCCTGGAAATAAATTCATCTGCACAGGCAATCCTGCAGGCCAGTTCCACTTCCTCCTGAGATGCATTTTCATTTCCCCATTTCAGATTTGAAAGAAGGCTTCCGGAAAACAGGGTATTTTTCTGGAGCACCATGGCAATGGCATCTCTTAAATGTTCCATAGGATACTCCTCCACCGGTATTCCATCTACCCGGACAATTCCCCTCTCTGCCTCATAAAGCCTGGGGATCAGCTGGACCAGAGTTGTCTTGGCAGAGCCTGTCTGCCCGATGATCCCCAGAGTCTGTCCCGGCTCTATATGGAAGGAAATATCGGAAAGAACATACTCTTCAGCATCCTTTTTATATTTAAACCATACATGGTCAAAGTCGATTTCTCCCCGTTCTACCTGAATGTCTCTGGCCTTTTCATCTGTAATGTCTACTTTCTCATCAATCACTTCCATAATCCGGACTCCTGAAGCAATAGAGCGGGTCATCATCAGAAATACATTTGAAATCATCATCAGAGAATTCAAAATCTGGAGTACATAGCTGAGAAATCCTGTCAGCTCCCCTACTTCCATTTTTCCTGTGTTGATCAGTCCTCCGCCAAACCAGAGGATACTCAGGATCGTCCCGTACATGACGAACTGCATGGCAGGCATATTCAAAGCCGCCAGCCGGAAGGCCCTTTCCGACTGTTCCTTCAGGTTCTCATTTCCTTCCTCAAACTTGGCATTTTCGTAATCTCCTCTTACATAAGCCTTTACCACACGAACTGCCGCCAGGTTTTCCTGTATGATCCGGTTCACATTATCAATGGCCTCCTGCATGACACCATAAAGAGGGCGGACCTTCATAGTGATACAAAACAGCAGACAGGCCAGAACAGGAAGGGCTACCAGAAACACCACCGCCAGTTCCCGGTTGATGGAAAAGGCCACGGCTGTAGCCGCCACCAACATCACCGGCCCTCTGCAGAAAGGCCGCATTCCTGTGGAAACGGTATTCTGAATATTAGTCACATCGCTTGTCAGCCTGGTGACAAGGGAAGATACCCGAAAATGGTCAATATTGGAAAAGGAATATTTCTGAAGCTTCTCATATTCTGCCCGGCGGAGCTCCGCACCCAATCCCTGTCCTGCCAGGGCCGCAAACCTGGCGCTTCCCACACCCAGGATCAGGGCAATGATACCGCAGATAACCATCTCCAGACCTTTTCTGAAAATATACTCTTTGTCCCCTGCAGCCACTCCAATATCTACCAGGTCCGCCATAATAAGGGGAACGATCAGCTCAAAAACAGACTCTGCACTGATACAGATAAGAGCCAGCAGCGCATATTTTTTATACTGATGCATATAGGAAAAAAGCCTTCGAAGCATAGTTGCACCTCCAATTATTGTATATACAACTATTGTATGTCTCAATTAAATCCATGTCAATCTTTACCTCTTCTCAATCTCAAGGAGCTTGAGGACTTTGTGTGCAGCAGCTCCTATAGAATAAAACGGAGCTATTGCATTAATGAAAACCGGGAATATTAATGCAATAGCTCCGTAATCTGTAATTTATTTTTCCTGAGTCCTGGTACACTAGTGTACTGACACGATCATTTTCAAACTAATGACGCTGGATGGATCTTTCAGTCTCCAAGGCGGCGGAAGGAAGCCACTGCTGCCGCAATGGACAATGCTGGAGAATAAAATGGAATCAGCGTAGACTGAAAAGCATGATACAAATCTGATTTTCCCGGCCATACAGTACCGATCACCTGGTTGTGTTCGTCCAGCTGATGGAACCAGGAACCATTGAAATGATCCATGACCGTCTCGTCCAGATACTTCATAAACTCTGCGTAATACTGGCCATACTCCGCTTTTCCTGTAACGTGGTACAGCACAGAGGAGGTATTGATCGCCTCTGCCAGAGTCCAGTGCATACGGTCATGGACTACCGGTTTGCCTTCCCAATCTGTAGTATAAACAATACCGGGAGCTCCATCTGCGTTCCATGCGTCTTTCACTGCACGGTTAAAGAGATTTTCTGCTGCTTCTATGTACCTGGCAGCTCCCTGAGTGTCTTCCTTATATGTAGACAGAGCCCACTGTGTGATCAATCTTGCCCATTCAATACCGTGTCCCGGAGTAGCCCCGTATGGCTTAAACTGATCTGCCGGCTGATCCTTATTACATTCCAGATCCGGTGTCCAGTCTTTGGTGAAATGCTCCGGAATCCTCCACTGGTTATCTGAAGCCCATCCCAGTACATGGTCAATGATCCTGCCCGATCTCACTCTGTATTCTTCCTTTCCGGCAGCATCAGCTACCGCCAGAAAAGCCTCTACTGTATGCATATTGGCGTTCAGTCCCCGATAGTCATCCAATACCGTGAATTCTGTATTCCAAGTATCACAGGAAAGTCCTTCTTCCTCATTCCAGAACCGAAGATCATAGAGCTTCAGGGCATCCTTTAAAAGTTCCTCTGCTCCCGGTCTTCCTGCCAGAAGTGCCGATGTTGCTGCCAGGATCACAAAGGCATGGGCGTAACACTGTTTATTTGGAAGGATCTGGTCCTCTGCTGTAAGGCCTGCATACCAGCCTCCGTTTTCGGTATCGTGAAGTTCTTCACGAAGACCTTTCAGCCCTGCATCCGCCAGCTCCTCGCTGCCCGGGTGTCCCAGAAAAGTGCCGATACTATATACATGGGTCATCCTGGAAGTGATCCAGGTCTCACGGTTTCTTTCCTTCCAAGGGGTTCCGTCATCTCCCAGATAATAGGAACTGCCCTTGGGAGACGGAAATCTGTGTCCGAAGTTCAAAAGGTTTTCCCGGATCTCATCCTGAAATTTTTTGTTTTCTTCTGTGTCAATCTGATATTTTTTCAATATCTCGCTCATTTTCATTACCTCGCTGCTTTCTTCATATTTTAACGGGTCCCAGAGCCGTATCTGCTTTTGCAGGTGATCCTGGGTCGGCTTTCCAGCTTTTTCGCCCTGATATCCTGATGTTCTTTTATTATACTATCCCAGCAGCAAGGCTTCAATTGAATTCTTTCTCGAAACAGTGAAAAAAAAACGGGGATGTCGCATTACAGCCACGCTTTATACAATTCTTCAATGGAGCGGAATATATAATCCGGCCCGTATTCACAGGCTTCTCCTTCCTCTCTTGTGGCCTCTCCTGTAAGGACCAGAGCGGTTTCCACACCGGCGTTATGGCCGCAGAGGATATCTGTGTAAAGCCGGTCCCCCACTACCAGGGTTTCCTCTCTGGAGAAATGGTTCAGCTTCAGGGCATAATCTACCATGGCAGTGCCCGGTTTTCCAAGATAGATTGGTTTTCTCTTCACCGCATGTTCCAGCATCTGGCAGATGGCCCCGCAGTCCGGCACATAGCCGAATTCGATAGGGCACACATAGTCCAGATTAGTAGCCAGGTAATCTACCTTACAGGTGCTCAGGACCTGACAGGTGTCCTGTATCTTTTCATAGGTCAGCTGGTTGTCATAGGAAACCAGGACACAGGCAATATCCTCATCCATACAGTCTGTTGTTACATGGATCTTATTCTTTTTCAACTCCCGGATCAAAGATTTGGTTCCCATCACATAGATCAGCTTTCCGTCATAGTGCTTTTTCAGATACTGGACCGTGGCAAAAGAGGCGGTGACAAAATTGGTATAGTCTGTCATCACTCCCAGTTTCTGGAAAGACAGGATATAATCTTCTATACTTCTTGTAGAATTATTGGTAATAAAGGCAAACTGTCCGCCGCTGTTCTTCACTGCCTTCAGAAATTCTCTGGTGCCGTCGATCAGCCGCTGTCCAATGCACACCGTGCCGTCAATATCCAGGAGGAAGAGGCGCTTATCTTTTATAAATCCATTATCCTGCAGCATTTTCCACCTGCCTTCTCACAGTAAGGGCAGTATCCGGATAATTGGTGATCACGGCTTCCAGATCTTCCTCTATGAATTTTTTCATATCCTTTTCACGGTTTACCGTCCATACCCGGACTTTCAGGCCGCTTGCCTTATATTTTTCCAGAAAGTCCGCCATATACAGATGAAAAACTGCCGGGTGCAATCCACATACCCCTGTATTCTGAGCATACTTTTCCACATCCAGCATCACATCGCTGTATAAATAAGCGGTTTCCGCTTTCTCGTCCAGGCTCCGTACCTTCTGCACGCTGTAGTGGTTAAAAGAAGAATAGATCACCCGGTCTTCCATGCCTGCTTCCTTTACGATCTTCATAGTCTTTTCTTCAATATCCGGATACCAGAAGATTCCGGTCTTCAGTTCAATATTCACTTCCATCTTTCCCGGCTTTACCAGTTCCAGCACTTCCCTTAAAGTAGGGATCTTTACCCCTTTATATTTTTCCATATGATTATGGAAAGAAAATTTTTTCAGTTCTGCCAGGGTATAGTCTCTTACATAGCCTTTGCCCGTGCTGGTCCGGTCAATGGTCTCATCGTGGATCACCACCACTTCCCCGTCTTTTGTAAGCTGGACATCCAGTTCGATCCCGTCTGCTCCCTGCTCCTGGGCCAGATGAAAAGCCTGAAGCGTATTTTCCGGCGCATATCCGCTGGCGCCTCTGTGTGCAAATACTTTTGTCATAATTTCTTTTCCTTCTTTCCGATATTTTGTCTGACTGCTTATCCTTCCAAGTCTGAGGTACAAAGAAGACCGCCCGTAAAGGGGCGGCCCTCATTTACCTGTCTACGGCTATTATAACATGATGTTTCCAATGTGCAAGGTTGGGAAATTCTTTATAAAGATCCCCCGTCACTGCCCAGCGGTTTCTCTGTCTCAGCCATTTACCAGATTGTATTCCTCAATGGACTTGTTAATGGTATCGGCCATATTGGATACAGCTTCATCTACATTCACTTCACCGTTCAGCATACTCTCAATCTCTGACTCCACAGTTGCCCTTGCCTCAGAGAAGACGCTTAACAGTGCTCCTACATACTCCGGTGAAGAATCATGGAGCTGGTCGATAGCTGTCTGGAACTGAGGATACTGAGCAATGTTATCTTTGAATACCTGCTCTTCCTGAGCTGCAACAGTTACAGGGAAATATCCGGTCTGTGCATTCCAGTAAGCCTGAGACTCCGGAGAGATCATAAATTTCACAAACTCCCAGGTAGCTCTTAATTTCTTAGGATCGTTGTTGTTCAGTGCCCACAGAGAAGCGCCGCCGATAGATACGCCGCCCTGGTCTTCATCTGTAATAGATGGGAAGTAAGCGGTACCTACTTCAAATTTTCCGTTTACATCCTGAAGGATCTGTTTCAGAGAAGCTGTAGATGCCAGAGTAATGGCAGATTTTCCTGCGGAGAAATCTGCAAGACCTGCATCTCCACCTTTACCAACGATAGGCGCATATCCTGCGTCAGAAAGATCTTTCCATGCGTTCAGGATATTTGCAGCTCCGCCGTTCTCATCAAAAGCAACTGCTGTAGCAGCCTCTTCTCTTCCGTTACCGTTGTTTGCATAATCAAGGCCCTGTTTTCCAAGGAACTGTTCAAAGAACCATCCATAGATAGACAGAGACATAACTTCTCCGGCGCCGCCTTCATTCAGCAGCTGATCACCGATCTCCAGAATTCCTTCCAGGCTGGTAGGAATCTCTGTAATCCCTGCCTGCTCAAACATATCTACATTATAATACATAAGAGGAGTAGAGGAGTTAAAAGGCATGGAATAAAGCTGATCGTCAATAGTATAGTAAGCTGCCAGGTTTGGCTCGATCTGGGAAACATCATAATTATCCTGGTCGATCATCTCCTGCATGGGAATGATCCAGCCGGAATCGATCATGAATCTTGTACCGATCTCATATACCTGTACCAGATCTGCACCCATGTTTCCGATCTGGGCACTTCTCAGCTTGTTCAGGGCGTCATCATATTCCCCCTGATACTCAGATACAACGGTGATTCCCAGTTCATTCTCTTCATTGAACCGGTTTACCAGCTCATCAATAGCCTGGCCGTTTACGCCGCCCATAGAATGCCAGAAGGTGATCTCTGTACCGTCTACCTCATCGGCTGCCGCCATTGTCACTGTTTCTTCAGCGGCTTCGCCCTCTGCAGAATCTGCAGTGGTATCACCTGCCGCCTGCTGATCAGCAATGCTCTGTCCGCCGCAGCCAGCCAGTGCGCCTGCTGCCATAACGCCTGTCAATAATAAAGATACGATTTTTTTCTTCATTCTTACTCTCCTTTTTTCAATTAACCTTTTACCGCACCGGAGAACATACCCCGGATCAGCTGTTTCTGTCCCACAATAAAGATAGAAATTGAGGGAATAATAACAATTACCACACCTGCCACCATCATAGTCAGTGACTGGGAATCCACACTGTTCAGCATACTGATACCGATCTGCACTGTTCTCATCTCATTAGAACCGGTTACCAGCAAAGGCCACATATACATATTCCATGCATTGATAAAGGTATATACAGCCATTGCTCCGATAGCAGATTTTGTCAGCGGGATCAGGATCCGCACAATAAATTTCAAATTGCTGCATCCGTCCAGTTTCGCTGATTCATACAGAGAAATCGGGAAGGACATATAAAACTGACGGAACAGGAAAATTCCCATTGCTGATGTCAGGTAAGGCACGATCAATACAGGATAAGTATCCAGCATTCCCAGATTACCTACAGTCAGATAGTTTGATACTATTGTTGCTTCCCCGGGAACCATCATAGTCGCCAAAACGATCATAAACAGTACATTCCTTCCCTTAAACTCCAAAAAGGAGAAAGCAAAAGCTGCAAGAGAACAGGTAATGATCTGCCCGATAGTAATGGAACCTGCCATAACAAAGGAGTTAACAATAAATCTCAGCAAAGGTACATTTACAAATGCATCTTGAAAGTTCTGCAAAGTAGGATGCTTCGGAAGAAGATTCAGCTCAGTGGTAAACAGTTCTCCTGAAGGCATAAATGCAATGCTGACTGCATAAAGCAAAGGAAGCAGGATCAAAAGTGCAAATATAATGTTTCCTGCCAGAAGGCCCCCTGTACGGATTCTTCTCTTAGTCAGTGCCTTGGCATTCATTTCCTTTTTTAAAGCCAGAAGCTGCTCTCTGCTGATAGTTTTCTGGCCGCTGATGGTAGCTGCATTACTAGACTGACTCATTAGTAGCTTACTCCTTTCTTTTCAAGTCTGAACATAATCAGTGTAATGATCATGATAATAATAAACAGGATCACGGACTGAGCTGCGGCACTTCCGAAACGGTAGTTAAAGAAAGCGTCACGGTAAATGGAATACACGATAACATTTGTCGCCTCGTCCGGGCCTCCTTCGGTCAGGATCTTGATCTGTCCAAAGGACTGAAATGCCTGGATAATATTTACAACCAGTGTGTAGAACATGATCGGAGAAAGTCCCGGCAGAGTCAGGCTGAAGAACTGCTGCACGCCGCTTGCTCCGTCTACGGAAGCTCTCTCATAGATGGTCTCGTCAATATTGCCCAGCCCTGCTGAGAAATACAGAAAGTTAATGCCGCTGTTCAGCCAGGCAGTCAGGATCGCCACACAGACCAGGGCAGTGTCGGGATCATTCAGCCAGTTAATATCCAGCCCTGTAAGTTTGTTCACAATACCAACAGTAGGGTGGAGCATGATCTGGAAGATCATTGCCGCAGAACTGGAAGCAATAGCCATAGGCAGGGCATATGCGGTACTGAAAGCCCGGATTCCCGGGAAAGCCTTGTTGCACAGAACCGCTGCGATCAGGCCCAGGAGCATGCCCCCGATAACTACGATCACAACAAAGATCAAAGTTACCTTCAGACTGTTTCTGAATGATTCAGAAGTAAGAAGGTCTATATAGTTCTGCATCCCTACAAAAATCTTAGCCTGTCCCATTCTGTCTGTCAGGAAAAGGCTGAGATAAATGGTCTTGAAAAAGGGATAGAACAGGAATATGGCGAACACCAGCATACATGGGATCAGATAGCAGTATGGGGTCCAGTTTAATTTTTTCTTCTTCCCTGTGTTCATTACCGAATCTCCTCTCTGTAATAAATGTTTTCTTCTGTATCTTTATCAAAGATGTGGATCCTGTCCGTGTCAAAGTAAAAGTCCGCTTTCTCTCCGGTCTGGGTCTGATTCTCCGGACTTAACCTTACCGCATGGGTTTTGCCCTGGGCGTCAAAGTAAAGAATAACCTCAGCTCCCAGCATTTCTCTGGCAGAGACAGTTTCTTCCAGCCCCTGGGTGTCCATGTGGATGCCTCTTTCCTTTGCCTCTTTGTAATCATAGACGTCTTCCGGACGGATTCCCAGGACTACCTTTTTGTTCATCTCTCTCTGTCTTGCGACTTCCGCTTTCTCGCCTCTTAAGAAGACTTTCTTTCCAAGCTCGCTGCCGCCCAGATAGACCACAACTTTTCCCTCTTCCTCTCCTACATAGGCGTCGAAGAAGTTCATGGAAGGAGAGCCGATAAAACCTGCCACAAAAAGGTTTGCCGGATTGTTGTAAAGCTGGATAGGTGCTTCTACCTGCTGCACTACACCGTCTTTCATAACCACGATCCTGGTTCCCAGGGTCATGGCCTCGGTCTGGTCATGAGTTACATATATAATCGTCGTTTCCAGTTCTTCATGAAGCTTTGCCAGTTCTACACGCATCTGGGCTCTCAGTTTGGCATCCAGGTTGGACAGGGGTTCATCCATAAGGAAGGCCTTTGGTTTCCGGATAATAGCGCTTCCGATAGCCACTCTCTGTTTCTGACCTCCGGAAAGGGCAGCCGGTTTTCTGTCCAGAAGATGTTCGATCTCCAGGGTCTTGGCCACTTTATGTACTCTCTCATCAATTTCCTTTTTTGGAACCTTACGGATTTTCAGAGCATAGGCCAGGTTTCCATACACGGTCATGTTGGGATACAGAGCATAGTTCTGAAATACCATGGACAGCCCCCTGTCCTTTGGTTCATAATAATTGCAAAGGTCTCCATCGATCCATAGTTCTCCATCGCTGATATCCTCCAGTCCTGCGATCATGCGCAGCGTGGTGGACTTGCCGCAGCCGGAGGGGCCAACAAAGATGATGAATTCCTTGTCCTGGATATCCAGGTTAAAGTCTTTCACTGCAAAGTGCCCTTTGTCATACTCTTTACATACATTTCTTAATGTAATCTCTGACACGGCGTTTTCTCCTTCCTTCTTTTAAATCTTGTAAATTTTCTACACGCATTTTTTTACTCGAACAGTTGATATTTTAAGCAGTAAATTATTTTTAAACTATCGCATTTGTAGAAAAACTACGTAAAATCTCTGTAAAAGCATCCCGCCCAGAGAGCTTTTTACCCTATGGTCTCAAAGGGGTACTCGACAAATTCGCATAAAATGTATAAATGTTCCTGACATACGATCAATGCAACAGCTCCATAGAGTCAAAGACCCTCGCGGCAGTCGCCAAATGGACATGCGAGCATGCCCGCTTGGCTCGTTGCTCGCGGGAATAAAAAAGCGGATATTTTTACATCCTTTCCTTTCTGCTCTGTACATCTGGAAGGAATGTAAAAATATCCGCACTTTGGGACAAATATGAAAACTCTTATTTTACATCATATATATTACTTTCTCTATTATTCAAATCTATAGTACCGGTTAATATGAAAGTAATATTCTTCATGGCGGTCTGTGATTCCTGAAGGTGAGATTCTGGACATATCCATCATATAGTCATGAAGTTTCTCTTTGAATGTTCTTCTCTCTTTCTTTTCTTCTCTCTTATTGCTCATAAGTCAATGCCTCTTTCCTTTTATTCATCTTTTTCAGCTGAATCTTAGCACCAATTCAGGGAGACTTCAATAGGTTTCCATGGAATTCTCCCTTTTGCTCTTTTCTGCTTTATTATGGTAATCTGTTCAAAATCATATCTGCTCTTATCAGCGGATGTTTCATACATTTTTTATGCACTTTGTTTCTTCTTTCCCTCTCCCATCGTTTATATGACCAGACATCTCCAAATTTTTTTGTATTTTTTTCGTGTCGATGCATGTCACATATTGCCATATTTTAAAAAAGCTTTATAATAATAAAAGATAAATTTTATCTGCCGGAGATTCTTCCGGAAATCCCGACTGAATTTTGAAGCATAAATAAATAGTATAATAATATAGAAGTAAAACGAGGGGACATATATAATGCAGAAAAGGAAAAAATATCCGCTTTCCCGGCGGATACGGAGATTTTTCAAAAAACAGTTCCGAAATCCTCGAAAACGGCTATTCCTGGAATTGGCCGCTGTGGCAGTGATCATCGGAATTGTTATTTTTATTGCCCTGTCAGGACAAAATATTGCAACAGATGATGTTAAAGAGGGAGTTGCTTACATAGAAGGACTGGAGGCCACTGACACTGCTTCCATTGAAGAAGAGTTGAGACAGCTGCGCAGAGCTGAACGTAAAGCAGCTCTGGAAAGCGGCGACCTGGACGTGTGGGCGCAGTTCACTGATATAGCCATTATGGGCGATTCCAGAGCTATGGGATTCTCTTCTTATAATCTGGTAGATGAAAGCCATGTTTTTGCTGCTTTAGGAGGAACTATCCAGGACATTGACACTTATACTGACCAGCTGGTCAGTTTAAACCCCTCCAATATCATTCTTTGTTATGGTCTTAATGATGTTGGATATTGGAGCAGCGTAAATGACTATCTCTCAGATTTGGACAAGACCATTGAAGAACTGCAGACCCTTCTTCCTCAGGCTATAGTTTATGTAAACTCAATTATCCCTGTTACCTCCTCTGCTCTTGAAAGCTATAGTAAGGAAGTTTCTGAAAGGATACAGGATATCCCAGATTGGAACGAGGCCATCAGCCAGCATTGTGAGGATAACAGTATTCCTTATATCGATATTACAGAAGAAGTAGAAACCCACAGAGATCTCTATGATGTGGACGGAATCCATATGCAGAAAGCCTTTTATGAATACTGGGCTATTGATATGATCACGGAGGTGACTGAAAATGAATAATAAGTCTATCTCTGTATTAACAATCATCCGCATCGCCATGGTTGCGGCTCTTCTGGTCTTTGTTATTGTCCTCCAGGCTGGAGATAAAAGCAGCAGCGCCTCTTTGGAAGATGTTACAGAAAGTGTAGTAGATACTCTGGATCTGGAGGGAATGCAGGAAAGCAATAACCGGATGTTCCAGAAATTTTATGGACTGAACCCTGAAGATTATGAAGGTGTTACCCTGTACTCCCCTGCCAGCAATATGGATGCTCAGGAACTTTTGATCATTAAATTAAAAGACAACTCTCAGGCAGAAGCTGTAACCGAAGCCATTAACACACGGCTGGAAACCCAGATGAACAGCTTTGAGGGGTATGGGATTGAACAGTATGCCATGCTGGAAGACCATGTTCTGGATGTACAGGGAAATTTCATCCTCTATATCGTACATCCCGATGCCGGACAGGCTGATGAAGCCTTCCGGAACAGTTTATGATAAAAATAATCAGAAAGGATATTAAAATATGATATTCAGCAGCATTTTCTTTCTTTTCGTCTTCCTGCCCATAACTCTGCTTTTGTACTTTCTGGTGCCCTGGAAGCTGAAAAATGCAGTTCTTCTCATTGTCAGTCTGATTTTCTACGCCTGGGGAGAACCTGTATATGTATTTCTGATGCTTTTCAGCATTGTCTTTAACTATATAAGCGGAATTGAAATCCATAAATATCGTGAGGATGATAACCAGAAATTTCTGCGTTTTAGCTTCTGGTTTACAGTAGCAGTCAACCTGGCTATTCTCGGATTCTTTAAATACTATGGATTCCTGCTGGACAATATAAATGCCATCCTTCCTGTGGATATTCCCTACCGGGAGCTGGCGCTTCCCGTAGGTATTTCCTTTTATACCTTCCAGACCCTTTCCTATATCATCGATGTATATAAAGGAGAGGTTCCGGTGCAGAAAAACTTTATAAATTTCGGCACTTACGTTACCATGTTTCCTCAGCTCATTGCCGGTCCTATTGTCCGCTATGCAGATATCGACGCCCAGCTTGTCCAGAGGCAACTGAGTCTCTACAAATTTGGTCAGGGCGTTGCCTGGTTCCTGAGAGGTCTTGGGAAAAAAGTCCTTCTGGCAAACAATATCGGTATGACTTTCGACGCCATTGTGGCTATTGCCCCTGATCAACGTTCTGTTCTCACAGCCTGGATCGGATGCCTGGCTTACGCCATGCAGATCTACTTCGATTTCAGCGGTTATTCCGATATGGCAGTAGGGCTTGGAAAGATGTTTGGCTTTGAGTTCGTACGAAACTTCAATTATCCATACATATCCAAAAGTATTACGGATTTCTGGAGAAGATGGCATATCTCTCTGAGCACCTGGTTCCGGGAGTATGTATATATTCCCCTTGGAGGCAACCGGGTATCCAGGCTGAAGCACGTACGGAATATCCTGGTGGTATGGATGCTCACAGGTTTCTGGCACGGAGCTGCCTGGAACTTTATGTTCTGGGGCCTTTACTATGGTCTGCTCCTTCTTCTGGAAAAATATTTCCTGGCGCCTAAGCTTCAGAAACTGCCGGATATAGTCCAGCAGATTTATTCCTTTGTGCTGGTGTTATTGGGCTGGGTACTGTTTTTCTCTTCTTCCCTGACAGACGCTTTGGCGTACCTGGGAAATATGTTTGGCATCGGCGGCCATGGGGTCATTGATTCTACCGGTCTGTACTACCTTGCAGGAAATCTGATTCTTCTGGTAATCTGCTTTTTCTGCGCCACTCCCTTTGTGTGGAAGAAATTCCGAAAGTTGGCTCTGAAGCCGGGAAATTCTCCTTCCATAGGGGCTGTTGTAGTCTACACTGCCATATTTGTTTTTTCTATCGCCTACCTGGTGAACGCAACTTACAATCCTTTCCTTTACTTCCGATTCTAGGATTAAGGGAAATACTTTTATAGAAGGAATCATTCAGTTATTATGAAAAAAAAGCGATTAACCCCTGAAGAAAGGCAAAAAAAGAGGGCCAGGATATATCGGCAAAGAACTGGAAAAATTTATTTCAGGATTACCTGTATTTTCCTTCTTTTCATGGTCCTTGCTATAGTTCTTAACATCTTTATGCCGGACAAAGAATATTCGGAATCTGAAAACCGCATGCTGGCTCAGGCTCCGGAATTCTCTCTGACCAATCTGGCCAGCGGCAAATTTATGACGGATATGGAAGATTATGTCACCGACCAGTTCGTTTTCCGGGACCAGTGGATCAATCTGAAGGTCCTGGAGGATATGGCCCTGGGAAAAAGAGAGTCTAACGGTGTCTATATAGGAAAGCAGGGATATCTTATGCAGGTTCCTGAAAATAATATAGATGATGATTCTGTAAACGATAACTTAAATGCCATCCGGGAATTCGCCCAGCGCCATGAAGACGTGAATACGGTTATGAGTCTGGTTCCCAATGCTGCCTATATTCTGGAACAGCTGACGCCTGCCAATGCGCCTGTCCGGGATCAATCCCAGGATATTGCCCTGGCAGAGGAAACTGTAGGTGATGTTCTTACCTTTGTGGATCTGACAGAAACCATGTCCTCTCATCGGGACGAGGCTATTTATTACAAAACAGACCACCATTGGACCAGTCTGGGGGCCCGGTATGCCTTTGACACCATTTACAGCGCCCTTGGGATTTCAGAGCCGGCACAGGACTATACCGTTTACCCTGTATCTCATACCTTTTCCGGAACCCTGGCCTCCAAAAGCGGATATGACAGATCTCGGGACACCATTGACATCTATGTTCCCCAGGATGTAAGCACCGAATATGTAGTAAACTATGTGGAAGAGGGCGAAAAAACTGCTTCCATGTACGAAAGCAGGGCTTTGGAGCAAAAAGATCAGTATGAAGTGTTCTTCGGAGGAAACCACAGCCGGATCGACATCACCACTCCTGTAGAGGAAAACAAAAACCTCCTGATTTTTAAAGACTCTTACGCAAACTGCTTTATCCCTTTTTTCCAGCCTTACTTCCGCAGTATTATTGTCATAGATCCCCGTTATTACTATGACGATGTGGATCGGCTGGTGACGGACAACAGCATCACAGATATTCTCTTCCTTTATAATGTGGATACTTTTATGACAGATACATCTCTGGCAGACAGCCTGGAGCCCATGCCGGAGTCCCAGACAGACAGCACAGCAAACGTAAGTGATTCAGAAGATGCTGGTGCTGCGGAAGATACAAACGGTACGACAGATACAAGCGATACGGAGAATGGACAGGCAGAAGGCGCAGATTCTAATGGTACTGATGCAGATGAGGAAGCGATTATTCCATAAAATCAGGAATTTTACTGCAAAAACGCCCGGCAGGTATTCTCTCATATTGGCATATAACAGTCTCTCGCCGGAAATATCAAAAAAGAACGGTTAAAATCTGATTTGCGTGATCTTAACCGTTCTTTTTTCTGCTCTATGCGGTTGAAATTGGAGTTTTTGAAAATTTAACCGTATTATTGGCTCCTGGATTTGCAGGTTCCTCTTACACTCGGACCCATACAGCCATTTCCCCTGGCGTGCGGTTGGTCCATGCATAGTAAGGAATAAATTTCAATTCTGCATCTTCGAACTGTTTTCCTGTATAAGTCCTGTACAGTCCTTCACCTTCCCATCCATGAGAAGAAACACGTTTGCCTTCCGCCTTGATGGTCACTACTCCTTTCAGCAGTTCCGGCTGGAATTCTGTGCAAAATTTCGGTTCTTCCTTCAGATAAATCTGCTGGAGCTGAGGCCCATTGTCTGCTTCTTCCAGACAATAGACCAGAGGTCCTCTCATAACCGCAGCCTTACCGATATCTTCTCTGACTTTCGGGTTGGCTTCTACCAGTCGAACCGGCATATCCATTTCCAAAAGAATATTATCTTCATTTTTCCATACTTTGTTCAGCAGAACATAGCCTTTTTCCGGAACAGCTTCCACTTCTTCTCCGTTAATCTTCAGGCTGCAGCTGCTGCACCAGCCGGGAATCCTCAGGGCCAGAGTAAACTCTGTATCCTCCTGATTTTCTATAGTAATCTTTACCTGACCATTCCAGGGGTAATCTGTCTCAAAAGTAATCTGATTTTCTCTGCCGTTTTTTCTTGTATTCAGGACTCCTCCCGTATACAAGTTTACATAAAGTTCATGTTCATTTTCCTCAAAAGCATATCCTGCCAGAGATGACAACAGTCTGGCAATGTTTGGCGGACAGCAGGCACAGCCAAACCATTTCTGTCTTACAGGTTTCACATGGCGCTTATGGTAATCCTTCTCACAGGCCTCTGGAACAACCTCCAGGGGATTCACATAGAAAAAGCTCTTTCCATCCAGAGACATGCCGCTGATCACCCCATTATACAGGGCTCTTTCCATCACGTCTGCATATTTTCCATCTTTGGTGATCTCAAACATTCTTCTGGCAAAGAAGATCAGACCAATAGCCGCACAGGTCTCTCCGTAAACAGTATCATTAGGCAGATCATAGTCAAAGGTAAAAGCCTCTCCATGCTCTGTAGCCCCAATGGCTCCTGTCACATACATCTGACGGTTCACAATGTTCTCCCACAGCTTTTCACAGGCTGCAAAAAGTTCCTGGTCTTCTGTTCTGGCAGCCACCTCTGCCATTCCGGAATACAGATATACGGCTCTTACTGCATGGCCTTCTGCCTTATCCTGGTCCCGCACTGGCTTTCCTGCCTGATAATACTGCTTTTGCATATAAGTATCATCCCAGAAGCATTTATTCCCATTCTTTTCACACTCCTGGTCAAAAAACAAAGGCTGCTGACCTCTCTGGTCAATAAAATATTTTGCCAGCTTCAGATGCTTCTCATCTTTCGTGATATCATACAGGGCGCAGAGGGCCATCTCTGCTACCTCATGGCCTGGATACCCGGGGATCTTGCCGTCTTCCATGCCAAGATGGTCATAGACGCAGTCTGCATAGCCGATAGCAATATCCAGGAATCGCCTTTTTCCTGTAGCCTTATAATATGCTACTGCCGCCTCGGTCATATGCCCCAGACAGTACAGCTCATGATGATCCATAAGATTGGTAAATCTTTTTTCCAGACCATTGATAATATAGTAGGTGTCCAGATATCCGTCAGGCTGCTGGGCCTTTCCAATCAGCTCAATCGTCTCGTCTGCAGTTTTCTCCAGTTCCTCATCTGGGTGCCACATCAGGGAATATGCCACTGCTTCCAGCCACTTATAAACATCACTGTCCTGGAAGACCATGCCCTGGAAAGTTCCTTTCTCAAGCCCCGCAGCTACCCGGAAGTTCTGGATGCAATAACTAGGTTCCGCATTTTCAATCCGGTCATTTAGAGCCTCCCACTGATACGGGATCACATGATTTCTGATAAGTTCCATATATTCTTTCCAGAAGCGGTCCTGGATTTTCATATGGTCTGGCGCTACAGGTTTTAATTTTTTCTCAAACATTTTCCTTCTCCTTTCTTTTAAGGTGGACATTTTACCTTGTCCTGTTTTTTCACTAATGGTATTATAGTTTATATAAAACCTTTAAAACAACTGACATTCTTAAAGAAAGGGTGGACAAATCCAAGATGTTATA
Organism: Blautia sp. An81; assembly: GCF_002161285.1. GTDB lineage: Bacteria > Bacillota > Clostridia > Lachnospirales > Lachnospiraceae > Blautia > Blautia ornithocaccae. The sequence continues at coordinate 106,148 of NZ_NFHH01000008.1, read as the reverse complement.
TTGTACTGCAAAAGCCTCTTTTCCTGCTGAATTTCTCTCCTGCGGCAATCTGGTAAGTGACGGAGGCTTTCTCCACCAACGCCGGTGTATCGACGCCTTTGTACTGATCCTGGTCTGCCGGGGAACACTCCATATAAATCAGAGCGGCAGGAACATAGATGTTCACGAAAATGAAACCCTGCTTCTTTTCCCCTGCCAGATCCACTACGGTTATGCCCCCAGTGAAGGAAAGCTTTCCTATTATTGGGTGCATTTTCATATGACAGATCCGGAAAGCCGGATCATTTCCAAAAAAGAGCTGTTAAACTTCCGTAAAGACCGGTCCAATCCCCTTTTATCTCCTTTTTCTCCTTCCGCAGAAGCTTTTATCCTTCCTGAATCCGGAAGGCTCTCTATGGAAAAACGGAGCCATCTTCTCTTTGTCCAGCTCCTGGATATTGCAAAGAGAGAAAACTACCAATCTTCCTGGAAGACCAGATACGCTTTGAATCTGCTTTTGCTGGAGCTCTCCTCCGAAAGCCTTTCTCTGGACCGCATCCTGGAAGACCAGGCTCCCGGAAAGCTCCTGGATATAATCGAATGGATCCGCAGCCATTATGACCAGCCGGTTACTGTAGAGGAACTTGCGGCCCGCTGTCATTATCATCCCACCTATCTTACTTCTCTTATGAAAAAATATACCGGCTATTCTGTTAATACTTATGTAAATCACATAAGACTGTCCGCCGCCAAGAATCTTCTCTGTCAGGGAGAATTCCTGTCTGTATCCGCCATTGCCCATACCTGTGGTTTTCCAGATGAGAAATACTTCATGCGTCTGTTTAAAAAACAGGAAGGAATGACCCCAGGCCAGTACCGTCAGGCTTTCCGCCAGAAAAGTATTAATGCAAGATAGTCTGAATTTTCTTGTATCTCCCTCGCTTTAATGTTATAATTTATTAATACATTAAATTAAACACTTTTTAGACAAAGGGGGACTGTTATTATGAGTATTGAAAAGGAACAGGTTCTTCAGGCTCTGGAAAAACATTACCACAAAGCCGTAGCTCTCAGTCTGGACCTTTCGGATCATCCGGAGCTGCCCTATGAAGAATATGAATCCAGCCGAAAAATCGCTGAAATCCTGAAAGAAGCTGGCTTCCAGGTAACCTATCCCTATGCAGGGTATGATACAGCTTTTTGTGGTTATCTGGACAACGGCCAAGGGCCCTCCGCTGCTTTATTAGTAGAGTATGACGCTCTTCCCGGAATCGGTCACGGCTGCGGCCATAATCTCCACGGAGCCTTGTCTGTTCTGTCTGGTCTCGGACTTATGGAACTGAAAGATTCTTTTAAGGGAAAGCTCTATGTCATCGGAACTCCCGCCGAAGAAGAAAACGGGGCCAAAATTGGGATGGCTGAGCAGGGAATTTTTGACGGCATGTCTCTGGCAGCCATGATGCACAGTACAGCAGGAGGACTCTCTGTTCCGGATATGGACGAGCTCAGCCTCCGTTGCTATGTGGTAGATTTCCATGGAAAAACTGCTCACGCAGTAGGGGCTCCCTGGGAGGGAAAAAGTGCCCTGGCTGCCGGAAGAAAATTTCTGGACCTTATTGATGCCAGACGTGAATGCTTCACCCCAGATGTCCATGTAAACTCTGTGATACTGGATGGAGGCAAAGCACCGAATATCATCCCTGACTTCTGCCAGATTCGCATGGAATTCCGCACAGATTCCATGAAAAAACTGGAGGTCATGGACGAAGCTATCCGCAAGTGCGCCAACGCTGCTGCTATGGCTTTGGACTGTACGGTCACTCTGACTCCAGGGCTTTCTGATTTCTTTGACATGGTGCGCACTGTTCCTCTGGAAAATACTGTGGCCCAGCTTCTGGAAAAATACGGTGAAAAAGTAGGACCTATAGAAGCCCCTTCCGGCTCCTCAGACGTGGGAAATGTCAGCTACCGCTGTCCGGCAATCCAGCCTCTCATTGCGGTCACGGAAGAAACAATGGCTCTTCACACCACAGAATTCCGTAATGCCTGCCGTACAGAGGCCGCTCATCAGGCTATGCTTTCAGGGGCAGCCGTGCTGACGGAGCTTTTCCTCAAAATTTATAATGAGCCGGAATTCTGTGAAAAAGTAAAAGAATCCTGGGAAGCCGCCCTTAGTCGAAAGAAAGGGTAAAAGCTGAAGAAAATCAAAAAAGATCGGAGTATTATTCATATGGAAAGAAAAGTAAAAAAGAAATTTCACCTGCCTCACATCTATGTGCTGCTGGTGAGCTTTATCATTGTATGTGCTGTAGCCACCTGGATTCTTCCTGCCGGGGAATTTGACCGGGAGGCAAATGAATCTGGAACAGAACTGGTAGTTCCGGGAACCTATCATGAAGTTGAACAATCTCCTGTTGGGCCTTTTGAAGCCGTAAAATCTATCTACGAAGGCATGGTAGCAGGAGCAGATGTTGTTTTCTTCGTATTCGTGGCCTACGCTTCTATCGGATTAATCATTGCCTCAGGGGCCTTTAATGGCCTTGTAGCCTGGATGCTGCGGATTCTAAAGGGAAATGCCCGAGTCATTATCATTCCTATTTTTATTACCCTTATCGGAGCCGCTTCTTCCAGTATCGCCGTATTTGAAGAAATGTTTCCCTTCATCCCTATATTCGTAGGAATTGCCATTGCCATGGGATATGATGCCATTGTAGGACTGGCCATTGTGGCTCTGGGTACTGGTCTTGGGTACAGCGGCTCTATTATGAATCCTTTCACCGTAGGCATGGCCCAGGAAATTGCCGGAGTTCCCCAGCTTTCCGGTTCCGGATACCGGCTGATCTGCCATCTGGCTATGATCCTGGTGGCTTCTATATTTACTATCCGCTATGCTTTAAAGATCCAGAAAGATCCTACTAAGAGTCTGGTCTACGGCGATGATTTCAGTCATCTTGCCATGTCAGAAGATGATGTACATAAGCATCCCTTCGGTATCCGTGAAAAAGGCGTTCTGGCTGTTCTGGTAGCCGGTATCGTAGTGATCGTCTGGGGTGTAAAAGTCCAGGGCTGGGGCTTCGGAGATATTGCAACCACCTTCCTGATCATGGGCGTCATAAGTTCCTTTATCATGGGCTGGGGACCTAATACCATTGCAGAGAAAATGGCCAACGGCTTTAAAGATATTGCCGTAGCCTGCCTGATGATCGGTATTGCCCGGGGTATCCTGGTGATCCTTCAGTCCGGTCATATTATCGATACTGTAGTATACGGACTGTCCATCCCTCTGACCAACCTTCCGGGCTGGCTTTCTTCCATAGCCATGCTGATCGTTCAGACTCTGATCAATTTCCTGATCCCTTCCGGCTCCGGACAGGCAGTGACTAGTATGCCCATTATGGCGCCTCTGGCTGACCTGGTAGGTATTTCCCGTCAGACCTCTATCCTGGCGTTCCAGTTTGGCGACGGATTGTCCAACGTCCTCTGGCCTACGGCTTCTGCTCCGATCATCTGCGGTATTGCTGGAGTAAAAATCGAAAAATGGTGGAAATGGTTTGTTCCCCTTTTCCTGTTAATCCTCCTTACCCAGGCAGTTCTGGTGGCAGTTTCAACTGTTGTTTGGCCTGTATGATATGAAAGGGGCTGTCGCATTAGTCATATGTCTCATAAAATACAAAAATATTCCTGATATATGACTAATGGGGCAGTTTCTTATTATTTTATAGTTTACATACATTCTCCGGCTTTCCTTCCAGATAAGCAAACACATTCTGGAAGACGATCTCTGCTCTTCTCAGCATAGATTCCTCAGAAATAAATGCCTGATGAGGCGTCAGCAGAGTATTCTTCCCATGAAGGAGAGGGTAATCCTCCGGAATCGGAGGCTCCATGTCAAAAACATCCACACAGGCAAAGCCCAGCTTATCCTCATTTAACGCTTCTGCCAGAGCCTTATTATCCACAATGGGGCCTCTTGCACAGTTGATAAACACAGCGTCACTCTTCATTTTTCCGATTTTTTCTTTATCAATAAATCCTCTTGTCTCATCATTTAAAGGCAGGTTCAGAGAAATGATGTCGCTTTCTGACAGTACTTCATCCAGAGACCGATACTCAATTCCCATGTCAATGGCCTTCTGAGACTGACTTCTGTTATAGGCGATCACCTTTGCCCCAAAGGCCTGGAAAAGTTCCGCTGCTCTGGTTCCGATCTGTCCCAGCCCGATGATTCCCACCGTTCTTCCACAGATTTCTCTGCCGCCGATTCCCGCACTGGTGCCTCCTTTTCTCACTACATCATTGGCTTTTGCCACGTTTCGTAAAGCGTCTACTGCAAATCCCAGGATCAGTTCTGCCACAGTCTCGTTAGAATATCCTGCTGCGTTACACACAGTCACACCTTTTTCTTTGCATGCTTTGGTTCCTACATGATCGATTCCTGTAAATGCTACAGAGATCATCTTTAAGTCCTCAGATGCGGCAACTACTTCATCCTTATATGGGTGATTGGCGATCATAACGATCTCACAGCCTTTAGAACGCTCCTTCAGCTCCTCCGGATCTGTGGTCACCGTATCATAGCTTACAAATTCATGGCCCAGGCTGCGGATCTTATCGCCATATGCCTGAATGGTCTCTTCTGGTACTCCGATAGGTTCTAATAATGCGATTTTCATACTTCTGTTCCTCCTAATTTTCAGACTTCCAATGTATTTAAAAAATCTGACAAATCTTTTCTCTTATTTTAGCAAAAAGAACAGGAGTGCGCCAGTAGTTCTTCTACTGGTCCTAAACTCTTCCATGCCAAAAATGAGAATTTTTTAAATCTCTTGTCTCACTCCTATCTTTCCCCTTATAATAGGGATAGTCAAAGACTCTTGCGGCAGTCACCAAATGGACGTACAAGCATGCCCGCAGGAATAAAGATTTAATAAGGAAGTCCCCTATGAAACCAGAAGGATACTATACCTCGGGACAGTTTGCCAAAATGGCCCGCATTTCTGTGCGTACTGTCCGTTTTTATGACAAACAGAATATTTTAAAGCCTTCCTACGTCTCCCCGGCAGGATCCCGTTTCTATACAGATAAGGACTTTGCCCGGCTTCAGCAAATCCTGCTGCTGAAATATCTGGGTTTTTCCCTGGAAGATATCAAGGAAATGACCATCGACGACACAGACTATCACTTTACTCTGAATTCTCTCGCCCTCCAGCAGAAGCTGGTCCAGGACCGGATCGAACAGTTACAGCTTGTAGAAAAAGCTATAGAAGATACTACCAGGGAGATTCAGGAAAACCGCAGTATTAACTGGAGCCATATGCTGGATCTGATCCACCTTACAGGAATGGAAAAAAGTCTGAAAGGCCAGTATCTGAACTCAAAAAATATTTCTGACAGAATCCGGCTCCACAGCCTTTATTCTCAAAATAAAGAGGGGTGGTTCCCCTGGCTGTTCCGAATGTATCATATCCAGGAAAGAACGGATATCCTGGAGCTTGGGTGCGGAGACGGCTCCCTTTGGTCTCAGAACAAGGAAAAGATTCCAGAAAATATTTTTCTCACACTTTCGGATATCTCCGATGGTATGCTCAGAGACGCCAAGAGAAACCTGGCGGGAGGAGATCCCCGTTTTTCCTTTCAGGCTTTCGACTGCCAGGAAATCCCTTTCCCTGATGAAAGTTTTCACACAGTCATTGCCAATCACGTACTGTTTTACTGTGATGATCTGGATAAAACCTTAAAAGAGATCCGGCGGGTATTAAAGCCTGGCGGAATTTTCTACTGCAGTGCCTATGGAACCCAGCATATGTGTGAAATCAGCCGTCTGGTCCAGGATTTTGACAGCCGTATTATACTTTCTGCGGACAAGCTTTATGAAAAATTCGGCAAAGAAAACGGTCCTTCTATTCTCAGTCCTTATTTTTCAGATGTAGAGTGGCACCGGTATGAGGACAGTCTTCTGGTCACCCAGGCGGAGCCCCTTATAGCCTATATCCTGTCCTGCCATGGAAATCAGAATCAGTACATTCTGGACAGATACAAAGAATTCCGATCCTTTGTATCCAAAAAAACTGCCGATGGCTTCTATATCACCAAGGATGCCGGCTTTTTTGCCTGCCGCAGTAAGTCAAAAAACCCGATGCAGGCATCGGAGTATTAGACCCTCGCGGCAGTCGCCAAATGGACATGCGAGCATGCCCGCTTGGCTCGTTGCTCGCGGGAATAAAATATTTCTTAAAATTGGAAAATAGGGGTTGAAGGTGACGTAACGTCATCTTATATAATAGATTTAACATAAGGTCAGGAGCCTTAATCCTAATCTTATGAACATATCCGTTTATAATCGACAGCTTATGGAAAACTAAAGAACAAAAATAACTAATATACAAAGGAGATTATCTCATGAAAGGTATTATTCTTGCCGGCGGTTCAGGAACCCGCCTTTACCCTTTGACCATGGTAACATCCAAGCAGCTGCTGCCAATTTATGACAAGCCTATGATCTACTATCCTCTGTCTGTTCTCATGAACGCAGGGATCCGGGATATCCTGATCATTTCTACCCCTCAGGACACTCCCCGGTTTGAGGCTCTTTTAGGAGACGGCCACCAGTTTGGCGTTGAACTCTCCTATGCCGTACAGCCCAGTCCTGACGGACTGGCTCAGGCCTTTATCATCGGCGCAGACTTTATTGGAAATGACTGCGTAGCCATGGTTCTGGGAGACAACATTTTTGCGGGCCACGGCCTGAAGAAAAGGCTGAAAGCAGCTGTAGAAAATGCAGAAATGGGCAAAGGCGCCACAGTATTCGGTTACTATGTAGACGATCCGGAGCGTTTCGGTATCGTAGAGTTTGATGAAAACGGAAAGGCCATCTCCATTGAAGAGAAACCGGAACATCCAAAGAGCAACTACTGCGTTACCGGACTGTATTTCTATGACAATAAGGTTGTAGACTATGCGAAAAACTTAAAACCAAGCCCCAGAGGAGAACTGGAGATCACAGATCTGAACCGTATCTATCTGGAGGCCGGACAGCTAAATGTAGAGCTCCTGGGACAGGGCTTTACCTGGCTGGACACTGGTACTCATGAAAGCCTGGTAGAAGCCACCAACTTTGTAAAGACCATGGAAGACCATCAGCACAGAAAAATTGCCTGCCTGGAAGAGATTGCCTACTTAAACGGCTGGATCACCAAAGACGATGTTATGAAGGTATATGAAGTCCTGAAGAAAAATCAGTACGGCCAGTATTTAAAAGACGTTCTGGACGGCAAATATCTGGACAGCCTCCACTGATTTCCCGGAATTCTTCTTAAAACAGTTTTCCGGATGAGCGGGTTTTTGTCATAAATCCGCTTTATTAAAAATATCATTATAAAAGGAGAACCATTATGACCATTATTGTTACCGGCGGAGCCGGATTTATCGGAAGCAACTTTATTTTCCATATGCTGGACAAGTATCCGGACTATCGGATCATCTGTCTTGACTGTCTGACTTATGCAGGAAACCTTTCTACTCTTGCCCCTGTTATGGACAATCCTAATTTCCGTTTTGTAAAAGAAAGCATTACTGACAGAGAAGCCGTATATAAATTATTTGAAGAAGAGCATCCGGACATGGTGGTAAACTTTGCCGCTGAAAGTCACGTAGACCGTTCCATTGAAAATCCGGAAGTATTCCTGGACACCAATATCAAAGGAACTGCCGTACTTATGGACGCCTGCCGGAAATACGGGATCCAGCGTTATCATCAGGTATCTACAGACGAAGTTTACGGAGATCTGCCTCTGGACCGTCCGGACCTGTTCTTTACAGAAGAAACCCCTATCCACACCAGCAGCCCTTACAGCTCCTCCAAGGCAGGAGCCGACCTTCTGGTACTGGCTTACCACCGTACCTATGGCCTGCCTGTGACCATCAGCCGCTGCTCCAATAACTATGGACCTTACCATTTCCCGGAGAAGCTGATCCCTCTGATGATCGCCAATGCTTTAAATGACAAGCCTCTTCCTGTATATGGAAAAGGTGAAAATGTAAGAGACTGGCTGTATGTGGAAGACCACTGCAAAGCTATCGACCTGATCATCCACAAAGGCCGTGTAGGAGAGGTCTACAACATCGGCGGCCACAACGAAATGAAAAACATTGACATTGTAAAACTGATCTGCAAGGAACTTGGCAAACCGGAAAGCCTGATCACTTACGTTGCAGACCGGAAGGGTCACGACATGCGCTATGCTATTGACCCAACCAAGATCCACAACGAGCTGGGCTGGCTGCCGGAGACCAAGTTCGCAGACGGCATCAAGAAAACCATCAAATGGTATCTGGAAAACAGAGAATGGTGGGAAACTATCATCTCCGGTGAATACCAGAATTATTATGAAAAAATGTATGGAAACAGATAGGAGGACATGCTCATGAAAGTATTAGTTACAGGTGTTGCCGGCCAGTTAGGCCATGACGTGATGAACGAACTTGCAAAGAGGGGCTATGAAGGCATTGGATCAGATATTAAAGATACTTACAGCGGTATCCCAGACGGCACCGCCGTTGTAACTATGCCTTATGTTCCCATGGATATCACGGATAAAGCTTCTGTAGAAAAAGTATTAAAAGAAGTAAATCCCGACGTAGTGGTACACTGCGCTGCCTGGACTGCCGTAGACCTGGCAGAAGATGAAGATAAAAAAGAAACTGTCCGGAAAGTCAATGCCGACGGCACCAGAAATATTGCCCTGGTGTGCAAAGACCTGGGCTGTAAGATGGTTTACATCAGCACCGACTACGTCTTCGACGGCCAGGGCACCCAGCCCTGGGAGCCGGACTGCAAGGATTACAAGCCGCTTAATGTGTACGGAGAGACCAAGCTGGCCGGAGAACTGGCAGTTTCCGAAAACCTGGAAAAATATTTCATTGTCCGTATTGCCTGGGTATTCGGCAAGAACGGCAAGAACTTCATTAAGACCATGCTGAATCTTGGAAAAACCCACGATCAGCTCCGGGTAGTCAGCGACCAGATCGGCACTCCGACTTACACTTTGGATCTGGCCGTACTGCTGGTAGATATGATTGAAACAGAAAAGTATGGCTACTACCACGCTACTAACGAAGGCGGCTACATCAGCTGGTATGATTTCACAAAAGAAATCTTCCGTCAGGCTATTGAAGCCGGCCACAAAGAGTATGAAAAGGTGACCGTAACTCCTGTGACCACAGAAGAATACGGCGTGTCCAAGGCAAAACGGCCTTTCAACAGCCGTCTGGACAAAAGCAAGCTTACTGCCAACGGCTTTAACCTTCTTCCAACCTGGCAGGATGCAGTGAAACGCTACCTGGCTGAAATTGAATTTTGATGCTGTCAAGAATCAGGATTCTTTGTTCCGGCAGAATTTTTATCAAATTTATCACAGAACTTTATATAAATAAAGGAGGATTTCATGGGACAGATCAAAGTAACTAAATGCCCTATTGAAGGGCTTTGCATCATAGAACCTGCTGTTCACGGCGATGACAGAGGTTATTTTATGGAAACCTATAATCAGAAGGACATGGAGGAGGCAGGCCTTACTATGAACTTTGTCCAGGACAACCAGTCCTGCTCCACAAAGGGTGTATTAAGAGGCCTTCATTACCAGAAGCAGTTCCCCCAGGGCAAACTGGTCCGGGTCATCAAAGGAAAGGTCTTTGATGTGGCGGTAGATCTTCGGACCCACAGCGAAACCTACGGCAAATGGTTCGGCGTAGAGCTTTCTGAAGAAAACAAAAAGCAGTTCTACATTCCCCAGGGCTTTGCCCACGGCTTCCTGGTACTCAGCGATGTGGCCGAGTTCTGCTATAAATGCACAGACTTCTACCATCCCGGTGACGAAGGGGGCATGGCCTGGAACGATCCGGAAATCGGTATTGAGTGGCCGGAAGTTACCGGAGAATATAAAGGTACTGCTTCTGCTGAGGGATATTGCTTAAAGGATGGAACGCCGTTGAATTTAAGTGAAAAAGATCAGAAGTGGGCAGGATTTAAGGATACTTTTAAGTTCCAGTAAAAGACTATGCCATAAAGTCCGGACTTTTCTAAAGCTACGGTACTTTATGGCATAATTTTTCTTTCCGGCACAGATTGTTTTTAAGTGCCAGGTCTTATATATTGAACATGATATTTGCATATAGTTCTTTCAGAAACCATCTGTAATGTTCTGCGCGCCTTTGCAGAACTCTTCCAGGCTGATTTCCTCCAGGACATATCTCTGGAACAAAGCGCCCATAGAAGTAATATCTTCCATAGTATTTCTGGAAAAAGGCCTTTCCTTCAGTTCTGTATTTTCCACATACTCTCTCAACTGCTCAAATCCGGGAATGTCCAGATCTTCCTCTCTGATAATGTCCAGTCTTACCGGAAGCCGGTTCATATATTCTGCGTAGGCAATGCTTCCTTCACGGCTGGCCGCATATTTCAGAAAACGGATAGCCGCCTCCTTATTCGCCGAAGATTTATTCAGGATATACTGCCAGGCCGCTATATTGGTAACATTTTCTTTGAACCTGGGCAGGGGTGCAAGCTGTATGAAGTCTTCCCTGTATGCGCCTGCCCGCACAAACATATCCAGTGTTCCGCTATAGACAAAGATGCTGGCGTAGGTTCCTTCCAGAAATTTTTGTTCCAACTGTTCATATTGGTCCGTTATCTGCTCTATGGGCGTCTGCTCTTTTTTCACAATATCCGCCAGAAAGGTAAGAGCTTCCCGGGTAGACGGGCTGTTCCAGTCATAATAACTGCCGCCAAAAAAATTAATAAATTCGGAAAGTTCATTATATACATAAGCGCTGTCCCATGCGCTTCCGTATCCATAGCGTCCCTCACCGAAGTCCGTCTCCAGAAGGCGCTGGAAATCTTCCTGGGTCCTGATCTCCATATCGCCGATCATGCTTTTATTGACCCAGAATACCATAATATCCATATAATATGGCACAGAATACACCTTCCCGTCCAGCATAGCGATATGCTCCATATAACTTTCCGGATAACAGGAAAGAATGTCTTCCGTCATTACTGTATCATTCAGCGGTTCCAGATAACCTTTATATTTAAATTCACTGACCATTTCATCATTTACTGAAAAAATATCCACAGAATCCTCTCCGGCAGAGAGTATGGTAGATACCTCCGCCTGCCGGTTATCTGCATTTTCCGGATAAGAAACAATATGGATTTTCAGATCCAGATCTTTTTCAGCCTGATCAATGAATTTCTGAAATTCCGGATAATCTGCATCTACATGCATGATCGTAATCTCATTTTGGCCGCTCTTTCCAGTTTCCGGTATTTTTTCTTCTCTGGCTTTTTCTGAACAGCCGATCCCTGTTCCCAGCAGACAGCTGCAAAACAGAATCCCCAATACATATTTTTTCAACTTCTGCTCCTTATCTGGGCCACCTGTCTTCTTTCTTCAGCATCGGGCCGAAAGGATTATGAGGCTCTGCCTGATACCAGTAGGCCACGCTGGCCACATCATCCTGCCTTTCAAAAAGTCCTCTGTATCCCACTCCGATCTGCTGGATCGTTACTTTCAGATCTTCCTCAAAACAGATGGGATCCTGAATATGCCACCTGTAAAATCCCCGCATAGGCATACAGTCGTCATTGTGGTAAAGATTATGGATTTTCTCATCATGACTGGAATAGTAGGGATATCCCATATATGGCGTACAATAATTCTGCTCTACTGTTTTTCCGTTTATCTGCTTTGCAAAACTCCAGGAACCGCCGAAATAGTCCTCTGTCCCTGTACCGCAGATAGTGGGATACTCTTCATCTCCGTCAATATAAAATTTGATCTCACCTTCTCCCCACCAGTATCTCTCCAAAGTCGTAAGGGCCATGTAGGTTCCTACATAATGGCCTTTCCCCTTTACCTGATCCAGTATCACATAGTCCTTTTGCAGCTGGGTGATCTTCTCTCTTCTCCACTGTGCGTGAAAATATGCGATGTCTGACGGGAAAGGGTCCTGATAAAGCCCATAGTCAATCTGATAGAAAAACGCCGGTATTTCATTGGCATGCTGATTTTCCAGAGTGATCCTGGCCTTTTTATTAAAAGGCATCTGGAAATAACAATTCAGCCCACGGCTGGGCACAGCAGCTACCGGCAGGGAATTTACGATACATTCCTCACCGAAACCGCAGCAGAAAAAGTCTCCCAGAGGCGTTTCTACCGACGGGCTTTCCTCATCATCCCAATACATCCGCAGCACCAGGTCTCGGAGTACAAAACGGTCTGCCTCTGTGGTCTTATCCGTTACTGTGATCCAGATATGATGGATCATTCCCGGTCCCTGGATCTCTGCCAGAGTTACCGTGTCCCCACTCTTGATATTTCTAAGGCAGGGACTTCCCTTTCTGGACGGCCCCAGTTCACTGGCGGTCATCCCTCCTTTTCCTTTTTCACCCGTTGGGTTCTCTGCGTTTATAGACCTGCTTTTCTCATGCCTTGCAAATGGCAGAGAAGACAGGCTTCCTCCAAATATTTGATTCATTCTGTTTTCCTCCCATATATGATCATGCTTTCACTCCTCCTGCCATTATACCATCCATAATCTGTTTCTCAAAGACTGCTACAAAGATAATGATCGGAAGCAGGATGATCCATCCCATAGCGCTTACCAGATCCCAGGGAACTCCATACATATTATCCCGCAGCGGAAGCTGTACAATGGATACGGATAAAACCTGTATATTATTGGAATAATACAGCGGTGTGAAAAAGTTATTCAGACAGGTTATGAAATTAATGATACAGACCGTAGCGATGGCAGGACGCATAAGAGGCAGCACGATCAAAAAAAGCCTCTGTATAAAATTAGCGCCATCAATAGCCGCAGCTTCTTCAAGAGATACCGGGATCTCTGAAGCAAAGTTTTTCAGGATCAGCACAGTAAACGGAATCACCGCACTGATATATAAAATGATCAGACCTATATAGGTATCATATAGTCCCACCGTTCTCATAAATTCGTACAAAGGTCTGGCGGTCACAACCTCCGGTATAAGCATAGTGGCGATCACAAAAGCAAAAGCCAGTGATACCCCTTTTGATGTAAACCTGGCAAAACCATAGGCTGCCATGCAGCACAAAATTGTCCCTACGATAAGTGTGATCCCTACGATCAATATTGTATTCCCTATCTTTTCTAAAAGCCCTACATTCTCGATCAGAAATAAATAGCTTTCCAGTGTAGGATGGTCCGGCAGATAATCAATGGGGGTTTTAAAAAGTTCTCCTGATGGAGTAATGGATGAAATAAAGATCCAGTATACAGGAAACAAGATGATAAATGCTACGACGGCAAATAAAACCCATCTTCCTACCGTTATCAATCCTCTGTATACTTTATATTTTGCGTTATCCTGCATTCTTAACCCTCCCGTCAATCCGATATCTTACTGATAAACCGCATATTAATAAAACTGAACAGAGCCATTACCATAAACAGCATAACTGCTAATGTAGCCGCATAACCTACATTCAGATTTGTAAAGGCTTCCGTAGTAATGCGGTAGGCGATCAAAGCTGTATCCTCTCCCGGTCCTCCAGATGTCATGGCATAAACAAGGTCGAAACTGGTCAGTCTCCAGAGCGTGAAGGGTATACATAATGTCAAAACATTTCTTGCGATCAGCGGAAGTGTGATCCTGAAAAAGCACTGGATCCCGTTCGCTCCATCTACCCTGGCTGCTTCATAAATATCTTCGGATATAAACTGAAGACCCGACAGTACTAAAATAGCGAAAAACGGCAGATCCTTCCACAAATCTACTGCAATAACCGCAGATCTTGCTGATTCTGTATGGATCAGCCAGTTAAACTGAAAATCTGAAAAAAATCTCCGGACAAAATCATTGATCAGTCCATAGTCATTATTAAAAGCCCATTTCGCCGCCATTCCGGCTACAACAGTAGGCATAGCCCAGGGGATCAGGACAATCGTCCTCAGGAAGCGGCGTCCTTTAAATTTCATATTGAGTATCAAGGCCAGCGCTACTCCCAGCAGTATATGGAAAAACATAGATACTACAACAAACATAACTGTAAAAATCACAGATGTCTGAACCTTCGCATCTTTAAATACATTTATATAATTTGCCAGTCCTACAAATTCATCGACCCCGGCTAAAATCTTAATATCAAAAAAACTGTTCTTTATTGTAACCAGAATCGGGTATAGCGTGGTAAATCCTCTGATAAGTACAACCGGTAAAATCAAAACCCAGGGAATCCACTTCATTGCTTTTTTACTTACGGCCATATCCTTTCCTCCTTTTCTCCGCTTCTGTAAGTAAGGCTGCCACATTTCTGCGGCAGCCTGCTGTTTCCCTTACTCGCTGTACTTATCAACCAGTTCCTGGGCATTCGTGCAAAATTCGTCTACAGAAATATCTCCCTGCATACAGGATTGGAAAATCGTTCCCATATCTGTAATGAATTCCATGGTCTGAGGAAGCATAGGACGTCCTGAAACTGTACACTCCGTAGCATATCTGCTATACATTTCTTTTGCAGGATCTGAATCCGGAACGATCTTTTCTGCCACGTCCGTTCTGGCCGGATACCGGTCAAAACATTCATAAGATGCTTTCATTCCGCCTTCATCTGCCATATACTGAAGGAATTTAATAGCCGCCTCTTTATTCTTAGAAGCTGAGTTTAATACATAGTTCCAGGAATCTGTGAAGACATATCTGCTTCCATCCTCTGTAAAGGACGGAACCATAGCCATATGGATCTTATCTGCTCCCAGCATACCTGCAGATTCATAATCCGTTCCGAGTCCCCACATAAACCAGCATCCGTATTTTCCATCATTGGCTTTCGGATTCATCTGTTCATATTTATCTGCGATCTGATCGATAGGCGTCTGTCCATTCTGGACCATATCATAAAGGAACTGAATCGCTTCTTTATTTTCTTCTTTCGTCCAGTCGAAATAATCTCCTCCGAACATATTGACAAATTGGGCGATCTCATTAAAAACATATGTTTTCTCCCAGGATCCTCCATATCCGTACCGTCCGTCACCTGAGACAGCTTCCATATACTTCATGAAGTCTTCCTTTGTGTCAATTGAGGTAATTCCCACTTCATCCATGATCTCCTGGTTTACCCAAAAGGCCAGATATCCTGTGTATCCGGGTACTCCGATAATATTTCCGTCTTTGTCTGTGATCATATTTTCCACATAGCCCTTGGCGAAATTATCAACAATATCTTCTGTCATAACTGTATCGTTGAGTCCTTCCAGCCAGCCGGAATTTTTAAACGCAGAACTCATCTCATCATTGATCTCTATGATATCTACGGAAGCATCGCCGGTAGATAATATAGTGGTGATTTTCTGCTGGCGGGTGTCAGAATCCGTAGGCGCTGCGATCACATTAATATTCAGTCCCGTAGCTTCTTCTACGTTATCGAGCCACTGATCAAATTCCGGGTCTGTTGTATTAATGCTATATAAGGTCAGATCGTACGCCTCATCTGAAGTACCGCTCCCTTCTCCTGATCCGGCGTCGCCGCCGCTTTCGGAACTGCCGTTTCCGCAGCCCGCAAGCATACTTGCTGCCATGACTGTGGCAAGTAACATACTCACAACTTTCTTTCTCATGTTTTCCTCCTATCCGGGCGTTCTTCTCTATTCCCGCCGCCCTTTGTTTTTGATGTACTCAGAATAACAAAAAGCTGTTTTTTTCAAAATACAATATTTTTCGATTCGTTTATATTATTTTTATCTTTATTGAATCCTGTTTTTCTCTCTTTTATAATAAAACTCATAGATGTATCTATATATTTAGGAGGTTTTTATGAAAAAAAACAGGATGCTCTCTGGCAAATGGCGTTCTCACTTTCAGGCCAAACTGCTATGTGCTTTTTTATTATGCACGTTTATCCCTTTATGTATTATTGGAGGGATCTCTTACTCTGTATCCTATCATATTGCAGAACAGAGGATCCTGAACGCATCTATATCCTCTGACGAGCAGCTGAATATGCAGATCAACGAGCGTCTGTCCCATGTAGAAAGTGTGGCAAATGCTCTGCAGTACGATATGTATACATTAGGACAATCGGATTCTACAATGGAATATTTATCTGCCCTGACAGATATCAGAAATGATGTTTCCCTTTTCAAATCCACTTTTAATTTGTATTACGCCTGTATTTTTCTTCCCTCGGACCGTCTGGGCGCTAATGAACGTCTCTACTTCTTTCCCCTTGAGGAATTTGAGGAGTATGATGTTCCGGAAACAGCCCTGGAGAATCCCGGCACATCTTCTATCTGGTTTTACCAGAAAAATGTGTCTGTTCCATTATTGATCTCCGGCACAGAAGAAAGCCGAAACTGTATTGCCTGCTGCCGTATTTTAAAAGATACAGAGACAAAAGAAATCGCCTATGCTTATATTATTTTTCTGGATATCTCTGAATTTTCCGGTTATCTGGAGGAATCCTTTGCTGACAAAAATCTGTCCAGCTATATTCTGACCGATCAGGGGACGATCATCGCGCACAATACCCCTGTCAATCCGCCTGGAGCAGACGAGGCACTTCTCTCACAGTTAAAAGAAAGCTCCAGTCAGATCCTCTATAAAGACAATATTACCTATCATTGCGTACAGCTTCAGAACGGCTGGTATCATATCACGGAAATCCCGGATTCTTATATTCAGGAAAATGTACAGGTATTGATACAGTCCATTTTGATCACCCTGCTTTGTTCTCTGCCTTTAACGCTGCTTGTGATCATTGCGATCTCCGGAAAATTAACAAAAAAGATACGGCTCTTATCACGGGCTATGGAACATCTGACTCTTGATTCTCCCAAAGAAGATCTGTCAGAACTGATCCCTCCCGGAAAAGACCCGGAAACTTATGATGAGATTGACCGTCTGGGACTGACTTTTCAGAAAATGCAGCTGTCCCTGAAAGATAATATGCAGTCCATCCTGGACCTTTCCCTTACTGAAGAAAAGTTGAAGTACCAGCTGCTTCAATCACAGATCAATCCCCATTTTCTCTATAATATTCTGGGATCCATTCAGACCTGTCAGTCCATCGGAAAACTGGATATTGCAGATCAAATGCTGACAAATCTCACCCGGTTCTACCGGATGACTCTTAGAAAATCCAAAGACCTGATCACTATAAAGGATGAATTGGAAATTGCCCGTCTTTATCTGGAAATAGAGAAATTATGCCATAATGATAATCTGTCCTGGGAATTTGATCTAGAAGACGGCATTGAAAATTTCCTGATCTGTAAATTTACCCTCCAGCCTTTTCTGGAAAATTCCATTCTCCACGGACTTTCCCAGCGGGCTCCCCGGATTCATCTGCACATCGCCGCTGTATACGGGGAAGATACTGTAATTATCACCATTGAAGATAATGGGGTGGGAATCGGTGAAAAACAGCTGGAAGAACTAAGGCGTACCCTGGACAGCAAAGCCGTAAACTATGAAAAGCATTTCGGGATCGGCAATGTAAATAAAAGGATTTCCAGTCCCCACTTCGGAAACGGCCATATTTCCATTGAGAGCCGGTTATATCACGGAACAGTGATCACTATAGAATTTGATCAAATGGAGGAAGACTATGAAGAAAGTAATGATTGTTGACGACAATTCTCTCGCAGCAGAAGGTATTGAAAAAAATATAGACTGGCCGTCTCTGGATGCAGAAGTCTCTATTATTGAATACAACAGCCGCTCCGCTTTGGAAGCTATGAAAAGAACTTCCGTGGATCTGATCATTTCCGACATAGAAATGCCGGACCTTGACGGGATTTCCATGTGTAAACTGGCCCTGTCCATAAATCCTATGGTTAAGATCATCCTGGTCAGCGCCTATGATAAATTTGAATACGCCAAGCGTGCCATACGCCTGGGAGCCTATGATTATATTGAAAAACCTCTGGACTATCCCTATCTTACCGAAAAAATCCAGAACGCCTTCTTACAATTAGATAAGATCCGGAAAAACCAGGAATTGCTCAGAGCCAGCCGTCCTTTGATGACCGATAAATTTTTTGACGACCTCCTCCATTATCCGGGAGAAGATCCAAAACTCCGCCTGGGAGACTTTCTGGAATACCTGGATCTAAAAACAGATTATGATTATTTTATCGTACTTGTCCTGGAGGCCGAATATACCGGGGAAACCGACAACCGCCCGGACTTCGCCCAATTCCAGATGGAATTATTGAATATTCTGGATCTTCTGAAAGAAAAATTCCATGGATTCAGCTACTTTCATTATCTGACAGATGCTGAGGAGATTACCTGTATCTTAGGCGGCAGCAGCCATTCCCGCCGAAAGTTTCTTCAGTCTGTACATAACACAGTAGAAGATATCACAAAGTCCTACAATAATTTTCATTACACTTTGAATATCGGTCTGGGAAGCGCAGTAGATAATATCTGGAGACTCCCGGCTTCTTTCGCCAGTGCTTCCCGGGCGTTAAAATACCGGTTCTTTTTTCCTCACAAAAATATTTTTGACGCAAAAGACGCCCTTGGAAAGGAATTCAGTCTTTTATCTTTTTCTGAGGCTTCCGAAGAAGAACTGATCCGGCTGATCTGTTCCAAAGAGGACGACGCCATTGAAAACTGGCTGAAAGCCTTTTTCCAGCAGCTTACCAGCCAGGTACAAGACAAAAATATGATCTTTATCCGCATTTATTCTCTGCTGGGACGTATCCTGAAATTTCTCTATGAAATGAACCTGGAGACTGCTGATCTGGAGAAAGAAATCCTGGAAGTATATAAGCATTTTGATTCCTTCCGGACCTATGAGCAATTTGTAGTCTGGATCAAAAAGCTCTGTGTTATGGCTTACCGGAAACTGGATTCTTCCATGGAAAACTATCATAATCAAGTATACAATGTCGCCATGGGATATATAAAAGAAAATTTTGAGCACAGCAGCCTTTGCCTAAACGACATCGCCCAGCATGCCAATATCTCGCCGGCTTATCTGAGTACGCTTTTCAAAAAAGTCTCTGGACAGAGTATCAGCGACACCATTGCAGCCCTCCGGATTGAAAGCGCCTGCCGTTATCTTTCCTCTACAAACCTTTCTCTGAAAGAGATCAGCAGCAAATGCGGATATGCAAACCAATACTATTTCAGTAACAGCTTTAAGAAAAAGCTGGGGGTATCTCCATCAGTTTATAGAGAGCAGCAGCCAAGGCCTTTGCCGGAAAAAGAAATTTCCCCAAACAATGGTGATATACAATGACTGAAAAGAAAAATAACAGACTGCAAATTCGAAACAGCACGGTAGATTTGCAAAAGGCAATCGCCAAAGCCTTTGCAGAAAGTGAATTTGAGCAGTACCGTATTATCCAAGACGGTCTGTATCAGAGTAATTTTGGTCGTCTTGTAGCCAGCACAAAGGAAGAAGACTAATGAAAAAAGCTATAAGAGAATCTCCTTCCTCCCGGGAGAGTTCTCTTATAGCTTTTCTTTTTAATCCATTGCCTGCTTCCAGGGTATTTCCACGCCGTCTTCCCAATAATACGGCTTTATCCGGATAATACCCTGCTCATGCTTCCCATAAATACCCACTCTTTTTTCATAAACTAAAGCTACCCTCAGTGTACAAGGGGCCAAACGCCTCTGCCATGTAATTTTGCCCATTTTCGGCGTTATCCTCAGTCGGCGTACGTCCAGTACGCCTCTTTCGTCTGCCTTGAAAATGGGCAAAATTCCTATGGCAGAGGTCGGAGAGTCAGAAGGAGCTAAATTTGCAGTTCTGCAAGGCACTTGAATGAGGCGTACTGGATGTACGCCGATTGAAAGTAACGCAGCAGAACTGCAAATTCAGCCGTTCTGACCATTTGGTCTCTTGTACACTGAGGGTAAAATTTCTTTTATTTAATATAAAAATATAACAGCCATAGAGTCTGTCCATCAATTTATTCTATAAAGTTCCCCCTTTCCTCTATTGCTTCCAAAAATTTTGAACACTATAATGCAATTAAGAAATAACAAATCGGGAGGTTTTGATATCATGAAATACTACGTTGATGCCTCCGTCTCCAGAAGCGGAAACGGAAGCAAAGAATACCCTTTCAGGCATATCCAGGAGGCCGCCAATCTGGCCAAAGCCGGAGATGAAGTCCTGGTATATCCGGGCGTTTACCGGGAATATGTAAATCCCGTAAACGCCGGAACCGAAGACGCCAGGATCACCTACACTTCTGTGGAACCTTTAAAAGCTGTGATCACCGGAGCAGAAGAAGTGAAATGCTGGGAACCTTATGAAGAGAAAGAAGGCGGCGGTAATGTATGGGTCGCCAGGATCCCCAACGGACTTTTCGGAAATTACAATCCCTACACCACCCTGGTAAGGGGCGACTGGTTTATTGCTACTTTCATCGCTCATACCGGAGAAGTATATCTCAATGACAAGTCCTTATATGAAGTTACGGAACTGGATAAAGTTTTAAATCCTGTAAAATCCAGGACTTCCTGGGATCCTGATTTCTCTGTTTATACCTGGTATACCCAGCAGGATGAAGAGAAAAACGAGACTGTGATCTACGCCAATTTCCAGGGTGCAGATCCAAATAAAGAAAATGTAGAGATCAATGTGCGGAGAAACTGCTTCTATCCTGACAAAGAAGGGGTCGGCTATATCACTCTGTCTGGCTTTACAGTAACCAAGGCAGCTACCCAGTGGGCGCCTCCAACCGCTTACCAGGAAGGCATGATCGGTCCTCACTGGTCTAAGGGCTGGATCATCGAAGACTGCGAAGTATCCCACTCCAAATGCTCTGGCATTTCCCTGGGAAAATATAGACAGCCAAACAATGACAACAAATGGCTTACCTGGAAATTTAAAGACGGGACCCAGACAGAGCGCGACTGTATCTGTCAGGCCCAGAGAGAGGGATGGACAAAGGAGAATATCGGCTCTCATATTATCCGGAGATGTAATATCCACGACTGCGGCCAGACCGGCATTGTAGGACATTTAGGCGGCGTCTTCTCTTTAATTGAGGATAATCACATCCACCATATTAACAACAAGCAGAATCTTGCCGGGGCGGAAATCGGCGGAATCAAAATGCACGCCGCTATTGACGTGATCTACCGGAGAAATCATATCCACCACTGCACCAGAGGTCTGTGGCTGGACTGGCAGGCACAGGGCACCCGTGTGACCCAGAACCTGTTCCATGACAACTGTCTGCCGCTTCCCGATGACTGCATAGATCCCAGTGATCCCGGCATGGGGGAGGATATCTTCATCGAAGTATCCCACGGCCCTACTCTGGTGGACAACAACCTGCTTCTTTCTGACCGCAGCGTGAAGCTGGCCACCCAGGGCGTAGCATTTGTCCACAACCTGATCGCCGGGGCCCTTACCGCTGTAGGAAAAGGCACAGACAACGGAGCCCTTACCTTATCTTCGCCAAGATATACCCCATACCATGTTCCCCACAGAACAGAAGTGGCAGGATTTATGACCTTTCTTCATGGAGATGACCGTTTCTACAATAATATTTTTGTTCAGCAGCCAAAGCGTCCTGGCATGGTGAAGATCTACGACTATCTCCAGGGAGAAGGAAAGAACGGATGGGATGACGGAAATTTAGACGTAGGAACCTGGATGTTTGACAACGGATACCAGCTCTACGAAGAATGGGTAAAAGATTTTGATGGCTACTGCGGCATGGGCAGTCCGGACAGCGACCGGTATTACATTCACCTTCCTGTATGGGCAGAGGGAAATGTATACTTAAACGGCGCAAAACCCTGGAAGAAAGAAAAGAACTGTGTGGTAGACGATACTCATAAAGTTACCCTTTCCCTGGAAGAAAAAAACGGAGAATGGAAACTGAACACCAACCTCTATGAACTCCTGCCTGAGATCACAGTAGGCACCATCAGTACCGAAACTCTGGGAATGGCCTTTGAACCGGAAGAATCTTTTGAGAATCCCGACGGTTCCCCTATCACCTTCAACGAAGACTATTTCGGAAACCACAGAAGTCTTCATCCCTGTGTGGGACCTTTTGAAAATCCGGATGACGCCGGGAAGAAGCTGAATTAACAGTTTATCACCTCTTTAAATAGCATAAATAAAGGAGCTGCCCTATGAAACAAAATCCAGAATACATAAGTATTCCTGACATATGTCTCATATGACAGCTCCTTCATTTATGCCGCTCATTTTCCGATCAATACCTTTTTCCCTGAAAAAGCAAATCCATATCTGCGTATCCTTTCTTTGGGTATCCCTTTTGCTTCCAGAGATGACGCATATCTTTTTTCCTCAATCTGCTTAAGGGCAGCCTGAGCGGTGTCTTCCAGAGATTTCTCCTCTTCATGATCCTGAACCTTAAATTCCAATATGATCCCGTCATCAGAAGCGGTTTTCGGCTCCAGCATCACATCATAGCGTCCAAAACCGCTTTCTCTGTTTGAAGTGATCGTATAGCGTTCCGCCAGATCAGCGATCAATCCTAAAACAAATCCATGATAAAATCTCTCCGGTTCATTTTCTGCAGAGGCTTTTTTCCCACTGTCAAAAAAGCTGAAGGTATTTAATGCTACCCGGTTCATATACACGTTCATAGCTTTTACATCGCCTTGAAGCATAGCCTCCACAAATTCATTATAGCCGCTGTCATAGTCGGAAAACCAGTCATGGACCATCGAGAGAAACATACAGTGCACTTCTTTATTGGTAAGCTTCAGCACATAAAACGTATATCCTGTATTCTCCATAAATTTTGTCTCTGCTACTTTCAGATAACCTGCAGCCAGCAAAAGGCTCCAGATGGAGCTTTCCTTAAAAGAAAGCTGTTCATATACGATCTGTTCATCAATAGAGACCTCAATGCTCCCTCCCTGAAGCAGCACCTCAAATCTTTCCTTGATCCCTTTACTCCCTTCACGGATCAGTTTTCCGGCAAGACTGTTGCTACTCGTTTTTTCGCAATGGCAACGAGCCAAGTAGCTGCTTGCAGATATTTGGCGACTGCCTGCGACCTGTAGATGACAATCTACAGGTGCCCAATACAGGGCTAATTTTTTATTATCCAGATAATTCAGAATAGACCATGGGTTGTAAATATCCCTTTTATCTCCAAAGGTAAATCCGTCATACCAGCTTTTTACCTCCATCTTTTTATCCGAAAGCCCATATGTCTCTAAAGCTGCAAATACCTCTTCTTCTGTAAATCCGAAACAGTCGCCGTACTCCCGGGAAGTTGTGGTAATAACCTTCAGGTTATTCAGATCTGAAAAAATAGATTCTCTGCTGATTCTTGTAATTCCTGTCATAAGTCCACGCTCAAGATATGGATTGGTCTTAAATGCTGCATTTAACATGCTCCTCATAAAAGAAACCAGCTCATCCCAATATCCGTTTACATAGGCTTCCTGCATGGGCGTATCATACTCGTCCAGCAGTATGATCACTTTTCTCTGATAATATCTGCTGAGAAAATCCGACAGTTTATGAACAGACATTGTGGCTATCGTTTCGTCCATATCCATAGTAACGCTCTGAAAATACTTCTTTTCATCTGCGGTCAGCAGTCCGCTTTCCAGAAGATAAATATGTTTGCTGTATAAGTCGGCCAATATCTGTCCGATGCGCTGCTTTGTCATTTGGAAAGTACGTTCTTTTACATTAGCAAAGGTAAGACTGATCACCGGAAACTTCCCCTGAAGTTCTCGATAAGCCTCCTCTTTCCATATATCCAGCCCTGCAAACATCCCTTTCTTCTCTGACCTTTCCACAGAGAAAAAATTCTCTATTGTACTCATCATTAAAGTCTTGCCAAATCTTCTGGGCCGTGTAAGCAGTGTAACTTTATCTTCCCGTTCCCACCACTCCTTTATAAAGGAGGTTTTATCTATATAGAACAACTGTTTTTCCATAATTTCATCGAATTCCTGATAGCCGATGGATATCTTTTTGGGCATAACAGCGCCTCCTTTCTCAGCCAGCCCGGCTCACATATATTCTGTCTCTATTATATCTTCTCTTTCCGAAGAACTCAATGAAATGTCCCTCTTTTATGCCGTTTCTTTCTTCCTCTCTTTCCTCATGGTCCAGAAATAATAAGGGATCAGCGGGATCAGCGCAGCGATCCAGGCTGCCGGATCAGACATACACACAGCTCCGAAACCGGCGTTCCCTGCCACCAGGGCCACGATCCCCCATCTGGCCAATAGCTCAAAGACTCCTCCCATCATAGGAACAAGCCCATAACCAAGGCCCTGAAGAGCGTTCCTGTAAAGGTAAATACTTCCCAGGAAAGGATAGCACCAGGCCACCGTATTGAAATAAATCTGAGCCGCATGGATCACATCCGTCTCTGATGGATCCACAAAGATCAGCACCATATATTTTCCCAGGAAATAGATCACCGCCATAATTACAAAACTGCACACCAGGATCATGGCCTGGGTCATATATACCCCTTTCCGCACACGGTCCATCTTTCCCGCCCCACGGTTTTGTCCCACAAAGGTTGCTATGGTAGCCCCAAAGGAGACAAATACCGTACAGATAATATTCTGGATCTTGCTGGCTGCGGAAAATCCTGCCATAGAAACCGGTCCATATACGTTAATAGCTCCCTGAACAATAATAGTCCCGATGGCCGTAATGGAAAACTGCAGACCCATGGGAACTCCCAGGGACAACAATTTCCTGATCACAAAAAAAGAAAATTTAAAGTCTCTTTTCTTCAGCTTCAGCACATCAAATTTCTTAATTATGTAAATCAGGCACAACACTGCGGAAATTCCCTGAGCGATCACTGTGGCATAGGCGCAGCCTTCCACGCCCATATGGAAAAACACGATAAATCCGATATCCATAAATACATTCAGCACTGCGGAAACGATCAGAAAATACAGAGGAGAGCGGCTGTCTCCCAAAGCCCGCAGCACTGCCGACAGAGCGTTATAGGCACAGGTAACAAAAAGTCCTGCGTAAATGATGGCCATATACTTGCTGATATCTCCCATCAGCTCCTCCGGGGCATTCATCAGCCTCAGGATCGGCTCGTTCAGGAACAGCAGCCCCACGGTCATAATTACTACAAAAAACAGACATACATAAATAGACATGGCGATAAAATGCCGCATTCTGGTCAGACGCTTAGCTCCGAACCATTGAGCCACCCAAATGGAAAAGCCGCTGGTCAGTCCGTTCAGCCAGCCTGTCACAAAAAAAATCAGGGAACCTGTGCTTCCAATGGCCGCCAGGGCGTTTACTCCCAGAAACTGTCCTGCCACAATGGAATCTGCAATATTATAAAACTGCTGGAAAATATTTCCCAGACACATAGGAATCATAAACTTAATGATCAGTTTTATAGGACTTCCTGTTGTCATATCATTTGTCATAGAAAATGTACCTCCCGCCCTTCAGGGCCCGTTGTCTCTCTTGATGTACCGCTGCTTTATAAGCAGCTGTTTTTGTGATGTCGTACACATATTCTATGCTTTTTTATAAAAAAATCAAGATGGAAAATACACTTGAGTTTCCGCAGAATTATCCCCTAAGATAAATCTGCTGAATTTTGTTATCCACAACTTGCAAAAAATGTCCAAAATATAAGGAATCCTGATCCTTTTTGATGTAAAATTAAGCTACCAAACAAAAACCTTACTAAACAAAAAAGAAAGGGGATTCCTTATGGCTAATTCTACATCAATTACTTACTGTTTGAAAAGAAAAATTTTGACTTTTACAAATAAAATCTCCCGCAGACTTTCGAAACCAGACCGGAAGTTTACAGCAGATATGGTTTATGGCATTCTGGCATCCAGAAGCTGCCTGCTTACTGATATTTCCGATCACCTTCATGAAACAGTACATAAAGCCAATACTGTAAAACGTCTTTCCAATCATCTCTCAACAGGTACTCCTGCCTCTGCAGCTGCTTCTTATCTTCACACTGTAAAAAGACTCGTCCCATCCGAACCAGTAGTCCTCATCGATGAAAGTGATGTTGTAAAACCTGATGGAAAACAGTTTGAGTCTCTTGGTATTGTCCGCGATGGCTCTGAAAGTACACAGACGAAAAATGTTTATAAAAAAGGCTACCACGTAACGGAAGCCTGTGCCCTGACTGCCCACAAGCATCCTATCAGTGTCTTTTCCCGAATCCATTCTTCTGCGGAGAAGGACTATAAATCTGTAAACACCATCACGTTTGACGCTGTCAAACAGGCAGCTGCTCTTTTCGGAAAGGCCACCTTTGTTATGGACCGCGGTTATGATGACAATAAGATATTTCTCATCCTCGACCATCTGAAGCAGGATTATGTGATCCGCCTGACCTCTAAACGGAAACTGCTTTACCATAACAAATGGACCAAAGCAACGGAACTGCGGAACCGGAGGAAAGGCAAGATAAAAGCAGATGTTTTCTATAAAGGCAAAGAACATACTGCATATCTTTCCCATGTAAAGGTTCAGATCACTGCCTCTCGAAAGAATATTTATCTGATTCTGGTCTATGGGATCACGGAACATCCCATGATGCTGGCCACAAACAAAGAAATCCGCTCAAAGGAGGATGTGATCCGCATTGCCCGGACTTACTTTTCCAGATGGCGGATCGAGGAATATTTTCGTTGTAAAAAGCAGATCTATCAGTTTGAAAATTTCCGTGTAAGGAAACTGGAAGCCATTAATGCGCTTAACTTTTATATTACTTTAGCTATGGCATTTTTAGCTCA
Source organism: Blautia sp. An81 (assembly GCF_002161285.1). Classification (GTDB taxonomy): domain Bacteria; phylum Bacillota; class Clostridia; order Lachnospirales; family Lachnospiraceae; genus Blautia; species Blautia ornithocaccae. Next base: position 79,396 of record NZ_NFHH01000008.1, on the reverse strand, counting down.
GGAAGAATTAAGTCCTGAGACAAACGCCCTGAAAGTTTCAATCATACAGGAAGCAGATCCAATCAAGGATAAAGTCAGTTTCTGCTATTATCGGCTGGCAAAAGGCATCTCCGGCATACTGTCATATGCCAAAGAGGGCATCCGGCTCTGGTACCGGACAAAGCGTCCGGCGTACCGTCAACTATGCCTTAAGCTGACCGTTTGAATAGATAAAAGAATATGTCTCCCCAAGCCCGGTTCCGGCGGGGCTTATAAAAGTGCCTCTATTCTCGGTACTGCCATTCCAGAACTCTCAAAAAAACGGCAGATTGGTACTTGGAGAGGACATATCTATCTTTTCAATGCAGTTTGCGGAAACTCAAGGGAAAATACAAGTTTCCATGTAAAAAATAAGGCGGTCCGGAAGGGGGCTTTTTGTCTAAATTTCCCTCTTCCAACCGCCTTAAATACTTCCATCTATGAGAGCTGTTTTTCCCTTTTCAGAGATTCCTCTCCTTCTCGGCTAAGCTTGCGCATTCTTTTATTCCACTGTCACCGACTTCGCCAGATTCCTTGGCTTATCCACATCCAGGCCCTTTGCCACACTGACATAATATCCCATCAGCTGCAGCGGCACGATTGCCAAGCTGGTGGTAAAATACTGGTCTGTCTTCGGCACATATACGGAGAAATCTGCCGTGTCTTCAATGTTATAGTTTCCATACTGGGTCAGTCCCATGAGATAAGCGCCACGGCTCTTTACCTCTACCATGTTGCTCACTGTCTTCTCAAACAGCGCTTTCTGAGTGGCCACGCCTACAACCAAAGTTCCGTCTTCGATAAGGCTGATGGTGCCATGTTTTAATTCTCCCGCAGCGTAAGCCTCAGAATGAATATAGCTGATCTCCTTCATCTTCAGGCTGCCTTCCAGACTGATGGCATAGTCGATGCCTCTTCCGATAAAGAAAATGTCTCTTGCATTGGCATATTTGCTGGCGAACCACTGGATCCTTTCCTTGTCGTCCAGAGTTTTCTGGATCTTATCCGGAAGAGTTCCCATCTCCTCCAACAGAGCCGTATACCTGTTTTCATCAATAAGGCCTTTTATTTTTGCGGCCTGGACAGCCAGAAGATATACAGCGATCAGCTGGGTGCTGTAAGCCTTTGTAGTGGCCACAGAGATTTCCGGTCCGGCGTAAGTATACAGGATATAGTCGCTTTCTCTGGCAATGCTGGATCCTACTACATTCACGATTCCCAGCACCGGTACGCCTTTTTCCTTAGCCAGACGAAGAGCAGCCAGACTATCTGCCGTCTCTCCGGACTGGGAAACCACGATCACCAGAGAATTTTTTACCAGGATGGGATTTCTGTAACGGAACTCAGAAGCCAGGTCCACTTCCACCGGAATCTTTGCCAGACCTTCGATCACATATTTTCCTACCATTCCCACATGGTAGGCAGAGCCGCAGGCTACAATATAGATCCGCTCTATAGCTGCCAGAGTCTCATCTTCCAGCCCCACCTGGGAAAAATCAATGCTTCCCTCTTTTACATAAGCGCCGATAGTATCCTTAACCGCTTTCGGCTGTTCATGGATCTCTTTCAGCATGAAATGCTCATATCCGCCTTTTTCCGCAGATTCTGCATCCCAGTTGATGGAAACCAGATCCTTCTGGATCTCTTCCCTGTCAATATTATAGAAATGGATCTCTGTTGCTGACAGTTCAGCGATCTCCATATTTCCAATATAATATACATTTCTGGTCCTATCCAGGATAGCCGGCACATCAGAAGCGATCAGCGCGCCTGTATCGCTTTTTCCTACGATCAGCGGGCTGTCCTTGCGGGCTGCAAAAATCTTTCCCGGATAGTCCTGGAACATCACACCGAAAGCGTAAGATCCCCGGATACGAAGCATAGCTCTGGACATAGCCTCCAGAGGAGTTCCGGTCTTTTTATAATAATAATCTACCAGCTTAACAGCAATTTCTGTGTCTGTCTGAGAATAAAAACTATAGCCGGATTTCAGCAGTTTTTCCTTCAGTTCCTGATAATTTTCAATAATTCCATTGTGTACCAGGATCACAGAACGGTCGTCAGAACAATGAGGATGGGCATTTTTCTCGGAAGGTTCCCCATGGGTTGCCCACCGGGTATGTCCGATGCCGCAGGTTCCCGGCACTGCCATTCCTCCGTCTGTTTTCTCTACCAGGATTTTCAGACGTCCCTTGGCTTTTACGATCTCTGTCTTACCGGTCCCGTCATTTCTCACTGCGATTCCCGCAGAATCATATCCTCTGTACTCCAGCTTAGACAGCCCGCCAAGTAAAATCGGAGCCGCCTGCTCTTCACCTACATATCCTACAATTCCACACATAACATTCTCTCCATTATATTCATATTCAAAATTTATCCGGGAGTTTCCTCCCCTTTGCAGTCACATTTTAAACGAGTATATTCTACCATGTATTTCAAAATCTGTCATTATGAAATTCTGATTATAATCCTGTCTCTGCCCCAAAAATTGACTTTCTTTCAGGAATATGCTACCCTCAGTGTGCAAAAACAAAACGAAGAAAATTATATATAGAAAGGACGGATTATCATGAAAACATACTCCATCAGCGAATTATCTTCCATAGATACTTCTGTACTTCTTCCTCTCTATGAAGGAGCCTCCATTCCCCGGGAGTTTTCCGGGTATCTGACCGGCACCCAAGACCTGGATCTGGAAGCCGGAAACCTGTACCACATCCTGGCCCCCAAAAAGCTCCTGCTTCTGGGCCTTGGAAAAGCAGAGGAGATGACCCCGAAAAAGTTCCGGGAGACCATAGGCGCAGCTGTCCGCTCAGCCAAAAAAGACTTGTGTATCTTTGTTGATTCCCCTGCCAGGGAAGGTTTTTCCATAGAAGAGGCTGCTGCTGAGGCAGCTTTTGCCGCAGGTTTCAGTCAGTATGACTTCACGAAAATCGGAAAACAGCCGGAAAAGAAACCGGAAATTGCCCTGATCTCTTCAGCAGACATTGACGCTGTATGCCAGAGGGCCCAGACAGCCGCATTCTGTGTCAACCATGCCAGAAATCTGGGGAACACGCCCAGCAATATTATGACTCCCGAAGCCCTGGCAGAGGAAGCCGCCAATATAGCAAAAGAGCTGGATCTGGAATGTGAGATTCTTACAAATAAAGAACTGGAAGAAATGGGGGCCGGAGCCATCCTGGGCGTCAACAGAGGCTCTTCCCACGGTGCCCGGCTGATTGCCGTGAAATATGAGGGGGCTCCCGGCGAGGATTATACTGCTCTGGTAGGAAAGGGCCTGACCTTCGATGCCGGCGGCTACAACATAAAAACCGGCACGCATATGGACGGGATGAAATTTGACATGTGCGGCGCTGCAAATGTTCTTTGTGCCCTGGAACTGATCGCCAGAAGCAAGGCAAAAGCAAATGTTATGGCTGTCATCGGCGCCACAGAAAATAAGATTGGTCCCGACGGCTACACCTGCAATGATGTTCTCACTTCCCTGTCCGGAAAGACCATAGAGATCACCAATACAGACGCTGAAGGCCGTCTGGTTTTATGCGATGCCATTACCTGGGCCCAGAAGCTGGGCGCCAAAAAGATCATCGATATGGCTACCCTTACAGGGGCCTGCGTAGCAGCTCTCGGCAAAAACTATACCGGAGCTTTCACAAATTCTCAGGATTTTCTTCAGGAACTGGAAAAGTATTCTCAGAAGACCAGAGAAAAACTCTGGCAGCTGCCTATTGACGAAGACTTCCATAAGCAGGTACTGGAAAGCAATGTAGCAGACATGAACAACTGCGTGATCGGAGTCGGTGCCGGCAGTTCTCTTGCCGCCGCCTTCCTGGAAGAATTTATTGACGAGGGAGTAGAATGGATCCATCTGGACATCGCCGGAAGCAGTGATTTCTCCGAGGGCAAGCCATATATGGCAAAGGGCGCTACCGGAGTGCTGGTACGGACTCTGGGAGAGATGTTTCAGTAAAAGGCAGTAATTTTTCAGGGAGTCAACTGTTACAAATAGTTCGCTCCCTGATTACTATAAATCTGATATACTCTGCTATTATCTATAAAGGCTCTTCCCTCCCCTTCTCCCGGACTGTCCTGTTCGCTTTCAGCCTATATTGCTCTGCTATTCTCATCCCTTCTGCCACCTGGCATGCCTGCTGATAATAATATCTTACAGCAGTCTGAAAAACATTCTGCCGCTTTCCTTCCAACAGGTCCCTGCTGAACTGTATTTTCTTCTGGTAAGGGATTTTTCGGCTCCCGGTCTCAATATAGTTCTCCTGGCTCTTTAAATTTACAACAAGCCTGGGATCCTTCCCTATAATCAGAAAATTGCCCTTCAACTGTGCTTCTACATTTTTCATATTTCACCGCCTACCAATACTTTTTCCGTCTCCTTTTTACTGAAGGAATTTACCTCTATGTTCAAAAGATTCTCTTTTGACGGTATCGCCTCTTCATTATAAAACAAGGCGTTCCCTGTATCAAATATTGGCACCGTAGACACAAGTCTGTGCTGCTTTTCATCATATAAAAAGCCAAAATTATTAAAATGCCGGTCTGTATTGGAGCAGGAACAAATTCCAGTTCCTGAGAAGTAAACAGGGGCGACAGAGAACAGGGATAGTTCTTCCCTTCTATAACAGCCTTGTCAATCCTATAAGGAATATAGTTCTTCCATCCAGTCAATTCATGAAGCTTTCCTGCAATGGCTTCATTAACTGTCTGCTGGCCATAATGCTCCTGACTGACTTTTAAAAGATAGCGGGCTCCGTCCAAAATAACCCATTTCTTCCTCATCTCCCCATTCACAGATGAAGAAGGTGAAAATTTAGAAACAGGAAAATCCAGATCCAGCTCTCCGGAATCCGTAAGGAGCTTTCCCAATTCATCGGAAAAATCATTTTCATAAAAGTTCAGATCTTTCCAGTAATATTCCCGGTCTACCGGCTGCGGCTAGTAATGGTCTGTCAGGCTCAATCCATAAGCAGACAGCATCAGAGACTGACTGGTTTTTTCATTCAGGGAATTTAATACCTGCCGGATCCCCTTCCTGGACTCAGGGATCGCCCTGGCTTTCCACCATTCTTTCACTCCGCCTCCATTGGCATCGCAGCCCAGAGGCAGTTCCTCCGGGATATAAATATCTAAAATATACTCTATGGAGCCTGTCATATTATCAATCTGTACCATCGCCACATCTAAGTCTTTATGTTTCAGAACATAAAGGCTTGATAAGCTGTCTTTTGATCCACTTCCGCTAAACTGCATATACTGACCTCCACCAGATTTATGACATTAGCGTAATACCTCCGCCATCGCCTTGTCCGCTTTTGAAGAAGCTTTCCCGTCCTTCTGGAATAGATTTCTTTATTCTGTACTCTTCTTGGCTAATTCACGTATCCGTGTTTCATCTTCTCCCAGTTCCTCGGCAATTTGAGAGACATTCCGTCCCTTTTTTGTCATATTTTTAATAATCTTGATCAATTGCTGCTCTGCGCCTTCCTCCCAGGCATCCTGTCTCTCCATCCGGATATGTTTTTCCTGGTCGTATTCGTATATACTCATCTTCTTCACCTCCGCCCGGTTCTTCTCCAGAAACTCTTTCAAGATTCCTTTCCGGATACACTCTGTAATGGCACGTTCCACCGCCTCTGACAGGGGCAGTTCTCTGGCATATTTCCGCACCCGATCTACGTATTCCGCATAATCTTTCAGATCCCTGCATGCTTCCATCAGTTCCCGGTTATGATTCCGGTTGATGTTCAGCAGCACTGCTGTCAGCTCCAGCTGTGTTTCTTTCATCCTTACCGTATAGAGGTCCGACAGCCGCAGGATCTTCCGGTCCGGCTGAGGCTCTGCCCCGTTATAAAAGATCACAAAGCATGGGATAGGAATGGACAGAGCCTTCCTTCCATAAAAATTTTCCTCTGTTGTCATGCAGGAATACAGATCGGAAATGTAAAACAAAAACCTCAAAGGCATGTTGGGATTTACGGTAGACTGGTGCTCATAAAGAGATAATTTGTCATCAATGAGGAAAGAAAGATCATTTTTCATTCCCATATAGATGGCATTCTCCAAAGTGTTGATCTCCAGTGCTTCCGGATCCTGATAATTTTTTCCACTAATGGCATTATACAATCTCAGCAGCCTTTCCCTGTCTCCAAAGAGCATGGCAAAAACCGTGGACTTATAGTTTCGATTGGCGGAAAAGTTTTCCGCTGCCCCGTTATTCTTTGTCTGTCCCATAATAAGACCTCCTTTTCTTAAAACCTGCGCAGAAGGTCTTTTCACCGGCGCATATCCTGTAAAAAGAAACCTCTCTGCTGTTTGATCTGGGATAAAAGCATTGAAATTTCTTTCCTTTGATATGATCCATAGAAATTTAAGACAGAGCCAGAGCTCTTTGAAATGCTGGTAAGGATGTTGAAATATAAATGCTTTTCTTTATAATAACATATTTTCCAATCTGGAGACAGATAGAAGGTTTCACAAAATACTGGGGAATTAAGCAAGTAATTTTTGTAGATTTCAGATACTCGTTGCTAAATCTCTCCCAAACCATACAGAAAGTCCGCCAGTTCTCTCACTGCCCCGGCTTCATAACATTCCCGGGATCAAACTCATTTTGCAAGGCACGCCTCCTTGCAACTATATGTTAGCTGCATAATACTCTTTTTTGCTCTCTGTCAATGGTAAATGGAGAAATGATATGTCGAACGGATTCTTGAATTGTTTCTTGAAGTGTCTTTCAGACTTTCTATCTTGTTTTCTTTATGATATCCTATCTGTTTTTATAACAGCAGACGGAAATTTTTCTAAAAATTTCCCCTCTGCCGCCTTGGATTTTTATTTGATTTTGTACAGTAAAACCACAGCCATCCCCCGATCCCGGCTCCCAGGGTATTCCCCATCACATCGTCAATCTCACACAGCCCCAATCCGGTAAATCCCTGGACCAGCTCAACGGTCAAAGACAGTAATGCTCCCGCCAGTATAATGTGCCGCAGTTTTTTAAACCGTGAAAAGTTCAAAGGCAGGGCAAATCCAAAGGGAATAAAAAGAAGGATGTTGTTTACGATCTGTATCCCCAGTCCCTCATCTCCCTGGGTAATGGTTCTCCAATAGGACCAGAAAGGAAAAAACTGGAAACGGCCTCCCATCCGGCTGCCCCACTCCCGGCCGCAAAGAGTCAGCGCCAGTATCCCGGCCAGGGACACTGCCATAAGCCCTCTGGAAAGAAATGCTTTCAGGGCAGTGCTGTGACGCCGGGCCATTCCCCGCCTTTCCAGATACACCATCAGGCAAAACAGCACAACCGTCAGTATCAGGATATAAAACCAGGCAGAAGACACCTGTGTTGTATAGGTTTTTATAAATTTATCCAGTACCATACAGCCCTTCCTTTCCCTGTTTTATCTGCATTCTCTTTCTCGCCTGTTTCTCAGAATGACTCTGCTTATCTTGTATTGTCTTCTTTTATCTCCAGTATTGCGCATTCTGCTTCCCTTTAAACACAAAAACTGTTTCTACAGCTCCCGCCCCTCCAGAATCCTCGCAGGATTTCTCTCCAGAAGGATCCGGGAAGCGCTGCTTCCGTAGTATATGTCCAGGACTCTGGCCGTTTCTTCCAGATCCGGCGTCCGCAGCACCGGGTCATGAGCGTCTGAGGCCACCAGTCCTGCCATCCCCCGGCTAAGAAGCCAGTCTGCTGTCCTGGCAGCTCTTCTTCCCAGTTCTCCCAGGATGCTCCCCTTGTTTACCTGAAGGATCACTCCTCTTCTCCAGAATCCTTCCAAAGCCTCCGGCTGCCCTTTTGCAAAATCATACCGCTCCGGATGAGCCAGAACAATCTGATAACCCATGGCTAAGAGTTCATCTGTCCATTTTAATGCAGTAGTCCTGGAAATGTCAAAGAAAAATTCCACCAGCAGACGGCGGCTGCCGCCGTATCCGGGCAGGGGGCCTTTCCGCCCTGCCTTAAGAAGGGATTCATTGACCATCAGCTCCATGCCTCTGTGGACTTCCAGGGGGATCTGCTCCTCTTTCAGGGCCCGGCAAAAGTCCTCCAGTTTTTTTCCATAATTTTCCAGATATTCTTCCGGTTCATAAAAGGAAAAATCCCCGTGAGAGGTAGCGGAAACGGCCCGGACGCCGCCTGCGGCGGACATCCTGGCCATTTCCACGGACTCTTTCAGAGATTTTGCACCGTCATCGATTCCCGGAAGGATGTGGATATGCAGATCAACCATTTTCTGCCTCCTCCTCTTCATAAGCATTCTTCTGACCATAAGGCTGTCTGTAGGAACCGCCGCCGTAACCATATTTTCCATAGCCGTAACGGCCATATCTTCCGTAACCATAGCGGCCGTAACCGTATTCACTGACTGATTCCGGATAAGAATTAAACACATATCCCAATATCCTGGCGCTTCTGCCTCCCAGGAAGGACAGGCCCTCCCAGATCCGTCTCTGGGGAATAAAATCATATTTCACCACATAGAGGATTCCGTCGGCATAGTCTGACAGCATTCCTGCGTCCTGGAACATTTCACAGGGAGGGGTATCGATGATGATATAATCCATTTCTTTTTTCAGAGCCTGTATCAGTTCTCCTGTCCGGGGGCTGCTGAGAACAGAAGCCGGCTGCTTCACAATCCTGCGGCTCCCCAGAAACCAGATACCGCTTTTCTTCAGCTTCCGCAGGCCTTCCCGAATGGTTTTCTCTCCTTTGACAATATCTGCAAGTCCTGCGCCATCCCGGATCCCGATGATCCCGGCATCATCCTGTTTCCGCAGATCTCCGTCTATGAGGAGCACCCGTTTTCCTCTGGATGCCAGCAGCTCGCTTAAGTTCACCGCCAGGGTGGATTTTCCCTCCCCGGAAGCCGTACTGGAGATCAGCAGGACCTTGCCGCCTTCTTTTGCCATCATGTTCTCCAGACGGATTTCCAGGGCTCTGAGACTTTCCCTGTAACCAAAAGAGAGCCTCTTGTCCAGCACAGAAATCTTCTTTTTCTTCTGCTTTTTCCTTGCCTTGAAGCGAACCTGAGGGATCATAGCCAGGCACCGGAGACTGGTGATCTTCTGCATCTCCTCCGGATTTCTGGCAGTCCTTCTGAAAAGAGCCGTAAGGCCCAGGATCAGAATTCCTGCCAGTGCGCCGGCTCCTCCTCCCAGAGCCAGGGTACGCCTGAGACCAATATGATTAAAAGGCTCTGTGGGAGTCTCTGGCTCGTTCAGATAATTAAACTGAATGTCACCCAGGACAAACCGTGCCGTTTCCGGATAGATTTCCAAAGCTGTATCCAGGATCTCCCTGGCGTCCTCTGGATCCGGGCTTTCCACCCGCATGGTGACCATATTGGAATTTTCCACAGTCTCTGAAGTAATGGTGCCGTTTAAGGTATCTGTTCCCAGCCGCTCCAAAAGGGCGCTCCTGAAAAAGCTGCTGTCCAGAATATAAGGAAAAGTCCTGGACATCTGATCCGCCGTATTTCTGTTGTAATAAAAATTATAGGTGCCGTTTTCTCCGTCTCCGGTAGCTACCGTAAAGGTGGCACTGCTGGCATACAGAGGCTCATAACTCAGATTCTGAAAAGCATAGAATCCTCCCGCTCCTGCAAGGATCAGAATCAGCACCAGCCACCACAGTCTGGTAAAGCTTTTCCAGAAAGCCCCAAAAAGCAGGACAAGGTCAATTTCCATCTCATCGTCTTCTCTGTTTTCTATCTCTTTTCTCTGATCTTCCATACTTTTATCCTCTTTGGTCTCCTCTCCGGATGTTTTTCCCATAGTTTCCATAATCATATCCATATCCGGAACTCTGGGAAATCCAGTCTCTGTGAAAAGCATTCAGAATAAATCCTGAGAAATCACAGCCGCTCTGCCAGATCATATCTACCGTATCGTTAACTATCCGCACATCAGACCAGTCCTCCCGGACTACTAATAGCACAGTATCCGCTGCTTCCATCCAGACTTCTGCGTCAGTGGATACTGCCGTAGGCGGACAGTCTATGATAATATAGTCCATCTCCTGTTTCCACTCCCGGGCCAGAGTCTTCATAGGTGCCTCTGCAAAGACCGCAGCCGGATCTTTTGCGCCGGAAAACTGGAACAGCTCCCATATACCTGCAGCTTTATTATAATACAGATTCTCCTTCCAGGAGGCCTTTCCCGTAAATACCTGCTCTACAGAAGTCCTTCCTGCACTTTTTTCCTCAAAAACCTTATACTGGGCAGGCTGCCGCAGATCCCCGTCCACCAGAAGCACCTTCTGGTGCTTCTCCGCCAGAGCCAGGGCAATATTAGCCGCCACTGTAGATTTCCCTTCATTTTCACTGATACTGGTGACCAGCAGGATCTTCTGATCATTCCGCCTCATATGATACTCTACCTTAGCCTCAGCTCTTCTGCTGGCCTCGGCAAAGTCCATGCTTACCAGGGGAGAATTCAGAAGAAGGGCTTTCTTGGTATTCTTCCTTCCCAGGATCCCCTTGCTCTCAAAGGGAATGATCCCCCGGACCGTTCCATCCAGAAGCCTGGAAGCGGAAGAAGGACTTTTCACTGTAAACCGGAGGAGATAGAAAAGGCAGATCACTGCCGCCATTGCCAGCATTCCTGCTGCCGTCAGCAGATTCCGCCTGGCCATGATCCAGGAAGTATTGGAAGGTGAAGAAGGCACCTGAGGCTCCTGTAAAATCTGCAGGGAAGCGTTAGAGAACACATCCTGGGCCACCTGTTCATAATTTTCCAAAGCAGAATTGATAAACAGATACGCCTGCCGCGGATCCGGGCTGGACACGCTTAAAGTAAGCAGGTTGGTGTCTGTAATAGGAGTACAGGTAATATCTCCTGTGATTTCCTCTCCCACATCTTCTATGATCCTGGACCTTAAAGCCGAGCTCTGAAACACCTCGCCGAAAACATCTGCCATCTGGCTGGTCACCGACAGAGAGGAATAGGCGCTGCTCTCTCCCTTCACTGTTACCACCAGGGTAGCGGTTGAAGTATAAGCCGGCTCATAGATCAAAGTGTGGACCCCGGTGATCCCCAGCCACAGAGACACACCGATCACCAGGATCATCCATAGGCTCTGAAGAAGCTCAAGACAGAGGCCTCTTATGCTTATTTCATCCAGTCGAAAAAGTTCCCGATTCATCTGCCTCCTCCTTTCATCCTTCTACGATCACAGTCAGCCAGGTTTCCCCGGAATTTCCCTGTCCGTCATCTGCCTGATAATGAATCTCATAACAGCCTGGCGTCTGGGGATCCACATTTGATTCCGACGAAATAAGGCTGGTATCCAGATTATTGCCCTGGTTGTCCAAAAGTTCCTGAATATAGGCTGCGGCGTCAATACCGCTGCCCTGGTCTATATAAACAATCCCGGTATTCAAAACAATCTCCAGAGAATGCCCCTCTGCAGCCACCACATGGATCGGCAGATCCTGGGTCACCGTATCCCCCAGGCTGTTGCTCATCTCTAAAGTCGTGGTATAGCTTCCTGCCCTCTGATAATTTACATCTGTATCTGTCTGGGTGATCCAGTCAGAAAGATCCCCATCCAGCTGATCCTGGGCGCCCAGCCGGCCCATCAGTTCATCATAGCTTCCTTCTCCCTCTGAAAACACCAGAGGCTCCGTCAGGGTAAACCTGGGAGAATGATAGTCGGTGAACCTTACCTGTCTGGTAAGAGAGGCAGGCTGATCAGCAGAGTCAAAGACCACATAGGTCATGTTGCACAATCCCGGCTCAATAAATCTGGAAAAAGAGCCTGCCACGATCTGCGAGGTCAGATCCCCGTCTTCCTGATCTGAGGCTGTAAGCCCCTCTAACAGCTGTTCCTGGGTATACTCACAGGGAATCTCCAAAATCTCCCGGTCACTTACGATCTCCGGTTCATTGGGATCCCGGTTCTGAAAAAGAACTACCCGGGATACGCCAAAGATTACCAGAGACAAAATAAAAATCATCACTACCCCAGCTCTGACAAATCTCATAACAGTTTCCTTTCTTTATTCTCAAAACTCATTCAGGAACTCCTGAATCTCCTCTTCGTCTACTTCCCGTACTTTTCCTTCTCCTATCTTATAAACCCGGCTGCACATAGAGAATACGCTGGGCCTGTGGGCGGCTACGATCACCGTCCGGTGAGGCTCCTTCTTAATGATCCTCCTGAGAACCCTTCGCTCCGTAGCCACATCCAGGGCACTGGTAGCCTCGTCCAGGATCATCACCGGCGCATCTGCCAGAAGAGCTCTGGCAATGGAAAGCCGCTGTTTCTGGCCTTCCGAAAACCTGGTGCCCCGCTCCCGGACCTCGGTATCCATGCCGCCATCCAGCTTCTCCACAAACTCCCAGGCGCAGGCAGCCTCCAGCGCCTCCCGGATCTCCTGGTCTGTGGCTTCCGGCTTCACCATCCGCATGTTCTCTGCGATGGTTCCGGAGAACATGGTATTTCCCTGAGGAATATAGCTGAACAGACATCTGGTAGAAGAAGAAGCCCGAAGGACCTGACCATCCGGATTCCCCACCTGGATCCGTCCCTTCTGGGGATGATAAAGACCCAGGATCAAATTTAAAGTTGTAGTTTTTCCCTGGCCCGAAGGGCCGATAAGCGCCACGATTTCTCCCGGCTCTGCCCGGAAATTCCCCTCCCGGTAAATCCATTTCTCTTCTTCATAGGCAAAGTCCACGTCTTCCATATGTACAAAGACGCCCTCTTCCTTTGCCCTGGCCTTGATCTCCTCAGCCTCTTCTTTATCCTCCATGGAATCCCGGGGAAGGCTGGTGATCTCCATGATCCGCTCTGCGCTGATTCCTGCCCGGATCACCATTGGAGCCATATTCAGGATCCCGCTGAAAGATCCCCTTAAAGACCCGGCCATAGACACAAACATGGTCATAGTGCCGTAGCTGATCTCCCCCTGCCACAGACGAAACGCTGCAAATCCATAGCAGGCATATCCCACAGCCTGGCCCACCAGGGAGGTAATAATGGTCATATACTGCTGAAATTTATTCTGCCGCAGAGCAATATCCACAGATTCCTGCTGAATCTTGTGGAATTTCTCCGTTACCCTGTCCAGCATGCCAAATGCCTTGATAAACTGCAGATTCTGAAAAGTCTCCTGATCAAAAACCGTCCGGTCGCTGGCTACATTCTGATTGTCTCTCTGAAACTGCCGCATACGCTTTGCCGAATATCTTGAAGTAATAAAAGATATGGGGGCTCCCAGAAGGGCAATCACTGCCATCACCGGATCATGTTGGATCACAATAACAAAAGCACCTCCAAAACTGATCAGTGTGGTCACCACGTTAGGAAGAAAAGAAAGAATGGTATTGGCCACCATTCCTGCATCTCCATTTACCCGGTATAGCAGGTCTCCCGACCGGTATTTGGCCAGCGACTCCCAGTTGGTCCGGAGTACCTGTTCATAAATATCCGCCCGGATCTCATTGGTCACCTTCAGACGCACCTTCAGAGACATCCTGGACTTTACCGCATTAATAAAAATCTGGGAAACCCCTACTCCCACATAGGTAGCTGCCACCCGGACAATCTCCATAGAATTTACTCCTGTGACAGCGTCTACCAGGTCTCTGCTCACCACAGAAGTCCCCAGAGACAGAACAGAGCCTGAAGCTCCCAGAAGTATGTAAACTCCTATCAAAAACCAATAGCGCCGGACATAGGCATACATCCACAGCAGTTCACCTATCAGCTGCTTCAGCCTGCCCTCCCGGATCCGCTGAATGATATGTTTTACGCCGCTCATAGATACTCCCCTTATCTGGATACAGCAGGCTTTCTGCCGGTATTTATCCGCCGGATCTTTCGTCCCGCAGACATAAAAATCCCATTCCCATATTCTGCATTTCCCCCGAATACAGGAATGAGATTCTGTTGAAAATTTTGACGCCCAAAACGATAAGTAAGTGTGTGGCAGGAATCGCTGCGGGCTTTTCGTAGACTATGTACAGAGCTGCCCGGTATAAGTGAAATCGGGAATATTTGTCCATTTTCATGGTCAGTCTGCAGTGATTCCTGGTTGTACTTTGCCGGCTTAGTTTAGGGTGCTAAATTTTCAAGGTTTGTAATGTGTTTTGGTATGTATAAGTCGTATATAACGTACATAATATATACATTGTTTATTTGCCGAAGATGGTCTCTTCGGTGAGCTTCACCGCATCCTCATCCGGGCGGCAGGAGAGTTCGTAGACTGGAAGCTTTGTAAGCAGATGATCCAAAGTTTCCAGACAAAGTTCCATGCCGTTTTCCAGCCAGCGCGGATAAAATACGCTGTTAGAAACTGCAGTTACCTTTTCAAAACCCATAAGCTCCCGGATAGAATTTTCCGGAGCCTGCTTCAGAACGATCATGGCACAGACCGGTACATTGGTATTCTCACAATAAGGTGAGGAACCATGCCAGGGAGTACCCCAGCCCAAGAAAGCTTCCGGAGTTTCCTGAACGAATACCACATCTCCATTGATAATCAAGGCGTCACGGTACTGGTTCCATAGTTCAGCCTGGGTGGTCTTGCCGATACCGGAGGGACCAAGGAACATTAAGCCATGGCCTTGATAATCAATTAGGGAACTATGTAGGTAGAGAATGTGACGCTGGACGGCATGGGTATAAAACAGTTGGCAAAAAAAACTCGACAAATGAGAATTATCTTGTAAAGGAAGAATAATTGCATTTCTCCATTTATTATCCGCAACCATTACATCTCCACCACGCCGTATAATATATTTCATATTTGTAGGAACTTCAAAATTTTCTAATCCATGTATTTCTTCTATCTTATGTAACAGTTCCAAGCGAAAAAAAATATAATCACTTTCTTTTATCCAAAACTTTTGCCATTCATCACACTCAAATTCTGTCATAACTTGAAACGGCATTCCAACTACTGAATAAAAATTCATAACTAAAGACTCAGTTTAAAACATTCACCTGCACCCTGTTCATTTAAATAATTTAGATATGCTAGTTTATCAAGACTATCTGTACTATTGTTCCAAGGGCCAAAATATTCTACTAAATTTGCATCTTGTGCAGCCGTCCAAATTTCACTTATATTTGTCACATTCAAAAATGGTCCCGTTTCCGTAAACCAGCTTACACCTGTTACCCCACCTGAATATGTTCCATCTCCATTATCCGTAATTGTCCAATAAATTCGAAACTCAGAATCATAAGATCCATCTTCATTAGATCCTCCTGAAATCGTTCCTCCTCCGCTGTCAGCTGAATACATGGCAATTCCCCCGTCTTCCAAATATCCATCTCCATTTACCTGCAGTGCTGGAGACTCACCATAAATTGTTCCCATACTCCACTACCCCTTTCTCTTCTTACAAAATTCATCTTTCATCTTCAAATTTCCATTCTCTATATCAAACAAGGCTGCACACCTTGCACAGCTTTCTTTCTGTTCGCATATCCTGCATTCTTCCGGCCACTGAAGGCTTTCCTGGAATTTAACCAGTTCTTGCCAGCATTCTTGAAAGGGCTTGTCCCTCACCGGAATATCCGGGCCGTTCATAAAGCTGCAGAATCTCATATATCCGTTCCAGACAATCCAATAGCCCAAGCGAAAATCTTTACAATATGTACAAGGCTTTCTGTCCGGATCCATAATTCTTTTTTTCTGTCCTGTCGTTTCCTGTCCGGCTGGCTTATCTATTTTCGGCGGGCGGATCCGCAGATTTTTCATATCTACCTCTACCCCTCGTCCGGCAGTCCTTACGTTTATGTTAGGGATCCACTGAAGCTTATTTTTTCCCACATACCGAATGATATTTTCCACATCATCCAGATTCTGGCGGATCACCGTGCTGACCAATTCGATTGGTATCTTCATCTGCCTTAACATCTGGATTCCCGCATTAGCCCTTGCAAATCCTTTTTCTATCTGGCACACATCTGCGTACACCTGATCGCTGGATCCATACAGGGTAATCTTACAGGCCCGGGGCGGACATTCCTGGAACAGTTTTTCAAATCTTGGTACCAGAGAAGCATTGGTCTGCAGGGTGATGAAAAATCCCATCTGGTTCAATTCCCGCCAAATAGTTTCAAATTCCGGGTGCATCAGAGGTTCTCCTCCGGTAATGCAAAGCCAGGTAGTTCCTGCGTCTTTTGCTTCTGTAGCAATCCGAATCCATTCTTTTGCTGTCAGTTCCCTGCCATGTCTGCCGATTTCAGATTCCGGCAGATGTACGTAACACATACGGCAGTTAAAGTTGCACCTGGATGTCAGTTCAAAAGTTCCGGATATAGGGATTGCCTCTGCAAAAGCTTTCTCCCATACTGCCTTATAAAAAGGATCCAGCCATTCCATTCTCCTGCAGGCAGGTTCAAATTCATGGCTGCTCATTTTGGCTGTTTCGGCAGACGCATACTGAAATTTCCATATATCTGGCCTTCTACCTCCAGAATGCCTCGTTCTGCCAGCTCCTTTAAAAATTTATCCAGGTCTGCTGATACCTGGTCGTATGTGGCGTCTGTATACCGTTCCATGGTCAGCTTGATCAGGTCTTCTTTTTCAAAGTCATGACTCTGCATATAGTCCCACAGGGCTGCCGCAGGTTTGGTCATATACAGAACTCCTGTCACATCCTTGACCCGTTTCCCTGTCGGTACGATCACATACTGACCAGCCACTTCCCTGAGTATCAGTCCATCTTTTAATTTCATCCCATCACTCCCTGTTATATCCGCCTGCTTTCCTGCCTGAATTCAGCTCTCAGGAAAGCGTTCAAGGCGATCCTTAGTGCAAATTTTCCGTCTTTTCCAGTATTCCGGGTTCTCCGATAGTTCTGTGTGACAGCCTCCATACCAAAGGTTCCACAATCATGGTTTCTTTTCCTTTTTCATAAAAGAGCGTCGTTCTTCCATCACAGAATACCTGGACTCCGGGCAACTGTTTTCTATCAGTATCCACAATGCAGCTTTTTTTATTATACAGGGAAAATCCTGGAAAAACCATCACCCATTCTCCCCGTCGAAATGGGTGATAGCCAAAGGCTTTTCAGATATTTTTCTTACTCTAACATATATTGTTTCAGGCTTTTCCGGTTCCTTACATTCAGTTTCCGCATGGCCTCGGAGATATGGCTTTTTACCGTGTTTACGGAGATATTCAGGTGTTCTGCGATCTCCTGGGTTGTCCAGTTACGGGCTGCAAGCATGGCAATCGCAAACTCCGTTGTGGTCAGATCATCGGCTACATCATGGCCGGTTATAGGGTTATGAACTCTACGCCATCCGGAAGAAAAACGGTAAGTAATGTCGATAATTCTTTTGAAATCTTCTGGCCATTTGGGTTTTATAACCGCTTCCAGCATTGCGCCTAAAAGCCCATGGTGTTCTCCAAAGCCCTCAATGAGATCATCCGGCCGGGCCATTTCCCATGCCGTCAGAAGATGCCCTTGCGCCTGTTCGGACTGCTTCAGACTCATATAGTCCATCACTGCAACCAGGTGCAGGTAAATAGCAGGAATGGGATAAGCCGAGGCGCCCATAGCAAGTGTCGCCTCTACCGTCCCGGCACTTTTGCTGTATTCCTTTTTCAAATAGAGATAGTGGGCCTGTACATACAAAGCAAAGGCCCGCAGTCCCGGCGGAAGCAGAGGCAGAAAGCTTTCAATCTCCGGCAGCTTATCCGGCATCGGCAGATGCAAAAGTACCGCCCCCGCCGATGCAACAAAGGCCGCTGCAGCCCGGAACTCTGGGGATTCCTTTCCAGCAGAAGCAAGGGCGGCATTCAGCTCATCAAGGGCAAATCTTGCCCGGGGAATACGTCCCAGAGACAAGTTGGCATAGGCATAGATCAGACAGGCAGAAAGTTTCGCCCCTATATCAGGGCTGGTAAGATACTCTTCAGCCTCTTTTGCTGCAGCCTCCGGCTGTCCGCTGAAATAATGATACTCTGCCAGAGCGATATCTCTCCGGGGTCCCGGGGTCATAGCCAGGGCTGCAGCCTGGCAGTTTCCCGGTACAAATGCCGTATTCATCAAGGGCATAAGGTTTGCGTGATTCAGCCGGCCGCCGGCAGATGTCTGCAGCGGAGGAATTTTTCCCTGCTGACGCATTCGTCTGGGATCGCCGGGCTTTTGTGCATTAGAAGGAATTGCCCAGGCTTTCCCGATCCGCTGTGCACCGGCTATTCGGCCTTCTGTACAATATTGGTTAATTCTCCTTTCGGACACCCCCCACTTTTGGGCCGCTTCCCTAAGAGAAAGATAATCTTTCATGTTCACACCGCCTTTATTTCAGATATTTTTCACCTTCATTATATACGAATCTTCGTATATTTTCAATGTCAGGAAAAACGGTGTAACCCATGCTCCTTTCCGCCTGGTCTGCAGACTCCTTTGGGGCATTCGAAACAATCCTTCGTGCAAATATGCCGTTTTTTTACAGATTCCGGATTTTTCTTTTCGTATTCTGTTTTTGTCGCTATAGGATTTTTATATACGACATTTAAGTATACTCTGCCCGGTGCTACCGAAGTGTTACTTTTTATCTGTAAAAAGCATGTTTCTATTTTTAATCATTGAAAAATGTCCGACTCGGACAGATCTTTAAGACATCTTGGGATGTGATGAAATGTAATTAATTGCACCCTTTATACAAAGGGCAGAGCAGATATAAACTATAGCCTGCCCCCATCAAAGGGCTGTACCTATACGGATTTTCGCAGAAAATCATAAAGACAGCAAAACTGCCTGGGTTTCCTCAGCCCAGGAATATTCTCCCATATATTCTTTTGTCAGCAGCCAGGCTCTCCTGGCAGTTTCATCTCCTTCCAGCAGCCGGTAATAATCACAATCTACCTTTCTGCAGTCAATGCTGCACTCCCCTCTGTTGTTGCTGAATACGTCCGCCAGTCCATGCTCTGCAAAAGTCTGCCGGAGATTCATGATGGCTTTTCTGTACAGGTTTTTTACCCGGTCGTCATATTCCCGTCCTTCCCAAAGCTTGTCTACAGCTTCCCAGATGGTCAGACTTCCTCCCCGGCGGTCCACACAGAGGGCCAGCAGTTCCTTCGCCTTATTATTTGCAAAATGCACCACCTGTCCGTCTACAAACATATCAAATTTTCCAAAGGTACGCAGATATACCCGCTTCTTCAGTCTGACAGACAGCAGTCTGGCCCGCTCTATGGCTTCCGCTATATCTTTCCGGTCATAGGGCTTTGTCAGATAAAAGTCCGCCTTGATGCGGAAAGCATCCATAGCATACTGTTCATATCCCGTAACAAAGATAATCACGATCCCCGGAATGATCTCCCGGAGCTTCTGAGCCAGGACCAGACCATTCATAACCGGCATTTCGATGTCCAGAAAGGCTGCTTCCACCGGATTTTCTCTGGCATATTCCAGGGCCTCTTCCGGATTGGTAAAGGCGCCTGCGATCTCCGTTCCTATCACACTTTCCGCTTCCATCTGGAACTGCCTTACTCCCAGTCTTTCGTCATCTACTATGATTATTTTCATGTCCGTCCTCTCCCTTTCCGTAATACGAAGTCTTTTTTTCAGGAACCCGCAGTACTACTTTTGTTCCTTCCCCCGGACGGCTGAAAATCTCCATGCTGCCTCCTGAGATCTCCTGTATCCGGAAGCAGATATTTTCCAGCCCCATAGACTTGTTCTGCCGGTTCTTTTCACCTACATTACTGCTGTCAAATCCAATACCGTTATCCTCTACCTCAATCACATAATCTCCGGATTCCTTATAACTGCGGATCCAGACAGTTCCGCCCTGGATCTTTTTACATATCCCATGCTTAACAGCATTTTCCACCAAAGGCTGGACAGAAAGAGGCGGCACCTGGAAATTCTGTTCCCGGATATCAAACACCACCTGGACTCGTTCTTCAAACCGGATCTTCTCGATATTCACATAAGCCTTCACATGTTTCAGTTCCTGTGAAAAGGGGATCACATCCACATCCTCCAGAGATCTGAGATTTTCTCTGAGGTAGGTAGAAAAATCATAAATTGTATTATAAGCGGTTTCCGGATCGATCCGTACCAGAGCCCTGATCGAATTCAAAGTATTATAAATAAAATGAGGCTTTATCTGACTGGTCATTAATTCTGCCTGGCTTCTGCGAAGCCTTTTCTCCAATTCCGCCCTTTCTCTCAAGCCGTAATAAGTCTCCAGCAGATCGATCCGAAAATGGTTCAAAGCATATAAGAGCATGGTCAAACGTACAAAAGGCCCTGCTATATTGTTAGATCTTGAATAAAAAAACAAGATTTCCACCAGCGCAGCTGCCAGGATCAGGCCCACACAGACAGTCTCCGATCCCAGGTATCTTCCCTCTTTCTTCAGAAAAGCCCTGAGATGTATCCAGAAAGCATATCCTGCAGTTCCTCCTGCAAATACCAGGATCCCGGGCATGAGCCTCATAAGGTCCCAGATACCTGCCACAGACAGCCCCATGGTTCCGGCTCCGGCTATACCGCTGAAATAAAACAGTCTTCTTGTGATTTTCCCCTGAATGTTTCCCCATCTGACATAAAGATATCCATAGACAAACATAAGCAAAAACAGCAGCGCCATAATCGTCACATAGTATTTCGCTTCTACTCCCAGAAACACCAGAGGCATCTGAGACTCGCCGCACAGCCATACCGAAGCCAGGATCAGCAGCCCGCCCAGCAGTTCCTGATAAGAATAAATTCTGTATTTTCGCAGAACTACTGCCAGAACCTCTATGACTGCTCCGGCAATTCCGATCAGAATCCCCATTCGGAATATCGGGGTTTGTTTTTTTATAATAAAATCCAGCAACTCACTATAGTTTCCATAATAAACCTCCCCTATCTGGCCGGAAAATTTCTGATATGGGGATCGGATCTTCACTGTCAGTGTTTTCCCCTCACAATCTTTCGGAAGCATTACAAAATTCCAATTTCCCGGAAGGGATTGTCCTATCAATTCTTTCTCCGGGTATTTATAGAGCAGCTCTTCCTCCATATAGACTTCCACTTCCTGCTGTCTGGATCTGAAAACAATTCCGCCATTCATATAAAATTTATCCGGTATTCTGTTTTCCAGTACCAGCTCCTGTCCCGCCGGCACCTGACGTTTTACCGGAAGCGTCACCTGCACGCTTTCCCCGTTTTCTTCTTTTATCGTCCAGTTGTCATTAAAAGAGGAAACGCCCACTTCTATATCCGGAATAACTTTATAGGAATAGATTTCCATAATCACTGCAAAAACAATCATAGCCAGCGCAAGAGCTCCGGCAAACTTCTTCTCCCCCATATATGGTTCTCCTGTTCTTTCATTTCCGGTCATTAAATCTATAATGTCAGGTACTATTTTAGCATATACATAGATGAAATAAAAGAAGCCAGGACTTATCTAAAAAGCTAAAACAAATTCACCCCTATCATTACCAGCCCCAGCACTACCAACACGACTCCTGTAACTCGGTTCAGAGTTATGGGGGCCGCCTTATTGGCAAACCGGGCTGCGATCTCTGCCCAGATCAGGGTAAAAATAATGCAGAGGGCCAGACAGCTTATATCCGGCAGTCCTCCGATGGCAAAATGGCTGACAGCTCCGGTAAAGGCTGTAAAAGTCATAATAAAAACGCTGGTCCCTACAGCTGTTTTCAGCTCATAGCCCAGAACAGAGGTCAGGATCAGCAGCATCATCATTCCCCCGCCGGCACCCACAAAGCCGCAGATGAATCCGATCACAATACCGCAGACAACGGACTGAAGCATCCGAACTTTCCTGCTTACTCCGTTCATAAGTTCCTTGGTGGTCATAACAGGGCTGGCAATAAATTTGACGCCCAGAAGAAAGGTCATGATCACAGAAAAGCTTCCCATCGTGCTATCCGGCATAAGACTTGCCAGCCAGCTTCCTGCCATGGTCATTATCAGAACAGCCGCCATCATGATCAGACCGTTGCGGATATCCAGATTTTTATTCTTTCCGTAAGTATAAGCGCTGGCAGCGCTGGCCAGCACATCGCTGGCAAGAGCGATCCCCACCGCCTGGTACGCCGGCATCCCAAGAAATGTGATCAGCATAGGGCTGATTACTGCTGCAGCGCTCATTCCCGCAAATCCCGTTCCAAGACCTGCTCCCATTCCTGCAATGAAACATACAATTACTTCTAACAACGCTCTCATTCCTTTATAAATAAGTATAGGTAATAGTATACCACAAAGCAGGCAGCCGGGTGAACACTTATATTGAAGTTCCTTAGCGTCGATGTACAAGGAAAACTATTCTTTCTCTATATAGTCCTCTACATTTTCAAAGGTAACCTTGGAATAGGGAAGATAAATATATTTCTCATTTTCAAATTCTATATCTGACAGTCCGCTGCCGGAAACAAGGGCTTCTGTCAGTTTTGCCATGGCCTCTGCCTGGCCTTCCTTGTCGTTATACACGGTTCCGGCCATCTTTTTTTCTTTAATAGCCTCCAGTCCTTCTTTCGTGCCGTCAATGCCGAAAAATACGGGAAGGGCTGATTCTGTCCGGTTCAGTTTTTTGTAGGCGTCAATAGCCCCCAGAGCCATGGCGTCATTATTGGCCAGTACCAGTTCAATCTGGTTCTGATGCTGTCCGATCATCTGGAGCATACGGTTTTCCGCCTGAGCCTGATTCCAGTTGGCAATGCCATAGCTGAGTTTTTCAAGCTCCACACCCTTTCCTCTTAAAGTATCTACTGCGTTCTCCGTCCGGATAATGGCGTCCTGGTGTCCCGGTTCTCCCTCCAGTACCACATATTGAATCTTCCCGTCTTTATTCCTGTCAATCTGAGGCTCCGTCTCTATGGCATCTGCTGCCAGTTCACCCTGCATCACTCCGGACTGTTTTGCATCTGCCCCTACATAATAGAGCTTGTCCCACTGCATCATGTCTTCCGCCACCGGCTCCCGGTTAAAGAAGATAATAGGTATATCATTTTCTCTGGCAATATCTATGATCTCCGATGGGTCGGCCCGGTCCACCAGGTTCACACAAAGCACATTACAGCCTGCATCTACCAGCTCTTTTACCTGATCGTTCTGGATCCGCTGAGAGCCGGCACCGTCTCTCACAGTCACTGTAGCCTCGAAAGAGCCCTTCTCCAGCTGGTTCAGTTTCTCCTCAAAACAGTCCAGCAGCTCACTGATAAATATATCGCTCTGATTATAACAAGCCACGCCTACCTGGGCCCGGACAATTCCCGTCTGTTCTTCTGCCGTACAGGAAGCCAGCCCCTGTATGCCTATGCCAAAAGCCAGCGCCGCGGCTAAAACTTTTCTCTTTTTCATCCTTTACCCCTTCCTACTGGCTCATTGTAAAGAGAATCTCCTGATTCTCCTTTGTAAAAAGAGTATCTCTGCGGATTACTGTATAGTCAGTCTCCCGGTCCTCCATTTTTCTGAAAGAATGTCCCAGCTTTTCAGAAACCTCCTGAAGGCTCTGATACCCTACATTAAACTCATCAGGAACCACAAGACACTGGGCAGCTCCTGTATCCAGATAATATGCCGCTTCAGTAGAGTTCCCAATTCCATACACAATGGCTCCGTGAAGGTCATTGGCTGCCGAGTATTCTCCCGCTGCAGTCAGGCTGGTATCATCCAGGGCGATAACAAAATCTACTTTGGGCAAATTCACCAGAGAATCTGTGCTCCCTTCTTCCGAAGTTCCTTCTGCAGTCCATCCTACTTTAGTTCCCTGGTCTTTTAATGCTTCTTTAAATCCTGCCGCTCTGTCAAGGGATGCCTGCGCTTCCATCGTTTCCGAAATAATTCCCAGGGTTTTGCCCTTCAGATTGTCCCCGCAGTCCTTCAGAAGTTCCGCTCCCAAAGCTTTGCCCATGGCATAATTATCCGGCTGAGTAACCGGAAAAGAAGAGTTCTGAGCCTCTCTGGAAGCCGTAGACTCCACCAGCATCACTGGCACCTTCTTTTCAATCTTTTTCAGCATCTCCTCTGTATCCTCTCCTGGAACCGGCTGCAATATAATGCCATCAGCGCCATTATCTATTTCCTGCTGGGCCAGTGCCTGCTGCTCTTCCAGTGTCATAGTCCCTTCTGTGCTTACCACAGATATTTCCATCTCCTGGTCTTCTGCCGCCATTCTAAGTCCATACCGAAAAGCTGCCCACTGATTATCATCTGAATTTTCAACGATCACGGAAACCTTATGGAGTTCCTTTCCATTTCTTCCCATAAGCATAACTACCGCCAGGATGATGACCAGTATTCCCAAAACAGATTCTGTGAGGATAAACACTTTTTTACTGTTTTTCATTTTCTTTACCTGCATCTTCTATCTTTTTGATCACATTCTTACCGAAGAGATAACCTTTTTCCAGAATCTTCCGATTTTCCTCCGTATAGGGCACTGCCGGTATGACAATGGATACCACCGTTCCCTCATCAGGCTCGCTTTCCACCTTCAGGCCATACTCCTTTCCGAAAAGAAGCTGAACTCGGTTATTTACGTTCACCAATCCCACTCCGGAACCGTGTTTTGGCACTCTCGTGCTGTCTGTAAGAATAAATCTTACTTCTTCCTCTGACATCCCGATGCCATTATCTGTTACAGCCAGAATCACAGTCCCTTCTTCTCTTCGTCCCGTGATCCTGATCTCTCCACCCTCATCCATAGCGCTTACCCCATAGCTGATAGCATTTTCCAATATAGGCTGAAGGACCAGCTTCACTGTACAGTAAGAATAGATTTCCTCATCCACGTCAAAAACAACTGCAAAAGAATTCTTATACCTCACCTTTTGTATATTCATATAGCTCTGAGCATGCTGAAGTTCATCTTTAATAGTGATCACCGTCCTGCCCTTGGACAGGCTGATCCGGAAAAGCTTTGCAAGCTGGGAGATCATAAAGGCCGCTTCATCATTCCTTTCCCCCTCTACCATCCAGGTGATGGACTCCAGGGTATTATACAGGAAGTGAGGATTGATCTGACTCTGAAGGGCATCCAGCTCACTTTTCCTTCTCTCGTTCTGCTCCAGAACAATCTTCTTCATCAGGTCATCAATCTGCTCATAAGAACTTTGAATGGAATAGCCCAGGTGACGGATTTCCTGAGAACCTCCGATATAAATCCTGGGTTTCTCCCCGGCTTCATAATCCTTCACCGAGTCATTCAGCTTCAGGATAGGACTGGATATCCACACAGATACCAGCCTGTTTACAAAAGCAAGCATCATGGCCATGAGCAGGATCAGCATCATGATAAAATACCGGATATTTACCATGCCGTGAGTGAAAGTAGAATAGGGGATCACCCCTACCAGTTTCCAGCCTGTATAGCTTATGCTGTTTACCAGTACCTTCCTGTGCTCTCCGTTAAAGACTTCGTCATAGACCCCTTCCTTGTACCCGGCGGCAGTCTGATTATTTTCATCAAAAATACCGTCACTGATCTGTATCTGCCTGGGGTGATAGATGATTTCCCCGTTGCTGTCGCAGAGGTAAAAATATTGTCCGCTGTTCTCTGTATTTATCTGGTCCATCATACGGGAAATACTGGAATAATCCATATCTACCAGAAGAACTCCCGCTCTGGAGTCTCCTCCATCGGTAATCTCTACCATTCGGCTAAGAGAGATCACCCAGTAATACCCCTTGGTGCCATCATCAAAAAGATTCTGGATATGAGGGGTGGAAAAATGCATATTTTCCACCTCCTCCATTGCCTGCTGATACCAGCTCTGACGGGTCACATTAGGGTCTTCTTTTTGAGAAGCCACAGGCTCTGCTGCCATTAAGCTGCCATAGTCGTTATATATGGCAATGCTCCTCAGATTATCCCGGTTAGCCTCGTAAAGCAGGTTCATTCCCTCCTGGATCTCGTTCTGCTCAGCGGAAAAATCACTTTCCTTCACCACGTTATAGTAAACTGCGTCTGAAATCTGCCGCATGCTTACCAGATAGTCCTCCAGGTTCTCTCCCGTCTGCTCCATCAGCTTCCTGGTAGTTTCCACAATCTCATCTCTGGATACATTGGAAAACCGGATGTACAGCACCACTCCCAGGGTCAGCATGACCGCCACAGAAAGCACAGAAAAGGAAATCATAAGGATAGACTGTATCCCTCTGGGCTTTAGCTTATTCAAATATTCAAAAAATCTATTCTTTACTTTCTCCATATTCCGTCCTGTATTTTGAGGGGGATACCCCAAACTTTCTCTTAAAAACATAGCTGAAGTAATTAGGATCCGTATACCCTACACTTTTCCCTATGATATAACTTTTTTCATCGGTTCCAATAAGCAGGCGGGCAGCCTGCTCCATGCGGTAATCTGTAAGGTAGCCGGTAAAGGACTTTCCTGTCTCCTTCTTAAATATGGTAGAAAAATAAGAATTGGATACTCCCAGGACCTGGCAGATGCTGTCCAGGGAAAGTCCCTCTTCCCCATAATGATTTTTCACATACTCCTCTGCCTTTGAAACAAAGGACTGGGTAGACCGGCTCCTGGCGGTAATCAGGTTTTCTCTGAAATAGAGGCTGATGTTTGTCAGCCACCTCCGCAGTTCCTCAGGCTCCATATCCAGAAGGCGGGTATAGATTTCTCTTGTATCCTTTGAAAAAAGCTCCTCACCGATATGGTTATTTCCAGCAAATCTGTACAAAGCGCCTACCAGTTCCATAACCTCAATATTATGCTGCTGCAGAGACTTTTCAGGAAAGGACATCCGGGACAGATACTTATCCGCTTCAGCCCGTACCTCTTCTTCCGTCCCCAGCCGGATCATTTTAAAGAGATTTGACAGCTCTCCTTCATTATCCCGCTCCGGCTGCCTCAGTTCCTGAGGCGCTATCTCCCGTATATTAATGGCTCTGGAGGCTCCGTAGATCACCCGGTAGGAGACCGCTTCTCTTGCTCCCCTGTAGGACTGAGCCAGTTCCAGGATGTCTGCACAGACCTGTCCTATACCTATGGTGACTACAGCGCCGATGATCCTGTTGGCATACCGGCAGAACCGGTCACATTCATCTGTCAGTTCAGAAATCTCATTTTCATTCTCAAGCTGACAGAGCATAACCGTATTACCCAAATAGGAAAAACTTTTTGTCCGCCACCTTTCTCCCAGTTTCTCCTGGGCCTGTTTCTGTACAGAAGTGGCCAGAAGCCTGGGGTGCATATTTTCAGGAACCTGAGTAGAAGATGTATGAACCACAAGGCAGCAGTGCCAGGGGCCTTCAAATGAAATCCTGTAATCGGAAAGGTATTTTCCTGCCTCCTTCCTGCTGAGTCTTCCTTCAATCAAAGCAGAATAAAAGTCTGCCTGGAGAAGGGGAAGAGACTCCATATAATGTTTCTCTAAAGTAGCCACGTTCCGTTTCTCACTGATTTCCTGGTCCAGCTTTATCTTCAGCTGAGTAAACACATTGGTCAGTTCAATGGAGTTTACCGGTTTCAGAATATATTCCTCTATCTCCAGATGAACTGCTTCTTTTGCATATTCAAATTCATCATAACCGGTAAAAAGCAGGATCTTTGTAGCCGGAAAGTCCGTCTTTATCCGATTGGACAGCTCCATGCCATCCATATAGGGCATCTTGATATCCGTCATTACTACATCCGGCTGAAATTCTTCCACCATTTCAAGAGCCTTTACTCCATTGTTGGCATAGCCGATTACCGAAAAGCCCAGGCCTTCCCAGTTAATTTTTTTCATAATGACCTGTATTACCTCTTCTTCGTCGTCTACCAGAAGAACTGTATATATATCCATGTTTTTTTCTCCAAATCCGTATATTTCCTAATTGTTTTTGTATTATAGCAAAAATTTTGAAAAATGTCAGTAATACTCCTGCATGTTAAAGCTTTTATCACAAAGAAGCCGGCACATAACCCTCTTTGGGGGGCCATGCGCCAGCCTCTTTAAGCAGGAATATAATTACTTTTTCTGAACGTATTTCAGACAGTCAAGGGTTACTGCCACGAGTATGATGATACCTGAGAATACGAACTGAAGGTTTGTATCAATACCCAGGATTGTCAGGGAGTAGGTCAGGGCAGTGAAAATAAGCACACCGACTACCACACCTGAAATCTTACCGATACCACCGGTAAAGGATACGCCGCCTACTACGCAGGCTGCAATGGCGTCTGTTTCCCAGCCCTGTCCATATGCTGCAGAACCGGAACCTACCATACGGATACATTCCAGCCAGGAGCCGAATCCGTAAAGAATACCTGCCAGAATGAATGCGCCTACAGTTACTGCAAATACAGAAATACCGGAAACAGAAGCTGCTTCTGGATTTCCGCCTACTGCATACAGGTTTTTACCGAAAGTAGTTTTATTCCAGATAAACCATACAATAGCGATAGCCGCTACTGCCCAAAGAATGATTGTTGGGAATCCGTTAATCTTAGGGATTACCATATTTGGAATGGTTGGTTCAATAGCGCCAAAGGATACACCCTTTGTAGCATATGTAACAATACCGAAGATCATCAGCATGTTTGCCATAGTGGAAATAAATGGGTGCATCTTGAACTTTGCAGTGAAGAATCCTGCGATGGTAGTAAAGATCGTACACAGAAGGATACACATAACCAGTGCAAAGATCATTCTCACTACGATAGGCAGTCCTGTAAAGTCAAAGATATGTCCGAAGACACCTCCAGTATTGATACCCTGATGCATAATAATGGTGGCAGTGGTCATACCCATACCAACCATACGTCCGATAGACAAGTCTGTACCGGCCAGGAGGATCAGTCCTGCAACACCCAGAGCCAGGAACATTCTCGGAGATGCCTGCTGGAGGATATTCAGTACATTGTTGTAAGTCAGCAGCGGTGAGCCTTTTACCATAGGAGTGATAATGCACAGCATGATAAACACCAGAATGATAGCAATATACAATCCGTTCCGCAGAAGGAACTGTCTGCGGTTAAAGGTGTATTTATAGTTCTCCCATTTCTGAGCTCTTGCCTCTATAAATGTAAACTTGGACATACGGAGCATATCGATCAGATGATATTTATGGGTATAGGCTGCATGTCTTCTGTCCTTAATCGCCTGATAATCCTTTTCCAGCTCCATCTTCGCATCGAACCGGCGGTTTTTGTACACATAGTTCTCGTCCTTAATCTCCTGATGAGCGGAAAGTTTTGAGACGTTTTCCTGGTGTTCTTTCGCCAGATCTGCGATCTTCTTATCATATTTTTCTTTTGCTTTTACTTTTTCCTGTGCGCAGCTTTCTTTTACCGGCTGATAATATTCTTTATCAAAATGTTCTTTCAGATAGCTTACGCCCTGGTCGATCAGTTTTGAAACCTCGTCTTTATTCTTGGCTTCTACAGCTTTTGCCTTTTCCAGCTGCCTGCGAAGTTCTCCCAGACGGTCCTCCCTTTCTCCTTTTGTAAGGCTGCGGTCTCTCTTCACCCCGTCTATGGTATTCTGGAAGGCTACTACCTGATCGGTTCCATCTTTTCTCAGGCCGTCGATCTGCGCCTGGATCTTACCAATATAATCATCAATGGGCTGACGCAGCTTCATTTCCTGTTCAGCCGTCAGAATCCTGTCATTAGCCATATCTTTCAATCTCCCTCATATTTCATGCATAGGTATTTTGGTACCTGATATTACAGGTATTTTGCACTGAGCCTTAAAAGCTCTTCCTGATTTGTCTCCTTGGTATTTACAATACCGGAAAGATGTCCGTTTGACATAACGCCGATACGATTGGTAATGCCCAGGATTTCCGGCATCTCTGAGGAAACCACGATAATGGTCTTTCCCGCTTTGGCCATCTTAATGATCAGCTCATAAATCTCGTATTTAGCGCCTACGTCAATACCTCTGGTAGGCTCATCCATCATAAATACCTGAGGCTGGCGCTCCAGCCATTTTCCGAAGATTACCTTCTGCTGGTTTCCGCCGGAAAGACTGGTGATCATATCCTCCGGTCCCATACATTTGGTATGCATAACCTTGATCTCATTGGCTGTTGCCTTTACCATTTTGGAATCAGAAAGGGCAATACCAGATTTATAGTGGTTCAGGTTTGCAATGGTGGTGTTGAAGGTAAGATCCCCTTTCAGGAAAAGTCCGTTGGCCTTACGCTCCTCTGTGATCATGGCAAATCCATGATCCATTGCTTCCTTGGCACTGCCGAAATTCATCAGCTTATTGTTAAAGTATACCCGGCCTGCTGCCCTTGTCCGGACACCGAAGATGGTCTCCAAAAGCTCAGTACGTCCGGCTCCCACCAGACCATAAAGTCCGAAAATTTCACCTTCCCGCACATCAAAGGTAATATCCTGGAGATGAGGTTCGAACTTTGTAGACAAATGCTGGACAGAAAGGATCACATCCTTTGGCTGATTGTCCACAGGGGGGAACCGGTTCTCCAGGGAACGGCCAACCATGGCAGCGATCAGTTCGTTCATATTGGTGTCTTCTGCTCTCTTGGTCATAACCAGATTACCGTCACGGAGTACGGAAATATCGTCACATATTTCGAAAATCTCGTCCATTTTGTGAGAGATATAAATAAGAGCGATTCCCTGTTCTTTCAGCATCCGCATCATTTCAAAAAGCTTATCCACTTCCTGTACAGTAAGGGAAGAGGTTGGCTCATCCAGAACAATAACCTTGGAGTTATAGGAGATCGCCTTGGCAATCTCACACATCTGCCTCTGAGATACAGACATATTCCTCATTGGCTGAGTAAGGTTTACTGTCATACCCAGTTTTCTGAAAAGCTCAGAGGCCTCTTTTTTCATTCTGCCCTCGTCCACGATCCCCAGAGAATTCACCGGGTAGCGGCCCAGAAACAGATTATCTACTACATTTCTTTCCAGACACTGGTTCAGCTCCTGATGAACCATAGCAATTCCGTTCTCAAGAGCGTCTTTTGGTCCGGAAAAACTTACTTCCTTACCGTCGAGGTAAATATTACCTTCGTCCTTCTGATAAGTACCGAAAAGGCACTTCATCATAGTAGACTTGCCGGCGCCGTTCTCACCCATAAGGCCCATAACCGTTCCCCGGCGCACATTCAGATTGATGTGGTCCAGAACCCGGTTCCGGCCAAAGGATTTGCTCATCCCCCGTATCGATAAGACAATATCATCTTTCTTATCTGCCATTCTTTTTACTCCTGTACTATATATTTTTCGATGAAAGCCCCCTTCTGCTTTGAAACCGGCTTTCACTGTAAAAAGAAGCGGAGCTGCCGCAGCCGTATTCTGCGGCAGCTCCAGCCCTTTACCCTATATCATCACTGACTCAGTAAAGCTGTATAGGAAGCTGCGTTATCTGTCTTAACCATGTTGATAGCAAATGCATCATACTGGCCTGGATTTCCCAGACGGTTTGTGATATTGGATTCTGTCTGTCCGTCACCGCCGATATAGTCAATGTCCAGATTCATCAGATCATCATAGTTCTGAAGCAGAGGCTGATAAGTGGAGCTCAGGAAGTTATCAGATGCGTTGTAGATGTCCAGCCATACCTTCTTAGTTGGATGTGAACTTTCATCTAACTGATTGGATACAGGCTCATAAACCTTTGTAGAGTCTGTAAAGTCCTGATAGTTTTCAGCTGTAACTGCAACGTTTAATGCATAGTAGGAACGTTCTTCTTCGTTATATACATATACATCGTCAGAAAGAACATTTCCAGCCTCGTCTGCTGTTCCGATACCTGTGTCTACATCTACGCCGTCAAGAGCGTTTCTCAGAACACGAAGTGTCAGGTAAGCCTGTACATCTGCATGCTGGCTGATCGTTCCGCCATAGCCTTCAGCGATGGCTGCCACTGCATCGTTGTTTGCATCATATCCGAAAGTAGGTACATCATTGTCTTTTGACCAGGCATTGAACATGGACATTCCCATACCATCATTGTTAGATACTACTACGTCAATCTGATCACCGAAAGAAGAGGACCAGGTTCCGATAGCATTACCTGCTGTAGCAGCATCCCATGTAGCTCCTGCAGAGTTCTTCATTTCCTGAGAAGCCAGCTCACGGACTGTATAAGTTTTTCCGTTAACCTCAAGGCTGCCGTCCTGTACAGCAGAAGCTGAACCGTCTGTATTTGTTCCGATAGGCTCACTGTCGATGCTTCCGTCTTTTTCAACTCCTGTTCCCAGAGCTTTACGAACGCCTCTTGTACGGGCGATTGAGTCGTTATGTCCGATATCACCGATAGCCAGAACGTATCCGATCACACCGTCACCATTGCGGTCAATGGTATCAATATTTGCTTCAATATAATCTTTAACCATGGTTCCCTGAAGTTCAGCACCCTGGTTTGCATCAAATCCTACATAATATGTATCCTCATTGAAGCTCAGCGCAGCCATGTCCAGTTCTCCTGTAGAGCTGTTAGATGGCTGACGGTTAAACCATACCAGTGGTTTGTCTTTGTTTGCTACAGTTCCGGAGTCTGAGGAACCGGAGCTGCTGGATTCTGCAGATGTGTCTGTTCCCCCTGATGAGGAGCCTCCTTCAGAGCCGCAGGCTACTGCTGAAAGCCCGAACAGAACTGCCATTGTCAGTACAACGATTCTTTTTTTCATATGCGTTTTCTCCCTTCCGTTTCACACTTTATGTGTGCCCTTTGTTTATATTGCCAGTATAAAGAAAACCCCAGAAAGAAAACATAGAATATTTTTCTGTGTACATTGAAATTTTTAAGATTCTTTACTGCATTTTCACTAAATCTTTTTCTATATTTCATGCAAAAAGGAAGTACAGACTGTAATTTATAGCTTACAGTCTGCACTTCCTCTAAAAAGTATTGTGCAAAAATTACACCTTTATCTGGGCGAAAGCCAGCCCCTGTCTTATGTTTCCTGTTCTTCAATTATTGGAAATAGTACTGTCAGCCGATAAAGATCTCCCAGGCCTTCTTCCACACATCTGCCGCCCATTGCGTGGGTCATATTCTTCATGCTCTGCATGCCGATGCCGCTGCTCTCCACTTCTTCCTTTGGAAACCGGACATGGTTCTCGAAGGTAAACCCAGCCATATGTCTTTCTCTGGCGGAAGAAATCACCACAGGAAAGGCAGGATCTGCATACTTCACCAGATTGGAAGTAATATTATCCATGATCCGAAGGAGATATTCTGTAGAAATCCGGATTTTTGCTTCCAGCCATTCCACCTGAAACCGTACCTGGAATCCTTTTTGGTTCAGATAACTGCAGGTTTCAGAAAACAAGTCATAAAACAGCACTTCATAGAGTTCCGGCTCTTCCATTACGGTCTTCTTTTCTCCTGTGATCAGGGAATATTCAAAAAGATGATCCGTCAGCTGTTTCATGCGCCGGGCCTTCTGGTCAATCTTTTCAATATACTCTCCCTGCTGTTTCAGGTCTTTATAGGTACCTTTTTTCAGGATTTCCGTGTATAAGATAATGGAAGTAACCGGCGTCCGCAGGTCATGGGACATTTCAGTGATGATCCGCTGATTTTCCTGGACCATTTTTCCCTCCTGCTCAATGAGTCCTGCGAAAGATTTCCGCATGTTGTCCAGGCCGCTGGCAAGAGCGGCCAGTTCGTCTTTTCCTTTTATGGTGATCGGATAATCCAGGCTTCCCCCTTCCAGAATTTCAATCTCATCCCGAAGCTGGAGGATATAGGCCATTTTTCTCCGGATCCCATAGAGGACCAGGACAAGGAACAGGCCGAAGCACAGCAGCAGTTCCCCTGCCAGCGCATAATTATAGTACTGATAAGCATAGCCTCCGATCATATAGACCTCTCCTGTGCCATCAGAAAAGTTCACGGAAGAATGATAGTCCAGTTCATAATCCCGGGCTGCGATTTCTTCCTCCCATATTTCCTCCTCAGGGTATGCAGAGTCAAAGACCAGAATGTTATCCTTGTAGATCTGGACATACAGAATGTTCTGCTTTTTCACCCACTGGCTCAGGGCTTCTCCGTCTTTCATACTCAGCCCCTGCCTGTCCACATATTTCTGCAGCTTTTGGGCATACTTTCTGTTCTGTCCCTCCACATACTGAGGATTTTCAAAATAACTGCTGATCAGGCAGCTTACCCCATAGTCCAGTCCTGCAAAAACCGCCGCAGATATAAGAGCCGAAAGGACTAACTGCCTGAGAAGCTGAAAATAAATCGAATTTTTTTTACTCATAATCTGCATCAAATTTGTAGCCCTTTCCCCATATAGTCTTGATATATTTCGGATTTTTAGGATCCTCCTCTATCTTTACCCGCAGCTTTCGGATATGTACCATAATGGTGCTGTTGCAGGAGTAAAAATAAGGTTCTTCCCACACACTTTCATACAGGTTCTGGGCAGAAAAGATCTTTCCTGGATATTCCATCATCAGCAGCAGGATCCGGTATTCCAGTTCTGACAGATCTGTCTCTTTTCCCCGGACAAAGACCTGGTTAAACTTCTGATGGACTCTCAGCCCCCGGCTCTCCAGCCAGGAATCCTTCTTTTCGTCCTCCGGTTTTACCCGTCCCATATAAATGTTGTAGCGGCGGAGAAGGGCCTTCACTCTTCCCAGAAGCTCTGCATAAGAAAAAGGTTTTGCCAGATAATCATCTCCTCCGGCCATCAGGCCGATGAGCTTATCTGACTCCTGGGCCTTTGCTGTAAGGAACAGCACCGGCACATTGGAGACCTTCCGGATCTCTTCGCAGGTACGCAGGCCGGAAATCCCCGGCATCATAATGTCCAGGATTACCAGATCCGTCTCCTGATCCAGCATCTCCAGCCCCTTCCTGCCGTTTTCCGCCTCCTGTACCCTGTAGTTCTCGCTTTCCAGAAGAATCCGGACCCCCTCCCTGATGTCCTTATCATCTTCAATGATCAGTACTTTTTCTTTACTCATACACCGGTAAACTCCTTTCCCTTCTGTTATCTGCTTCTTCCCCTGTTATCTTATCATCTTTTTTCATTGCTTCCAATTTTTCTTTCGCTCTTTCTTCGTATTTTTTCCCCAGCTCATTCCAGGAAGCATAGGCCTCATCCTCTCTTCTGTCAGGGAGATCGAAGTTCTCATGAAGATAAGTTCCGATAAAATCTGTTACTTTCCAGGCGCCGGACAGATTCAGGTGATCCCCTTTGTCCAGGCTGTCCCTTTCCCAGTCGATTCCCAGCTCTTCCTCTTTCAGGTTCAGATCTTCGTACTTCAGCCCTTTCTGCCGGGCATATTCTTCCAGGGTATTATGTTTTTTATAATTATAATTGGCCGGAGAAGGTGTGCTGATCAGTACCAGTTCTGCCTGGTTTTTCACACAGAGCATCCGGATCTTTTCCAGATAATCCTCTACAGTACTGCTGATTTTTTCTTTCTGACTGGTCTCTTTCATATATGCCCCGCCCCGGTAAGGGTCCGTTACTTCCCGGAACTGGAATCCTTTATAGTTCTCCTCAGGATATTGTTTATCTGTAAGCACGGATTTCCAGATGTCATGATGGGTAAATATAGGGAAGTAATAGCTTCCCATAGCGGCCAGGGTCATAGTCAGTCCGCTGTTTCCCCTCTGGGGCCGAAAGATCACATTGGTTTCTAAAAGAACCAGCCGGGGTTTCTGATTCTCAAAAGCCGTTTTCAGCATATAATAGCTTTCCTGGATATTCTGTCCGGACTGCCCTCCTACGAAAGCGGCAATGCCATGTTTATTCCACATCTGCATAGGTGAAAAAGCCGTGTAGCTGAGGCTGTCTCCAAGAATCAGCACATCTATGGTGTCTTTCGGTTCTTTCCTGAGCAGAAGGGCGCTTTTATTCCGGTAATGCACCCACTCCTCATGGTCAGCCGCCGTCTGGCAAACTTTCCAGGAAACTCCGCCTAAAAGCAAAGCAAGGATCAGAAAGAAGAGAAACACTCTCCCCCTTTTTCTTAAATTGTTTTTAAAATCCTGCATAGATTAAATCCACCTGCTGATAGCCGATCCCATAGGCTCCGAAGATAAGAACGGCCAGGATCAGTCCGTAATATACCGCCCACCGAAAAGGAGTTTTCATGTCCTGAACTCCTTTTCCATTCAGCAGATTCCTTTCTTTTATGATACCTGCAGCTGACACAAGGAGGATCCCCCCAAAGATCACCATGTAGTCCCCTTTATCCAGTCCGAAACCGAGAAAGGTTCCGTCCCACAGGGTGTCCAGACGGAAGTCTTTGAAAATACTGAAAAACATAGTCATCCCTGCCTTCAGTCCGTTGGCACGGAAAAAAAGCTCTCCCACAAAAATGATCACCCATGTCTTCAGGATCCGGGGGATCTTCCAGTACAATGCATTCTGGTTGATGCCGAAAGCCCGTATCATCTGGTCACGGGCCGGTTCCAGAGCGCTGCCTGCCAGCAGTATGACAAAATAATACATGCCATAAAAAATATAGTTCCAGCTTGCCCCATGCCACAGACCATTGCAGAGCCACACAGGGAACAGGCACAGCGCTGTGGCGCCAAGACGGGTAAAATATTTCCCCAGATGTTTTTTTCCAAACCGGTTCCATTTTTTAACCATTCGGGATACCGACAAAGGATAAAACACATAGGTCTTCAGCCATGTGCCCAGGGTAATATGCCACCGGCGCCAGAATTGCGCCGCATTTTCTGATGCAAAGGGACGGCAGAAATTTTCCGGAATCGTTACTCCGAAAAGCCGTCCGCTTCCTATGACGATATCCATACAGCCGGAAAATTCCATATATAACTGAAGGGTATATGCAATAGCCGCAAAGGCCACGATACTCCCGTTATAGTCCTGATAATGTTCAAAAACCGCCGTTACCAGCACATAAAGCCGGTCAGCAATGATCATCTTTTTGAAAAGCCCCCACAGAATACGTGCGCACCCTGCGGACAGATTTTCTCCCCGAAGGTCTTCGCCCTTCCACAGAGCCTCTCCTGTCTGTCCGTACATACTGATAGGACCTTCCATGATCTGAGGAAAAAATCCGAGAAACAGAGCCAGCTTTCCCAGATGTCTCTGAGGACGGATCTTTTCCCAATAAACGTCCGCCATATAACTGATGGCCTGAAGGGTATAAAAAGAGATTCCTACAGGGAGAAGGAGGGTTTTCACCTGGAAAATGCCTCTCTGCCCTGCATATTCCAGAATCAGGTTTGCGTTCTGAGCAAAAAAATTATAATATTTCAGACAGGCCAATGCGCCGAGAAGTGTACAGACCCCCAGTGCCAGCACCAGTCTTTCTTTTTTTCTGTATTGTGTTCTGACAGCTTTTTCCTTTTCCCCTTTCTCTTTGCAGCTGGTTTTTAAGAGGTCCAGCCACAGACCGATGTAATGGGTAAAAAAAGTTGTCCCGATAAGATACAGCACCAGTTTTCCGCTTATGGTCCAGAAAAAGAAATAGCCTGCAAAAAGCAGCAGGATCCATCTCCTTTTCCTGGGTGTCAGCTGATAAGCCAGCAGTACAGCCGGCAGAAATAAAAACAGATATACGGGATTATGATATGACATTTTTATTTCTCCTGCAGCCTCTGGATCATTTCGTAAATCGCCTCTACGGAATTAAAGTTTTCCGGAACCATTTCTCCCGCCTCGATTTCAACCATAAAGCTGTCTTCCAGCTCAGAAACCAGAGAGATCACTCCGAAAGAATCCAACAGCCGTCGGTCAATCAGTCCCTGCTCCTTTTCCCATTCAATGCTGTCATCTATATCCTTTAAAATCTCAATTATTTTCTCCATTGTTATCCTCACTTTCCATATTCCATATATAAGTCTGCTGTTCCCTGCGTATCTGCTTCCAGCCTTTTTCCCTGCTGTAGGATACCGCTCCCGGCAGTTCATGGCTCAGGAACAGGGCCATACCTTCCATATGGGAATAGGCGCCTGCATTTTCAAAAGCAAGAACGCTGCCTTTTTTCAATCCTCTCAGCGGTATGTTCTGTATCAGAAGATCATGGACCGTACACAAAGAGCCGTATACATTCCATTCTTTTTCTCTTCCTCCTGCTTTCTCCAGCACCTGGATCCTGGGCTGATACATCCCTCTGATCTGTCCGTCATAGTGGAGCTGATGGATCCCGCCGTCGACGATGCAGATATTTTTCTCATGGTTTTTCTTAACATCTTCTACACGGGTAAGGTAAGTTCCGCAGGAAGCTGCGAAGGCTCTTCCCATTTCCAGTGTTACTCTGCCTTTCCAGCTCATATTTTTTATAGCCTGGGAGAGAGCTTCCAGGTCCTCCCGGGTCCGGTCTTCCTGGCCCTGAAAATAAGGCACAGAAAGTCCCGGTCCATATTCCAGCTCTTTTGTGTGGAATCCCAGATCTTTCTCCAGCTCACGAAGGAAACCATCCAAAAATTTCAGTTCTTTCTCCATCTTCCAGGCTTTTTTCAATGTCCCGGAAAAATAATGGATCCCCCGTATCTTTACATACGGCCAGGCATCTCTGGTACGGATAATGCTGCGTATTTTCTTTTCATCCATTCCAAACTGGCTGCCGCTGGCAAGTCTCAGGTAAAGAGAAACCGGTTTTTTGTTCTTTTCTCCCCACTCTGCCATAGCAAAAAACTGTCCGGGTGATTCCACATTGCAGCAGCATTGTCCCCGGCTGTGATCCAGGATCTGCCATATTTCTTCCTTTTTCTTCAGTACGCCGGAGATAAAAAGCTTTTCCGCAGGTATATCTTTTTCACGGCAGATATAAAACTCGCCCATAGAGCAGACTTCAATCCGGTCTGTAAGTTCGGCCATCTGTTTTACCAGAAAAGGGTTGGCCTTCATGGCGTAGCACAGTCCGATCTCTTTGCCCAGGATCCTGCGGAAAGACTTTACCTGTTCTGCCGCCTGGTCTGTGTCAAATATGTACAGGGGTGTGCCGTATTTTTCTGCTCCCTGGACAAGCAGCTCCTTTTTTGTCATCTTTTGTCCTCCAGTCTCCTCTGTAATTCCTTCCGGTCTGTTTTTCCGTTTTTTGTAAGAGGCATAGTTTCTGTCTGAAATATCTTCCGGGGCACCATATAAACAGGAAGCCGATTTTTCAACTCTATCCGGGCTTCTTTAGGTGTTGTTTTTCCCATATAGTAAGCCGCCAGGCAGGTTTTCTTCTGGTTTGTTACACAGCAGCTTTTTTCAATTCCCGGTATCTGGTCCAGAATTCTTTCGATTTCCTCCAGTTCGATCCTGTGTCCGTTAAATTTAATCTGAAAATCCTTTCTCCCTGAGAAGTAAAGTTCCCCGTCCTTTCCCAGAAAACCCAGATCACCGGTCCTATAGTACCGCTCTGTTTTCCCTTCAGGAGAAATCCTTTCCCGGAAGCTCTTCCCGGTCTCTTCCGGATTACGGTAATATCCAAGGGAAAGAGACTCTCCCGCCACACAGATCTCACCGGTCTGCTCCGGCTCCCGGATCTCCCGGCCTTCTTCTGTCAGCAGAAAGACCTTTCTTCCCGGGAATGCTTTACCTATAGGAAGTTTCTCTTCCTCCCCGCAGATTTTCTTCACCGGAAAATATGTGCAGTTGCAGGTAATCTCCGTAGGTCCGTAGAGATTTACAAACTCTGCCTTGGGCAGCGCCTGCTGCCAAAGAGCCAGCTGCCCTCCCGGCATGACTTCGCCGCTGAACATGACCTTTCTCACATCAGATGGGATCCGGTATTTCAATCCGCCCAGGGCAGAGATCATTGTCAGCGCAGATACCGCCCAGATCAGCACAGTGGTCTTTTTTTCACATAAATAATCTAAAAGAGCTGCCGGAACGGAAAACATCTGCCTTGGTATCAGTACCAGGGCTGCTCCTGTCATTACCGCAGAATAAATATCCTTTACGGATACGTCAAAGTCAAAAGGTGCCTGATTCCCGATCCGATCCTCTTCATTGATTCCAAAAATCTCCGTAAAATGGGTGATAAAGTCGATTACCGCCTTATGACTGACCACAATTCCTTTCGGAGTTCCTGTAGAACCGGAAGTAAAAATCCCATAAAGAATATCTGTACTGCTTCCGGCTTTTCGCCGCTGTTCAAGGAGCCCTTCATCTCGTTCTTCCCTGGCCGCTTCATGGAGCAGGCAATAGTCTCCCTCATAACCTGCCTGTCTGATCAAAGGGATTTCCTCCGGATGGATCAGGACCAGCTTCGGCTGAAGCACCCGGAAGATTTCCCGAAGCCGTTCAGGGGGAAGCCCTGGATCTGCATTGACATAGAATCCTCCTCCATAGACAGCCCCGAACATAGCGGCCAGCCCAAGAGGGCTTTTCGGCGCCAGGATCATTACCGGATCTCCCAAGTCGATCCTTTTCCCTGCGGCAGTCCCGATCCTCTTAGACAGATCTTCCAGTTCTCCCCAGGTAAGAGAGTCCTTTGGGTCTTCCACGGCTGTCCGCCGGGGGTATTTTTCTGCAGTCAGCTCTAAGTACTCCAGTATATTTTTCATCTCTTTGTATATCCTTTCCTCTCAGAAAAGAGGCTGCGCAGTTCTTCTTTTCCTACTTTTGAACTACTCCAGCCTCTTGTTTCTGTTAAATACCTGTTTTCTTACATGGAAGTGTTTTTCTTGGAGCTCTTCCCTGCTGTGTTGTTCTGTACTTTGCCCTTACTGGATTTCTGTGTTTTTTTGCTGCTTCCTTTCTTTTTTGTGCTTTTATTTGATTTTGCAGTATTTTTGCTTTTCTTCGTTCCGGATGCTTTCTTTCCGGTTTTGTTATCCTCTGTCTTTTTCTCAGTTTTCTCTTCTGTTTTTTCTGTTGTGTTTTCTTTTGTATTCTGCTGCTCCTGGTTCTGTTTGTTTTCCGCTTCTTTTTCTGCTTCTTTAGCCTCCTTTGCCTTATCCTCCTGCAGATCCTGCTTCTTCTGCTCTTTATCGTCTTTCTCGTCTTTCGACTGGGAAGATTCTACTTTGCTCTTTGGCTGGGCTTCCTCCGCTCCTTTGCTCTTTCCTCCGGTGCAGGCGATCATTCCCAATGCCATGACCCCAACCACGCAAAATATCATACCTTGTTTCAGAATTCCTTTTCCTGTTTTTCTAGCTGCCATTTCTTTTAGCTCCTTTTCTCGTGTATTTCAAAGATGTTTTCTTTGATGGAACTTATTGTGACAGGAAATTCTAAATAGATCCTGAATGAAACCTTAACAATTCTAAAGGCTTGATTTCATAAATATGGAATATAATAGGAAACTCCAGAAATTAGAGCTGTTGCATTAAATAGTTTTGATTAATGCAACAGCTCCAGAACAAAAAATTCAAAGAAGTGTGTAAATAAGTGATAGAAAAAGTCTAAAATTTATTCTTAATACCTTAAGTATATTCAGCAGCTTTCCATCTCCGAAAGTGCCTCTTCGTCTGCTACCAGGATAACATTGGGATGGAGCTGGAGGATAGAAGCGGGAATCTGAGGGGTGATCGGCCCCTGAAATGCTTCTTTTAAGATTTTTGCCTTTCCTTTTCCATTAGCAACCATAAGTATCTGCTTTGCAGCCATGATATTCTGGATGCCCATAGTATAAGCCTGAGTAGGAACCTGCTCACGGCTTTCAAAGAATCTGGCGTTTGCTTCGATAGTGGATTCCGCCAGGTCTACGCAGTGGGTCTCTTTTGGGAAATGATCTGCAGGCTCATTAAAGCCGATATGGCCGTCATGGCCGATCCCTAAAAGCTGGATATCCTGCCGCCCTGCCTGACGGAGGATCTGATTATACGCTTCACAGGCCTTCTGGCTGTCTGCTTCTCTGCCGTCAGGAAGAAAAGTTTTTTCGGAACGGATATTTACATGGGAAAAAAGGTTTTCTCTCATGTAATAGGCATAGCTCTGGGGATCTTCTCTATCCAGTCCTTTGTATTCGTCCAGGTTCACGGTAGTAACTTTGGAAAAATCCAGATCTCCTTCCTCATAGCGGCGGACCAGCTCTTTGTAAATTCCTACCGGACTGGAGCCTGTAGCAAGTCCCAGAACACAGTCAGGTTTCTCTGTCATAACAGAAAAAATAATATTTGCTGCTTTTCTGCTTACCTCATCGTAATCTCTGGCTTTGATAATCCTCATTTTTCTTTATCTCCTTTTAAAATAATTTATCCATAACAGCTTTTGAGGCGTTTTCTCTGTATTTTCTGCTGGTCTCATAGTTTCTCCTCCGATATTCCTGGTAAAGGAGATCTATGAGGTACATCTGTCCGATCTTGGCAGATACAGACCCTCCCTCCATTGGTCCTTCATTGGCCCCGGATTGAAGGACCACATCGCAGTAAGCGCTAAGGGGAGATTTCCGGAACCGGGTGATACAGCCGATCCCTGCTCCCGCCTGCCGGGCGATCTTTGCTGTGTAAATATTATCTTTGGTGGCCCCGGAGTAGGAAAGAAACACCAGAAAGTCTTCCTCTGTCATAGAGGCTGCTGTAACCGCCTGCATATGGGGGTCTGCTATACTGTATGCTTTTCCTGATATACTCATGAACTTATTTCCTGCTTCCTGAGCGATCAGCTGGCTGTCGCTGATGCCAAAGAAAAAAATCCGCCGGGCTTTCTCCATTCTCTCCAGAAATCCCTCAAAACTTTCCTGGTTTAAAAGCCGGTAAGTTTCTTCCAGAGCCTCTGCGTGCTTCTGAAGAAGCCTTTCCGCAGATTCCTTCAGAGTTTTTTCCAGGCTCTGATTGTCTTCCCTGGGCGCCCATTCCTCGTCCTGTTCACTCATTCCCAGAGAAAGCTGCATCTTAAACTCCTGATATCCCTGAAGGTTCATGGTTCTGCAGAACCGGTACACACTGGTCTCTCCTACCTGACAGGCATCTGCCAGATCGGTAATCGACATAAACAGTACCTGCCGTGGATTCTGAAGAACATAATCTGCCACCTTTTTCTCCACCTTTGTAAGAGAATGATAGGTTTCCTCAATATTCTGCATAAAATGGTTCTGCTCCATGTTCTCACCTCCTGCTGTTGTGTTCTGATGCTAGGGTAACATAGTTGAAAATTTTTTTCAATATTTTTTATAATAAAAATTTCTTTTTTATTATGATTCTTCTTTTGTCAAGCTAACAAAAAGAATCCTTTATTTGTAATATTTTGCTGATTAGCACCTGGCTTTTTCATCCGTTCAGGTTACAAGTGCTGAGGAAAACAACATTTCTGAACCAGAGCCTATTGCTGAGGGAGGAGAAGAAGTTGTTTTGCCGGAATCGGTAAAGAAAATCGGGGATTATGCATTTTCAGAGATAGCTGCCTTAAAGGAAATTAATCTTCCTGACTCTATAACAGAAATTGGTACAGAAGCATTTCGCAAGTGCAGCGGATTAACAAACATAAAACTTCCTGAAGGTTTGACGGCATTAGGCGGAAGAGCCTTCGCAGAATGCGAAAATCTGGCAGAAATATATATACCTGCGCATCTGACAGATGTGGGCGGTTATATAGAGGATGAAAACGGAAAT
This sequence comes from Blautia sp. An81, assembly GCF_002161285.1. Classification (GTDB taxonomy): domain Bacteria; phylum Bacillota; class Clostridia; order Lachnospirales; family Lachnospiraceae; genus Blautia; species Blautia ornithocaccae. The sequence continues at coordinate 36,010 of NZ_NFHH01000008.1, read as the reverse complement.
GCCAGCTATTCTTCTCCATTCTATGGCTGTGCTGCTCTAAGGACCGTATATTTTTCAGAAGATCTTGCGGAAATCCCTCCGGCCCTTTTCGCTGACAGTAATGTAGCAGAAATTACCATTCCAGAAACCGTTACAACTATAGGAAAACATTCTTTTTCCGTTTCTTTACAGGTTCTTGTTCCCGGCGATACCAATAAGGACGCAGAAGTAAACTTATTTGACAGCTACAAAATCGTAGATCATGCTTCAGACTCCCTGTCCTCCCTTGATAAAACGGCTGGAAACTTTACGGGAGATGATGCCGTGGATCAGAAAGACGCAGAGTATCTGTTAAACTTTCTGACAAGAGGAGACGTGAATTATGCTATGAAAGCCCTGCGTCTGAACAATACTGCTCTGAAAACAGATGAAAGCCAGCTTGTTCAGAATATCTCCCTTGGGGAACTTACAAAAGGAATTGAACAGATCCGGGGAATACAGCAGTTTTACAGACAGTACCCTTACCGTAAGATACAGCTGCGATTCCCAAAAACGTCTGCAGGGAAGGCTTTATATTCAGACAGATTCTGAAACCCTTGTAAAAGATGTGGAATTTGTATTTGACGGACAGGAAGTGGATCCCGAAAAACTGGAGGCCGGATCTGCTTTTCAGATACCGGTAACGGTTAAAAATACCGCCTCTGAAGTATTGCCTGGAAATGTTTATTTCACCATCAGCGAAACCTTAGACGGGCTGCCGCAGAAACTCTGTACGGTCCAGGAAAATCCCTGGTGCAACGGCGATATCAATAACAGCAGCCAGGTACAGAACCTGATAATCCCGATACGGACCAGCCAGGTACAGAACCTGATAATCCCGATACAAACCAGCCGGACGCAGAGCCTGGAACTTCTGCGAAAAATCCAGATACTGACCAATCCGGAACTTCATCGAAAGAACCTCAAACCTCCGATGAAGAATCATCCAAAGCTATATCCGGCAAGAAAGCGGAAAATACTCCCAATGGGGAAAATAGTACATCTGCAGATAAAGATTCTGTTGCTACAGGAGATAAAACAAATTTTGTCTCTTCTGTTCTTCTATTCTCCTTATCCCTGGCCGCAGTATTCATATGCTTAAGGAAAAGAAAAGATAATTAAGTCAAAAATCCTCGCAGCAGTCGCCAAATGGATATGCAAACCTGTTCATTTGGCTCACTGCCTGCCGAATTACCCCAGCAGTTCCAGCAGTTCCTCTTTATCAAAGGTTCCGCTGCTCATTCCATCTCCGCTTAAGATACTGTCTGCCAGCTGACGCTTCTGGTCCTGAAGGCGGATAATATTTTCTTCAATAGTTCCCTTAGCCACCAGACGGTATACATTGACTACATTTTCCTGGCCGATCCGGTGGGCTCTGTCCGTGGCCTGATCCTGGACCGCCGTATTCCACCATGGATCATAGTGGATCACAATATCCGCTGCCGTCAGGTTCAGACCTGTTCCCCCTGCCTTCAGAGAAATACAGAATACCGGTGTGTCATCCTCCTGGAAGACCTTTACCATCTCCTGGCGCTTTTCTTTAGACACAGATCCGGTCAGAAGGTAATAAGGAATCTTTCCCTGGTCCAGTCTTTTGCAGAGCTGGTCCAGCATAGTAGTGAACTGGGAAAACAGCAGTACCTTGTGGCCTCCTGCCGCCGCATTATTGATCAGCTCCAGGCAAAGGCTTTCCTTGGCAGAAATCGGCAGGTAATTCTCATAAAGAAGTCCCGGGCAGCAGCAGATCTGCCGCAGTTTTGTGAGTTCCGCCAGGATCTGGAGCTTTGCATTTTTGAATTCTTCTTCATTTTGTTTTTCCATAAACATTTTCAGCCTCTGCACATGGGCGTCATAAATTCTTTGCTGTTCCGGCTCCAGCTTTACATAAGTATTTTTTTCCAGCTTGTCCGGCAGATCCTTCAGCACATCTTTTTTCAGCCTCCGCAGAATAAAGGGCCTCACCATCTTCTGCAGTTTCCGGGCTGTCTGGGTATCCTGGCGGATAATAGGCTGTTCAAAGTCTCTCCTGAAAGAAGGATAAAGTCCGAAAAATCCGGGCATCAGATAATAAAAAATACTCCACAGCTCACTAAGGCGGTTTTCCACAGGCGTTCCTGTCAGCGCCGCCCGGAACTGTGAACGGATCCTTCGCACCGCCCTGGCCGCCTGGGTACTGTGATTCTTAATATACTGAGCCTCGTCCAGGATCTGGCAGGAAAAGTCCAGATCCCGGTAAAAACTGATATCCCTTTTCAGCAGATCATAAGAAGTTACCAGAACCTCTCTTTTCCCTGCATTCTTTATCCATGTCTCCCGTTCCCGGGCATTTCCAGCTACCGCCCGCACAGGAAGCTCCGGCGCAAACCGTTCCAACTCACTCAGCCAGTTATAGACCAGAGAAGCCGGCGTAACAATCAGCGTGCGGCAGTTCTCCTCTTCCCCGGTTTTCCGGTACTGGATCACAAGAAAAGCAATGACCTGAAGAGTCTTTCCAAGTCCCATATCATCGGCCAGGATACCGTCGAATCCGCATTTTTTCAGCCTGCACAGCCATTTTACCCCTGTCTTTTGATATTCTCTCAGAATTCTGTCCAGGTCCCCGGGAATCCTTTCCTCCTCCAGATCCTCATCCATAGCCCGGACTTTTTCTTTCAGTTCCTGATTTTCCCGGACCTCCAGATGAGTACGGCATTCTATCTGTTCCTCCACATAAAGCGCCCGGCAGCCCGGCAGCTGGATGTGCGGCTTCTCCAGATCCTTCTCACGGATCCCAAGATCATTCAGCAATTCATACAGTTCCTGAAGTTTGGGATCCCGCAGATCCAGCACCTCACCATCCTGCAGCCGGTAATATTTCTTTTTCTGACGGTAGGCAGAGAATATCTCCGCCAGTTCTTTCCTGGAAAAGTTATCTGCAGACACCTGAAGTTCCATAAGATTCCCGGACAGAGATATTCCTGCAGTTACACTGTTGGTCCTATGAAGTTTCAGTTTCCGCAGATTTTCCGAAACAAACACTTCTCCCAGTTCTTTCAGCTTTTCAATCCCTTCTGTGACAAATTGAAGGAGTTTTTCCTCATCTCCGGTCAGTACCAGCTGCTCTTCTTTCGGGTCAAAAGCGTTAAACCAGGGAGTCAGGAACTCCTGTATCTCCGCCTCGTGAAACAGATCTCTCTTTGAGGGCTCCTGGTCTCCCCTGAGCAGATTGTAATCGGTTTCTCCATACACAGCCACAGGCCGGCAGCTGATCTGATCCTGCCGGGGCATGTCCAGATAAAACCGGAAAGCTGCCTCCGGAAGGATATACTCCTCCTCCCGGAAATTCTTTCGCCGAATCTTTGCATAACTGGAAACTTCCGGCAGAAAGGCGCTGCAAAAAACCGGCAGGTCTTTTTCCTGTATGAATAAGGTGTTCTGTCTTTTTTCCTCCAGACACTCCAGAAGACCTTCTAATGGCGTATCCCTCTCCCTCGGAATGAGAAAGATCTTTCCATTTTGAAAGCTAATTCTCTGATTCTTTCCCGTAAAACATTGTCCGATTTCCAGTTTTATCTCCAGTCCTCCGTCTTTTCCGGTAAGGTGCAGTTTCATCCCCGGTTCCTGCCTGATAATCTGCCAGTTTTCCTCTGTGCCCTTCTCCTGAACAATAATCCGATCTTCTGGATAAACCTGGAAGAACCGCTCCAGTTCATAGCCGTCCATGGAAATCTCTTTGCATTTTTCCATATAGCTGCCTCTGCCGAAATTCCTGTAATAAACCTTCTGCATATAATATTTCCGGTTTTCTTTCGCCCAGTCCAGGATATACTCAGCCAGGGGCCGGGATTTTTCTGTAAACGTCTCCAGGTTATGGATAAAGTCCAGTTTTTTCCCATAAGAATGCTCTCTGTGATCTTTGATATCTCCTGCCAGTTCAAAAATATCCTTTACCACATATTTCTGGTTCCGGCCTATCCGGAAGGATACCTCTGCATGATCCCGTTCCAGCTTCAGATGGGACTCCAGTTCCACAGTTCCTTCCATGTCTTTCTCTCTGATATGCCCCTGCTTCTGCCGGCTCAGGGACTCCAGCAGCTCTCTGGCCTCCCGGTCCGTGGTCCTCTGCCTGGTCCCTTCGGTTTTCTGTGCTCCATAGCGTCCCGGCGCCAGCATAGGCGAAGCTTTTTTTCCCGTATTCAACACATATTCGCTGAGAAGTTTCTGCCGCCTACAGTAGTCCTCATATTCCAGAAGAACCGCTACACAGTGTTTGCAGATCCCATCATACTCCCAGTAAGCGGGACACTCACACTGGATTTCCACGATTTCTTCGGTTTCTGTATCATAGACGCCGGACACAAAATAGCTGTTGCCGTAGCTCCCCTCCACTGCGGCCTCCAGCAGATCCAGATTATCCTCCCGTCCTACGGAAAACTTTTCTATCATCCATCCGGTGCTGTATATCTGTTTTCCTCTTTCATAAAAACGGCTGCTTGTCATTTGTTTTATCTGCTGTTTTGTGATCATTTTATCTAAGTCCTTTCCCTGGGCTTTATCTCCCGGCTTTTTCTTTATTTTATGGCACCATTCGATATAGCGCAAGAAAAATCAGTCAAAGCCCCTTGCTGCGGCAGTCTTGTCATTTTTCCGCAGATACTCTATACTGATTTCAGTTTCTTATTTACTTTGCAAAACCCTGTCTTTACAGAAAGGAGAATCTTATGGACGGCAGACAAGAAGATTTCCAAAATATCCATATTCCAAAAGTTATTCAGATCCGTGGCGCCAAAGTCCACAATCTGAAAAATATAAATGTAGATGTCCCCCTGAATCAGATTGTAGGAATCGCCGGGGTTTCCGGTTCCGGAAAATCTTCCCTGGCTCTGGGCGTCCTCTATGCAGAAGGCTCCCGCCGTTACCTGGAGTCCCTTTCCACCTACACCCGGCGGAGGATGACCCAGGCCTCTAAAGCGCAGGTAGATGAAGTTCTTTACGTTCCTGCTGCCCTGGCCCTGAGACAAAGGCCAGGGGTACCCGGGATCCGCAGCACCTTCGGCACCGGTACGGAACTTCTCAACAGCCTCCGGCTTATGTTCTCCAGACTTGCCAGTCATCGCTGTCCTAATGGCCACTACCACCCGCCAACCCTGGCGGTAGCTGCTGAGCAGGAACTGGTCTGCCCGGTATGCGGGGAGCATTTCTATGGTCCTTCTGCTGAGGAACTGGCCTTTAACAGTCAGGGCGCCTGCCGGACCTGCGGGGGGACAGGGATGGTGCAGAAAGTAGACCTCACTTCTCTTGTGCCTGATGAATCCCTGACCATTGACCAGGGGGCCGTTGCTCCCTGGAATTCTCTCATGTGGTCTCTGATGACCGACGTCTGCCGGGCCATGGGCGTACGGACGGACATCCCTTTTTCTCAGCTTACAGATCAGGAAAAAGAAATTGTGTACAATGGGCCGGCAGAGAAAAAGCATATTCTGTACCGCCCGAAAAATTCTGACCAGGCCACGGAACTGGACTTTACCTTTTATAATGCAGTCTACACTGTAGAAAATGCCCTGGCAAAAGTGAAAGACGAAAAGGGAATGAAACGGGTGGAAAAATTTCTGAAACAGGATCTCTGTCCCGACTGCGGAGGCACCCGGCTGTCAGAAGCCGCCAGGGCACCCAGACTCCGGGGAATTTCCCTGGATCAGGCCTGCCAGATGACCCTCTCCCAGCTGGTAAAATGGGTGTCACAGGTTCCTCCCTCTCTGCCTGAAGAAATGCAGCCAATGGCAGAAAGTATCTGTCAGTCTTTTCAGGATACAGCAAAACGGCTGATGGATCTGGGCCTTGGCTATCTTACCCTTGACCGGGCTTCTTCTACTCTATCCACCGGAGAGCGGCAGCGCATGCAGCTTGCCCGTGCTGTGCGGAACCGGACTACCGGTGTCCTGTATGTGCTGGACGAGCCTTCTATCGGACTTCACCCTTCCAATATTGAGGGGCTCACCGGTGTTATGGAAGATCTGGTTGCAGACGGAAATTCTGTGGTCCTGGTAGATCATGACATCCAGGTGCTTTCCAAAGCCCAGTGGATCATTGAGATGGGACCCCAGGCCGGTTCCCGGGGAGGCCAGGTCATCGCCCAGGGAACTGTCCGGGACCTTTCCCTGGATCCGGCTTCAAAAATCGGTCCCTTCCTCTCCGGGACGGCTATATCTGTGAGGGAGCGGACAAAAGCAGAAGATCTTTTTTCTCTGGGCAGGATCCATCTTTCCACCTCTGCCATCCATACGGTAAAACCCCTGGAAGCAGACATTCCAAAAGGCAGACTTACTCTGGTCACAGGAGTCTCCGGTTCCGGAAAGACCACCCTGGTACTGGAAAGCCTGGTCCCCGGCCTGGAATCCCTGACAAAGAAAAAGAAGCTGCCGGACCATGTGCGTTCTATAGAAGCTCCGGATATCAAACAGGTGAAGCTGATCGACGCCACTCCTATCGGCATCAACGTCCGCTCCACAGTAGCTACCTATGCCAACATCCATGACGAACTGCGGAAAACTTTTGCAAAAACTCCCACAGCCAAAGAGAAAGGCTGGAAGGCAGGGGCTTTCTCCTATAACACCGGGGCTCTCCGCTGCCCGGTCTGCGACGGCACCGGTGTAATCAGCCTGGACGTGCAGTTTCTTCCTGATGTGGAGATTCCCTGTCCCCAATGCCGAGGCTCCAGATACTCCAAAGAATCCGGGCTGATCCGGTATATAAATAAAGCCGGGGCCTCCTATTCCCTGCCTCAGCTCATGTCCATGGACGTTTCCCAGGCCCTGGAAGCCTGTAAAGATCTGAAATCCGTCCATCAGCGTCTTCAGATCCTTCAGGATCTGGGCCTTGGCTATCTGACTCTGGGAGAAGAGACTCCCAGTCTCTCCGGAGGGGAAGCCCAGCGGCTGAAGCTGGCCAGCGAAATGGGAAAGCCCCAGGCCGACTCTGTTTTCATTTTCGACGAGCCTACCATCGGCCTTCACCCTCTGGATGTCCAAACACTTCTGGGCGTGTTCCAGACGCTGATCAGCCAGGGAGCTACTGTTATTGTTATCGAACATGATCTGGATGTGATAAGAAATGCCGATTATATCATAGACATGGGACCCGGGGGCGGTCTGGAAGGAGGCGGGATCGTGGCAGCAGGTACTTTAGAGGACATAAAAAAATGCTCCCAAAGCCGGACCGGGAGCTTTCTGTAAAATATTTTATATGGAAACAGGACAGATTGTGATTTTAATAAATCTTAATCTGTCCTGTTTCAAACAGTCTATTTTCTCTATAATCTTTTGTTCAGCCTAAATAACTGCTTCAATTATAGTTTTATCCTTTATACGGACTTCTCTTATTCCCGGCTTTTTATTTTTATTAAAATTAAAACTGATCAGGTACCCCTGCTTTTGATGGTAATCTTCCAGATATCCCGCCAGCTGTTCTTCTCCCCGGCGGTGATATTCTTCTCCATGCCATATTTTCATTTCAATAATATACTGTACGCCATTGTAATCTACGATTACGTCTGTTCTGCGCAGATTCCTTGTTCTTGCCTCTATATAATAATTTCCTGTTCCATTAATAATAGGTCTTAGATACAAAAGAAAATATTTCCGTCCGTCTTCTTCCAGGAAATCCCCGTTGCAGTCTCCATAAATGTCATGAAAATGTACTATAAACTTTTCCAGCACCCGTTTCATGTTCAATATGCCGTTTTCCACAAACCCGTCCTTATCTTTTAAAGACTCTTTATATAGATCTTCTTCCCCTTCTCCCAGCTCAGAAAGGAACAGATTATACAGCCGTGTCTCAAAAATACGGTTGGCAATCCTTACTGTATTGTCTGTCACACAAGCAAATCCAAACATAACAGCCATATCTATCCCTTCATTATCCGGATTATACAGAATACTCTGCCCGGTAAACAGCATCGTCTTCACCATACTTTTCAGTTGGGGATAATCACTAAGCTTATTGATCATAGACTCAAAAAGGGTATTCTTTTCTGACAAAAGGATTCTCACAGCTTCCAGCAAACCTTTCTGTGTCCAGGCAGACTTTTTATCCGGATACCTTTCTGAAGGAGGCAATTCTTCATCCATGATCTTGCACAAGGCTGAAACCAAAACCGGATAACCGGAAGTATACGCATACAGATTGCCTGCTATTTTCTGTATATCCATCCCTGTATTCCAGTCTGCCTCATACTCTCTGAGCATGCCTGCAATATCCTCTTTTGAAAAGCTCATGTCTACATCAAATTTTACTGCAATGTTCCAGGGGCTATTTCTCCGGTGGCTGTCTCCCGGCCTTATTTTCAGTTTTAGATTTCTAATATCATAAACTCCTGCCAAAATTACAGACCTGAAAGCCGGAGTCTGATCCCGGTCTATATAATATGCCCGCAGCTGTGAAAGAAAATCCAGAAAAACCTGATTGTTTGTAGCGCTGTCTGCCTCATCGATGATCAATACCACAGGGGCCGTTGCTGCACCACAGATATCACTAATATACTCAAATAACTCCTGCAGTTCAAAGCTTTCATCTTTTCTTCTTAATATCTCTTCCATATCCCGGATGATTTCCTTCATCCTTTCTGAAAAAGTGTCCTCTTTTCTTTTCAGTACCCTGATAAATACTCTGGCGAATGCCATAGAAAAAACATTTTCATTTTTAAATTTTGCATCTCCAAAGGTCTGAAAATCCATATCTGCCACCAGATATTCTTTTTGAAGGAAACGGCTTAATCCCCGTAATGTTGTTGTTTTGCCATATTGTCTGGCACGATTTATGGCAAAGTATTCTCCTTTGTCTATCAGTTCTTTTATTTTTTTTAAACGACTGTCAATGTTTACCATATAATGAAGCTCTGGTTTACAGTCTGCTGTGATATTGAATACTTTTCCCATATACTCCTCTCCTCATTAAAGAAGTGCTATATTCTGACTCCTGACCCTTTTTTCCAATTATAAGATATCCTGCAGGGAAATGTAAAGCCGTATCCAGGTTTTCCTTCATATTGCCAAAAAAGGAGCCCCACATAAGCATTTGCTCTTTGTGGGGCTCCTCAGGATTTATCTTACTCCTGAGCATTAAAATCAATCTGCAAAGACAGATAGTTCTTAGCTGCATCTTCCAGAGACATATTATAATATCTGGTGTTCTTATCCAGCTTTCCGATCTCTGCCATCTCCTCCTCTGTCAGTGCAAAATCGAAGATGTTGAAATTATCCTTGATATGGTCTGCATTTTTAGAGCCCGGAATGATCACATTGCCAGCCTGTACATGCCATCTGAGAACAATCTGGGCATTGGTCTTTCCGTATTTTTCTGCAAGTTTGGTAAATACTTCTTCACCCACAAGAGATTTGTCTCCGTGTCCAAGAGGATACCAGGCCATGAGCACCATCTCATATTTTGCCAGATAAGCTTTCAGTTCTGTCTGAGGATAATAAGGATGAGCCTCTACCTGTACCATCTGAGGCTTGATCTCGCAGTGATCGATCACATCCTGGATCCGCTCCTGCGGGAAATTAGAAAGACCCAGGGCCTTTACCTTTCCGGCCTTATAGGCTTCTTCCATTGCCTTATATCCTGCCAGATAATTTCCTACCGGCTGATGGAGGATCAGAAGATCCACATAATCTGTATCCAGTCTCTTCAGCGTATCCTCAATGGCTTTTGCTCCGTCTTCATATTCTGTGGGCCACAGCTTTGTCACAAGGAAGATATCTTCTCTCTTAACGCCGCTTTTTTTCATGCCTCTTCCCACGCCTTTTTCATTCATATAGGCATTGGCCGTATCTACCAGACGATATCCGGCTTTCAGTGCCTGATATACGGATTCTTCTGCCTCTGCAGGCTGAAGAAGAAAGGTTCCGATTCCTTCCATTGGCATTTTCAATCCGTTATTTAAAGTTGCATATTCCATGATACATACCTCCTCATCTCTTAACTGCTCTTATTATAAGTCTCCTGGGAGGATTGCAGAATATTCCTTTTGTTTCTGTATCCATACCTGAAGGTTAGGAGTCCTTTCCTTTTCCTGCATTTCCGTCTATTACTTTTCTGTCTGTAATCTGCGGCCTTGTGTTTTGCCTATGCCTTTCAGGATTTTCTTAAATTGGACAGCAAACAGAACTGCTGTAAATGTTACTGCCAGAAAGTCTGCCATAGGCTCTGCCATATAAACCGCCATAGCCTGGTTGGATTTCATGATCTGAGGCATGATATAGATCAGAGGGATCAGCAGTACAAACTTTCTCATTACAGCTACAACAATAGATTCCTTTGCTTTTCCAAGTGCATTAAATGTCATCTGACAGGCCATCTGTATTCCGAACAGGAACATAGCTCCCATATAAATACGAAGGGCCGTCCTGGTGTATTCCATCAGCTGGGGATCCGATGTAAACATAGCTGCGAATCCTCCCGGGAGCAGCATGACCAGGATCCACAGCAGGATTGAATATCCCAGACTGACTTTAAGCAAAAGCTTAAATGCTGCCCGGACTCTTCCCGAATCTCCCGCGCCATAGCTGTAACTGATGATGGGCTGAGCCCCCTGTCCAAGTCCCTGAAGAGGAAGCATGGCAAACTGCATAACACTTGTAAGGATGGTCATAGCTCCTACTGCAATATCTCCTCCGTATTTCTGGAGAGAACTGTTAAAGCATACAGAGATCACACTCTCGCTGGCCTGCATGATAAAAGTTGCAACTCCCAGGGCCAGACAAGGCATAATGATCTTTGGAACAAGCCTGAGATTTTTTCTCCGGATTCTCAGAAAGGTCTTTTTCCCGCACAGGAAGCTGACCACCCAGATACAGGAAAGGGCCTGGGAAATGATCGTAGCAAGAGCTGCGCCCCGCACATCCATGTTAAAACCAAAGATAAAAATCGGGTCCAGGATAATGTTGGAAACTGCACCGATGAGAACGGAAAGCATTCCTGTTTTTGCAAAGCCCTGAGCAGTAATAAAGGCATTCATTCCCAGGGTAATCTCCACAAATATGGTTCCCAGAGCGTAGATGTCCATATAGTTAACGCCGTATTCTATGGTATTCTCACTGGCGCCAAAAGCCATAAGAAAATCTCTGTTCCATACCAGCAGTACCACAGTAAGTACAACAGAGATAAGTATCTGCAGCATAAAGCAGTTTCCCAGGGTTTTTTCCGCTGATTCCTTATCCTGCTTACCCATAAAAATAGAGGCTCTGGGTGCTCCGCCGTATCCCACCAGGGCTGCAAATGCAGAAACAATCATGATCAATGGCATACAAACGCCTACGCCCGTCAGAGCCGTAGCTCCTATATTGGGAATATGACCGATGTAAATCCTGTCAACAATGTTGTACAGCATGTTGATGAGCTGTGCCGCTACTGTGGGCAGCGCCAGTCTTAAAAGCAGCTTTCCGAGCGGTTCTGTCCGCAGAAACTCCTTGTCTTCATTAACACCGCCCGGGCTGCTGTTAGCTTTTTTCTCCAATTCTGTCTGATTCTTTTTTGTCTGTTTCATATTTTATCGCTTCCTTCCATTGCCTTCTTTATATTGTCGAACAGCCTGTCTCTGAAACCCGCATACACTTTCATCTCCTCTTTTGTAAATCCTTCCAGTACCGTATTTATAAATTTGGTTCTTACTTCATCAATGCTCTCTGCAACCGGTCCCACCTGGGTTTTCAGTTTCAGATGGATCTTTCTCCTGTCTTCTGTATCCGGAATCCTCTCCAGAAGAGATTTCTGTATCAAAGATTCTACTGCTTTTGATACGGCTCCCTTGGAAAGTCTCCGAAGTTCCACAATATCGGCGGCTGTATCTTTTTCCGGGTTATTTTGCAAAAAACTGATAACATCTGCTTCCACAATTGTAAGGTCGTGTTCTGTGCATACTTTCTTCAGCATCTTGTCATACAGCCGAAACAAACTCCGCATTGCCATAAACAACTCTGTAGCCGTTCCCATCATCTCACCTCTCTTTTATGTTTACAAAGAAACAGTTTCTTTATAAACCATTTTTAAAAAACATTATACCTCATTAACCTTATAAGTCAAGAACTCTTTTACTGTTAGGAAGCGCAAGTTTCTTCTGTTTTCCGGGCAAACGTCCTCGCTGAGTCAAATAGCCGGTGGAGTAAAGAATACTCCAGATATTATCAATAGACTCTTCAGCATCCCGATAAGTCAGTTCTTGACGGATAACCTTCACAATTATTAATTACGTCTCACGGGCAGTATACATCCACATTATATTATGTCTGTTCTATCCCTTCCTGTTCCAGCTTCCTTCCCTTCTCTTTCATATACTGAAGCACCCTGGTATCTCCACCTTCACTTTCCATTTTCCTAATCAGCACTTCCAGCCGCTTGCAGTCACCTTCTGTCAGTTTCTGGGTACAGCTTTTATATTTTTCCAGTTCTTCAATACCCATATGGTAAGTTTTAAAGGGAATCCCTGTTTTTCTGCAAAGGTCCCTGTAGATCTCAAATCCTCCTACATCAATATCTCCGAAGTGGAGATATTCTGCCTCCGGAAAACTCTGATGCAAAAGTTCCAGAAGTTTTCTTCTTACAGAATTATGATAACCGCCCAGATAGATCATCAGGCTGTCCTTTTCCTTCCATCTGAAGAAAGTGGTCAGATTTTCTATGGTGAGGATCTTCTTTATCTTAGAGTTTTCCAAAATTCTTACCCTTCCTATATCTTCCCCGGACAGTCCAATTCCCTGTTTCAGCCAGGTCAGGTTTACCACTGTACTTAAGTCTTCCCCAAAGATAAGTTCTCCCATACCTTTGATATACACATAGTCAGGAGTATGGTATACGGAATATTCCGCCAGGATCCCACAATCGTCCATGTCCTCAAATCCTTCCCCGAATCGCTGCAGGATCTTTCTCACAACTCCCAGCATAGACTTTAGAGTCTTTGAATTTCCAAAGTGGCGGATGGAAAATTCCCGGATATAGCAGTCTTCACGATTATTCTCCAGTTCGCCCACAGCTTTTAGAATTTTTCGAGTTTTATCAGGCTTTTCAATGTCTATAAACTCTTTCACAGATTTTCCTTCTATCAGCCGTTCCTGGAGATAAGCAAGGAATCCCTGTAGTATAGGCGTCTGATATCTCTCTTTTGCTTCCTCCAGCAGCTCCAAATTCTCTCTGACATATTCCCTCCGAGGTTTTCGATTCAAATAGGCATAGGCCTCTGCCACATTTTTATCATTTAGCAGCACTTTTTCAATAATGTGGCCTTCCTTTCCATTTTTCCAGACAGCCGTCACCAGCTCCTGCTCTTCCAGAACCCTCACAGAACCATGGATTTTTTCATATGCTAATGAACTTTCATTAAAGTATTCCGGCAGGTTCTTCCGGGTAAAAGGAAAGGAAATATGGACATTTACCTTATTTTTGCCCTGTGATAAAAGGCTCCTCTCATAGGAATCCAGCAGTCCTTTTAAAATCCGTATGTCATACCCTGCCATTATAGTATTCCTCCACATAGCTTACTCTCTCATCGGTCATGATCAAAAGGGTTTCCTCCATCTGAGGACCGATATACTGTATTTTATCCGGAGGGGCTGCAATCAGAATCTGCAGGGGCAGGCGTTTTAAGAACTCCAGAACACCGCCGATCCGCTCATCGTCCATATTGTTAAAAGCTTCGTCAAACATAACCAGACCTGCAGCTTCTCCACCGATGTTGTTACTGTAAAGCTGTACAAAAGAAGCTGCCACAGTTACATAGAAAGGAGTCTGGGTCTCTCCTCCGCTCTTTTCTTCGCATACCTTAGAATAATAAGAATAGCTTCCATCACTGTGGATGATCTTAATATCATAATCCATGTAAGTCCTATAGTCTGTAAATTCATCTAAAGTCTTGGAATTATTATCGTTCTGTATAGCCAGACGCTCAAAAAGCTCATCGATGACTTCTCTGTGATTTTCATGGAAAATACCGCTGAAGATAGATTCTCCCTGGACCACATTAAAGTCATCCATCAGCATCTCATAATAACTCCGGTATTTTTTGCTGGGCATATACAGAAATTCATACTGTTCGCTGCTGAAGGCAATATCCTTCAGAGCTCTGTTCAATTCCTTAAACTCTCCCTGGGCCTGTTTCATATTTTCCTGAAGCTTTGCCAGGAACTGTTCCCGGAATTCTTCCTCTGCTGCCTGTTTCGCAGCTTCCACTTTCTCTTCGTAATCCAGCAGTTCTGAGGTACGGAGACGGTCATAAACTGCGGCGAACTCCGGATAGCCTTTCATGGAAGCCGGAGCTCCAAAATTATATTCTGATTTATACTGAACCATCTGCTCTGTCATAAAAGCTTCCGAATTCTCTTTCCGGGTCCAGTTAGATTTTCTTTGTTTTTCATAATTCTCTTTAAACTGCTGGAAAGTCTTTTGGGAAGTCTGTTTTTCATATTCTTTTTTCCAGTTCAGCGCCTTATCACCGGCCTTTTGCGTAAGGTCCGCAGTATGGGCCTGGAACTTAAGTTTTTCCTGTATCCCTGCCTGAAGCTGTTCCTTTCTATTCTCTATCTTTTGCTCTGCGATTCCTATCTGTCGGTTCAGGTCTCCTGCTTTCTTTTCAATCTCTGTTCTAATCTTTTCCAAAACCTCCAGCTGAATCTGCTTTTCAATTAACGTAGAATTCTTTTCAAGGGTCTTAATATTTTCCCTGCATTTTTGGATCAGCGCCTTTACCTGAGAAAGTCTGGTCAAAATCTCCAGCCGGTATTTTACATCCACATCTTCCCCGGTTAAAAGAGGATCTGCTGCAAATTCCAGGTTTTTTATCTTCTCCTGAAGCATTTCAAGCTCTTCGTTCAGGACTTCCCTTTTCTTTTCCGCCTGTTCCAGCTGCACCTTAAAAGCATTTTTTCCAATAAAAGGCACACGAAAAATTTCCGGCTTAATGGCGCTGGCTACCTTATTCTGGTATCTCATGCATTCCCGTGTGATCGAGGTGGAATATTTCTTCAGATCCTCGTATCGCTGGCACATTTTCACTTTCCCCAGCACCATATTGATATAGCGTCTGGCATACTTATTCTTCGACGTAACCGTCTGGGCAAGAGTCCCTTCCGGCGCTTCATCGAAATCCTCCATATGCTGGGTATTAATAAGGCCTGCTCCGTATGCTTTTTTCTCTCTTCGCAGTCTGTCGTAAATCCCCAGGGCAATGTCAAAATTTTCCGGTTCCACCAGAATATAAAAACGCTGAGTATTCAGATATCCTTCCACTGCATTTCTCCAGCTTTCATCTGCAATTTCCAGCACTTCGCAAAGTACATGAGGTTCTGCCTTTCTTCCCAGTCGCTGAAATTCTTCCCGGACTGCCTCTGTCAGCCGCTCCACTGCCTCCGGATAAGACAGCTTCTTTCTCTTCAGCCGCTGGATTTCTCCTTCTAGCTGCTCCCTTTCCGTCTGCCTTTCCCTCAGCCGGATCTGTACCTCTGCCAGCTTTCTCTGAACTTTTCCGTACATCTGGTTCTTATACTGGATCACCTGATCCAGCAGCGCCCTGGCCTCTGGAACATTTTGGATTTCCTCTATACTCTCAAGTATCTTCCGGCATTCTCTGACGCAGGGATCCACATCTTTTATTTCCAGCAGCTTATCCATCTGGTCCAGACTCTTTTTTATACTTTTTTTCAGTATCCGCTTCTCTTCCAGGCAGTTTTTTTCTTCCTCCAGAAAACGCTCCAGCTCTTTTTTCTGTTCTTCTAAGGCAATAAAATCCTGATTCTGTCTTAATTCTACCCGAAGATTTGTCTCGATTTCCTGTTTCTGCGCCCGTTCCTTTTCCGTCTCTTCCAACTGGCTGGTCAGCTGTTTTTTTCTGTATTCTTCTGCCTGTATCTCCTCTTCCAGCTTTTGTATCCTTTCTTTTATCAGGTCTACTTCTGCCTGAGACAGAAAAAATTCGTACATCCCATCTCTTTTTACACAGTCCTGAGCCTCTTCATAAAAGCCTTCGATCTGTTCCAGCTTCTCCATTCGCCTCTTTACAGATTCCAGCGTTCTTTCCAGATCCTGATAGCTGCGGACATTCTCCCTAAGCAGATCTATGTTTACTTCCTTAGCATCCAGTACATAGGTATACACAAACTCTTTAATATCATCAATAGGTTTAAAAGCCATTGCTTTGGGAATCAGGCTGAAAAACTTGTCCTCGATCCGTCCCAGCCTGGCCTTGATCATCTTCCTGGCCTCGGTCTGAGTCTTGCACCACTGCCGGATCCCCTTACTGTTAAAACTGCGGAATTCCGAGATAGATCTGGGCGTCTTCCCTTTAAAAAACATCTCTTCAGAAAGCCTGCAGTTATCCATCAGGTACCTGACTGCCGTTTCTTGTCCTTCCGTAGCGGAATCGATCACGGCCCCTACGATAAAGTACCTGTCCCTGCTCTCTTCATAGAACTCCAGAGCAACATGGGCGCTGATTTCTCCGGTCCTCTCATAAGGCTTATTCTCCCGCCCGGTCTTACAGCGGACATATCCGGAAAGGGATCTTTTTCCATTGTCATGAGCCGCCTTATTGAAAAAGTTGGCAGAGCAGATCACAACAAACTGTATCGCGTCCAGGATCGTGGTTTTTCCTGCTCCATTTTCTCCGGAAAGAAGCGTAGTTTCTCCAAAATCAATCACACAGTTTTCAAAGCGATGCCAGTTGATCAGCTTCATCCGTTTCAGTTTTTTCATCAGACCCTTTCCCCTTCCTGTACAGTTCCAGCTTCTCATAAGCCTGTTTAATGTCTTCAATCCGCACTGCCATTATGATCGAATTATAAATAATGATCCGGGACTCCTCATTTCCCAGATCTCTGTCCAGCAGTTCTATAATCTGAAATCTGCGGAAGAGCGAAAGAGTATTCCGCATGGTAGTCTTGTCGATCATCTTGTCCCGTATCTGAAGACTTAAAAATTTTTCCTGAATATCCCCCAGGTTTACAATCACCTCATCACTGATAGAAAGTTCCCGTTTCTTCTCATCATAAAGGACACGTAAGATCAGCAGGATCACCGATTCTATCAGCTTTAGGTTTATCCGGTTATAATTCTGGGGATTGGTAAGCTGTATAACACCGTCATCCTCATTAATTTCCAGCCGATATCCCAGAACTGACAGATATTCCTGAAACTCCTTTTTATACTTTAGCACAAAATAATAATCTGCCCTTCCTGACTCGTTAGCCTTACACAAAAAGCAATGACTAAGAAGCTTATTACAGATCTTCTTAAACTCATCCCTGTCTCTTTGCAGCATTTTCTCCAATAATTCCACTTCTATTTCCTCCAAATCCGGAAATCCTTAAACCGGTATCCATTGACCTCTTTTTCTTCCAGAGGCTCAACCCCGTACTTCATATTTTTTCTCTGCCCATACAGCCGTATGTAAATAATTTTTATAAAGTCCTCTGTATCTCTGAGAGGAAACTGGACCGCCCGCATTTCCTTCCTGTCTCCCAGGCAGTTATCCACATACTTCTCAATTTTCTCCACGCTTAAAACTCTCTCCATTTTTTCCGTCAGCTTCCGAAGCTTCTCCTGACGCAAAGTCAGATTCGGCTCCCAGTCCCGGATCTCCCGGGGTGTAAATTCTTTTTTCCCTTCTACAGGAGAATAAAGAGAGCTTCCATCCAGAACGCCGCTGCTGTAAATATGGATCAGTCCCTCCAGAAATTCCAGTTCATAAATCCCTCCCAGCTCCAGCTGTTCCTGATTTATCCTCTCATTGATCCCTATAAGGATTTCCTTTATCTGTCCCCGAACGTCCTCATGCCCCGCCAGTCGGAACTTTGCCCGGTTAATAGCTGCCTTTAGATATTGTGTATTTTTCTGGTTGATCTCATTGAGAATTTCATCCATATTCCGAAATGCCTCTATAATCTCATGGAGATATCTGTAAACATTTTCCCTGGCAGTATCTATATCTGTCTCCTGAAGATCAGCCAGTTCCGCCGCAGCCTTTTCAATGTACGCTTTACTCCTGCTTTTACTCTCCAGCCGCTCAATGATCTCCGGACGAAACTTGGACACATTATCGGAAGTCAGAAGCCGATGATAGGCCTTGTCTACAACATTGGCAATATAATCATTAAATAAAGCGTCCATGATCTCCGCTACATTGCTGTATCTGGTCAGTTCATCAATATAACGCTTAATACTGGAATTCAGGTTCTTAAGTCCTGTAATGAGAAAATCCGTATTTTCCAGGATCTGCAAAAGCACCACCCCCGGGTTCTCCCATCCGCCTCTTACCAGACTGTATATGGTATAAATATACCCCTGATATTCCATCTGCCTGCCCTCTTCAATCTCAAGGAGGGTTTTCATCAGCCGTACTGCATAGTCTTTAAAGTTTACTCTCTGGACATAGCTTTTATCCGTCTCAACCTCGATCCATCCATAATATTCCAGCCGTCTTAAAATACCGTTTGCTTTTCCCCTGCTGTCCGATCCGGCAAAATCTTCTTCTACCACTTCCGCAGCCCCAGTCTGGTCAAAATAATACTCCAGCTCGTCTGCCAGCACGTCTCTTTCCACACCAAAAGAAAGCTGGTGTTCCATAACGGAAAACAGCTTGCAGATACAATCCCAATATACAGTTTTATTAGGGGAAGAAAGAGGAATGAAAAAATTATCAGGAAGGACACGGAACATAAGGGGACCTCGCTTGTGGATATATTTTGCGGACAGCATTAGTTGAATTATGGCCGCGTTAGTATGCTGGCGTTATAGCTGGCTATTTATTATTCACTGTACTAGTAAATCGATTACATAATAAACGTCATAGTGCAGCTGCCTGTTTAATAATAATAAACTTCATTAGCGTTAATAGAAAAGACACTAGGAAACTTGTCGGTTCTTTCATTTTTACATAGGTTTAAATAGAACGAAGGTCTGTTACGAAGATGGTGTCGACGCCCTAAACGGGCTTTTTCCATTTCTACTACAGTATTAATGGCAGTAGTTTCTATATACAATTGTTGGTGTCAACGCCCTAAACGGGCTTTTTCCATTTCTACGCTAAAGTAAAAGAGGCAAAAGAAGAATTAAAGAAATTAGGTGTCAACGCCCTAAACGGGCTTTTTCCATTTCTACTGAGTACAATCGTGAACATAACGAAGACTACAGATTTGTGTCAACGCCCTAAACGGGCTTTTTCCATTTCTACTAGAAATGACAAGTTTCTATTGCTTTATTATAGGTATGTGTCAACGCCCTAAACGGGCTTTTTCCATTTCTACACAAGCGTATTCTTAAGAGTATTAGACAAAGAAATGTGTCAACGCCCTAAACGGGCTTTTTCCATTTCTACCACCTCATGAAAATAATCATGATGCATAAATAATCAAGGTGTCAACGCCCTAAACGGGCTTTTTCCATTTCTACGGCTCACGAGGTAATGGAAGAAATCAAATCAGGTGTAAAAGTGTCAACGCCCTAAACGGGCTTTTTCCATTTCTACCTGATAATGCATGTGTATACGGTAATGCAAAAATGTGTCAACGCCCTAAACGGGCTTTTTCCATTTCTACTGTTCCGAACACGAGATTGCGATTTATTTCGCATATCGTGTGTCAACGCCCTAAACGGGCTTTTATCATTTCTACGGTACCTGCTGAGAACCCGCATAAACACTGGCTTTGCAGGCTCATTTTTGCAGGTATTTGTTTGAAAATTCTGAAATCAAGCATTTTTTGCTCATTTTCTGGCATGTTCACAGTTTATTCATATTTTCAGTTAATTTTCCAGCCGCTACCATATAAACATTATACTTTAGCCTCCAGTAAAATGAAAGTCACATTTCTTATATTTGTCTCTACTTCATATCTCCAACCTCTTTCATCTATCTTGAATTAATGCTGTTTACAAACACAAGGTAACATGCAAAGTCCCCAATCTTTTTCCGATATAGCTTGTCTTCTTCTTCATATCCCAGCTTGTCTCGCCATCCGGTATCTCTCCCCTGCATTTTCAGATAACGTGCCAGCATATTAAATTTAATAATCACAGAATCATGACAGGCCGTCCTTCCGAAATCGCGTTCCGCCTTTTTCTCTCGATCCAGCAGACACCACTCTGCTCTTATGCCCGCATATCGCACCGCTGTTTGTATTAACTCCTCATACAATTCTTTGCCATCCATATCGCCGGAAATATCTGTCAGAATCATATCATGCAGTTCCTGCATCTCTTCAAATGTAAGACTCTTCGGTTTTGTTAAATACTCATTAAATGTACTGTAAATCATCTTATCCTCCATTCACACAATAATTCGTTTCTACTTTTTCTTTATATAGTCCTTTACACTTCTGAGCAAAGTAAGCTTAATATTTTCATATACGGAGCCAAAGAATTCTTTCTCACAAATACTCCGTCATCAGAATGCATATCTCCTTTTGTGGGAATGCACAGGCTGAAACACTCCACGTTATGTCCATCATACTCCCAAGATTCATCTGGTTCTGTCTCCTGTCCAATCACATATCTCTCCGGAATATATGACGGAATCTCATACAGATCCGATGGCACAAATCTCCATGGATATCCGGTTTCGGCTGAAAGTCGTGAGGCAATCTTTCCTATCATATCAGACTAGAAATTATTTTCAATAGTAAACGCACAGCCCCACCCCATATCAGTCGCATCCAGAACAATTACTTTTATCTTTTTATGCAATTTTCGAAAGAATGCTGCGACATCCGCTGCTCCATTTGAATCCTCTTCCTCATCACCTGTAAATACAACCGCAACATTCATTGCCAATGCATCCTCAAGCATAAGGCTGACTGCCATCGCATTAGTCGAGGAATTATCAAATGTTCCTTTCATCAGGTCATTGTCATAGTCTTTTGAAAAACATTTTGTAATCTGCCTCTAACAATCTACATGACTGGATACTACGATAAGCTCATCCGGAAGCCTTGAAAGCGGTACTTTTGAATACAAATGAAATAGCCCATTTGCATTAATACGCCGGTAGCTGCTGTTCCTATTTTTGTAAGTAGATAGTTGAAATGAGACTCTTTACTATTTTCCATAATCTTTATTTTACACTGTCTCCATATTCGAAAACATTAAAACAACAACCCTGTTTAAATAACCCTGACTTATAATTTTCACCTTATATAGTAGATCCGAGAATACTTTTCCAGATTTATCAGAGCATAGCAGGCACTCTAATAACCTAAACGGCTGTTCTCATTTCATATCGTTTCTAAAAAACAATACTTAAAGCAAAGTTGCGGCAATGCCCTAAACGGGCTTCTTTCATTTCTACAAAACAAGGAAAGAATTAGGAAAATAATAATTTATTTGAGGGTGTCAACGCCCTGAACGGGCTTCTTTGATTTCTACTTCATCAAGCTAACTGGCATCGGTTCTCTGTAAACAGGTGTCAACGCCCTGAACGGGCTTCTTTGATTTCTACCTGATAGTAATCTAAAAGAGTATGGCGGCTTAATAGAAGGTGTCAACGCCCTGAACGGGCTTCTTTGATTTCTACAGACGTGGTGGTTACTTAGATATGAGGGGTATGAAGGTGTGTCAACGCCCTGAACGGGCTTCTTTGATTTCTACAAATAAGAAATCAAAGAAAAGGAGAAATGAATTATGTGTCAACGCCCTGAACGGGCTTCTTTGATTTCTACTCAGATTTAGATGATGTGGAAGCACATTATTTAATGCGGTGTCAACGCCCTGAACGGGCTTCTTTGATTTCTACAGACTCTATCGGTTGTTGGAATAGTTACCTTATGTGTGTCAACGCCCTGAACGGGCTTCTTTGATTTCTACGGTACCCTCTCAGAGCCCGCATAAATACTGACTTTGCAGGCTCATTTTTGCAGATATTTATCTGAAAATTCTGAAATCAGGCGTTTTTTGCTCATTTTCTGGCATGTTCACAATTTGTTCATATTTGGAGGAAGGCGCCTGCTTGCCACAACATAAATATTATACCCAATCTGCCAATAAAATGAAAGCTACATTGCTTATATTTTATCATTTGTCCTTCTCTTTATATTACGGCTTGTCTCTCCATCCGGAATCTCTTCCATATACTTTCAGTCAATAGACCGGTATACTCCTCTTTGTACTTATACCTCTGTAAATCCCACTGTAGCTTACACTTTTTGACAAAT
Organism: Blautia sp. An81; assembly: GCF_002161285.1. Taxonomy (GTDB): domain Bacteria; phylum Bacillota; class Clostridia; order Lachnospirales; family Lachnospiraceae; genus Blautia; species Blautia ornithocaccae. Next base: position 13,832 of record NZ_NFHH01000008.1, on the reverse strand, counting down.
GTTCGAGAACTATTGGCATGCTGCAGCACTCGCGTTCCTCATAACATAATCAAAAGTACTGCAGCTGCCCAGATATTAGTCATACTGCTAATATTATAACTATTCCTATACCTGCTTTACTCCGCCAGTCTGCACTGGTTTGCCACCCATTTGCCGTTTAAATTCTTAGGAATAAATGTAACAGAACGCCCCTTTTTCAAATCCTCTGCCTGAATATCCGGATTATATGCATTGAGCGTAATCCTGTAATCCGTATTATCTTCTCCGGTAATATACCCGAAATTCTGGTCTGTTCTGAAGAATTTTACCCTGCCCGCAACTCGGGATGCCTTTTCACCCTTACATCTATTTTGGAAATTTCCTGAAGAGTCAGAGGGTCCCGAACCTGATTTATTCCATCTGCCTCTCAAAGTCAGTCTTTGATCAACTGGTTCCGGTAGAGTACGCAGCCTGTCTGCATTTTTCCGATTATTTGCAAACCAGGTATATATATATTCATTGCCTTTTTTGTCCAACTCTCTTGGATACATAACCGGAACACCTTTAGGTATAGACCGGGTATCACACATAATTAATAGATTTTTAACCGCTCCCTGATCAAGATTTTTTCCCTGCTTTGTGTTAATATCTTTATAGCCTTTTCTATCAAGACTTACCTCTATAGAATTCCCTTCCATTGATACATTACGGATAACTTTCTCTGTTACTATAAGCTTAGTACTTCCATACCCAAATGGTTTTGCATGTCCAAGCTTATGCTGTCTTGTGCTGTCTTTTCGGTTCTCACCTAAAGTAACGACCCATACCAGGTTTTGAAGCTGTTCTTCCGTAATTTCATCAAAATATATTTGAAATTCAAACGAACCGCTCATTGCTTCCATCGTCGAATTCATCTTGCCTTTAGGCGCGTCCGCAGCCACCGAACTATGCCAGTACATCTTTCTTCCTCTGGGTGTTGCATTTCCTAGATCATGATACTCCGTATGGGCTTTGCCATTGCAATCCAATACTTTTTCACCATAAAAGTCGAAATTCCAATACGTCACCTGTTGCCCCTTCGGTTTCCTTAGATAAAACTCAAAAGCTGACGTCCTTGGCTCGCCAAGTATCTGCAAAGTATGTATTTCACTTTTTAGACTGCCAACAGGTTTCGCGTCTGTAATACGAATATGTCCTTTCAGCCCCTTTCCTCTTGTTGTTCCAAACAGCAGACATGCCGGGCAAAGACGGTCAGTATTATCACAAGGTACATGCACTCCCATTATTTCTTCCCACTTTCTTCTCTGGGCAATCCGACCAATAGAAGAGTTGGACAAATATACGAGCGTTTCATTTCCCCGCTTTACCATAAAATAGTATACAGGAATTTTATTGTCGTTCCCCGCTTTTGCCCGTTCTAAGGCGTTTTGAAGATTTTTATTTGGTATCTTATTCCGGTTTTTCAACGCCCGCGGGCGATCCTGCAAAGCTGACTTAAGAGCTCTGTAGGGTTCCTCATTTCTAATCCTATCCGGTGTACCGTCTTCTCTCGTAAAATCCCATGTATAGATCCTTTCGTTTTCCTGCAGATAAGCAATGTGATAATCGTCTTTTGTATTTACAGGTATATTATACTGAAGCCAGCCATGATTAGCAATAAAGTCTCCATTCTTTTCTGTAACTCTCTGTCCATTCTTATACTCTAGATATGTTTCTTCTACTTGTTTTGATTCTTTTACTTGTACTGCAACTTTTTCAGCATAGGTACTGTATAATACCCATCGGCGTTCCCCGCTGCCAGTAATAGTCTCCTCATACGCCAGCAATCCTCTTTTCTGCAATGACCCGAAAGTAGGAACGCGCTGGCTGATTGGCTTATCATCCAGAAGAAATGCTGTACAGCTGTCTGTAACAGCCTCATATACACTGCGCAGCATTCCACGGAGCTCGCTGCCAGGAATCACCGGCTCGTCCCCTGTTTCTCCGGGAGCTCTCAAAAAGCCGTACTCTTTATGCAGGTTTTTCTTTTCGTCATCACTTGGATTATCAATATATCTGTTCTTATTGATATCCCAATATTTCGGATGTACCCCATCCGGAACAATAAGCGGTGTCTTTGTATCGAGCGCTACTGTAAGCCAGCCGCTGACCAAATGCGACTCTCCGCGATAGACAGATTCTCTGGATTTTCGTCTTTCTTCAATTGTCGAACCAAACGGAATGAAGTTATATGGGTTAACAAATAACTGATTACTCATACTTTCTCACTTCCTTTCTCCACAGCATTTCGCTCTACAAATCCTTTCAGACGGTAATCAGCGATCTTTGCCATTCCGTTTTTGTCATAAATGAGATAACAGATTACCTCAGAACTGTCTGCGTTCATATCTGCAGGGAGTACATATTTCCCGCCAACTGTGGTATAAAGGACAAGATTGCCATACTGATCTGTCGGATTTCCCATCTTTTCACACTTATCGTGATTAATATCAAGGGTCTGATACTGAACGATATAATACTTCTGCGAAACATCCTGCTCTGATGCGATTCTCCACTGAAAACTTTCACCGATACAGCTCCTGCTAAAATAGATTTCCTGCTCGTCCGAAAAAATCCGAAGCTCCAAAAGCTTTTCCAGGTTTAATATACTGAGTTCTTCTTTATTTGCATGGCCCGCCTGAAAAAAATTCGTTCCATAAGCAAGGAATAAAAAATCTCCTGAAAATCTTTGCAGTAACTCAGAACTTAAATCTATTGTCTGAACAGAGCCGCTCTCCTTGATCCACATACATTCATTCATAAAAATTCCTCCAGAAAATGACTGTTATTTTCCTTAATCTGACGGGTCATATCCTTACCATCCACGGTTAGATGCATAACACTGCATCTTCCGTGTCCTGTTCCTGACGCTCCGCCAAAACTCAGAAGTCCAAGCTCCAGATCGATCAGGGAAACTGCCAACAACTGTATCTGAAATTTGTTCCATTTATTTCGGTCTATTACAATTTCCAGTTTTCCATGCCCTCCCTGCCAAAGCCTGCTTGTAAAAAGAGCTGTATTCCGCGGAGCCTGAGTAAATCGGTCTACCGCATTTCGAGTGAGAGAATACGGAGCCCCTCCGCTAATCACTGTCTCTCCAAAACGAATTGACGAACGTATATGTTCACCTTCTTTTTCTTCCATCCCAAACAAACGGTTTATTTCAACGGTTCTGTTTTTTTCCGTGCTGTCCATGTTAAGCTGTCTCAAAAGTGCCTGCATATGATGTCTGAAAGTCCCTGCCCATGAAGTACCGGGAATAACCGGCTTTTCTTCCAAATTAGACAGCGGGACGGAGTCCGGTACGCTGCCATCGCTAAATACCTCCGCCCGTGCAGTATTTACCCGAACAGAAAAACTTCCTTTTATTTTTATATCTGCACATATCTTAATATATGCATTTTTCTGAGACTCGGCAGTAATATCTGTCCCATTTACAAATGATTCTTCATCCAACGGGTCAAATTTCATCCATTCTTCTATATCTTCCGGAAATTGATAATCTATCCTTTTTACAGTCACAGCCATATTTCCATATCCTCTGGTCGTTCTCGCACCGAAAGAAATTCCATCAAATACCAGACTTTTCATTAATGGATCCAGGCCATCTGCGATTTCTTTCTGATAATCTCCTTCCTCCCCGGTCCACTCCAGTACAGAATAGTAAGGCATCTCTGTCTCTGTCACCTGAAAATCATATTTATTTCCCTGGACTGTCATCCCCCATTCATCAAGACGTATTCCATCACGAACGGTAATCTTATAATCAGATGCAGATGCTGTCCCCGGTCCAACAGCATCACTGACCAGCACATGACTCTCCGAAATAGTATCTTCCGAAATATCTCCAAACATTTCATTTACATCTTCTTCTGATAAGGTCGGGATTGTATTCATACACAAATTCCTAAGTACACCCGCAACACTGCTTCCCGGAATAAACGGGCATCCTTTACCATCGATCATAAGATCACTGTCAGTGATCTCATTTTCTCCACTGCCTATTCGAAGCGGAGACTTCTGGTACATTTTTAACTGATAATATACTTTTTTCAATGAAATCTCCTACCTTTCCTTTTTATAATGCTGTTTATGAAGAATAATCTCCAGAGGAACTTTCCAGCTTTTCAAAAGAACATCCTGTGCCTCAGGGAAGCTGCTGATTTCTTTCCATAAAGCGTCATCTTCACCCAGAATCTTTTTCAATGAGAGCGTATTCTTTCCGGTGTGCGAATAAATTCCTCTGACCAGATTCTCACTGACCTTTTTTCTGCCGTTTTCATTCTCACTGCTGATATCACTCTCCTTAATCGTTCCGATCATTCGAAGAAAATCCTGATAATCTTCCGCCTGAGAAAGCATCAGCCTCAGACGTCCGACCGGAATTTTCTCATCCTGGACACTGTAATCCAGCGCATATCTCCGCATTGCCTCAAGTCCGGCTGATACTAACAATTTTGTATATATCTCCCGGGTATATCTGCAATCCTCTTTAGGCTCAATATAATCAATATTTCCCTCTCTCACAGAAACTGCTTCCTGCATTTTTTCCTCAGTCATAACATAACATACTCCGAATCCTTCCTGTGCAAATCCTCCTGTTCGGATTATAGATGGAACACTTTCTCCAGATGCTTCAAAGCAGTAAACACTTCCGGCTCTCACAACAGGAACATGCGGTTTCTGAAGCTTCCATGTCGACTGATAACCACCGATTGTATGGTAACGGCAGTAATCCGTCCGGCCATCTGGTATCTTATCCTTAAGTCCTAGTTTATCTGCCAGTACGCTGCGTATTTTATCTGCATCTGTTATGTATTTTCCTTCTTGCTGTATGGCAAGATCCGACTTTAATATAACATACACCGCTTCACCTTTTGCAGTGCTAATACATTCCTCTCCGCAGGGTTCCACATTTACAATTTCTTTCAGAGAGCAGGAAGCATATTGCGTACTTCTGCTGCGCCCAAAACGCAAGTCAGCCCGGCTTAGAATAGTAAGCACTTTTTTTATCATCTCTTTCGTACAGATCACAGTCCCCCCATAGATCATTCCGGCATCAATAGATTCCTGCATATACAGCATTTTCTCTTCACTTTCTGATGAATCAGGAGAAGATAACTTATCCTGAAAGGTTCCATGGACTGCATGGTGATAAACTGTATGAATAGCAGGCTCTGCCACTGCAAATCCGACTTTGGTCTTATCCTCCGGTGTAAAGAAAGAAGCAAACGCACTGTCCATTGTTTTTGGCTTCAGTCCTTTCCAGTCTGTATCTTTCTGCGCCAGACTATTGATCAGACGGCCATTATCATTTTTAAGCTTTACCAACATCATTGGCGCAGGATCAGAAATCCCTCCATCAATAACCGGAGTGAGTGCCGACCAGCAAACATCACCATTCTGGAAAAGTGAATCAAAAAATTTATCATCTGCATTTCCTGTACGCAGATAATTTCCTGCAAGGCATCCAATCACGCTTCTTGCCGGTATGGACGTATTAAGCTCGCCACATCCCGGCAGAGTAACCGGTGCATCTAATGAAATATGATAAGAAATCTTCACTTTATCTTCTGAATTCATTTCTTTCAGAGTCTTCTCAAATTTCTCGGGGATCTCATGTTCTTCTGGAATCTCTTCTTTAGAAGAATCATCAGCAGTGGAATCATCATTCCAAACCATTATTTTCACGTTGCCGAGTCCTCGATTTCGAGAAGTCCCAATATGTCTGGTCGCTTTACAGCAATCTATCAAAAAATCTCGCAACGTTGAATCTTCTGTGTTCAGGTATAATGGGGCATAGAATTCCATCTCTTTGCTGTTTTTCAAATCAAAAGGATCATAATGGCTGATCACTCTTGTAAACCTCAGGGAGTTATCCACTTTAACTCCATCCTCCAATTTTGTCTGTCCTCTAACCCTTGAAAACATACGTCCGACATTTGCAGGATGTGCCATTCGTTTTACTATGTCCGGTATCGCCCCTTCACATTTTTCTATATTCCGGTCGTCTGCCGGTATTTTTTTTGTCAGGAATTCACGGATAGTTTCCGCTCCCCTCATGACTGCATCCTGAAGAAACAGACATCCTTCATTTCCATATGCATCTCCGAATATTCTGCGGGTTTTCTCTGACGCCTCCGGATACTCCATCTTCTCCATATCGCGTGCTGACTGTTTTAGGCAACCCTTCAGCCGCCTTGCCGGAATATACGGAAGTCCTGCCTCATCCATACATACATCCGTATCTACAGCATTTCCTACACTTTCTCCATTTCCAGCACACAAGTCGGACCGAAGCACTATTTTCAAATATTCCATCTATCACCCCTCCTTAAACCACAGATCATACACTTCTGAAAAATCATAAAGCATTTTTAACAACTGTTCCTGATCCGAATATTTCTCCTTTATTGTGTTCTCCAGACCTTTATGGTGTCCATTAACCCGAACCAACTCCTGTCTGCCACAGGACAAACTATCTTCGAATTCATTTCCGATTGTTTTAATATCACTTCTTGACACATGATATTCGTTCAACAAGCTGTTCAGTTCTGTTAGTCTGTCATAATGAAGAATGTTCCCGGCTTCTCCTCCTGCGATCAGCCACGGACGGGCAATACATCGTTCTGTCCCCTGACGCTTTCTTACACTGTCAAGATCTCCTCCGATTCCATTATGTATATAATGAAAATCCAGCCAGCCTTCTTCAATTATCTTATTCTGTCTTCCGTGTACTTTTTTCTTCGCATTTTCACATGCCTGCTCAGCCATAGAATATACTCTTGAAAACGGATAGTGACTGTGGAAAATACAAATACCTGCACACGAGCTGTACATCCATTCTGACATATTTTTTTTCTGATAATCCTGCACTGATTTCAGATATGCCTGTACATATTCCATTGCAAACCGTGCATTACATACAAATGTCATATCATCTCCATCTGTAATAATTTTTCGGAACAGAAAAGCTCCTTCTTCATATTTTCCTTTATATTTCTCTTGCAGGGTATCTCTGCACTTTTCTAATGCCTGCACTCCCTGAACCGAAAACGCATCTGCCGTTATTTCTGTAAACTCTCTCATTTTTGATATGCAGGTGTCATAATCCGTTTTTCCTTCCAGCATTTTCGAAATTTTAATTCCCATATTATTTCCATCTGCATGGATAACTGCCAGAAGACTTTCTTCTCCTTTACCGATTATCATATTATCCAGAATCTGCACCTCCGGATCTTCTCTGCTGATTTCCTGCCCTCGTTTACGTTTGACCTGTGCTTCTGCAGTAAGCCGAACTAATCCATCCTCATATTTCTCTACACAAGAATATGGCTGAAACGTATTACGATCCATCATCGAAAAAGGCAGAATGAAATCACTTTGGCCGGTTATCATTCGTTTTTTTCCCTGTCCGCTTCCTGCATCAGACATGTATAATCATGCTGATAGTCTCCTGTATACTCACTGCATACAGCCATTGGAATCAGACCCGGATATTTCTTTAACAGATAATATGAAAACGCCTTATTCACTTTTATAAAACTATCATGTGAATCGAAAAGTATTGTTTCATTTCCCCCTCCCCGAAACAATTCGACCATGTGGAGCGTGTTTGTTCTAAACGCTTCTGCTATTTCAGATATATGAAATTCTTTCTGATCTGCAAGCCGCAGCGTCTTCTTTCCAGGAACGCCGCTCTGTTCAAATAATTTCTCTGCCTGCTCAAACAAAATGTCCCAGCTTCGTGTGATATTATCCGATGCGCCGATAATCTCTGTTACACGATTCGAGCGAAATATGTATTCTTGCTTTGATCGAATCGTATACTGTGCTAAAACGTATGTCATATTGTTTCCTCCCTGATAATACTCTTCTCTGGTAATGCATGCTTTATTCTTGTAAATACTTGGACATATACAGCGCCACTATTAATTATTATATCTTAACTTACCATTTTTCAAAATAATATTATTGCTATTTTCTAATATTTTTTGTTATTTACTGGCATAAATATTTTTTCATTTATTCCTATAAATATGGTATATCCCAAACCCAAAGCTCGTATTCTTCCCCATATGTGTCAATTCTCCCGCAATCAGATAATCCAGGCACTCTTCGGGCATAGTATTGAATGTCACGGTTCCTGATATTCCCCGCAGCGCCATACGGGAATCCTGAGTTCCCGAATAACGTCTCACAGTTTTCGGGCTGGCCGACTGTGTCCTGATCTCTGGATATGCTGAAAATTCCGGTACATCCGCCTCATTCCCGATATAATAATTAAGCATCTGTATTCTTCTGGCAGTTCCCTTTACAAGTGCTTCCCCATAAAATTGTTCCATATATTCCTGCTGATATTTCATACTCAGCGGTGTAATAAACGTAAGTCTCCAGTCTCCCGTCCCCCGCAGCAGCTTTTCTTTTCTTTTTTTGATATAGCCGCCTACGGTGTCTATACAATATCGGCTCATGTCTACCTCGTTATCCCGTACGATAGTCCTTCCCTGAGTATTACGCACTTCACAAATCCGAAAACGCGCTTTATCTTTTCCCAGACCGGTCATTCCCAGCTGACAGAGCGCCTGAAGATAAAGATTGAAAAATACAACGCTGTCTCCGAACAGGGTCAGCGTAAATTCAAATCGGCCGCCTTTCTTAAAGTATGTATGGGTGTCTGTACATTCGATCAGATACCCCACACTTTCCGGACTTGTCACATAGGAAGGTTTTTTCTCCATGGCAGAATAGAATGTATGGCTTACAACGCATGCTTTTCTGAACCTGCATGTTTCACATTTCCAGTCTGTTACACAATTCTGTCTGAGCAGCATCTCTCCCATTCCGCCGCGCAGTGCGGCTGTCTTAGTCTCGGGCATGCGCGCACTGCTTAATAACTCTGCATGAAAGCCAAGCCTGATGTAAGGTATATCGAATGTTATTGTATGTTCCATCGCCATCTCCTTTTCGGGGAATATCAGAATTCCCTGAATCCTTCAAAACTGTAAAGCGCTTTCTTCTGTGTGCTTCCGTCATCATTTATTATTTCTTCCGTTCTTCTTCTGCTGCACGCAGCAAGTACTGTGATACCTTTTTCCTTCAGTCTACTGATGATCGCATATGTGAGAGTGAACTCTCCCTGGCACATAACTGCCGCTGCATTGTACTGATCAATTTCTCCGCATATCCGTTCAGCCTCAGCATTCACTTGTGCATTCGTCCAGCCCGGATCTACTTCGGGGAAACGGATATCCACGATCCTTCCGTATTCTTCCGCCGCTTTTTTCTGCTCTGCGCACCATGTTTCTGACGGGTGATTGGAACAGTTAATAAATACCTTTTCTCTATGGATTGATTTTGCAATTTCAACGAATTTCTCACCATGAGTGGCAAAAAAATTCAGTATGCGATCTGACGCCGTTCTTCCGTTCTTATTCTTGCCAAAACCGGAATGATATCTGATTTCAAAATGTTCCTCTTTTCCGGCTCCAATCCAGAATGACATACAAGCTTTCAATACAGTCAGTTCATCCAGCTCATTTATGAACACTGGAAGTCCGTTCATTCCTTTCTTTTCCAGCTCTTCCATTCTTTTGACCTGTATCTTAAGCTCACACAACGCCTTATAAACTTCTTTGGAGAGATCATCCGGCAGAATTTCCACAATTTTCAACGTTCCGATTACCTTCTGAACCCGCTGCGCCTCTGTCTGAATTTTCACTGCTGTCTTATAGGGCTTCCGGATTTTATGAATGTTCATTTCCACACTTTCATGTATCTCGTTACTGAGAGACAAGAAAATGGAATCTTCGTTTTTCTCTTTTTTTATATCGATCAGCATCTTCTCAAGTACTGATTCTATATCTTTTTTATACTGTATAACATCGCTCCCAGATACTTCCTGGAAAAGAATGTGTGCACCGATATTACGGATATTTCTTCTGATACTGTCATATGCCTTTCCGAAATCCGTCCTGTTCTTATCTTCCATGAGCAGCTGTTTTACAGGCTCTCGTATCAGATACTCCTGTATAATGGTCATTTCGTCAAGTTCGGAAAACCGCTCCAAGAGGTATGTGGTAACTCCCTCCATTGCCGCGATCGCAGAACTTCCGATCCGCCCTTCATCGTAAAACCACTCTGCCAATCTCAGAGTAAGATTGCTGTATTTAAACCGCTCCCGGATTCCTTCCCCTGAGAACCTTTCTTCAAACTCTTCTCCAATATCCTGAAGCATGACCACAGCCTGACGCGGCAGCTTCCCGCTTTCAGGAAATTTATCCAGGCTGTCATCCAGATCCTTCATGCTCCGCATGATGCCGATCGTATCTTCCAGAACCTTAAGATTGTGCGCATTGGCAGCATATTCAAACATTTCAAATACGGTCCTCAGATCCGGATAATCAGCATCGCCTGTTCCAATATTCCACTCCTCCTTTTCTCGGAAAATATTGATCAATTCCCTGACTGACCCCATGTTGTGGAATTCATTGATCGCATTGATCCAATGCATCAGGTCTGTGATCTGATCCAGATCGACAAGCGGGGCATACAATTTTTCTCCCCCGCCGTACTGTCCCTTCGCATCTGCCATACCGTAATACATATAGATCCTATAATTCTCCCTGCGGATCCGTGTCAGATAGCTTGCAAAACTGTAGATATACATAGGCAGAGATCGGAAGCCGTTGGATACGTCTAGATACAGGTCAATTTCCGGTCTTACTAAGCGTTCCGTATCTTCCTGATCTGTTTGTGACGGACCTATTTCTCCAGTTTCATAATAATACTCTGCCACTATGCTCTCCAGCCCAGTCTGAAGAAGTGTAAAGTTCTTCTTTATTTCTTCGTCGTCAATGCCCTTTTCCAGAATGAGGATTCGTATCTGCGTATGACAGCTCAGCTTTTTTTGGATGATACCTGTCAGGAGATGCTCGACAGCCTGCTTTACTTTGTCATTTTCAGCAATAATATCAATAGGTATCCCGGCGCCTCTGCCCTCTCCCTCGATCCGGATAGGAGCCTTTTCTCCAATTTCTTTTCGCTTAAGCTCCTCTCTGGTTATCTCTTCTCCGGCTTCCTCCTTCAGCCTCTCAATAACCTCGATTAAGTGCTCATCCGTTATAGGACCGGTCTCAACTTCACCTGCCTCAGAGTTCCTGAGGAAATAGCTGCAGAGCGATCCCCAGTATGATGTCGATGTTCCAATCAAAAGCAGAGTATCTATATCTGTATCTTTTTTATACTGAAGCTCATGTAAAACTGCCTCGAATGTATAACCTGTCTGATATGCGGCCAGATTATCTATCTTATACTGATGTACATCAGCCGATGATATTCTTTCGTGCAAAACTGCGTAATTCGTGTTTAAATAGGTTCCTCTCCCAATCTGCGCGATCAGCATAGATTTGTTCTTTTTTTCAGCTATCGCCATCATAAGCTCTCCTCCCTGCATAAAATCAAATTTTTCCTGAAACTTCATTTTGAATATATGAAATGCCATATTCTATTCTTCTGATATTTTATCATGTTATTGATATTATTTCATTAAGCCTATAGTTGCATCTCTTTAATTAGTTGCTGTCTGGCTGCTCCTGTGATATCCTTTTCTATAGAAGGATTTATAGGAGGATTTCAATGTATAGAGACATTTTTACCAATAAATTGAATGTAGAGATGATTTTAATGCTAACTTTGCATGCGAGTTACACTAAAGTTCTGTTTTGAACGTAAAAAGTCGCTTAAAGCCTTATTTTACGCGATTTTTGCTTGCCAAACCTCCGATTTAGTGATATAATTTTGGTGTAACGGTTACACTAAAAAGGAGGACTGCATGTACTACAATTTCGTTGTCCAGATCCCCTCGGAAAAAGGGAAAATCCTGACCAAGGCTAAGGGCGGATCTTCCTATGTGCTCTTCCAGTACGGGGCAGAATATAAGCCTGATAAGAAGTATGCCATACCCAAAAGGACGATCATCGGGAAGGTTGATCCTTCCGATCCAACAAAGATGTTTCCTAACGAGAAGTTTCAGCAGTACTTTCCTGAAGCGATGCTTCCCGAAGAACTGCCTGAGACGTATAGAAGCTGTTGTCTCAGAATAGGTCCTTATGTGGTGATCCGTTATGTCCTGAACGAGTATAAGCTTCCAAAACTTCTGGAAAAATGGTTTCCTGAGGACTGTGGTCTTTTTATGGATCTTTTATCCTATCTTATAGTGGAAGAGGATAACGCCGGACAGCACTATCCCGACTATGCTTTTTGCCACCCTTTGTTCTCGGATGGTATGAGGATATACAGCGATTCAAAGGTATGCCGGTTCTTCTCTTCCGTCACTAAGGAACAGATGATAGGGTTTCTTGACGACTGGAATAAAAGAAGGGATCATAAGCAAAGGATATATATTTCATATGACTCCTCAAATAAAAACTGTAATGCCGGTGACATAGATCTCATAGAGTATGGCAAAGCAAAGGATAATAAGGGTATTCCTATCTTTAACCTTGCCATAGCCTTTGATAAGACCAACCGGGTGCCTCTGTTTTATGAGGAATATCCCGGCTCCATAACGGATGTCTCCCAGTTTGTGCATATGGTGGATAAGGTGACGGAGTATGGCTATAAAAAGGTAGGCTTCATACTTGACCGCGGTTACTTTAGCAAAGACAACATACGCTACATGGAGGAAGGCGGATATGCCTTCGTTATAATGGTAAAAGGCCGTAAAGCCCTGGTGTCGTCCCTTGTAGAAGAAAACCGCGGCACATTTGAAACTGAGCGCGACCATTCCATCAGAGCCTATCACGTCTACGGTAAGACTGTGAAAGCCAGGTTATATGAGGATGATACGCAGGACAGATACTTCCATATCTACTTCAATCCTTCCAAACATGCGGCTGAAAGGGAACGCCTGGAGCTTACGCTGGACAGATTTAAGATATATATGGACAAGCACATCGGAGATGTGGTTACCTCATCAAAGGCATGTCAGGAGTATTTTACCCTTAAGTATGACAAAGCAGGTCATCTTGTCGGCTACAGCGAGCGAAAAGATGTCATAAAGCGTGAACTGGATCTCTGCGGTTACTTTTGCATCGTCACCTCCGAGGAGATGACGGCCTCCCAGGCGCTTATCCACTACAAAGGCAGAGATGTTTCTGAAAAGCTCTTCAGCACGGACAAATCCTTTATCGGGTCCAAAAGCATGAGGGTCCAGACCACACAGGCCCTGTCAGCGAAGATATTTGTTGAGTTTATCGCCCTTATCGTTCGCAACAGGATGTATAACCTGCTCAAGGAGACCATGCTCAGGCTTGAAACAAAGCCAAACTACATGACCGTTCCCGCTGCTCTCAGAGAACTTGAGAAGATCGAGATGGTAAGGCGGGGCAATGGCCATTACCGCCTGGATCATGCCGTTACGAAAAAACAAAAAACGATACTTAGCGCATTCGGCCTGTCTGATACAGATGTCAAAAGCATAGCGATAGAAATAGGCAGTCAGTTATCAGGCAATCAAACACCTACAGACAAAGCGCCCGAGGAGGATGACGATTATGGCGAGGACACGTTCACTATCATCGATTGAGACTGAGATCTCAAAGGTAACAGCTGAACTTCAAAAGGCTCAGGAGAAGGTTGACGAGCTTACCCAAAGGCTGCTTGAACTCCAGGAACAGAAGCAGTCCATAGAGGCAAAACAGATCATGAATGCCTTCCGCAGGAGCGGTAAAAGTATGCAGGAGCTTATGACGTTTCTCGAAGTGTGAGGAGCGTCAGAAGACCTTTAGTGTAACTTTTTTGCAAAGTTAGCA
>NZ_NFHH01000079.1 GCF_002161285.1 Blautia sp. An81 | reverse complement strand
GGGGAATTCCAGATCGATGTTCCCCGTGACCGCAATGGTGAGTTTGAACCAAAGCTGATCCCTAAATATCAGCGGGATATTTCCGGGATTGAGGAGAAAGTGATCTCTCTCTATGCCCGTGGAATGAGCACAAGGGATATTCATGACCAGCTGCAGGAACTTTATGGGATTGAACTTTCCGCCGAAATGGTCAGTAAAATCACGGACAAGATCCTTCCGGAAGTGAAAGAGTGGCAGTCACGTCCGCTGAACCCTGTATATCCGTTTGTTTTTATGGACTGTATCCATTACAAAGTCCGGGAAGACGGCAGAATCCTCAGCCGTGCTGCTTATATTGTACTGGGAGTTACGGTGGAAGGCTATAAGGAGATTCTCAGTATTACCGTAGGAGCGAACGAGACCAGTAAATTCTGGCTTGGAATGCTCAATGACCTGAAAAACCGTGGTGTGCAGGATGTTCTGTTCTTCTGCGTAGATGGTCTTCCCGGATTTAAAGATGCAATTCAGGCTGTTTTCCCACAGGCACAGATTCAGCGCTGTGTAATCCATATGCTGCGCAATTCCTTTAAATATGTGAATTATAGCGATCTGAAGAAGTTTTCAGCAGACTTCAGGGCAGTCTATAATGCGCCCAATGAATCTGCGGCTCTTTCGGAATTGGAAACGATCAAGGAGAAATGGGGAAAGAAATATCCCTATGCGATCAGTAACTGGGAAAACAACTGGGAAGATG
>NZ_NFHH01000078.1 GCF_002161285.1 Blautia sp. An81 | reverse complement strand
ATATCTCCGGAAAACTGGAAGAAAGAACTCACATCTTCCCAGTTGTTTTCCCAGTTACTGATCGCATAGGGATATTTCTTTCCCCATTTCTCCTTGATCGTTTCCAATTCCGAAAGAGCTGCGGATTCATTGGGCGCGTTATAGACAGCCTTGAAGTCTGCGGAAAACTTCTTCAGATCGTTATAATTCACATATTTAAAAGAATTGCGCAGCATATGGATGACACAGCGCTGGATCTGTGCCTGTGGAAAAACGGCCTGAATTGCGTCTTTAAATCCGGGGAGACCGTCTACGCAGAAGAACAGGACATCCTGCACGCCACGGTTTTTCAGGTCGTTGAGCATTCCGAGCCAGAATTTACTGGTCTCATTCGCTCCTACGGTAATACTGAGAATATCCTTGTATCCTTCCACGGTAACTCCCAGTACAATATAAGCAGCGCGGCTGAGGATCCTGCCGTCTTCCCGGACTTTGTAATGGATACAGTCCATAAAAACAAAAGGATATACAGGGTTCAGTGGACGAGACTGCCACTCTTTCACTTCCGGAAGGATTTTGTCCGTGATTTTGCTGACCATTTCGGCGGAAAGTTCAATCCCATAAAGTTCCTGGAGCTGGTCATGAATATCCCTTGTACTCATTCCGCGTGCATAGAGAGAGATTACTTTCTCCTCAATCCCGGAAATATCCCGCTGATATTTAGGGATCAGCTTTGGTTCAAACTCACCATTGCGGTCACGGGGAACATCGATCTGGAATTCCCCGTA
>NZ_NFHH01000077.1 GCF_002161285.1 Blautia sp. An81 | reverse complement strand
GAAGCTGGAATCGCTAGTAATCGCGGATCAGAATGCCGCGGTGAATACGTTCCCGGGTCTTGTACACACCGCCCGTCACACCATGGGAGTCAGTAACGCCCGAAGTCAGTGACCCAACCTTAGGGAGGGAGCTGCCGAAGGCGGGACGGATGACTGGGGTGAAGTCGTAACAAGGTAGCCGTATCGGAAGGTGCGGCTGGATCACCTCCTTTCTAGGGAAGAAGAAGTAAGTAAAGTGTTTCACTGTTGAGTTATCAAAGAAAAAAGTTGATAACAAAAGATTTCCGGTGGCGATGCGCTTCGGGGAAACACCCGTACCCATCCCGAACACGACGGTTAAGACTGAAGCGGCCGATGATACTATGCTGGAGACGGCATGGGAAAGCAGGTGGCTGCCGGAATAAGAAGGGCTTATAGCTCAGCTGGTTAGAGCGCACGCCTGATAAGCGTGAGGTCGGTGGTTCGAGTCCACTTAAGCCCATTGGGTATAAGCTTTTGCTGAGGAGCAAAGGTCACTTAAGCCCACTGGATAGATAAAATATCCAAAACAATAGAAAACAGAGGATGGGGATATAGCTCAGTTGGGAGAGCACCTGCCTTGCAAGCAGGGGGTCGAGAGTTCGAATCTCTTTATCTCCACTACAGCAAGATCAAAGACAGAACAGAGAGACGGATGAGAAAAGATCCTGCTGTGCACTGTACCTTGAAAACCGCATATGTAAAACATTCATTTCTTGATGATACGTTAAACGTAAGATAGAGACGAAAACGAGGCACTGCGAAAGCAGTGAGAGAAAGAAAACCAACAA
>NZ_NFHH01000076.1 GCF_002161285.1 Blautia sp. An81 | reverse complement strand
CTTATCGCAGCTTATCACGTCTTTCATCGGCTCTTGGTGCCAAGGCATCCGCCCTGTGCTCTTTTTTGCTTGGCCTCTTCTGATGCTATAGCGTTAACATCAGACGGCTTGTTGGTTTTTCTCTATCACTGCTTTCGCAGTGCCTCGTTTTCGTCTCTATCTTACGTTTAACGTATCATCAAGAAATGAATGTTTTACATATGCGGTTTTCAAGGTACAGTGCACAGCAGGATCTTTTCTCATCTGTCTCTCTGTTCTGTCTTTGATCTTGCTGTAGTGGAGATAAAGAGATTCGAACTCTCGACCCCCTGCTTGCAAGGCAGGTGCTCTCCCAACTGAGCTATATCCCCATCTGCTGTTTTCTATTGTTTTGGATATTTTATCTATCCAGTGGGCTTAAGTGACCTTTGCTCCTCAGCAAAAGCTTATACCCAATGGGCTTAAGTGGACCTTTGCTCCTCTGTGAACATTGTCCAGTGGGCTTAAGTGGACTCGAACCACCGACCTCACGCTTATCAGGCGTGCGCTCTAACCAGCTGAGCTATAAGCCCTTTTTGATCCGGCAGCCACCTGCTTTCCCATGCCGTCTCCAGCATAGTATCATCGGCCGCTTCAGTCTTAACCGTCGTGTTCGGGATGGGTACGGGTGTTTCCCCGAAGCGCATCGCCACCGGAAAGTTTCGTTATCAACTTTTTCTTTGATAACTCAACAGTGAAACACATCGCCTACTTCTTCTTCCCTAGAAAGGAGGTGATCCAGCCGCACCTTCCGATACGGCTACCTTGTTACGACTTCACCCCAGTCATCCGTCCCGCC
>NZ_NFHH01000075.1 GCF_002161285.1 Blautia sp. An81 | reverse complement strand
ATAAACAGATAAGTAATTCGACAGCCAAAAAGCAGAAGTTCCGACAAGACAATTATACATATCTGTTTCTTATCAAAGAAGAATTTTTCCCATAGACACAGAAAATTTTACGCCCTCCTTAAGAATACTGGACGTATCTCGGCATAACATCTATCTCGTCATAAGGCGGATTATGCCGAGCTCGGCATAATCCACCCTGCGGAGTTCCGAGTTTTGTTTCCTCATACCCCTGTGGTGTCATAACTCCTGCTTTCAGATACTTGCGGATCAGGGATTCTGTATCGCCATCATTGATGATGTCGTGTACAAGGCTCATCAGCCTGTCCTGTGGTACATTATCGAAAAACTTCTCTAAATCAATATCCACTATCCATTCGTATCCCTCGTTTAAGTATACGAGCAGCTGCCTGACTGCCATTTCACAGCTTCTGTTCGGTCTGAAACCATAACTCCACTCTGAAAACAAAGGCTCACACATTGGACTTATCACCTGCACGATGCCTTGCTGGATTACACGGTCCATTACAGTCGGGATTCCGAGCTTTCTCATTCCTCCGCCTGCCTTGGGTATCTCCACCCTCCTGACCGGCTGTGGTTTATACTCCCTGCGCCTGATTTGATTCCTGATACTCTCCCAGTTCTCTTTGATATAATCTCCGAGTTCTTCAATCGTCACCTCATCTACTCCTCCTGCCCCTTTGTTGGCGCAGACTCTTTTGTATGCGGTGTTCATGTTGTCTTTGTGTTATCCGGCGCTTTCTACCAACCTTTTTTATCCCAAATCCAGCAAAATAAACGAACCCCCAGGGTAAAAGATTCTGACGGATTTTCCCGCACTTTCTTTTATCCTGGGGGGTTTTA
>NZ_NFHH01000074.1 GCF_002161285.1 Blautia sp. An81 | reverse complement strand
AACACCGTCATTGCTTCTGATGCAGGTGGCACTAGGCTACCGCTAACGGAATAGCGGGTTTAATCAATATTTCGTTGTTAAACAATTATCTATGCGACTTCAAGTCGCACCCACGGGCAGTCCAGATGATGGAGAGCGATCAGCCTGTCCTGGATATTGGTTCCCGCCCCCAGCTTTGGCGTTGAACCAAGCAGGATACGCACTTTCCCGGAACGCACCTTTGCGAACAGTTCCGCTTTCCTTGTCTCTGTCCCTGCTTCATGGATAAAAGCGATTTCCTCCCTGGGAATGCCTTTTGCCACCAGCTTTTCCCTCACATCATCATATACATTAAAAGAACCGTCATTTTTCGGCGTGGAAAGGTCACAGAAGATAAGCTGTGTGGAACGGTTCTGTGCTGTCTCCTGCCAGATATCAAAGGCATTTTTTACACAACGGTTTACCTTACTATCCGGGTAATCCGGGAGCATATCGTTGATAAGCCTCTGATCCAGGGCGCACTTACGTCCATCATTGGTAATCTTAAGCATATTATCTTCACGAGGCTCCACAGCGCCGGCCCGCACCAATTCCGCCCGGTCAGCAAAGGTACTGACCAGATCTTCCTGCTCCGGGCTGGGCTTCAATACCTCGTTGATGTACTCTGCTTCCGGCACAGGGAGGTGCAGCATATCCGCTGTCTGAATATCAGCAGATTCTTTAAACAGGGAAATTAACTCCGGAAGATTAAAAAAACGGGCAAACCGTGTTTTTGCACGGTAGCCCGTTCCTTCCGGCGATAACTCTATCGCCGTCACTGTCTCCCCAAAAGCGGCGGCCCAGGAGTCAAAATGTCCCAGACCCATCTTCTGGATAGTATCATACTGCAGGTAACGCATGATCGTATAAAGCTCATAAGGTAGGAAACGCCACGCCATACTTCCTTTCGTCCGTGGTCTTGGCGTAACCCCCTCCAGAACCGTGCTTACACCTCTCGATGTACACGGCTCGCCATCTTTC
>NZ_NFHH01000073.1 GCF_002161285.1 Blautia sp. An81 | reverse complement strand
GTCGAGTAGGTCAGCGGTATTACTACCGCCTTCCCCTCTAAGAACCGTGCGTGAGAGTTTCCCCTCACACGGCTCAAGCAATTCAAAGCATCTACCAATATAGATGCCGGCTAGTCAACTAACAGTTTTGTTTGTAACACTTATCATGCACAAGATAACGGACAGTCTGACCGCTTACTTTCTTTTCTCGTACATTCCATTGTGTTTCAGCAGTAATCTCTTGCCCACATATCGGACACTTCCTCTCCTGCTTATTCCACATATAAAGCAAAGATTTTCTCCCCTTGAGGGACATTAGCATCTTATACGTCATCCGTTCTTCAAAATACTCCTTCCATTCTCTATCAAAAGGATTGGCTTCACTGACAATCTTTTTATGTCGCATAATTTTCGTCTCAAATGCCAGCTTTAATGGGAAAATATCCTCTTTTCCATTTTTGTTTAAGACAACTAAAAATCGCCAATTCCTGTTCTTATAGTGGTGGAAATATTTCTTTAAAACCCAAGGTTTTCCCTTTTTCGGATGTCGTCTTTTCGCCCACTGCCACAATTTGCGGAATATCTGGTCATCCACTCTTTGGAATGTCTTTGATGACGCTCCGCACCTGTAATAATTCGCCCACCCTGTTATCTTTGGATTTAAGAGCCTTATCAATGTTTCCTGCTTGCAAGATTTATTACTATCTATCGTATAGCGGATTCCATCTAAAAATTTCTTTACACATTTCTTTGACGGTTGTGTCAACAGAACGCCTTTAAACTTTCTGATGTTAAAGCCAAGAAAATCAAATCCGTCACTAATGTGTGTGATAACCGTTTTTTCCTCCGATAATTCCAGTCCTCTTTCCGCAAGAAACTCAACTAGCATTGGTTTAATTTCTCTTTCCAAAACTTCTTTTTCTGCACTTGTGATGATGAAGTCATCTGCATAACGCACCAGATTTACCATAGGAGAATAATGCTTTCCTTTACGGCAGATGCGTTTGTATTTCTGTGCAAGAATCGGCTGAATACCGTCCAATGTCATGTTTGCAAGTGTTGGTGAAATAATTCCACC
>NZ_NFHH01000072.1 GCF_002161285.1 Blautia sp. An81 | reverse complement strand
CAGCGCTCAAATCATTACGCCTTTCGTGCGGGTCGGAACTTACCCGACAAGGAATTTCGCTACCTTAGGACCGTTATAGTTACGGCCGCCGTTTACTGGGGCTTAAATTCAAAGCTTCGATCTCTCTAACCTCTCCTCTTAACCTTCCAGCACCGGGCAGGCGTCAGCCCATATACCTCACCTTTCGGTTTTGCATAGACCTGTGTTTTTGCTAAACAGTTGCTTGAGCCTATTCTCTGCGGCCTGCTCTCGCAGGCACCCCTTCTCCCGAAGTTACGGGGTCATTTTGCCGAGTTCCTTGACAATGCTTCTTCCGCCGGCCTTAGGATTCTCTCCTCATCCACCTGTGTCGGTTTACGGTACGGGTACAGTATGAACAATAGCGGCTTTTCTCGACGCATGGCTCACATACTTCGCTACTTCAGTTCGCTCCGCATCACGCCTTCGGATTGATATGCGGTTTTTCCTGCATATCTCCTACCTCGCTTGCCCGCGGCTTTCCATTCCGCGGCTATGCTCTCCACACGTGTCCCCACAGTTCTGTCATGCTGCAGTACAGGAATCTCAACCTGTTGTCCATCGACTACGTCTTCCGACCTCGCCTTAGGCCCCGACTTACCCAGGGCAGATCAGCTTTACCCTGGAAACCTTGGATATTCGGCCATGAGGATTCCCACCTCATTCTCGCTACTCATTCCGGCATTCTCTCTTCCATAAAGTCCACAGCTCCTTCCGGTACTGCTTCTTCCCTTATGCAATGCTCCTCTACCAATCTTTCGATTCCTCAGCTTCGGTGTCGTGTTTCAGCCCCGGACATTTTCGGCGCAGGACCTCTCGACCAGTGAGCTATTACGCACTCTTTGAATGCATGGCTGCTTCTGAGCCAACATCCTGGTTGTCTTAGAGATCCCACATCCTTTTCCACTTAACACGCACTTTGGGACCTTAGCTGGAGGTCTGGGCTCTTTCCCTTTTGACTATCCAACTTATCTCGTATAGTCTGACTCCCGGCAAGCAATATCATGGCATTCGGAGTTTGATATTCTTCGGTAGGCTTTGACGCCCCCTAGGAAATTCAGTGCTCTACCTCCACGTATCTCTGCCGAGGCTAGCCCTAAAGCTATTTCGAGGAGAACCAGCTATCTCCGGGTTCGATTGGAATTTCTCCCCTATCCACACCTCATCCCCACCCTTTTCAACGGATGTGGGTTCGGTCCTCCATTGCCTTTTACGGCAGCTTCAACCTGGACATGGATAGGTCACCCGGTTTCGGGTCTGCGCATACCGACTCTGGCCCT
>NZ_NFHH01000071.1 GCF_002161285.1 Blautia sp. An81 | reverse complement strand
ACAACAGGTACACCAGCGGTCCGTCCATCCCGGTCCTCTCGTACTAAGGACAGCTCCTCTCAAATGTCCTACGCCCACGCCGGATAGGGACCGAACTGTCTCACGACGTTCTGAACCCAGCTCGCGTACCGCTTTAATGGGCGAACAGCCCAACCCTTGGGACCTACTACAGCCCCAGGATGCGATGAGCCGACATCGAGGTGCCAAACCACTCCGTCGATGTGAACTCTTGGGAGTGATAAGCCTGTTATCCCCAGGGTAGCTTTTATCCGTTGAGCGATGGCATTCCCACTTAATACCACCGGATCACTAAGCCCTACTTTCGTACCTGCTCCACCCGTCGGTGTCGCAGTCAAGCTCCCTTCTGCCTTTGCACTCTTCGAATGGTTTCCGACCATTCTGAGGGAACCTTTGGGCGCCTCCGATACCCTTTCGGAGGCGACCGCCCCAGTCAAACTCCCCGCCTGGCATTGTCCCCCAGCCGGTTCACGGCTGCAGGTTAGAAATCCAATACCGCAAGGGTGGTATCCCAACAATGGCTCCATGGCGACTGGCGTCACCACTTCACAGCCTCCCACCTATCCTGTACATGCAATACCGAATCCCAGTACCAAACTGGAGTAAAGCTCCATGGGGTCTTTCCGTCCTGGCGCGGGTAGCCAGCATCTTCACTGGCACTTCAATTTCACCGGATGCATTGTCGAGACAGCGCTCAAATCATTACGCCTTTCGTGCGGGTCGGAACTTACCCGACAAGGAATTTCGCTACCTTAGGACCGTTATAGTTACGGCCGCCGTTTACTGGGGCTTAAATTCAAAGCTTCGCTTGCGCTAACCTCTCCTCTTAACCTTCCAGCACCGGGCAGGCGTCAGCCCATATACCTCACCTTTCGGTTTTGCATAGACCTGTGTTTTTGCTAAACAGTTGCTTGAGCCTATTCTCTGCGGCCAGGTCTCCCTGGCACCCCTTCTCCCGAAGTTACGGGGTCATTTTGCCGAGTTCCTTGACAATGCTTCTTCCGCCGGCCTTAGGATTCTCTCCTCATCCACCTGTGTCGGTTTACGGTACGGGTACAGCATGAACAATAGCGGCTTTTCTCGACGCATGGCTCACATACTTCGCTACTTCAGTTCGCTCCGCATCACGTCTTCAGATTGATATGCGGTTTTTCCTGCATATCTCCTACCCCGCTTGCCCGCGGCTTTCCATTCCGCGGCTATGCTCTCCACACGTGTCCCCACAGTTCTGTCATACTGCAGTACAGGAATCTCAACCTGTTGTCCATCGGCTACGTCTTCCGACCTCGCCTTAGGCCCCGACTTA
>NZ_NFHH01000007.1 GCF_002161285.1 Blautia sp. An81 | reverse complement strand
AGGTCTTTCCAATGGAAGTGGATAAAACCAATGGAAAAGCCGGAGAATGTAGATAACCCGTTTTTTTAGAAAACTCTCCATCCTAAAGCAGGCAGATATATTTTTACCTTTCAAAACTGGGGAAGGGGGAGTTGGATTGACTTACATATTATATTTTGCTAGAATGTCTTCGGAGGTTTTGCAATGAATTACATTGTGTTTGACTTAGAGTGGAATCAATGCCCCTATGGAAAAGAAAGAGAGAACAAAAGGCTTCCCTTTGAGATCATAGAGATAGGAGCTTTAAAATTAGATGAGAATCGGAATTATGTAGATTCTTTTCATCAGGTAATAAAACCGGTTGTCTATAAAAAACTGCATTATCGTACTAAGGAAATCCTGGATATTAAAGGCTCAGACCTGGAACAGGGGCTCCCTTTTACGGAGGCGGTAAAAAATTTTATGAAATGGTGCGGTCCCAAAGCAAAGTTCTGCACATGGGGTTCCACAGATCTGGTGGAACTTCAGAGAAACATGAAGTACTATCATATGCTGAACTTGCTTAAGGGGCCGATTTTTTATTATGATATACAGAAACTTTTCGGTCTGGTATATGAGGGGCAGCGTACGGCCAGATCTCTGGAAAGTGCTATCGATTATCTGGATATGAAAAAAGACGGGCAGTTTCACAGAGCCCTGAACGACGCATATTACACAGCTGAGATTTTTAGGGATATACCTGAGGGAGAAGCCCAAAAGTACTATTCTATCGACTGCTATCAGAATCCCAAAGGAAGACGAGACCAGATTTATACGGTATTCCCGGAATATTCCAAATTTATATCCAGAGAATTTCCTTCCAAGGAAGAGGCTATGAAAGACCGGGATGTTACCAGGACCAGATGTTTTATCTGCGGCAAGACGGCAAAGAAGAAGATACGCTGGTTTTCCGTGAATACAAAGGCTCATATGTGTCTGGCTTTCTGCCCGGAACACGGCTATTTCAAGGGGAAGGCAAGACTGAAGAAGACGGATGAAGGAAAGTATTATGTGGTAAAAACACTGAAGAAAATTGAGCAGGAGGAAGCTGAGCATATCAGAGAGAAGAGAGATACGCTCAGAAAAAAACGCCGTCAGCGAAGACATCAGGAAAAATAATAGAATTTACGAAGGAGGATTATCAGGCTTTTATGGAAGCGCAGGAAAAACAAGAAGAAAATAAGATGGGTGTCATGCCGGTAAACCGGCTTCTGATCACCATGTCTGTGCCGATGATGATATCTATGCTGGTACAGGCTCTATATAATATCGTAGACAGTATGTTTGTTGCTCAATTAAATGAAAATGCTCTGACAGCAGTTTCTCTGGCCTTTCCTATCCAGAATCTTATGATTTCTGTGGGAGTGGGAACTGGTGTAGGTATTAACGCCCTTTTGTCCAGAAGTCTGGGAGAAAAGGAGTATGACAGGGCCAATAAAACTGCCAATCATGGACTATTGCTGGCTTTTTTAAGCTATGTGGTTTTCGCTGTGGCAGGGCTTCTGGGCAGCGGATTTTTCATGGAGGTTCAGACTGCAGATCCACAGATCATAGCTTACGGCACGGACTATCTCCGCATTTGTACGATCATGTCTTTCGGAATGTTCTTTCAGATTACTTTAGAAAGACTGCTGCAATCTACAGGAAAAACAATCTACACTATGTGGACCCAGATGCTGGGAGCGATCATTAATATCATTATGGATCCTATTATGATCTTTGGCCTGTTTGGATTTCCCAGAATGGAGGTGGCAGGAGCCGCCCTGGCTACAGTTCTGGGACAGATTATTGCAAGCATTGTAGCACTTGTAGTAAACAGAAAGAAAAACCGGGAGCTTCATCTTACCTTCCGGGGATTCCGCGTTTCAAAACAGATCATCCGGAGCATCTATGCAGTGGGTGTGCCGTCTATAGTTATGTCTTCCATCAGTTCAGTGATGACTTTTGGTATGAATAAGATTTTGATCGCCTTTTCTTCTACGGCTACAGCTGTATTCGGTGTTTACTTTAAGCTCCAGAGCTTTGTATTTATGCCAGTCTTTGGCTTGAATAACGGCATGGTGCCCATCGTGGCTTTTAATTACGGAGCAAAGAAGAAAGAGAGGATTAAAAGAACAGTATTTCTTGCCTCCTGTTATGCTACAGGGATCATGCTGCTGGGCATTGTTGTATTCCAGCTGTTTCCGGCCCAGCTTCTGGCAATCTTTAATGCTTCGGAAAATATGGTTCAAATAGGAACTATCGCTCTGCGGCTTATCAGCCTGAGCTTTGTGTTTGCAGGATTTAATATCGTATCCTCTTCTCTGTTCCAGGCCTTGTCCCATGGCATGCTCAGTCTGTGGATGTCTCTGGTGAGACAGCTTTGTGTACTGCTCCCGGCAGGGTATATCCTGTCAAAAATAGGCGGACTGGATGCCGTGTGGTGGGCATTTCCCTTTGCGGAAATTTTTTCTCTGATTCTCAGCCTGGGGTTCAGAAGGTATATTTACCGAAAAGAAATTGATCCTTTAGAGGAGGATTAATAGAGCGGCGTCTCAAAATATTTTTTTCTATATTCTTTTGGAGTGCAGGAATACAGCTCTTTGAAGATTCTGTTAAAGGTTTGCTGGCTGTGATACCCGCACTCCATTGCTATATTGGTGATATTTAAGTCAGTATTGATCAGCAGATATACAGCGTAATCAATTCTGAGAGAATTAATATAATGAAGAAAGCTGACTTTCAGCACATTGGAAAAAATCCGGGAAACCGCATATTTTCCTATACCAAAGGCTGCTGCAACGCTGGCAAGAGAAATATCTTCTGTAAAGTGCTGAGAAATGTAGGCAAGGATATCACTGGTCAGATCTTGGGGCATATACTCCTGATAATCTGCCAGAGAAAGGTAAGGGAAGACACGAATTAGCAGCAATGTAACTAGACTGCTAACGAGTTCGGGGGGGGGGGTGTGGGAAGTGCCATAATGTGACGCCTCAAAAAGCCGGTGTTCTGCATACAGCACATCCTCATGGATCTGAGACTTGTGAAGAACAGGATTCTTAGGATATTTCCCTAACAACTGAGTTTTTAGCATGGGCAGCAGATCTACATAACAATTCATAATATGAAGCTGGGTATTCCCAATGGTGGACGGAGTATGATAGTCATGAGGGATATTAGGAAAGACCACAGCAATTTCGCCAGTTTCTATCCGATACTTTTCTGTTCCTATCTGCATTTCTGTTATTCCCTTAACAGCATGTACTACTTCAATATATGGATGAACGTGAAGCGGATATTGCAGCGGATTCGTTTCATTTACGATAAAAAAAGAACTTTCTTTACTCTCATAGAACATTTTGCCATATCTCCCTTGCAATAATTGTGTGTTATTTCGACTTAATTAGGAATTATTATACGATAGTATTTGTTATAATGTCAAATAACAGAGGAAAACAAGTGAAAAACTTGTACCTAATGAATAAAAGACTTCCGGTGCGCGCAGGAGAAGTGTTTTAGACATGTGCAGATTGTACAGATATATTAAAGGTTTTGGAAAGGAGATACAATATGCAAAAAAAATATTTAAAAGCAATCAGTGCATTAATGTGTACGGCTATGTGCGTTTCTCTGGCAGCATGTGGTTCCGGCGGAGGTTCTGATGAAGGCGGATCTGGTTCCGGATCATCAGGAAGCGGCGGATTGGAGATCGCTTATAACCTGACTACAGACGATTTTTCCGTGTTTGAGGATATCATCAATGATTTTTCAGAGGAGACCGGCATTGATGTAACCATTTATAATGGAGGCGATGATTATGAGTCTGCTATGAAAACTCGTATGTCCTCCGGGGATCTTCCAGATATGTGGGTTACCCATGGATGGAGTCTGATCCGTTACAGTGAATATATGATGGATCTTAGCGATCAGGAATGGGTAAGCAATATTGATCCAGGTTTGAAAGAAGTTATTACAAATGATAACGGAGAGCTGTTTATTCTGCCTATTACTCAGGCTGTAGTAGCTATTATGTATAACAAAGATGTACTTACTCAGGCTGGCGTAGATGCTACCCAGATCAGAACCTGGGATGACTTTGCAGCAGCATGCCAGTCTGTTCTTGACAATACAGACGCAGCGCCTATCGAGATGTGCCTTGGTGACGGATATGATTCCTATTCCTTAGAATGTATCTGGCCAACATTATATTCTAATGAAGACGTTGCTTCAAATCAGGCAGATGCGCTGAAAGACGGAAGCTTTGACTGGGAAGCAAATGGAACAGAAGGCTTCCAGATGATTGCTGACTGGTATAATGCTGGATTTTTGAATGAAGATTATGTAAGCTGCCAGAAGGACGATGTATGCCAGGCTATGGCTAATGGAGAAGGAGCATTTTCACTTTATTCTACAGAGATGATTCCTTCTGTACTGGCATATAACGAAAGCGCAAATATCGGAATCCTGCCGGTTCCTGCCAGCAGTGATGATGGCGCATCTTACTTCGGCATTGGAGAAGGAAACTTCAGCTGCTTCGGAATCTGGAAAGATACAAAATATGAAGATGAATGCAAGCAGCTCCTGGAGTACCTGGCACAGCCTGAGATAGCAGTTCAGATTACCCGTATTGACGGTGGTATTCCTGCTCTGTCAACTATCGAGCTGGAGTCAACAGACCAGGCAGCTTATACAGCTAATGCATATAGTGAAGCTCAGACTCAGTTTGAGGGAGACCTGTGCTATGACAACTTCTTTGACAGAGAGTATCTGCCAAGTGGTATGTGGAGCGTTATGGCTGACGCAGTGGCCACCCTTTTGGCCGATGGTGATCCAGAGGGCAGCATGGATGCGGCAGTGACGGCTGTAGCAGATAATTATAATGACTTAATGGGCAACTAAACATAAGTCTGGTAAAACGGCAATATAGTTCTTAAGCAGGCTTTGGGTCCGGATACAAGGCTTAGGATTCGGACTCAGAGCCTGTTTCTATGTTGATAGGAGCGATTATGACTGAAAAAAGAAAGAAAAAATTAAACTGGTTTTATCTTCCGGCGGTGGTACTTATGCTGGCATTTATTGCATATCCTCTATGCAACGCTATTTATCTGTCTTTTTTTAACTGGAACGGATATTCTGTGAATAAAGAATTTATCGGGATACAAAACTATGTGGCCATGTTCAAGGATGAGATATTCATTTCCTCTCTGAGAAATACCTTGATCTACGGCTTCGGATGTACGATCCTGCAGCAGGTGATCGGTCTGACCCTGGCTCTGTTCCTGAATACGAAATTCAAGGGAAGAGGAATTATAAGAACTGTAATCTACATGCCAGCTATGGTGTCTGGTCTTGTAATGGGATATATTATGTACTTCTTCTTCCAGTTCAATGGCGGCGTAGTAAACGATATTCTGGGATTTTTAGGCCTTTCCGGATACGACTGGCTGGGAAATGGAACCTCTGCTATCGCTGTGATCGTATTCATTAATACCTGGCAGTTTGTAGGTGTCAGTATGGTAATCTATCTGGCAGGAATCCAGGGTGTATCCCAGTCTTATATTGAGGCGGCTACTGTAGACGGTGCAAATGCATGGGAAAGATTCCGGTATATAATCTTACCGCTTCTGGTACCGGCTCTTTCTTCATCTGTAATCTACAATCTGATCGGCGGATTGAAACTTTACGATGTAATTATAGCCCTGACCGACGGAGGTCCGGCCAGAAAGACACACTCTCTGGCTACTTACATTGCCAACCGGTATTTTGATGCGGAACGTGCTGGCTACGCAGCGGCTATTGGTGTATTTTCCTTCGTTATGATCATGATCATATCCATGATCGTTAACGGATATTTCCGCAGGAAGGAGGTAGAAGTATAATGAGCAGACTGAAATTACCAGGAAAAAATAAACAGCAGGGAAATTTTACAGAAATAGACGAGATGAATGAAAAGATGCCTTTTCGGGCAAAGGACTGGTGGAAATAATTGTTCTGGGCTGCATGGCATCTTATGCACTGGCCAGGAACCAGTCAAAGCTGAATGAGATTGTCCGCAGTCTGATCATGTCTGTAATGATGATCACCCCTCTTACCATATTGGTCGGCGTATATTCTACAATGTCCAATATACATGCTACCTCTACTTATTGGGGTATGGTATTGGTGCTGAGCGCTTTCGGACTGCCCCTGGTTATCTTTTTGTATACTAATTTTATATCCTCTATACCAGTAGCATTGGATGAAGCGGCAGCCATAGACGGGGCCAGCAACCTTCAGATTTTCTTCAAGGTTATCCTGCCCCAGCTGAAAACAGTTACTGTAACTGTAATTATTCTTCAGGGAGTCAGTGTATGGAATGAATATACTTATGCCTACTATTTCCTGCAGCAGACTTCTATGAGAACCATTACTCTTGTAATCAAGACATTCTTCTCAGCAGTGTCAAATGATTACGGAGCTGCGGCTGCTACGGCAGTTATCGGAATGATGCCTTTGATCATTGTATATCTGTGTCTGCAGAAATACTTTATCCAGGGGCAGGTAGACAGTGCTATTAAGAGCTGAAAAAGGAGTATGACATTTGAAATTTACAGTAGATGCGCCGGTTTTTAATAAAACAAACCAGGTGGCGGATATACTGGGAGCTGGTTTTCTCTGGCTTATATGCTCAGTGCCGGTGGTAACTATCGGGCCGGCTACGGCAGCTTTGTACTATACAGTAGTAAAGGTTGTCCGAAGAAACCGGGAAACTGTGGTAAAATCTTTTTTTCACTCTTTTAAAAACAACCTGGGACAGGGAATAATCCTTACGATTCTATATCTGCTTTACGGAGCGGCCATTGGACTTTACATCCTGGCTGCACTGGAGGGCAGGATACAGATGAATCCATACATCATCTGTACTCTGGGCATTATTCTGGCATGTCCCTTTTTGTTTACCATAGTTTATATATTTCCAGTAATCTCCCGTTTCCAGGCAGGTTTGATCAGACAGATCCAATATGCACTTTATATGTCCATCAGGCATTTCCCCAGTACAATAGCGTTGCTGGTTTTACTGGCTTTTACGGCTGTTCTGATTTATTTTGTGCCTTTTCTTATGGCAATCCTGCCGGGATTTTATGCTTATCTGGGGTCCTTCTTTATTGAAAGGATTTTTAAGAAATACTTAGCAGAAGAAATAAAAAAATACAAAGACCCAACAGACCTTCCGTGGTACTTGGAGTAAAGGAGGAAAAATGACAAGAGAGATTAGGATTGAAGAAAATGGTTTGCGAGTAAAATTTCTGATCTGTGAGAACGGAGTAGTTGAACTTCAGGATTTTTCTTCTTCTCAGGTCCCTGAAAAAGCCAGGAGTGTAGAAAGAAAAAAGAGCGATCCGGAAAACTATCATCCTGTAATGGAAGTGCAGATCAGCGGAAAAACTACCAGGGGAATGCATGGATATAAACATAATCTCAGCAGTGCTTCCCTGGATTTCCGATATACCGGACATTATTTCGAGGAAAGAGAAAAAGGCAGGGAACTTATTATTTCAATGGCAACAGACTATGGGCTGAAAGGAACTTACCATATGCGGTTTTTTGAGGGGATTCCTGTAGTCCAGACCTGGAGCTGCCTGGAGAATCAGGGAACAGAAGACTTGGGGCTTGAATATGTTTCCTCCTTTATTTATCAGGGGATCAGTGGAAATGGTGAGAAGCCCTACTATGAGAAAACGGAGATTTATGTACCCAGAAACAGCTGGTCCTGTGAGGCTCAGTGGGAAAAGAAAGACATCAGAACAGTCAATCTTTCCGGTATGCCGGTAGATGGCTTTAATACACCGGGATTTGGAATTAACCGTTACTGTTACAGCGGCAGAGGTTCCTGGTCTTCCTGTGAATATCTTCCTATGGGATTTGCCCGCGATACAGAAACGGAAGAAACTTATTGCTTTCAGATTGAGCACTCCGGTCAGTGGCATGTGGAATACGGCTCTGATTTAGAAGGAAAATTATATCTGGCTTTAAGCGGTCCCACAGAGGCGGAGCAGGGATGGTGGAAGAATCTGAAGCCAGGAGAGTCTTTTGCTACAGTTCCGGTGGCCTTTGGAGCAGCAAAGGGGGATGTCAGCCAGGGCGCTGCAGCGCTTACTCAGTACCGCAGAGCAGTTCGAAGAAAAAATGAAGATGATGAGAAACTGTATGTGGT
Organism: Blautia sp. An81; assembly: GCF_002161285.1. Taxonomy (GTDB): domain Bacteria; phylum Bacillota; class Clostridia; order Lachnospirales; family Lachnospiraceae; genus Blautia; species Blautia ornithocaccae. Next base: position 165,060 of record NZ_NFHH01000007.1, on the reverse strand, counting down.
ATTTAACGATTATATGAACTGTCTTATGGGAGACCCTACCGATGAAAGGGAAAGAGCCATTATAGATAAGGCTGCGGAAATGGGCTGTGAATACTACTGCCTGGACTGCGGCTGGTATGACAAAGGCTACTGGTGGGACAGAGTAGGAGAATGGAAAGAATCTCCGGAACGTTTTCCAAATGGTCTGAAGGCTGTCTGTGATTATGCCAAGAGCAAGGGTATGAAAATGGGCCTGTGGCTGGAAATCGAGGTCATGGGAACTGCCTGTGAACTGGCTCAGAAACTTCCGGACGATTGGTTTATCTGCCGACATGGAAAACGTCACGTAGATAACAAGCGGTATCTTTTGGACTTCCGGAATCCGGAAGTACGTAAATATTGTATGGATACCATAGACAGGCTGATCCGGGATTACGGAGTAGAATACTTTAAGATGGACTATAATGTGACTATGGGCTATGGCAGCGACTTGAACTCTGACAGCTGTGCAGACGCTATCATGGAACATTATAAATATCTGTATCAGTGGTATGAGGAGATTTTCCGGAAGTACCCGGATCTCATTATTGAAAACTGCGGTTCCGGAGGTCAGAGAATGGACTATGGAATGCTGAAGATCTTAAGCCTTCAGTCTACCAGCGATCAGACAGACTATATTTATAATTCCTATATTGCTGCAAATGTAGCCAGTGCCGTAACCCCGGAACAGGCAGGTATGTGGGTGTATCCCTATGAAGATGACAGAGAGCACACGATTTATAATATGGTAAACGGACTGCTTCTCCGCCCCTATGTCAGCGGCATGGTGTGGAAAATGAGCGGCAGCAATCTGGAGCTTATGAAAGAAGGCATAGATTTATATAAACAGATACGCGGAGAGATTAAAGAGGCGGTGCCCTTCTTCCCATTGGGATTCTGTGATGTGAGAGATTCTGTGCTGGCCTATGGATTAAAAGGGGATAAGAACACTTACCTTGCTGTGTTTATGCCTCATGCCAGAGAGGGAAGCATTCCTATTGATTTTGCGGACCAGGTAGAGGCAGTTTCTGTAATTTATCCGAAAGAGGAAGACTGCAGTTATTGTCTGGAAAATGGAGAGCTGAAGATAGCTATGCCTCAGGAAACTTGTGGACGGCTTTTCAAATTTACATTAAAATAACGAAAAGTACTTTAAGAAGCAGGAGGAACATCAGGTGAATAAAAATGAATTTGCCCTTACGCCCCCTATGGGCTGGAACAGCTGGGACTGCTATGGGGCGGCAGTAACGGAAAAGGAGCTTCTGCAGAATGCAGATTATATGGCAGAAAACTTAAAGGAGTTTGGATGGGAGTACATAGTCTGCGACATACAGTGGTATGAGCCGGCGGCTGATTCCAGCCACTACCGGAAATTTGCAGATATCTGTATGGATGAATACGGAAGAGCTGTTCCCGCTCCAAATCGTTTTCCTTCAGCGGCAGAAGGCGGCTTTAAAAAGATTGCAGATTATATCCATGAAAAAGGATTAAAATTCGGCATCCATATTATGAGAGGAATTCCCCGCCAGGCAGTGGCGAAAAATACACCTGTAAAGGGGACGCCCTATACGGCCAGGGATATCGCCCATCCTTTCTCTATCTGCTGCTGGAACACAGATATGTACGGTGTGGACACTACAAAACCGGGAGCCCAGGAATATTATAATTCTATTATCGAGCTTTATGCTTCCTGGGGAGTGGATTTTATCAAAGTAGATGATATCTGCGTAAAGTATGGCAGACCAAATGATGAGAGCACTATTGCCTATGGAGGAGACGAGATAGAAATGCTTCGGGCAGCTATTGATACCTGCGGACGGCCTATAGTCCTGAGCCTTTCTCCCGGACCGGCCATGCTGGATAAGGCAGAGCATCTGAGCAGGAATGCCAATATGTGGAGAATCACAAATGACTTCTGGGACCGGTGGACGGACATTATGGAGATGTTTGACCGATGCCATGAGTGGAGCCCTTATGTGGCCCCAGGCTGTTTTCCAGACTGTGACATGCTGCCCTTAGGACATCTGTCTATTAAAGGCTGCGAGCATGGGCTGGGAGAACGCCAGACCCTGCTGTCAAAAGAAGAGCAGAGAACAATGCTGACTCTGTGGTGCATTTTCCGCTCTCCCCTAATGCTGGGATGCGAATTGACAGATATGGATTCCTGGACAAAGAGCTTGGTGACCAATCCGGAGGTCCTGAGTCTGTTGAAAAAAGGAAAAAATGCCAGACAGGTACTCCGTTCCTTCGATTTGATCCTGTGGAAAGCAGAGGATGAGGAAGGAAATATATATGCCGCAGTCTTTAATACAGCAGACTGGGAGGAGCGGTTCAGCGTGAACCTGGAAAAGCTGGGAATAGAGGGAAAAGCAGCTCTCCGTGATATGTGGGAGAGAAGAAATCTGGGAGAAGTGGAGACGAACATTACGGTAACACTGAAGGCCCATGATGCAAAATTATTTAAATTATCTGTAAAGTAAGAAAATAAAAGCGGTCTGACCCGACTGAGAAGTTCGCGGGTCAGGCCACTTTTTTATCTCTCTGGCACAATCTCCAGCCAGTATCCATCAGGGTCTTTAATGAAATAAATTCCCATATCCGGATTCTCAAAGCAGATGCATCCCATCTCTTCATGAAGTTTGTGGGCCTGGTCGAAATCAGCAGTACGGAAAGCCAGATGGAACTCACAGTCTCCCAGATTGTAATCTCTGTCAAAGTCCCGGAGCCAGGTAAGCTCCAGCTCAAAATCTGTAGTGTCATTTCCAAGATACACAATGATAAAGGAGCCATCTTTTGCCTCTGTGCGGCGTTTTTCTTTCAGACCAAGGGCTTTTTCGTAGAATGCCAGAGAACGGTCTAAATCTCTTACGTTATAGTTTTCGTGGATCATCTGAAACTTCATTTATTTGTCCTCCTTGTCTTCTGGACAGTTCATAATCTGTCCTTCCTTTTCTAGAATCATGATCTCATTTTTATGGGCTTTCCCAGTGGGAGTGGAAAGATATTTTGGAATAACGGAGAAATCTTTCCAGAAGTGCATGGGAAAAGCGTATCTGGTTCTGGTGTTTTCCAGTATATAAGAAAATCCCTTATCGTACCATTCTTCCTGCCTGGGGTCCAGAGGCAGGAACGCGGCAAAAAGCTCCAGGCCTTTCAGTGGTTCGGTATACTTTTTGAAATTTGCTGTCATATTGTTATTGTATTGTTTCGATTCCCCCGGCCATACCCACCAGTTTAAATCCCCAGCATGATAAATGTTTTTGTCTTCTGTGTGTATCAGAAAAGCTACACCGCAGTCTGTGGAATGGAGGGTTTTTACAGTCATAGAACAGGTGGCGCCATTCCAGGTCAAGGTAAGAGATTCCTCAGCTTTCATAAAATGCAGGCCAGATAAGTCCATGTGATCTCTCATGTACCGTCTGGTATCGGAGGAGAGGATGTAATGAATTTCTTTTGGCCCGGTGATATGAAAAATTTTCGGATTAAAATGGTCCTGATGCCGGTGAGAGACAAAGACAAAAAGAGGCTTGTCTTCATCTGTTGCAGGAATTTCTCCCTGGTAATAATCAAAGAGACAGCAGCAATGGGAAAATTCTGCCAGAAAACCGCTGTGACCAATATAAGTTATTCTCATCTGTCAAATCTCCTTGGAGTGTAAAACATTTAACTTTTTTTCTTCTTCCGGGACTTTTTATGTTTTTTAGAACTGAAAGCCCGGCGGATTTTAATGATCAAGAGTACGATATAGAAAATAAATGCACCGGCCAGAAGCCCCAGAGCAGGATACTTCCAACTGGGGAGTCCCTGGAAAATAGACAGGGCTTCCTGGAAAAATCCATCCAGAGAGTTATGATTTACAGTGGAAGAAGAACTGCTGGAGTCTTTTTCTGTTTCTGTAGATGCAGGCTGGCTGTCAGCGGCCTGCTGGCTTTGTCTTTGCTGCAGGTCATAGGTCTGAGCTGCTGTCAGGATTTCCTGGGAAGCCTCCTGACTGGAACTGCTCAGAAGGGTATCCCCATAATAGAAGTCCAGATTCAGCATGTTATTTTCAATTTCCGCCTGGCAGGTAATATCCTGAGAGGGATTTACGGGAACATCTGCAGAAGAGTTCTCTACTGCAGCGTCCAGCAGGCCCTGGTCTTTCAGATAAGAAGCCAGGGAATCTGACTCAGCCAGAATCTCCGATGAAAGCTTTAGTTTTTCAAAATTATTGAAACCGTAATCCAGAAGATTTTTCGTGTCATTATAATATTCCGTAGTACCTTTTAAAACAACACAGACAAGGCGCATGGAATTTCTTTCCGCATAAGTCACCAGAGTATTTCCGGCTTTTACTGTATATCCGGTTTTGCCCCCAAGGCATCCTTCATAATAATGCTCCCCCTCTTGGATCATCTGATGATGATTGTTGATCCAGCGCTCTTCCGCTGTAATATTTGTGGGGGGAATGATATAGTATGGGGTTTTGATAATATTCCGGAAAGTTTCATTCTGAAATGCAGCCTGGGCGATGAGAGCCATGTCTCTGGCTGTGGTATAGTGGTCATCGGCATACAGACCATTGGCATTGACAAAATGGGTATTCTTGCATCCCAGCTCCTGGGCCCTCTGGTTCATCATATCTACAAATGCCTGGACGGTCCCGCCGATATATTCTGCCACTCCGGAAGAAACTTCATTGGCAGAGCCCAGGAGGATACCATAAAGACTCTCCTCCATAGACAGAGTTTCCCCTGGCTTAATGCCGATATGAGTGCTTCCTGGCTCGATATTGTTTACCTCGTCGGTAAATGTGATCTCTGTGTCCAGGGGAACCTTTTCAATGGCCAGCATAGCAGTCATGATCTTTGTAATACTGGCAGGCGCCCGTTTTTCGTCAATGCCTTTGGCATATAGGATTTCTCCGGTGTCCAGGTCCATGACGATTCCTGTTTCAGCAATAATCTTCGGGCCCTGAGGCCATCCGGCAATATCGTTGGACTGAATTTCCCATTCGTAGCTTTCGGGCATGGCCGGTTCCTGGGCTTCGGGAGCTTCCGGGCTGTTTTCCTGTACATGCACAGCGGCCCGGGCGTCAGGAGCAGCCGCCAGGAGGCAGACCGTCTGCAGATTCATAGATAAGACCGCAGTCAGCAGCAGGACGGCGGCTTTTTGCTTTTTGGCTTTCATATTATAAGTATCCTCTTTCGTTCATTGCTTTTGGATTTTCTTGAATTATTATATGCGATTTTTTTATTTATAGCAATGTATAAAAGAAGAAAACTGCCCCGCAATACAAGTGCTGAGGCAGTTTTCTTCTTTTTGTATAAGATTATAAGAATTTAAAGTCCGAAAGTATGCATCAGCCAGGACTGAAGGAGCCTTATCCAGCTCTGGCAGCTTTCTTCTATAGTGTTTGGGTCTCCATTGCAGATGCTTTCAGTTGCCAGACTCAGACCATGCATACCACATGGGTACAGATGATATTCTACAGGGATTCCGGCTTTCCCTAAAGCTTCTGCAAAACGGAAGGAATTCCAGAACGGCACGGTATCATCCGAAAAAGTATGCCACAGAAAAGCAGGGGGAACAAGATCCGTTACCTGATTTTCCAGGGACATTTTTTCTTTCAGGCGTTCATAAGAATTTCCCAGAAGGTTTTGGATACTTTCGGTATGGGCAATGGAATCTTCGGAACTGATCACCGGATAGCAGAGAACAAGTCCCTGAGGCTTGAGGCAGCCGCTGCTGCATCCGGCGGCGTCTGCCATATGCTTTTCCTGCCAGAACACGCCGTAACTGGCAGCCAGATGTCCTCCGGCAGAAAATCCCATGATGATAATCTTGTCAGGATTGATATGCCACTGTGCAGCGTGCTCTCTAAGATATTTGACGGATAAAGCAAGTTCATGGAGGGACGTAGGATAAGTGGCCGGTGCGCAGGAATACCGAAGAATCGCAGCATGATAGCCGATGCTGTTTATCTGAAGCGCTACCGGTTCGGCCTCTCTGTTTGAAGTCATGGCATAAGAGCCGCCGGGGAGGATCACCACCAAAGGACGGGTCCAGTCGGTTTTGGCATTTATATAATCTTCCAGGATATAAGTGTCCAGATGGGTATCCGCTGCGGAGCCATCTGTCTGTATAGGAATACGTTTACAGATCATTTTAAAATTTAACAGATTATTGTGATAATCTGTTCTCCTTTCGCCTGTTATAAATAAAGTTATGAATGACTTAGAACATTCAAGGTATAGTCATGGAGCATCTCTTTACGCTGGGTGTCGTAGTTCAGAAAATGCGAGTAGAAGATATCCAGCATGATAAGGATTGGGAACTGGGGGGAAATGGCTTTCCCGTTTTCCAGGTTTTCACGTAACGCAAGCAGCACAACTTCATCACAAAATTCAAACTGCTGGGGCTCTCTGTGAGAAGTCATCAGTATGACAATGGCGCCGGCTGCTTTTGCCGCCTTTAAAGACGTCATGACCTCAGGAGTTTTGCTGCTGATACTGATCCCGATCACTACACAAGTATCGTCTAACAGTACGGAATTCATCTTCATTACATGGTTGTCGGAGATGGCCTCTATGTTTAAGCCGATACGCATAAAGCGGAGTTTCATCTCCTGAGCGGCTAATCCGGAACTGCCCTTTCCATATACGTAAAATCTTTTCTGCTTTGCAAAAATTTCACAGATCCTGTTTAACTGGGCGTTATCTACTAATGCATAGCTTTTATTTAAAAGCTCCTGATAGGTATCTAAAACCTGGGTGGTAGAATTATCTGTGATCAAAGGAGTGACCTTTTCACTTAACCCTTCCTTATAGTAGAATACAAACTCACGATAGCCTTTATATCCGCATTTTTTTGCAAATCTGGAAAGAGACGGTTCGGATACAAAAAGTAAAGAAGAAATATTTTTTGCCGAAAAGTCCATGCACTGGTGATTGTGAATGAAAAAATCCGCTATGTTTTTTTCCGTAGGCGACAGAGACGCATAAATTGCTTCAATCTGCGGTACGATACTTTTTTTATAGTTAGACATATAGTTCAGTTTCCCTCTTTCTGGCTTTAAAATGATAAAAAGCGCCTAACATTCCCGCACGATTTTGATTTTGAGCGAATTTAAGCGTAGTTTTCTCGGCAATAGAATGGAGCAAATATTTATCTACAGCCGCTCTGATTTTATCATATAACATCTGTTTTTGCACCATAATTCCTCCGCCGAGTACGACGATTTCAGGATTCAATACATAACAGATATTTGCGATACCCATACCGAGACAGTTGGTCATCCGGTCAATCTCTTCTATACAATCTGTATCTCCATTTCGGGCAAGATCAAAAATTTTTTTCCCGTTGAGAGAACCGGAGGAAAGCGCCTTTCTTTTTTCCACATTTCGGACAAGGATACTGGCGGCGGCCATATCCTGAAAAGCGCCGCCGGGCAGCAGCATATAGCCGACCTCACAGCCGCTGCCGGAAAAACCATGGAATACACGACCTTTTTCAACAAAGGCGCCTCCGATACCTGTGCCAATAGTAAGACAGAGACAAGAGGAAGCACCTTTGGCAGCGCCGGCGAAATATTCTGCGAGAGCAGCACAGTTGACGTCATTTTCAACTTCACAGGGGAGCCCAAACTGCTGCTCAAAGATAGCTTTAACAGGAGTTCCTGTATATTCAGGAATCAATGAGGAGGCATAGGTGATGGAGCCTGCATCGCAGTCTACCATGCCAGCTGTGGAGATGCAGATCCCGTATATATCCTTATACTCTTTTAAAAGCCGTGACGTAAGCTCCACAGCCCGGGTGATGATGGAAGGGCCGCCCAGCCATGCCTGGGTAGGGAAGGAGCTGTCCATTAAAAAACCGGAATTTTCGGAATATACTCCATATTTAACAGAGGTTCCGCCGATATCAATACAAAGATAAGTTTTCATCTATGTTCCTCCTGTGCTGCCTGTTCTTTAGCGGCAATATTTTTCGATGGCGTTTTTGATCATATCTGCAGCTTCCCGGGCAATAGGGATATCGGAAGGTATCAGGTTTGTCAGCGGTTCGCGGACGCCCCCGATATCCAGAGAGTCGTTTATCCGAAGTACTTCTTTGATCATTGCGTACATATTTCCATGTCCGGAGCAGAGTTTGTAAATGATAGAGTTTACATCATACTGGAGCTTCTTCGCTTCTTCCAGCCTTCCCTCGTTGATCCATTCATTTTCTTTCAGGATCAGTTCCGGCATAGCTCCATAGGTACCGCCGATACCTCCGTCGGCGCCCATGATCCGTCCGCTGATCAGCTGTTCGTCCGGACCGTTAAATACGGTAAAATCTTCGCCGCCCAGGGATTTAAAGATCTGAATATCCTGTACAGGCATAGAGGAGTTTTTAACACCCTTTACCCTGGGATTTTTCAGCATTTCATGAAGAAGGCTTTGGGTAAGGGCGGTGCCTGCAAGCTGAGGAATATTGTAGATGATAAAGTCTGTGTTTGGTGCAGCGGAGCTGATACTGTTCCAGTATGCAGCGATAGAATATTCAGGAAGACGGAAGTAAATAGGCGGGATCGCAGCAATAGCGTCTACCCCCAGGCTTTCTGCGTGACGGGCCAGTTCCATGCTGTCTTTTGTATTGTTGCAGGCAACATGAGCGATAACGGTAAGTTTTCCTTTGGCTTCCTTCATTACATTTTCCAATGTGATCTTCCGATCTTCCACACTCTGATAGATACATTCGCCTGAAGAACCGCATACATAAACGCCTTTTACGCCTTTCTCAATAAAATATTTCGTGAGACTGCGTACTCTTTCAGGACTTACTTCTCCCTTCTCGTCATAGCAGGCATAAAAAGCCGGGAAGATTCCCTGATATTTTGGATTACTCATTATATTTTCCTCCTTATATTTTTATTTCATCTATTGCCTAAGAACATTTCTCTAAAGCTTCGGCAAAGCGCTTGGTGATCAGTTGCGGTCTGGTGATAATAGAACCGACGACAACGCTGTAGCAGCCAAGATCGATGACCCGGCGGGCTTTTTCGGGAGTATCAATATTTCCCTCTGCAATTACCGGATGAGAGACTTCTTTGAGTATCCGGCGTATGATTTCAAAGTCGTTGTGTTCAATTCTGTCTCCCTGGCTTTCTTCTGTATATCCTACCAGCGTAGTACCTATAAAATCGAAGCCGAGTTTATCAGCGGCGAGAGCTTCTTCTATTGTAGAACAATCTGCCATCAGAAGCTGCTCGGGGTATTTATTTCGTATCTGGCGGTAAAGTTCTTCCAGAGAAAGTCCGTTAGGACGGGGTCTTGGAGTTGCGTCTAAAGCGATGATCTCAGGATGTGCAGGCATCAGTTCATCTACTTCTTTTAAAGTAGGGGTTATGTATACGCTGCTGTCTGGGTAATCTCGTTTTATGATCCCGATCACAGGCAGAGATACATTCTTTTTAATTTCTATAATGTCTTCCGGAGTATTTGCGCGGATCCCGGCTGCACCTCCTTCCAGGGCGGCTGCCGCCATACGTCCCATTATATAAGAAGAATGCAGAGGCTCATTTGAAAGCGCCTGGCAGGAGACGATCAGATGGCTGCGCAGGGAGATGATCCGAGGGTTTTTCATAGGATCCATGATCCTCCTCCTTTCTAAGAAATATTTGATATCTATATTATAAAAAAATAGAAAATAAATTCAATATAACGGAGATATATAGAAAAAACATTCACAGTAATTGTGAAAAGTACATAAAAATAGGTGAGTAAAAAGGTAAAGAAATATACAGATAATATAAAGGCGGAAAGTACTTTCTAAAATATGAAATATAATTGAAAAAAGTTTAAATAGTTGTTATAGTTTAGAAAAAGATTCGGAGAAAAAAATCAGGAAAGGAGAAGAATCTATGAACAAGAAAAACACGAAATTTGCCTATGCGATCAATGCGCCTCTTATTATCTATCTGGCATGTGTCTTACTTGGCCCTATTATCTGGGGGATATGGATGAGTTTTACAAACAAAACAATAGGAGGCAGCGCAACCTTTATAGGACTGGACAATTATATAAATCTCCTGGCAGATCCGGAATACCGGAGATCTATCATCAACACACTGGTATTTACTTTCTTTTCAATTATAGGAAAATGTTTTTTTGGTATTTTAATGGCTTTAGCTCTTAATATCAAATTTAAAGGAAGAAATATTGTAAGAGCATTATTGATGATTCCGTGGACTCTGCCCAATATCGTAGCAGTATTGAACTGGAGATGGATATTCAGCTCTACAGGAGGCATTGCAAATTATCTTCTGAAATCTCTTCATATTATTGATAAAGACCTGATATGGTTTGGATCCGCCGGCTTAGCCATGGCTACGGTTATTATAGCGAATATATGGAGAGGTACTCCATTTTTTGGGGTCTCTATCCTTGCTAAGCTTCAGACGATCTCTCAGGATGGATATGAGGCGGCTGCCATTGATGGGGCAAACATGTGGCAGAGATTCTGGTACATCACTTTACCGGAGATCAAAGATGTTATTTTGTTATCGACTTTAATGTCTACTATATGGACGCTGAATGAATTTGAATCTGTATGGCTGCTGACAGGCGGCGGTCCTAACGGAGCCACAGAAGTTATGAACGTATTCAGCTATCAGACGGCAATGAAGAGCATGATGTTAGGAAAAGGTATTGCAGTTTCTATCCTGGCTATGCCGGTTCTGCTTATACTGATCAGCCTGCTGACCAGAAGAATGATCGCAAAAGAAGATTAACAGAAGGAGGAAATCAGAATGAAACAGAAAAAAAGTGTGAAAATTTTAAGCCGGTTATTCATTATCCTCTGTCTGATCGTGGCCTTAGCGCCTATTTACTGGATGCTGAATACCTCCTTAAAAGGACAGGCAGAAATTTACAGCAAAGTTCCCACATTAATTCCTCAGCATCCCAGCCTGGATGCGTACAAATATCTGCTGACAGAAACAAACTTTTTGACAGGTATCCGAAACAGTCTGATCGTAGCGATCTTTGTTTCCCTTTTCTCTATAGTGATCGCATATCCTGCAGCATATGCCATTGCCAGGATTAAGTTCAGAGGAAAACGTACATTTTCCAAAGCGATTTTGTTTACATACCTGCTTCCTACTTCTATCCTGTATATTCCGTTATATATACTAGTTGCGAATTGCGGACTGACGGACAATATTCTGGGACTGATGCTGATCTATCCTACGTTCACTCTTCCATATGTGGCGTGGGTGCTGATCCCCCATATTTCCTCAATCCCATATGATCTGGATGAAGCGGCTATTGTAGACGGCTGCGGAAGGCTCCGTGTAATGTATCAGATCGTATTTCCGCTGGCACTGCCGGGGATTATTTCTACGACGATCTTTGCATTTGCAATGTGCTGGGGCGAATATCTCTATGCATTGGTAAACATTACAAAGACTTCTATGCAGACCTTCCCTCTGGTGATCTCCGGACTGATCTTCGGCGATATGTATCCCTGGGATCAGTTGATGGCCGGTGCGATCCTGGCCAGCGTGCCGATCCTGATCATTTACATACTGGCGAACAGCTCTCTGGTAGGCGGACAGACAGCAGGAGGCGTAAAAGGCTGATACGCTAGAAAAATTATTAAAGGAAACTATTATAAAATTATTTAATTAAAAGGAGGATTCATATGAAACTTAAAAAAGTTGCAGCATTAGGAATGGCCGCCCTTATGGCAGCTTCACTGGGAGCGTGCGGCGGAAGCGGAGAAGGCGACGGCGGAGCAAAAGCGGATTCAAAATCCCTGACAGTCTGGATCGAGAAGGTTTTCAGCGATGAAGCCAATACGGCTATGGAAGAAAGGATTAAGAGTTTTGCCGAAGAGAACGACGTAAATGTGAACTATGAGTTTATTTCCGCTACAGATTTTGTGACAAAGCTGAATGCAGCTATTGAGGCCGGAAGTAATATACCGGATATCACTACCGGAGCAGTGACAAAGGTAGTCAACTATTACCCAAGCAATCCCTATATGGACGTGACAGACCTGGTAGATGAAATTAATGCAGAACGGCCTTATATGCAGTCTATTTATGAAGGAAGCAAGATTGAGGGCAAAAATTATTTCGTACCTATGACCAGTTCTTCGACGATGATGTTCATCAGAAAAGATAAACTGGAAGAAGCTGGAATCACGGAGGTTCCACAGACATGGGATGAAGTATTTGAGGTGGCCGAGAAAATTTCTGATCCTGACAATGGATTTTACGGACTTGGTATGGGCTGCGGACCTACAGATGAAGACGCAGAAAATATGTTCCGCATGATCATGTGGAATCAGGGAGGCTATGTTTTTGATAAAGATGGCAATATTACCTTAGACAATGATGCGGCAAAAGAATGGCTGGAGAAGTACAAAGAGCTTTATGATAAAGAGGTGATCCCGCCAGCAGCATCTACCTGGGATTCCGGCGGAAATAATACTTCTTATCTTATGGGAGAGTCAGGCATTGTGTTCAACGCACCGACATTATACAATACTATGGCCACAGATGAGGCAAATAAGGAACTTTTGGAAAATACAGAAGTAGTGAACCTTCCGGCGGGCAGTGATAATAATACAACTATGGGATTTGCCGCAGGTTTATCTATCATGGAAGGCTGCAAAAATGTAGATCTTGCCAAGGACCTGATCAGATACTGTATGGACGATGAGTGGTACAACGAATATCTGGAGATCACGGCTCCTGTATATGCGCCGGTATTCCAGGATTCTGTAGGAAATGGCATTTGGGCAGAAGGAATTAATGCGCAGGTAGTCAGCTATGCAGAAAATGCATTGGGATATTATGGATATCCGGTTGAAAGTATTCAGGGAAGAGCAATAGCAGCAAAAAATATGTTCACATTCCCAATGTCAAAAATGCTTAATCAGGTAGTGACCGGAGCGGAGGACGCAGATGGAGCTATTGCAGGAGCTATTTCTGCAATCGAAGAAGTACAGGGAACCGTAGAGTAGGAGAAAGGCTGGAAGCATTATGAAAAAAACAGTATGGCTGAATTTAGATGAAAATAAAGTAGACGTGACTTATCTGGATAAGCGGTTTGCAGAAAGCGGCTATGAATTTATCAAATGTCCCATCGATACAGGCGATGAAGAGAAAACCATAGAAATGGGAAAAAAAGCAGATGCGGTTATCAGCACCTGGGAGCCCTGGAATGAACGGACTCTGGAAGCAGTAAAGGATAAAGTTCAGTATATTGTAAGATATGGGGCAGGAACCGATAACATTGATATTCCCGCGGCAACCAGAGCAGGGATCCCTGTGGGAAATGTGCCGGGAGCGAATTCAGCGGCGGTTGCCGAGACTGCTATGCTTCATATCCTGAATGTAGGACGGAGATTTGCCCATTGTGTGGAAGGCGTGAGAAAAGGAATCTGGCCTTCTACTATCACAGGAACAGAATTAGATGGCAAAACTGTAGGACTTTTGGGATTTGGACATATCGGAAAGCAGCTTGTCCGGATGATGAAAGGCTTTGATGTGAAAGTTCTGGTATACGACGCTTATATCCAGGATAAGGATTCTGAAAAGTGGGGCGTTACTTTCGTAGAAAACCAGGATGAGATCTTTAAAAACAGCGATATTGTAAGTCTGCATATACCGCTGACGGAAGAAACCCAGGGCAGTATTAATAAGGAAAAATTTGCCTTGATGAAAAAATCCGCATATCTTATCAATACCTGCAGAGGCGGCGTCATCAATGAGGAGGACTTAATAGAAGCCCTGAAAACCGGACAGATCGCCGGGGCGGGCCTGGACGTTCTCTGCCAGGAACCGCCCAAGAAAGACAATCCTCTTCTCCAAATGGAAAATGTTTTTGTTACCTCGCATATGGGAGCTGCTTCACTGGAAAGCGAGCATCGCTCACAGGTGATCATTGCAGACTGTATTGATGAGTTTTTCAGCGGGAAAATGCCTTATAATGTAAAAAATCCTGAGGTGAAAAACAGCTAAAAGCATAAGAGTTTCAAAAAGAAATGATAAAAATAGTGTTAAGCGGTAGATTTAGGATCTGCAGCTTAACGCTATTTTTTATTTCTGTGGTCAATGAGTCAGGGGACAAGTACTGCATTACCAGTGATTTTGAATACTATATCAAAGTTAATGCTGACTGCGAAAATATTCTACGAGATCATATACCAGTTGAATTTCTTTATCTGTAAGATGAGAAATATCCATTGAAGTGTGGCTGGAGAGTCCAAGCAAATAGTCTGTTGAAACATGAAATAATTGGGCGAGTTCTACGATATATGCTGTAGAAGGAGTTGAAATCCCCATTTCCCATGCATTAACACTGCTGCGAGTAATATTCAGTTTTTTTGCGAGATCTGCTTGCGTCAAGTTATTGGACAGGCGTAATTGTTTAATTCTGTCAGCTACCATACTTTTATCCTTTCTGATAAAAAAGATAATAAAATAATCAAAAAGATATTACATTATCAAAAAGATGTTTGTAATTGACATCAAAGAAAGCCAGTGCTAAAATACATGTATAAAATGTATAGAAGGAGGAGAAGTATGTTTTGCTCTAACTGCGGGAATGAAATTAAAGAAGAAGATGCATTTTGCCAATATTGCGGAACGAAAAATCCACAGTATAATTTGCAAACAAGTCAGCGAGAAGGAGAGACAGATTATATAAATTATCAGAAACAAGATGGTAGTATGATTGAAACAAGTCGTTGTCTTCCGGCATTTATTGTGGGGCTGATAGGTTCGATTCTAGGTATTTTTGGAGGACTGTGTGTGTCTATGTGCGATACAAGGACTGGAGGAAATGCCCCGTTTGTTTTGATATTTGGAGGAAGTGTTATTGGTATGGTAGGAGCATGCCAATGTTTAAAACATGTGAAGAGAGGAGCTGTTTTACAGTTAATAGCTGCTGTAATGATCATCATTTGTGCTTATGGGATCACAGGGGCTGACTTGATGAGCGTATTTGCTTTTGTTCTTTTGCTGGCAGGAGGTATTATAGGCCTTTTGAAAGTTTATATTTTTGATAAATAAAAGATGATACCATATATTGATTTTGGTTTTGGAAAAATTTCTACATTTGCAATAATGATTATATGTGGGATAACGTTTATGTTCCTTTTAGTCCATAAAAAATTAATGAAGGAAAGTTGGGGCGTATATGAAGAAAACTATATTTTCCCTAAATTAGTATTTTGTGGGATGATAGGATATATGAGTGCCGCAATCTTTGACGCACTGTTTAAATGGAGAGAAAATGGAGGAATACAATTTTCTGGAATAACATTTTATGGAGGACTTTTAGGCGCAGTAATAAGTCTGATTTTTTCTATAGTAATAACCAAGGAAAACACAAATCATACAGTGGAGGAGTGGCTCTCCATTTTAACAGTTCCATTTATAGTATTTCATATCTGTGGGAGAATGGGATGTTTTCTTGGTGGATGTTGCTATGGAAAATCTACCAATAGTATCATCGGCCTGTATTTTCCAGATAATCCAGAGCATGGAATATATCATTATGGAATGAAATGTTATCCCACACAATTATTTGAAGTGGCATTTTTAATTGTGATTTTGGCGGTTACTGTTAAAGTTAAAAAGAAGTTTGAGGTATATCTCTTACTATATGCTGCTGCCAGATTTATTGTTGAGTTTTTTCGCGGTGATGATAGAGGGTATATTTTGAAAGGAATTTCTCCTGCTCAAATGATATCAATTATTATTATAGCAGCAGAAATTGGCATTGGTATGAAAAGAAAATTTTCAGAACATAAAAAGCATGAAGGGGAAAATATGGAAGTATTTGATAACATTGGGAAGAAAATAACTGCGACAAGCCACACAATGGTACAGAAAGCTAAAGGCATAGCAGACATTACAGGGTTGAAAGCACAAATTTTAGATGAGCAGAAGAAAAGGGATAGTTATTATACGAATTTGGGAAGAGAATACTATGATTTAAAGGGAAGGGAAGCGCTTCCTGAATTACAGGAATTAATTGAAATGATCACAAAGAGCAGCCAAAGGATAGAGGAACTTCATAAATCTATCAGTACTATTGAGAATATAAAAACTTGTCCGGTGTGTGGGCAAGCTCTAAATGATGGTACATTATTTTGCTCAGGGTGCGGTACTAAAATCTCTCAACCAGAAGACAGTAACAGTGATATACAAAAAATAGAGACTAAACCATGCATTAATTGCGGGTGTGAAATTTCGACAGACGCAGTTTTTTGTACAAAATGCGGAATAAAACAGATTTGAAGGAGCTGTAAAAAGAGGATCATCTGCATATTGCAAATAGAAAACACATATGCTATAATGCCGATAGGCTAAGAGATATGAGGTATCCATGTTGGACACCGACGAAAACCCCGGAGACGCAACCTCCGGGGTTTTCTCTGCCGTTTTTATGGTGGCTTAAGCCATAGGCTGGTTACCTGTGTTTTTTATCTCTGTCCAGCCATTTGCAGATGAGATGGCTAATCACTGTCGTTCTTTTCAAAACCCCTTGACAACCGGTCAAAAGACTCAGTATAATAATTCCGTACTTGACAAAAACAGAGATGGAGACAGTATTTGACCAGTCCAAAGTTCCAGAGAGCCGGGGAGGGTGGAATCCCGGTACGAGTAGGGGCCAAAGAAAATCACTCCGGAGTTGCCATCTGAATTAAGTAGGAGAGGCCGGTTTCCCCACGTTACCGGGGACACATATAAAGGCGTATGCTTCGTATGATGTAAGAGGTGGTATAACGACAGCGCAATAAGGCTTTCGTCCTGTTACAGGACGGAAGCCTTTTCTATATATTTCCGGTTCAAAAGGAAAGAATAGAAACGCCTTTGTAAAATATTTTGAATTTTGGAAAGGAGAAAAGCTATGTATCAGAAAGTTACTACAGACCTCAACTTTGTAGAACGGGAGAAAGAAGTAGAAAAGTTCTGGAAAGACAATGACATTTTCAAAAAGAGTATGGAAAACCGTAAAGAAGGTCCTACCTATACCTTCTATGACGGACCGCCTACCGCCAATGGAAAACCTCATATTGGCCATGTGCTTACCCGCGTTATCAAGGATATGATCCCCAGATACCGGGCCATGAAAGGCTATATGGTTCCCAGAAAGGCCGGATGGGATACCCACGGACTGCCGGTAGAGCTGGAAGTGGAGAAAAAGCTGGGACTGGACGGCAAAGAACAGATAGAAGAATATGGCCTGATCCCTTTTATCGACCAGTGTAAGGAAAGCGTCTGGAAATACAAAGGCATGTGGGAAGATTTTTCTTCCACTGTTGGTTTCTGGGCGGATATGGATAATCCTTATGTAACCTACCATGACGATTATATCGAATCCGAATGGTGGGCCCTGAAAGAAATCTGGAACAAGGGACTTTTATATAAAGGCCATAAGATCGTGCCTTACTGTCCTCGCTGCGGTACCCCTCTGTCTGCACAGGAAGTGGCACAGGGATATAAAGATGTGAAAGAACGCTCCGCCATTGCCCGCTTTAAGGTAAAGGGAGAGGAGGCTTATATCCTGGCATGGACCACAACTCCATGGACTCTGCCCTCTAACGTTGCCCTCTGCGTAAACCCTGATGAGGAATATGCAAAGGTTAAGGCTGCAGACGGATATACTTACTATATGGCAACTGCCCTTCTGGATACCGTTCTGGGCTCTCTGGAAAGAGAAGAGGGAACGCCGGCCTATGAAGTTCTGGAAACTTATAAGGGAACAGATCTGGAATACAAAGAGTATGAGCCTTTGTATAACTTCAAAGAATTAAACAAAAAAGCCTATTATGTAGTATGCGATACTTATGTAACTCTTACCGACGGTACCGGTGTAGTTCATATTGCTCCGGCTTTCGGTGAAGACGATAATAAAGTTGGAAAGAAATATGACCTTCCTGTGCTGCAGCTGGTAGACGAAAAAGGTGAAATGACAGCAGAAACCCCCTGGGCCGGAACTTTCTGCAAAAAGGCAGATCCGGAAGTGCTGAAAGACCTGGAGGAAAGAGGTCTGCTCTTCTCAGCGCCGAAATTTGAGCACAGCTATCCTCACTGCTGGAGATGTGACACACCGCTTATCTACTATGCTAGAGAATCCTGGTTTATCAAGATGACTGCAGTCAAAGAGGACCTGATCCGGAATAACAACACCATCAACTGGATCCCGGAGAGTATCGGAAAAGGCCGCTTCGGCGACTGGCTGGAAAATGTTCAGGACTGGGGAATCAGCAGAAACCGTTACTGGGGAACACCTCTCAACGTATGGGAATGCGAGTGCGGCCATATGGAATCCATCGGCAGCCGTCAGGAACTTTTTGAGAGAAGCGGCGACGAGAATGCCAAGACTGTGGAGCTTCATCGTCCATATATCGATGAGATTACCATGAAATGCCCAAAATGCGGCAAGACTATGCACAGAGTACCGGAAGTCATCGACTGCTGGTTTGACTCAGGGGCTATGCCTTTTGCACAGCACCATTATCCTTTTGAAAATAAAGAGCTGTTTGAGCAGCAGTTCCCGGCAGATTTTATCTCCGAGGCTGTAGACCAGACAAGAGGATGGTTCTACTCTCTGCTGGCAGAATCTACTATTTTGTTTAATAAAGCTCCTTATAAAAATGTTATCGTTCTGGGACACGTTCAGGATGAGAACGGACAGAAGATGTCTAAGTCTAAGGGAAATGCAGTAGATCCTTTTGAGGCCCTGGAAACATACGGAGCAGACGCTATCCGCTGGTATTTCTATGTAAACAGCGCTCCATGGCTGCCTAACCGTTTCCATGGAAAAGCCGTACAGGAAGGACAGAGAAAGTTCATGGGAACTCTGTGGAATACCTATGCTTTCTTCGTGCTGTATGCAAATATCGATGAATTTGACGCTACAAAATATACCTTGGATTATGAGAAACTGCCTGTAATGGACAAATGGCTTCTGTCCAAGCTGAATTCAGTGGTAAAAGCAGTAGATGAGGATTTAAATGCCTATAAGATCCCGGAAACAGCCAGAGCTCTTCAGGAATTTGTAGATGATATGAGCAACTGGTATGTAAGAAGAAGCCGTGAGCGTTTCTGGGCCAAAGGAATGGAACAGGATAAGATCAATGCATATATGACTCTTTACACTGCTCTGGTTACCATCTGTAAGGCTGCAGCTCCTATGGTTCCATTTATGACAGAAGAAATTTATCAGAATCTGGTGAGAAGCGTTGACAAAGATGCGCCTGAGAGTATCCACCTGTGCAATTTCCCTGAAGTGAAGGAAGAGTGGATCGACAAGACTCTGGAAGAGAACATGGACAACCTGCTGAAGGTGGTAGTCATGGGCCGGGCATGCAGAAATGCAGCAAATATCAAGAATCGCCAGCCTATCGGAAAGATGTTCGTAAAAGCGCCTTTCACACTGGAAGACTTCTATAAAGAAATCATTGAAGACGAGCTGAATGTGAAGGAAATGACATTTACTGAGGATGTAAGAGACTTTACCACCTATACCTTTAAGCCTCAGTTAAAGACTGTAGGACCTAAGTACGGAAAGTTCCTGGGCGGCATAAAGAAGGCCCTGTCTGAACTGGACGGAAACCAGGCTATGGACGAATTAAAGGCAAATGGACAGCTAAAACTTGACATAAATGGACAGGAAATAGTATTATTAGACAGTGACCTGCTCATTGATATGGCACAGACAGAGGGCTATGTCTCTGAATCAGACAATGATATTACTGTAGTGCTGGATACAAATCTGACTCCCGAACTGATCGAGGAGGGATTTGTCCGTGAGATCATCAGCAAGATCCAGACCATGCGTAAGGAAGCCGGCTTTGAGGTTACCGATAAGATCCGGGTTTCTCTGGAAGATAATCAGGTGATCGAAGGAATCTTCCGTGTCCATGAAGCCCAGATCAAATCTGAGGTTCTGGCTGAAGAAGTTGTATACGGTCAGATGAGCGGTTATGCAAAAGACTGGAAAATAAATTCAGAAAACGTGAAATTAGGCGTTGAGAAACTTTCATAGGAAAAAGGGCTGTCGCGGGGAATTCAATAGCTCTGGTTCTGCTATGCGGCAGCCTTTTTCCTGCAAAAAAGAAGGTTAGCAGTATTTGCCTTCATCATTCTGAAGGAGGAAAGGGAATGTTAGACAATCAATTTAAGAAAGAGGAATTCAAGAAAAGCGTTAAAGAAAACGTAAAAATGCTCTACAGAAAGACCATTGAAGAGGCCACTCAGGAGCAGATTTTTCAGGCAGTATCTCTTGCTGTGAAGGACGTAATTATTGATAACTGGCTGCTGACACAGAAACAGTACGAGAAGGACGACCCGAAGATTGTTTACTACTTATCCATGGAATTCCTTATGGGACGTGCGCTGGGAAATAACCTGATCAACCTGTGCGCATATGACGAGGTAAAAGAAGCTTTAGACGAATTAGGATTTGACTTAAATGTAATAGAAGACCAGGAACCGGACCCGGCTCTTGGAAACGGCGGACTGGGACGTCTGGCCGCTTGTTTCCTGGACTCTCTGGCAACTCTGGGCTACTGTGCTTATGGCTGCGGTATCCGCTATCATTATGGTCTGTTCAAACAGAAAATTGAAGATGGTTACCAGGTAGAGGTTCCTGATAACTGGCTGAAAAACGGATACCCCTTTGAACTGCGCCGTCCGGAATACGCAAAAGAAGTAAAATTCGGCGGTTATGTAGACGTAGAATACGACTATGCAACTGGAAGAACTCATTTTGTGCAGAAAGGATATCAGTCTGTTCTGGCAGTTCCTTATGATATGCCTATTGTGGGATATAATAATAAAATCGTAAATACCCTTCGTATCTGGGATGCGGAGCCTATTACAGACTTCCGTCTTGATCTTTTTGACAAGGGAGAATATCACAAAGCCGTAGAACAGGAAAACCTGGCTAAGAACATTGTGGAAGTGCTGTATCCAAATGATAACCACTATGCAGGAAAAGAGCTGCGTCTGAAACAGCAGTACTTCTTCATTTCCGCAAGTATCCAGGCGGCTATCGCTAAGTTTAAGAAGGCCCACAGCAATCTTCATGATCTGCCTAAGAAAGTGACCTTCCAGTTAAACGATACCCATCCTACCATGACAGTGGCCGAACTGATGCGTATCCTGGTTGATGAGGAGAACCTGTCCTGGGATGAGGCATGGGACATCACTACCCATACCTGTGCATATACAAACCATACCATTATGGCAGAAGCTTTGGAAAAATGGCCTATTGAGCTGTTCTCTAAACTGCTTCCTCGTATTTACCAGATCATTGAAGAGATCAACCGGAGATTTATTGAGGAGATCAAGGCAAAATATCCCGGAAATCAGGAAAAGATCCGCAAGATGGCCATTATCTATGACGGACAGGTGAAGATGGCTCATCTGGCTATCGCCGGCGGCTATTCTGTAAACGGTGTGGCTCAGCTGCACACAGAGATCCTGAAAAAACAGGAGCTGAGAGATTTCTATGAGATGTACCCGGAAAAATTCAATAACAAGACAAATGGTATCACACAGAGACGTTTCCTCCTTCATGCTAACCCGCTGCTGGCATCCTGGATCACTGACCACATTGGGGACGGCTGGATCACAAATCTGCCGGAACTGTCTAAGCTGAAAGTTTATGCAGATGACAAGAGAGCTCAGCAGGAGTTCATGAACATTAAATATCAGAATAAGGTGCGTCTGGCAAAATATATTCTGGAGCACAATGGAATCGAAGTAGATCCGAATTCTATTTTCGACGTACAGGTAAAGAGACTTCACGAGTACAAACGTCAGCTGATGAATATTCTTCATGTAATGTATCTGTATAACAAGATCAAAGAACATCCTGAAATGGACTTCTATCCGAGAACCTTTATTTTCGGAGCTAAGGCAGCTGCAGGATATAAGAGAGCAAAACTGACCATTAAGCTGATCAACGCAGTGGCTGATGTGGTAAACAACGATCCTTCCATTAACGGAAAGCTGAAAGTGGTATTTATTGAAAACTACCGTGTATCCAACGCAGAGATGATCTTTGCGGCAGCAGATGTTTCCGAGCAGATTTCTACAGCAAGTAAAGAAGCTTCCGGAACTGGTAATATGAAGTTCATGTTAAACGGGGCCCCGACACTGGGAACCATGGACGGTGCCAATGTGGAGATCGTAGAAGAAGTAGGAGCAGAAAATGCCTTTATCTTCGGATTGTCTGCCGATGAAGTTATCAATTATGAAAACAACGGCGGCTATGATCCAATGCAGTATTTTAACAACGACCCGGATATCCGGAACGTGCTGATGCAGCTGATCAATGGAACTTATTCTCATGGAGACTTCAATCTGTTCAGGGATATCTATGATTCTCTGCTGAATACCAACAGCAGCGACAGAGCAGATACTTACTTTATCCTGGCAGACTTTAAGTCTTACGCCAAAGCTCAGGAAGAAGTGGAAAAGGCCTACAGAGATGAAGCAAGATGGGCAAAGATGGCATTGCTGAATACAGCCTGTGCAGGCAAGTTCTCCTCTGACAGAACGATCCAGCAGTATGTAGATGAAATCTGGCACCTGGATAAGGTTGTCATCAGAAAATAAAAAGAAAATTTTGGGAAAGATTTCTCGTTATAAGAGACTGTATTGTCCTGTAAAAAAGGGCGATACAGTCTCTTTTTACATACATTTCACAAGGCTTTAACCGAAGGAAGAAAATCCCTGTGCTATACTTAAAGAAAAAAGGTAGAGGGAGGAAACATATGGAAGCAAGAAAAAGAAAAGGCAGAGCGGCACTTTCGCTGTTTTTGGCAGGAGTTCTCCTTCTGCTGTCAGGATGTGCCGGATCCGGCAGCCGGCAGCCCCAGGGAGATCCTTCAAAACAGCAGAGCTTTACTTCTTTTGGAGCCGGAGAAACCATCCGGATACTTTCCGGTTCAGAAAACCGGGAATTGGAAAATGTGCTGAAAAAGTGTGCGGAGGAAACAAAGATAAATATTGAGATCAGCTATCAGGGATCGGTAGATATTATGAGAGATCTGGAGGCCGGAGCAGAGGAATACGATGCTGTATGGCCGGCCAGCAGCCTTTGGATTTCTATGGGAGATCAGCAGCATCTGGTAAAACACACAGAATCGGTCTCGAATACACCAGTGGTTTTCGGAATCAGAAAAAGCCTGGCACAGGAACTGGGATTTGTGGGACAGGAGGTTTCTGTAAAGGACATTTTAGCTGCTATACAGGAAGGGAAAATGTCCTTTTGCATGACCAGTGCAACCCAGTCCAATTCCGGAGCCAGTGCGTATGTGGGTTTTTTGTATGCATTACTGGGAAAAGAGGATGCCATTACTTTGGCGGATTTGGAAAGTTCTCAGCTTCAGCAGGATATGACCCGTCTTCTTTCTGGAATCGAGAGAAGTTCGGGAAGCTCTGAATGGCTTATGGATATGTTTCTGGAAGGGGATTACGATGCCATGGTCAATTATGAGTGCCTGGTGATCAGTACCAATCAGAAACTTGAATCGGAAGGAAAAGAGCCTCTTTATGTGGTATACCCTTATGACGGACTGAGCATTGCGGATTCTCCTTTAGGCTATGTGGATCACGGGGAAAAGGGGAAAGAGGAAGCTTTTCTGAAGGTTCAGGAATACCTGCTTTCTGACAGCGTACAAAATGAAATCCAGCGTACCGGAAGACGTACCGGCTATGCAGGGGTAAAGGAAGAAAATAAAGATATCTTTAAGTCAGAGTGGGGGATCGATACAGAGCGGATTCTTTCTACCATTACTATGCCTTCATCAGAAGTGCTGACCCAGGCATTGAACCTTTATCAGAGTAAGCTTAGAAAACCCTCTCTTACGGTTTATTGTCTGGATTTTTCAGGAAGCATGATAGGTGAGGGCAATGATCAGCTGGTACAGGCCATGGCACAAGTGCTTCTCCAGGAGAATGCAGAAAAGAATTTCCTCCAGGCAGGGGAACGAGATGTGAACCTTGTGATCACCTTTGATAATGGAGTCATTCATACTTACGAAGCAAAAGATGCATCCCCTCAGAGTCTGGCGAGCCTGTATAAAGCTGTGGAGGAGGAGCGGCCAGGAGGCGGAACAGATATTTATCTTCCGGCTATAGAGGCTTTGCGGGAGATGAGAGAAAACTATGATCTTACCCAGTATACGCCGGCAGTAATTTTAATGACGGACGGTAAGTCTAACGGAAATATGGATTTTGGAGATTTCCAGGACTTTTACCTGCAGGAGCAAATGGATGTTCCTGTATTTTCCATTATGTTCGGCCAGGCTCAGGAGAGCCAGTTAGACGAACTGGCCGATCTGACTAACGCCAGAGTTTTTGACGGACGGGAAGATCTGATCGGGGCCTTCAGAAGTGTAAAGGGGTATAACTGATGATGAGAAAGGAAACTGTGCGTAGTATTCTCTGCGGGCTGACAGCAGGTGCGTTGTTCCTGGGAGTGTTCCTTGGGATGGGCTGGAATTTCTTTGTGTCGGTGTTTCTGGCAGCAGGGCTTTTTGCAGGGTTATTGCTTATAACAAAGCCAAGAGAGATTCCGGGCAAGCTCCCTCTGGACATGAGACCGGACGGCGCCTATCTGGAGAAAAGGCTTGAGGAAGCCAGAGAAGACTTTGAAAGTATCCGCCAGTCTGTGGAAAAGATCCAGGATCAGGGGCTGCGGGAAAATTCAGAAAGACTTTATAAGACCTCTTCCAATATATTGGCCTATCTGGAAAAAAATCCGGATAAAATCTCTGGGGCGGGAAGATTTATAGATTACTATCAGGATACAGCCTCCTCCCTTTTGAAAAAATATGTGGAGCTTCAGAACTCGGGCCTGGAAACCCCGGAAGCAAGAAGTCTGAAAGAGGATACCAAAAAGGCCATGTTCATGCTGAATCAGGCATTTGAACAACAGTTTCAGAGGTTGATGAGGAACGAACTGATGGATATGGATGTAGAAATCCAGATGATCGAGAATATGATGAAGATGGAGGGACCTTTATGAAATCGAAGATTGCGGGAATACTGATTCTGGTCCTGGTTATTCTTGCCGGAGGAGGCTATTATTTTTACAGCCAGAACAACCGGACTATGGTTCTGCGGGGCTATTTGGGTGGAGAAAAGACAGGGCTTTTTGAGGATGAAGAAGTGCAGGAGATTCTGCAGAAAAAGTACCATATGGAATTTGACTATGCAAGAGCAGGATCCCTGGATATGATCACGGCAGATCATAGTGATATGGACTATCTATTCCCTTCCAGTCAGACTGCCCTGGCTTTGTATGAAGACCAGATTGGAGATCCTGTCCAGGATCAGATTATTTTCAATACCCCCATTGTCCTGTATACCCATCAGAGTATTAAAGATGCTTTTCAGGAACAAGGAGCAGTGACAGAGGAAAACGGTGTTTTTTATATGGATATGGAAAAACTTGTCCAGATGATCATGGAGGATACCCAGTGGGCGGATATCGGTCTGGGAGAACTTTACGGCAGAATTTCTGTAGACACAACAGATCCGGTGAAATCTAATTCCGGAAATATGTTTGCCGCTCTTCTGGCCAGTGTGCTGAACGGCGGAGAGACAGTAAATGAACAGACGGTAGAGACAGTATTGCCAGAACTAAAGGAGATTTATTCCAGGCTTGGGTATATGGAAACTTCTTCTTCAGATATTTTTGACCAGTTTCTGAAGATGGGAATAGGAGCAAAACCTATGATAGCAGGTTATGAAAGCCAGATCCTGGAATTTGCGGCCCAAAGTCCTGAAGATTATGAACAGCTGAAAGAGGATATCGTGATGATCTATCCTACCCCTACAGTCTGGTCTACTCATGTGTACATTGCTCTGGATGACCAGGGGAAAAATGGGGCTGCAGCTCTTCTTGATGAAGACGTGCAGCGTTTGGCCTGGGAAAAACACGGATTTCGGACTAACAATTATGAGACCCTGGAAAATGGCGGCGGCCAGGAAGTGGAAGAGCTGGCAGAAGATATTACCAGGGTAGTACCGGTTCCCGATTATCCGGCAATGAAAAGGATCATAGAGGGGCTTTAAGGACCTTATGGCATTTGGCAGTGCACTAGCGATACAAGAAAAATTTGTGTTTTTGAGGTGCTTATCTTGCCTTTGTGCTGGGAATATGCTATACTATCGCACGTTGCAAAGCTCATAAAAACCAAGGTCTATAGGGCTTGCCGCCGATTCCCGGCGTTAAATGAATCGAGTGTTCGAGACCTTCCACTCGTAAAACAAAACTAAAGGAGATAATTAAATATGAGAGACAAAAAAGTAACTTTTCTGACCCAGGCGGCTATGATCGCTGCACTTTATGTGGTGCTGACTTTTGTTTTTGCACCTATCAGCTTTGGAGAGGTACAGATCCGTATTGCCGAGATGCTTACCGTTCTGCCTATTTTTACCCCGGCAGCAGTTCCGGGACTGTTTGTAGGCTGTCTCATCGGTAACATTACCGGCGGAGCTATGCTGCCGGATGTGATTTTTGGAAGTATAGCGACCCTTGTGGGAGCAGCAGGAACCTATTGTCTGAGAAACACGAACCGGTTCTTTGCGGTATTGCCTCCTATTGTGGCAAATGTTCTTATTGTGCCATTTGTACTCCGCTATGCCTATGGAGTTGCTCTTCCCATACCATTCCTGATGCTTACAGTAGGGATTGGAGAAGTAGTCTCCTGTGGGGTTCTTGGAAACTGTCTGATCACTGTTCTGAACAGATACAGGACCAGAATTTTCAGCAGAGCATAGGCTGGACTTAAAGGAAGATTTTTAGAAGTATTCCCGAAAAGGGCTGCGAAAGCAGCTCCGGGAATACTTTTTTTCGTTATAATACATTATCAAAGTAAATTCTTTTGGGTCTTCCAATCATTTACTTTGACATACCATAGACCTTATGATAAACTAAAATCAATTATGGAGTCTTATACCCTTAGGGTTCAGCAACATTATGGAAATAAAAATGTATAGAGGTGAACGAATTGGATAAGAATGAATACAGGGCAAAACTGGATGAAATAAATGACCTGGTAGACCGGCAGGATTACAGAGGCGCCCTTAAGATCGTAGACACCATTGACTGGCGCAGGGTAAGGAGCGCCAGAACACTGTGTATGGTGGGCGAAATTTATGAAGCGAACAAACGATACGAAGACAGCCGGAAACTTCTTTTGATGGCTCATCACAGAGCGCCTATTGGAAGAACGGTATTGTACCGGCTGGTGGAGCTGTCTGTTAAAATGAGGAATTTTGATGAGGCGGCAGATTATTACAAACAGTTTGTAGAGATTTCTCCTAACGACAACAGTCGTTATATCCTGAAATATAAACTTGCCAGAGGAAAAAGGGCTCCTTTGGAAGAACAGATATCGATTCTCCAGGAGTATAAGAGCAGAGAGTATACAGAGAGATGGGCCTATGAGCTTGCCAGACTTTATGCTAAGGCAGGAAATAAGGAAGCCTGCATAGAGGAATGTGACGACCTGATCCTGTGGTTCAGTGAAGGCAAGTATGTGACCAAGGCCATGGAGCTGAAAATGAAATATACTCCTCTGACACCTATTCAGCAGGATAAGTATGACCATCGTTTCCAGAAGGGATATTCACCGGCTGCAGCAGCCAAGGCTGTGGCAGCGGCATCTCAGGCGGCAGAAAAAGTAGTTAGTGCTGCTACACCTTTGACAGAAAGCAGCGACGGAGAAATTGAAGAGCTCATCAAGAACGTTATGGCTGGAGAATCTGCCGGTGCTGCCGGCCAGGACAGTGGGATGGGTTCGCAGCCTCAGGTTTCCGATACCGGAGAATTGAAGGATAAAGCAGCCCAGGAGATTATGGACGTTCTGCCGGCTAAGGGAGAAGAGACTTCGGAGACTGCGGCTACCAGGGAGCCTTCAGAGAAAAAAGAATATATAGTAAAGGATCTGGAACCGGAAATTTTTGGCAGTTCTTCAGAGTTTAAGCCTTTCCATGTGGAAGGTGCCATGAAAACTGCTGTAAAGGTTCAGGCACCAAAATCTCAGCCTATTAAGGAAGAAGACATCAATCCAGAAGACTTTAAGACAGACTTAAAGGAAAAAGAACTGGATCTGGAAGCTCTGCTGGCTGAGACAGCCAACGAACTTGCCCAGGCAGTGGCAGAGGAGACAGAAAAAACGGAATCTGCAGAGGCAGGCGAAGAAGTAGAAGCTTCTGAAGCAGAAGCAGAGGAAGAAGCAGTTTCTGAGGAGACTGTTGAGGAGTTTGAAGAGCCGGAAGAATCTGTAGAGGAAGACGGGGAGAAAGAGACTGCCTCGGAAGAAATTCTTCAGACAGATGAAGAACAGGAAATGCCGGCTCCGGCTGCAGCTAAGGCTGCCATGGTAGCAGATGCCATCGCTTCTGCTCTTATGGAAAAGGCCGAAGAGTTTGAAAAAGACGCACAGAAAGAGCAGGATGCAAAGCAGGCTCTGGGAGATACCAGAGAAATTGTTACAGAAGAGATTATTGACACAGAATTTGGAGTGCCGGTGGTAGAAGCTGTGGAAGAGGCGGCATTTGAGGAAGAAATGTCTGCAGAGTCTGAAATGGAAGAAACCGCTGATACAGAGGCTGATACAGAGTTAGAAGAAGTGTCCGAGCCTGAAGCAGAAGAAACTGTGGATACAGAGGCAGAAGAAGTATCTCAGTCTGAAGCGGAAGAGACCATTGCCATGGAAGCAGAAGAAGAGACAGTTGTACCAGAGGAAACAGAAACTGAGCCTGGAGAAGCCTGGGAAGAAGTACCTCAGGACACAAAAGTGATTCCTTCAGAAGAGGTAAAAGAGGCCTTGGGAGAAATCGATCTGTCTGCAGCCCTGGAACAGGAACTTGAGGAGACAGTACTTCCGGAAAAAGAGCAGGCCCGGGAAGAGGCTTTGGAGGAAACGCCACAGCCTGTACGTACAGTGGAACCGGCAGCTTTCAGTACTGCAGTAGAAGGCCTTATGCGCCACCATCTTACAGAAGAAGAGCACAGAAGATTGTTTACATATTTTGCTCCGGTACCAGGTATGAGCCAGCAGATCAATGAGGCTCTGGATATCGCTCAGGAGTCCGCCTGCGCAAAGACTTCCCAGGCAGGAAACATCATTGTTACAGGCAGGGAAGGTTCTGGAAAAACAAAACTTTCTGAGGGACTGATAAAAGCTCTGTGCAAGGAAAGACAGATGCAGGGGGCCAAGGTGGCATATCTGGAAGCAGATGAGCTGAACAAAAAAGACCCGGCAGCAGTTGTGGATAAACTGTCAGGAGGCTTTCTGGTAGTGGAGCATGCGGGAGCTCTGGAAGAAGCAGTTGTGGAAAATATGTCAAAGGCAATGGAATTTAAGACAAACCGCCTTACGGTTATCCTGGAAGACCTGAAACCGGGAATCCGGGAGCTGGAAGAAAAATATCCGGAATTCATGAAAAAATTTGATTCCCGCATTGTTATTCCTGTATTTACCAATGATGAGCTCGTGTCCTTTGCCAAGACTTATGCGAAGGAACTGGGATATAAGATTGATGATATGGCAGTTCTGGCTCTTTATACACTGATCGGAGACAATCAGAATGAAGAGAACCCGGTTTCTATTGGTATGGTAAGAGAAATGATGGATGAGGCCATTAAAAAGGCTTCGAAGAAAGGACGCCGTCCAGGAAGAAGAGTAAGCAAGCGTCATCTGGATGAAAGCGGAAGAATCATGATTTATGAGAAAGACTTTGATATTTAAGGGAGGAAGATAGAATGACAGCCCCATATCTGGGAAATCCCAAGAAGACCATAGAAGTTCTTCAGAAGTATGACTTTGTTTTTCAGAAAAAATATGGGCAGAACTTCCTCATTGATACCCACGTCCTGGATAAGATCATAAATGCAGCAGAAATAACAGAAGAAGACTTTGTTCTGGAGATTGGTCCCGGAATCGGGACCATGACCCAGTACCTGGCTTCCAGAGCCAGAGAGGTTTTTGCTGTGGAGATTGACAGGGCGCTGATCCCCATACTGGAGGATACCCTCAGTGACTTTAAGAATGTAACGATTCTGAATGAAGATATATTGAAGGTAGATATCAGAAAATTGGCAGAGGAGCACAACCAGGGGAAACCTATAAAAGTTGTGGCGAATCTGCCATATTATATTACAACGCCGATCATTATGGGGTTGTTTGAGGAAAAAGTGCCTGTAGAATCCATTACGGTTATGGTACAGAAAGAAGTGGCAGACAGGATGCAGACAGGCCCGGGCAGCAAAGACTATGGAGCCTTGTCGCTGGCGGTTCAGTACTATGCCAGCCCCTATATTGTGGCCAATGTACCGCCGAATTGCTTTATGCCCAGGCCAAAAGTCGGAAGTGCGGTGATACGTCTTTCCAGACATGAGAAGCCTCCGGTAGAAGTGAAAGATTCCAGCCTTATGTTCAGGATCATCCGGGCTTCTTTTAACCAGAGAAGAAAAACTCTGGTAAATGGACTGAAGAACGCCGGAGATCTGGATTTTACAAAGGAGCAGATAGAGAAGGCAGTGTCTGACTGCGGCTTTCCTGCCGGGGTCAGAGGCGAGGCCCTGACACTGGAAAACTTTGCTGCTTTAGCCAACCGTCTCCTGGAAATCACAAATGAATAAGCAGATAACGTAAAAGCCACCGCAGTTTTTGCTGCGATGGCTTTCTCTATAAATATTAAAGGAAGGAGAGCCGACCCGTCAGGGCCGACATATGAAAAAGAAAATATAAAAATAATTTGTTCTTATTATTTTTATGGTTTTAGTATATCCGCTAAATATGTTGAAATCATGTGTAAGTTGTGAAGTTTTCATGAACGAAATTAAAAAGATTTATGAATGGCAAAATGGAGGTTTCAGCGTTCCAGATCAAAGGGGCTTGTTCGTATTTTCAGATGGCGGATATCCAGGAAATGCTCGCAGCTAAGCCGTATTCCGCCCATTAAGCCAGAGATATCCTGGAGGCGGGAAGAGATGATCCTACAGTCTCTGTTTTGGTGTTTTGCCAGATACTCCACGATCCTGGAATTGATGTCAGGAATATAGTTTGAAAAGGAACTGTTCAGCACGATTAAGTCCGTATTAAAGGTATTGATCAGGTTGTTGATCCCAATGGACATATATTTTATAAACAGCTCCATCATGTTGTAAGCTTCAGGAGCTTTCTGGTTATAGTCCGAAAGAAATTCATCTATGGTAACCGTTTCTTTTCCTGTCCGGCTGGCGTATTCCTCCAATATGGCTTTTTCTGAGGCATAGAGTTCAAAACAGCCACGATTCCCACAGGGACAGAGTTTTCCATCGGGAAACAAGATAGTATGGCCAAATTCGCCTGCATAGCCGTCCTTTCCTTTATACAGATGTCCATCGATGAGGATTCCCATTCCGATACCATCATGGACATTAATATGAATCATATTCCGACAGCCATAGTGGAAGGCGGATTCTCCAAGTACAGAAAGATTGGCCTCATTTTCGACGATTACAGGAATACGGAATCTTTCTTCCAGAAGGCTGCCCAGCTCCGGATCGGGCAATGGATAATAAGGGGTAAATATAATTCTGTTATTCTGTACAACCCCATAAATGCCCACAGAAATCCCCAAGATTTTTCTCTTTGACTCCTCCTGTTCCTTTAAGTGCTCTTCAATAATGGCGGTAAGGAGTGGGAAAAGCCTGTCCTCAGGATGGAAAGGATATTCCTTTACCCGGCAGTTTTCTCCCTTCAGATCAGAAATTAAAGCCAGTATTTGTCTGGGACGCACATCTATAGCCAGAGACCCTCCATACTGCTGGTTAAACTCCAGGAGGATCGGCTTGCGCCCAAGAGAGGTTTTTGCGCTGCCGATTTCCAGGATCAGATTCTGCTGGATCAGGTCCTGGACAATGGCAGAAATCGTGGCTTTTGTAAGTTTCAGATGCTTGGAAAGCTCTGCTCTTGAAACAGGAGGGTTATTTACGATATATTCCAGGACCAGACGCCGGTTATTATCACGTATCATTTCCTGATTGGCGATAGGCATACAAACAGTCTCCTTTTTACAAAATTTTTCTTTATCATAACACTTATATGAAATCCAGGGCAAGTACAATTTGTTTAGCGACTATACAAAAGAGGGGAGAAGTTCACAGAAAGTTTAGATGTAGAATTGAGAAAACTGTGTTATAATAAAAAACGTTACAAAAAATCAGCTCTTTACAGAGGAGATGTTACTATGAAAAAAAGATGGATGGCAATTCTATTAACATGCATTATGGCAGTGGCCCTTCCTGTTACCGCATACGGGGCCAGTGATAATAAAAACACAGATACGCCTTACGTAGCTTTGGGGGCAGATCTGAACCAGGAGGAGCGGGCAACAGTTCTCAGGCTTCTAGGTATCAGCGAAGAAGATTTGAATAATTATACGGTGACCACAGTCACCAATGCAGATGAGCATGAGTATCTGGATTCTTATCTCAGCAGCAGTATTATTGGCTCCAGAGCTCTTTCTTCCGTAATGGTTGAGGGAACAGCGGAAGGCAGCGGCATTAATGTTACAACCAGCAATATTACTTACTGTACACCGGGAATGTATGAGAATGCATTAGCTACTGCAGGTATTGAAAATGCGGACATTAAAGTGGCAGGACCTTTTAATATTTCCGGCACGGCAGCTCTTGTAGGCGCTATCAAAGCTTATGAGAACATGACAGGGGAAGAGGTAAAGAAAGAAAATGCAGATACGGCTACTAATGAGCTGGTAGTTACCGGACAGGTGGCAGAGAATGTAGGTGACCAGGAAAAGGCAGAGCAGCTTATCGGTGCAGTAAAGGGCGAAGTGGTAGAGGGAAATGCCACCACTACAGAAGAAATCGGCAATGTGGTAGACCAGGCAGCCCAGGAGATGGAAGTAAATCTTTCAGAGGAAGACCGACAGGCGATTATCGATTTGATGAAAAAGATAGATGATCTGAACCTGAACATCGACAGCTTGAAGGAACAGGCAAGTAATCTCTATGATCAGATTGCAGGATTGGATCTGAATCTGAATATTGATGAGGAACAGGTGAAAGGGTTCTTTGAGAAAATACTGGATTTCTTCCGGGGATTATTTTCTTAAAATAATTCTTGACAAGCGCAAAAGTATATGATATAGTATCAAAGGATTAGCTGCCGAAGACAGCAGGTGCCGTAAGGTATAATGATGAAAACGCCTGCCGAGGAAAGGTTCATTCTTAATTACAGAAGCAAGAGCCAATGGTTTTTGCGGATATAAGATTGATATATACCTCTTTGTCTTCCGGACGAAGAGGTTTTTCTTATTCGAGGCCAGAGGGAACTCAGGCCGAAGCAGCGCAGCCTAAAAAAATAAGGAGGTGCACAATTCATGGCAAAAGTAGAACTTAAAAAACCTGTCGTAGAAGAGATTTCCAACAGCATTAAAGATGCAGCATCTGTAGTGCTGGTAAACTACAAAGGCATCAATGTTGAGCAGGATACTCAGATGCGTAAGGAATTAAGAGAAGCTGGTGTTGTCTACAAAGTTTACAAAAACACTATGATGAACTTTGCGTTCAAAGGAACGCCATGCGAAGAACTGTGCAAGCATTTAGAGGGAACAAACGCTCTGGCTGTATGTGCAGAAGATGCTACAGCTCCTGCAAGAATCCTTGCTAAATATGCAAAGACAGTTCCTACTCTGGAATTAGTTGCCGGTGTCGTAGAAGACACATACTACGATCAGGCAGGAATGGAAGCACTGTCCAAGATTCCTTCAAGAGAAGAACTTCTCGGAAAACTTCTTGGAAGCATCCAGTCTCCTATCGCAAACTTTGCTCGTGTGCTTAATCAGATCGCTGAGCAGCAGGCTTAATGAGCAGGTATTTTGAAAAGTAAAGAGCCTGTATATGACACAGGTACAATAAAAAAGAAAAATAATCGGAGGTAAATAATAATGGCAAAGTTAACAACAGCTGAATTTATTGAAGCTATCAAAGAGTTATCTGTATTAGAGTTAAATGAATTAGTAAAAGCATGTGAAGAAGAATTTGGTGTATCTGCAGCAGCAGGCGTTGTAGTTGCAGCAGCAGGCGGAGCTGGAGAAGCAGCAGAAGAGAAAGATGAGTTTGATGTTGAGCTGACAGAAGTTGGACCAAACAAAGTTAAAGTCATCAAAGTTGTTCGTGAAGTAACAGGTTTAGGTCTGAAAGAAGCTAAAGAAGTTGTAGACGGAGCTCCTAAGGTTCTGAAAGAGGCTGCTTCTAAGGCTGAGGCTGAAGAAATCAAAACAAAACTGGAAGGCGAAGGCGCTAAAGTTACTCTTAAATAATTCAGAGAAATTTTTACCTATGCTGAGGACCGGGCAGATTATCTGCCCGGTTTTTTTATACTGGAGTTTATGAAGATCGATAAATTTGGATTGAAGAAGCAGGTGTCGATTTGTGCAAGATATATTATAAAAATTAAATATTCCTAAAAATTATATAAAGTATATCCAATTATTATATTATAAAAACTTTACAATTCAGAACTTTGTTGATATACTATTTTAGTGTAATAAAATTCTACGAGAGGGAGGAATTGACATGATTACCTTTATTATTGGTCTTGTTATCCTGTTTGGAGGTGCGGCCCTTTACGGTAAATTCTGTGAAAAAGTATTCGGCCCTGACGACAGGAAGACACCAGCATACACCAAACAGGATGGTGTAGACTTTGTTCCCATGAGAGAGTGGAAAAACAGTTTGATCAATCTGCTGAACATTGCAGGTACCGGTCCTATCCTTGGACCTATCCAGGGTATTCTGTTCGGGCCTATCGCCTTTATCACAATACCAATCGGAAATATTATTGGCGGTGCCATGCATGATTATTTTTCAGGAATGATCTGCTTAAGAGACGGCGGTTCTCAGATGCCTGAGACTATCCGTAAGTACAGCAATAAAGGCGTGTATACGGTATATCAGATTTTCTGCAGTCTGCTGCTTCTTCTGGTTGGCGCGGTATTTATCTATACACCTGGCGACATCGCAGCTACACAGGTATTCGGATTTGACGGAGCTGCTACTTCTGTTTCTACATGGGTGATTTATGGTGTGATCTTTGTTTACTATCTGATCGCTACTGTATTCCCTATTGATAAGATTATCGGACGTATTTATCCTATTTTCGGAGCAATCCTGCTGTTCTCAGCTCTTGGCGTGTTTATTGGCCTGTTTGTAAAGGGATATCCCCTTGTAGAACTGTGGGGTAACTGGAACGGTGTAGTGGCGTATGGCGATTACTTCAATGGAAATCATTTTATTCCGATTTTCTTTATCACAGTTGCCTGCGGTATCCTTTCTGGATTCCATTCTACACAGACTGCTATTATTTCCCGTACTATGAAGAGCGAGAAACAGGGCCGCATGACATTCTACAACATGATGGTTCTGGAAGGATTCATCGCTATGGTATGGGCAGCAGGAGCTATGGGTGTTTACAATCTGGGACTTCAGGCTGCAGATGCTTCTCTGGCTACAGCGACTATCGGTGTTGTATGTAAGCATATTCTTGGACCTGTAGGCGGCATTATCGCTCTGTTAGGTGTTATTGTTCTTCCTATTACATCAGGAGATACAGCCCTTCGTTCTCTGCGTCTTGCTATTGCGGAGTCTTTCCATATTGATCAGACTTCCAAGTCAAAACGTCTGGGACTGTCTGCAGTGATCTTCGCATTAGTAGCGGTGATCCTGGTATTCGCAAAAATGAATGCTAATGGCTTCAATATTCTGTGGCGTTACTTCGCATGGTCAAATCAGACCCTGTCTCTGTTCGCATTTTTGGCTATCTCTGTCTGGATGTTTGAGAATGGAAAAGCCAAATTTGCTTGGATGCCTCTGATTCCAGGCGCATGGTATGCATTTGTAACCATTACATATATTGCAAATGCAAAGATCGGTTTCAACATTCCATGG
The DNA here is from genome assembly GCF_002161285.1 of Blautia sp. An81. Lineage (GTDB taxonomy): Bacteria > Bacillota > Clostridia > Lachnospirales > Lachnospiraceae > Blautia > Blautia ornithocaccae. Next base: position 129,064 of record NZ_NFHH01000007.1, on the reverse strand, counting down.
ACCGGAGCTTACATCATTGGCATCTGCGCAGCAGCGATCTATGTGGGCATCATTATTTGGTATGCTAACAAGAGAAAGGCTTTAGCAAAGAAATTCTAAAAATAGAAGTTGATTGAACTGGAAAGACAAAGCTGCCTGTGGGCTGTTGAAAGAACGGCCTGCGGGTGGCTTTTTCTTTTGAAAAAGTGTAAAACTTTGGAAAAAAACTTGTTGACATGCTTGACGAACTGTGATATAGTGAGAAATGCACTATTATGGCAAGTTATGCCTGGAGGTCAAATATAAAAGACTTCCACATAAATAAATTAAAACATACAAGGGGTGAAACGTCAATGGAGAAAAACAGAATCCGTTCCGTAACTAGTGGCAAGAGTATGAGAATGACATACCAGCGCCAGAAGGAAGTTCTGGAAATGCCGAACCTGATCGAGGTACAGAAAGATTCTTATCAGTGGTTTTTGGACGAAGGACTGAATGAAGTTTTTGAAGACATATCTCCTATCGCTGACTACAGCGGTAAATTAAGCTTAGAGTTTATTGGCTTTACTTTGTGTGAGGAAGAAAGAAAATATTCCATCGAAGAATGCAAGGAGAGAGATGCCACCTATGCCGCACCATTGAAGGTAAAGGTGAGACTGCACAACAAGGAAAACGGCGAAATTACCACACATGAAATATTTATGGGTGACCTGCCGTTAATGACAGAAACCGGCACATTCGTAATTAATGGAGCTGAACGTGTAATTGTCAGCCAGTTAGTTCGTTCGCCGGGTATTTATTACTCAATTGCACATGATAAACTGGGCAAGACCCTGTATTCCTGTACTGTAATCCCTAACAGAGGAGCATGGCTGGAATACGAAACCGACTCCAATGACGTATTCTATGTACGTGTAGACAGAACTAGAAAAGTCCCCATTACTGTTTTGATCCGTGCACTGGGAATTGGCACCAATGCGGAAATTATAGATCTTTTCGGCGAAGAGCCGAAGATATTAGCCAGCTTCACAAAGGACACTTCCGAAAATTATCAGGAAGGTCTGCTGGAATTATATAAGAAGATCCGCCCAGGTGAGCCATTGGCAGTAGAGAGTGCTGAAAGCCTGATCACAAGTATGTTTTTTGACCCCCGCCGTTATGATCTGGCTAAAGTGGGACGTTATAAATTTAATAAAAAGTTATTGCTCCGCAATCGTATCACAGGACATAAGCTTGCTGAAGAAGTAGTGGATATCACTACTGGTGAGATTATTGCAGAGGCAGGAACTGTTGTGACAAAAGAGCTGGCAGATCAGATCCAGAATGCAGCGGTTCCTTATGTGTGGATCCAGGGCGAAGAGCGTAACATTAAAGTCCTCTCCAGTATGGCAGTTGACATAAGAAATTATGTGGACCTGAGCGAAGAAGAATTAAAAGAATTAAATGTTACTGAATTAGTATATTATCCTGTTCTGGCAAAGATTCTGGAAGAGAATGAGGATATTGACGATATTAAGGCTGCAATCCATCAGGAAATCCATGAGCTGATTCCAAAGCACATTACCAAAGAAGACATTCTGGCTTCTATTAACTATAATATGCATCTGGAATATGGTCTGGGTACAGATGACGATATCGACCATCTGGGCAACCGTCGTATCCGCTCTGTTGGAGAACTGCTTCAGAATCAGTACAGGATCGGTCTTTCCAGACTGGAAAGAGTCGTTCGTGAGAGAATGACTACTCAGGATATTGAGGGGATTTCTCCTCAGTCACTGATCAATATCAAACCGGTGACTGCGGCTGTGAAAGAATTTTTCGGTTCTTCTCAGCTGTCACAGTTCATGGACCAGAATAACCCGCTGGGCGAGCTGACACACAAGAGACGTCTGTCTGCGCTGGGCCCAGGAGGTCTGTCCCGTGACCGTGCCGGATTCGAGGTTCGAGACGTTCACTATTCCCATTACGGAAGAATGTGTCCTATCGAGACTCCTGAGGGACCAAACATCGGTCTGATCAACTCCCTTGCATCTTATGCAAGGATCAACGAATATGGATTTGTAGAAGCGCCATATAGAAAAATCGACAAGTCTGATCCTAAAAATCCAAGGGTAACAGATGAAGTTGTTTATATGACTGCTGATGAAGAAGATAATTACCATGTGGCTCAGGCTAATGAGCCTCTGGATGAAGAAGGACATTTTATCCGTAAAAATGTATCCGGACGTTACAGAGAAGAGACTCAGGAATATGAACGTCAGATGTTTGATTACATGGACGTATCTCCTAAGATGGTATTCTCTGTGGCTACAGCTTTGATCCCGTTCCTGCAGAACGACGATGCTAACCGCGCCCTTATGGGTTCCAACATGCAGCGTCAGGCAGTGCCTCTTCTGACTACCGAAGCTCCTGTTGTAGGTACCGGTATGGAAGCGAAAGCTGCCGTGGACTCCGGCGTTTGCGTGGTTGCAAAGAAATCCGGTACAGTAGAATGTGCAGCATCCAAAGAGATTATTATCAAAAATGACGATGGAACAAGAGATGTATATCATCTGACAAAATTCATGCGAAGCAACCAGAGCAACTGCTACAATCAGAGACCTATCGTGTCCAAGGGAGAGCATGTAGAGGCCGGCGATGTTATCGCTGACGGACCTTCTACTTCCAAAGGAGAGCTGGCTCTTGGAAAGAACCCTCTGATCGGATTTATGACCTGGGAAGGTTATAACTACGAGGATGCGGTTCTCTTAAGCGAGAGACTGGTTATGGATGATGTATACACATCTGTTCATATAGAAGAATATGAGGCAGAGGCCAGAGACACCAAGCTGGGACCGGAAGAGATCACAAGAGACGTTCCCGGCGTAGGTGACGACGCCCTGAAAGACCTTGATGAGAGAGGTATCATCCGTATCGGCGCAGAAGTACGGGCGGGAGATATCCTGGTAGGTAAAGTTACTCCTAAGGGAGAGACAGAACTTACTGCAGAAGAACGTCTGCTCCGTGCTATCTTCGGTGAGAAGGCCAGAGAGGTAAGAGATACATCTCTGAAAGTTCCTCACGGAGAATACGGTATTGTAGTAGATGCAAAAGTATTTACAAGAGAAAACGGAGATGAACTTTCTCCGGGGGTAAATGAGGCAGTACGCATCTATATTGCTCAGAAGAGAAAGATTTCCGTAGGAGATAAAATGGCCGGACGTCACGGAAACAAGGGTGTTGTTTCCCGTGTACTTCCTGTAGAAGATATGCCATTCCTGCCAAATGGCCGTCCTCTGGACATCGTGCTGAACCCTCTGGGCGTGCCTTCCCGTATGAACATCGGACAGGTGCTGGAAATCCATCTGAGTCTTGCGGCAAAAGCCCTGGGATTCAATATTGCTACTCCGGTATTTGATGGTGCCAACGAGGTGGATATCCAGGATACGCTGGAGATGGCAAATGATTATGTAAACACAGAAGACTTTGAAGAATTCCGTGAAAAATATCAGGATACTCTGCGTCCGGAAGTTATGCAGTTCCTGGACGAGAACAAAGCTCACAGAGAACTTTGGAAGGGAGTTCCCATTTCCAGAGACGGAAAGGTAAGACTGAGAGACGGACGTACAGGAGAGTATTTTGACAGTCCTGTAACCATCGGACACATGCATTACCTGAAACTCCATCACCTGGTAGATGATAAGATCCATGCACGTTCCACAGGTCCATACTCACTGGTAACCCAGCAGCCTCTGGGCGGTAAAGCCCAGTTCGGCGGCCAGCGTTTCGGAGAGATGGAGGTTTGGGCTCTGGAAGCATACGGTGCATCTTATACCCTTCAGGAGATCCTGACTGTAAAATCCGATGATGTTATCGGACGTGTAAAAACTTATGAAGCTATTATCAAGGGTGACAATATTCCTGAGCCGGGAGTACCGGAATCCTTTAAGGTTCTCTTAAAAGAACTTCAGTCCCTGGGACTTGATGTGAGAGTTCTGAGAGAGGATATGACAGAGGTAGAGATCATGGAAAACGTGGACTATGGCGATACGGATATGCGTCATATCATTGAAGGGGATTCCAGAGGCAGAGATAATGAGGACTATGCCGGCCATGGCTTTACCAAACAGGAGTTTGAAGGCGAAGAGCTGGTAGATGTTGAAGAGGAACCGGAAGAAGAGGATGAAGTATTCTTAGGTTTAGATGATACTCTTGATGAAGAGTAATAGGAAAGGAGTCCGCAATGCCAGAAACAGCAAATAAAGAGGTATATCAGCCGCTGACCTTTGATGCCATTAAGATTGGACTGGCATCTCCGGAAAAAATCCGGGAATGGTCTCACGGTGAAGTAAAAAAACCAGAAACTATTAATTATAGAACATTAAAGCCGGAAAAGGACGGACTTTTCTGCGAAAGGATTTTCGGACCCAGCAAGGACTGGGAATGTCACTGCGGCAAATATAAGAAAATCCGTTACAAAGGCGTTATCTGTGACAGATGTGGTGTAGAAGTTACCAAATCATCTGTCCGCAGGGAACGTATGGGACACATTGAACTGGCAGCGCCGGTTTCCCACATCTGGTATTTTAAGGGAATTCCTTCCAGAATGGGTCTTATCCTGGACCTGTCACCAAGAACACTGGAAAAGGTTCTGTACTTTGCCAGCTACATTGTGCTGGATGCTGGAACCACAGACCTTCAGTACAAACAGGTCCTTACTGAGAAAGAATATCAGGATGCCAGAGAAAAATATGGTGAGAACTTCCGTGTGGGCATGGGAGCTGAAGCTGTCAAAGAGCTTCTGGAAGCCATTGACCTGGAGAAAGAGTCTGCAGAACTGAAAGCAGGCCTGAAGGATTCCACAGGTCAGAAGAGAGCCCGCATCATCAAACGTCTGGAAGTTGTAGAAGCATTCCGTGAATCTGGAAACAGACCGGAGTGGATGATCATGACTGTAGTTCCGGTAATTCCTCCGGATCTTCGTCCAATGGTACAGCTGGACGGCGGGCGTTTTGCGACATCTGACTTAAATGATCTGTACAGAAGGATCATCAACAGAAATAACCGTCTGAAAAGACTGCTGGAGCTGGGAGCTCCTGATATCATTGTCCGCAATGAGAAGAGAATGCTCCAGGAAGCAGTAGATGCTCTCATTGACAACGGACGCCGTGGACGTCCTGTTACAGGTCCTGGAAACAGAGCCCTGAAATCCCTTTCCGATATGCTGAAAGGTAAATCCGGACGTTTCCGTCAGAACCTGCTGGGTAAACGTGTAGACTACTCTGGACGTTCTGTTATCGTAGTAGGACCGGAACTGAAGATCTATCAGTGCGGTCTGCCAAAGGAAATGGCTATTGAGCTGTTTAAACCTTTTGTTATGAAAGAACTGGTGTCAAACGGCACTGCTCACAATATTAAAAATGCCAAAAAGATGGTGGAGAAGCTGGAGCCTGCAGTATGGGACGTACTGGAAGATGTTATTAAAGAGCATCCGGTTATGTTAAACCGTGCTCCTACCCTTCACAGGCTGGGTATCCAGGCTTTCGAGCCAATTCTGGTAGAAGGTAAGGCTATTAAGCTTCATCCCCTGGTTTGTACAGCGTTCAATGCGGACTTTGACGGTGACCAGATGGCTGTCCATCTTCCTCTGTCTGTGGAAGCTCAGGCTGAGTGCCGTTTCCTTCTGCTGTCACCAAACAACCTGCTGAAACCTTCTGATGGTGGTCCGGTAGCCGTTCCTTCACAGGATATGGTCCTGGGTATCTATTATCTGACCCAGGAAAGACCAGGAAGCAAAGGGGAAGGAAAAGCCTTTAAGAGCGTAAACGAGGCAATCCTGGCTTACGAGAACCAGGCTATCACCCTTCAGACAAAGATTGTCGTAAGACAGAAGAAGACTATGCCTGACGGAACTGTGATCCAGGGCAATGTTCATTCTACTCTGGGACGTCTGCTCTTTAACGAAATCCTGCCGCAGGATCTGGGCTTTGTAGACAGAACCATTCCCGGAAACGAACTCCTTCCGGAAATCGATTTCCTGGTAGGAAAGAAGCAGTTAAAGCAGATCCTGGAAAAAGTTATCAATACCCATGGCGCTACCAAGACCGCAGAGGTTCTGGACGACATTAAAGCTATGGGATATAAATATTCTACAAGAGCGGCCATGACTGTATCTATTTCTGATATGACCGTGCCGCCTCAGAAGCCGGAGATGATCCAGCAGGCTCAGGATACTGTAGACCTGATCACCAAGAACTTTAAGCGTGGTCTCATCACAGAGGAAGAGCGTTATAAAGAAGTTGTAGATACCTGGAAGAAGACTGACGATGCCCTGACAAGGGCTCTGCTGGATGGACTGGATAAGTATAATAACATCTACATGATGGCTGACTCCGGTGCCCGTGGATCTGATAAGCAGATCAAACAGCTGGCAGGTATGCGTGGTCTGATGGCCGATACAACCGGTCATACCATCGAGCTGCCAATTAAATCTAACTTCCGTGAAGGTCTGGACGTACTGGAATACTTCATGTCTGCTCACGGAGCTCGTAAAGGTCTTTCCGATACAGCTCTGCGTACTGCTGACTCCGGTTACCTGACAAGACGTCTGGTAGACGTTTCCCAGGAAATGATCGTCCGGGAAGTAGACTGCTGCGAAGATAAAGGCGAAATCCCAGGTATGTGGGTAAAAGCTTTTGCTGACGGCAAGGAAGAGATCGAAAGCCTTCAGGAGCGTATTACAGGACGTTTCTCCTGCGAGACTATTAAAGATAAAGATGGAAATGTTATCGTTAAGGCAAACCATATGATCACTCCGAAACGTGCTGCCCGTGTGGTGAAGGACGGTGTAAGAGAAGACGGCAAGCCATACGATGCAGTGAAGATCCGTACAATCCTTACCTGTAAGTGCAAGATTGGTGTCTGCGCAAAATGTTACGGCGCCAACATGGCAACTGGTGAGCCAGTACAGGTAGGTGAATCTATCGGTATTATTGCGGCTCAGTCCATCGGTGAGCCAGGCACACAGCTTACCATGCGTACCTTCCATACCGGCGGTGTGGCCGGCGGCGATATCACACAGGGTCTTCCCCGTGTGGAGGAGCTTTTCGAGGCAAGGAAGCCTAAGGGTCTTGCCATCATCACAGAGATCAAAGGTGTTGCCACACTGAAAGATACAAAGAAGAAACGTGAGATCATTGTGACAGACAATGAGAGCGGAGAATCTAAGACTTATCTGATCCCATACGGTTCCCGTATCAAGGTTCAGGACGGAGATTATCTGGAAGCCGGAGACGAGCTGACAGAAGGTTCTGTAAATCCTCACGATATCCTTCGTATCAAAGGCGTTCGTGCCGTACAGGACTACATGCTCCGCGAGGTGCAGAGAGTTTACCGTCTCCAGGGTGTTGAGATCAACGATAAGCACATCGAGGTTATCGTTCGTCAGATGCTGAAGAAGATCCGTGTGGAGGACAATGGAGACACAGACTTCCTGCCAGGAACACTGGTAGATGTACTGGATTTCGAGGAAAAGAACCAGGAGCTTGCCGCAGAAGGAAAAGAACCAGCAGAAGGAAAACAGGTAATGCTTGGTATTACAAAAGCATCCCTGGCAACAAACTCCTTCCTGTCCGCCGCATCCTTCCAGGAGACCACAAAGGTTCTGACAGAAGCTGCCATCAAGGGCAAGATCGACCCGCTGATCGGTCTGAAAGAGAACGTTCTTATTGGTAAGCTGATCCCTGCAGGAACCGGTATGAAGAAATATTCCAATGTCCGTCTGGATACAGATCTGATTCCGGAAGAAGAGGAAGAAGAACTGGAGCTGGATGAGGATATCCAGGAAGATGAAGTTCAGGATCAGGAGATTCTGGATGAAAGCGTTCTGGAGGAAGAGGAAGCAGAGCTTTCCGAAGATGAGGAAGAGGCTGAATTAATAGAAGAATAAACACAAAGCAGATTTTATCAGATCTGCTTTGTGAAAGATGTAAGAAAAGGCTGCTGCAGAAATTTCTGCGCAGCCTTTTTTCTAAGCAGGAGCGTAAGAAAAAGATGAGATTATTAAAACTGGTAATTGTAGATGATGAACCTATTTTGCTGCAGGGACTGATCAAGACTTATAACTGGGAAGAAATGGGATTTGAAGTAGTGGGAAGCGCCAGAAATGGAGAACAGGCCATAGAGGTTATCCGAGAAAAACGCCCCCATGTGGTTCTGACTGATATAAGAATGAAACAGATTTCAGGCCTTATGGTCATGGAAGAAATAGAAAAAGAAGATATAAACTGCCTGTTTATCGTGCTCAGCGCCTATCGGGACTTCGAATACGCCCAGCAGGCCTGCGATCTGGGGGCTTTTGCCTATCTTTTGAAACCGGTGGATGATGAAAAACTGAAAGAAACTATGAAAGAAGCCTGGAAGCAGTGTACGGAACAGATCAGGAATGAAGAGAAGTACAGCAGCTGGGAAAACCTGATGATCAAGGATTCCCACAGTTTTCTGCAGGTGATCGTGCAGAAATTTGTACAGGGAAATATCCCGGAAGAAAAGATGGAAGAAGTATTTCACATACTGGATAGCGAGGCTGAGAATGGAGATAAATTTATAACCCTGTGCGCAGATCTGGATCTGACCTATAAGATCACCCATTCTCTGGACTATGAGGCGGCCCGGTTTGGGATGATCCAGCTTTTAGAAGAGAAGATGGGGGAGAAGTTTTATTACTGGAAGTTTGAGGATGAAGACGGAAACTGTGTATTTATCATCAAAACCCGGGAAAACTCTTCTGTAAAAGAACTGAGGCAGATCTTAGAACTTATCAAGAACAGAGAGAAACAGCCGGTTCTTGCCGCTATATCGAAACCCTACAAAGGAATACATGGAATCAAAAGAAGCTATACAGAAGCCAGAAAACTTTTTGAACTGGCCAGCATGTCCGGAGCAAGCGCCTTTACCCTGCCGGAGGAGATGGACGAGAATACAGAGAAGATCTCAGCGGAAAATGCAGAACTTTCGATCCTGAACGCAGTAAGAAGGAATGACGAGGAAGGGTTAAAAGCAGCCTTTGTACAGTTTATATATGGACTCCCAAAAGAAGAAGAGGTACAGTGCGGATACATACACAGAGTCATGGTGAGAGCGGAATTTGCTGTGGAAGATTCCTACGGAATGACGGAGGAACTGAAAAAACAGTTTCAGAATTACTATGGAAATATGCAGAACCTTACGGCGGCAAAGGCTGTAGATGTATGCTATAAAATTTTAGGCAGAGTCATCCAGCAGAGAAAAGAACAGATTGAAAAAAATGAAATGACATATTTTAAGGATTATATGTCGGAAGCTGTTGCTTTTATTGATGAACATCTGAATGATGAAGGACTGTCCATTGTGTCGGTGGCAGAGCAGGTTTACCTGAATCCGGTATACTTTGGAAGGGTGTTCAAAAATACTTTTCATATGACTTTTAAGAAATATCTGATGAAAAAAAGAATGGAAAAAGCCAGGGAGCTTCTGGAAAAAGAAGACATCAGCATCGGGGAAATCTGCGAGAGGGTGGGAATCGGAAATCCTTCGTATTTTTCCCATCTGTTTAAGGAATACACAGGCAAACTGCCCAGCGAATATAAAAAGGAATATGAGCTATGAGAAAAGGAAAGATTTCCAATATCCAAAAAAAATATCTGACTTATACTCTTCTGCTCCTGGCTCTGACCATCCTTTTGTCTTCTGCAGGCGTCTGGCTGTTCATGCGGAGAAACATGACGGAAGTCATTGTGGATAATTATGAGTTCATGAATGAAAAAATGGGGATGGCTTTGGACTATCTCTATAACAGATCCGATGAGACCACAGCAGAGTGCATCCTGGATGACGCCGTTCAGGAGAGTTTAAAATCCAGAGAGCTGGAAGAAGTGGAAAAGAATGCCCTGAGCAAATATTTTGCTTATCTGGAACTGGAGGACATAGAGGAGTATTGTTATGTAGATAACAAGAAAAATGTGTACACAAAATCTTATTCAAAGATATCTTATGAAGATTTTCGGGAAAGCGGCCTGGAAGACGCACTGGCAGGAACTTACGCAGAAACAAAATGGTTTCTGGCCAGGGACACTCTCTTCGGCACAGGAGAAGAAGCGCTGTTTATAGGGAGATATGTAAGGAACATGGAGTATTCCCATGAACCGGGAATGATTTTTTTTAAGATGAATGACCAGTTCCTGGAAAGGGTCATAGAGACCCAATCCGGTACAGAAGAAGATGTGGCCATCGGAATCATTGATAAAAACGGAAACTTTTTTATGGAAAACTATCCTGAGAATTTTCAATTGGAGGAGAGGGATAAGGAGAAAATCCTCAGCCTGACAAAAAGGGAGGACAGCGGCGTAATCCTGACCAGATATAAGGGAGAGGGAGGTATCCTTCAGGCATACCGACAGCAGGAAAGCGGTATGGTCATCTTCACTTTGGTTCCCAATAAGATCCTAGACAGGGGATTGAATCAGATTTTCCTGGTCCTGGCGGGGATTTATGCTATTGTAACCCTCATAGCGGTGGCTGTCAGCCTATATTTTTCCAGGATATTTACAAAACCCATTCAGATGATCAGCAGAGAAATGACCTCTTTTGACGGAAAAGATTTCAGTCATACAATATCCCTCCATACAGATACAGAACTGGATCAGATTGGGGAATCCTATAATAAAATGCTGGGAAATATAGAAAGACTTCTGACAGAGATCAAGAAACAGGAAAAAGAGCTGCGCGTAAGCGAAATGAATATGCTGATCAGTCAGATTAAACCGCATTTCCTTTACAACACATTGGATACTATCTATATGCTTGCCAGGATCAATGGGGAAAAAACAACCATGAAAATGATCCAGGCCCTGTCCGGCTACCTGAGACTGTCACTGAGCAAAGGCGGCGATATGGTCACTGTAGAAGATGAACTGGATAATGTGAAGAATTATCTGGAAATACAGAAAATCAGAAATGAAGATTTGTTTTCCTATGAAATATCCTGCCAGCCAGAGGTGGAAAATAGGTGGACCCTGAAACTGATACTCCAGCCTCTTGCAGAAAACGCCATAAAATATGGATTCTGCGATATTTTTGAAGGAGGACTTATCAGAATTGACGTGAGAGAACTTTCCGGCAGACTCACCTTTTCTGTATATAACAATGGAAAACCTATGGATAAGGAAATCGCAGAAAAAATCAATGATCTGGGCAAGGTGCCGGTACCAGAGATGAAGAAAGCATTTCCGGATAAACAGAAAGGTTATGGAGTGATCAATATTGCTACCAGACTGAGACTGAAATACGGAGACCAGGTAGAATTTGGCTATGAGGTTCTGGAAGAGGGAACCAGATGTGTGATAAAACTGCCTGTAGATGGAAAGGAAAATTATGAACAGTAAAAAATTATGCCTGATATTATCAGCAGTGCTGGTCCTGGGACTGGGAGGCTGCCAGAAGGAGCAGACAGAGCTGGAAGAGGCAGAAACCCAGGAAGTTTCCATTCCCATGATCCTGACAGTAGACCCCAGCACCGGGAACAGGAACGAGGAAGAAGTTGTAGAAAAATTCAACCAGGCCTATGAAGGGACTTATCATGTGGAAGTGGAATGGATCATGGAGACAGAAGAGGAATATCGGAAGAACCTGAAACGGCTGAATGTAACAGACCAGCTTCCGGCGGTGATCACTGACTTGAGGATGCTTCCATCTTTCTATCAGATGATGATAGAAGAGGGACGGATTGAAGACCTGAGACCTTATATTGAAGGTGATGAAGAGTGGAAAAACATGATAGAGCCCTCTGTTCTGGATGCCTGCAGTGAAGAAGACGGAAGCATTTATCTGGCTCCTATAAGCACGGCCATGTTTGCATGCAGCGGAGTGTTCTGGAACCAGGAACTGTTCCAGAAAGCAGGCATAGAGGAATTCCCTGAAACCTGGGAGGAATTCTGGGACTGCTGCGACAGACTGGAGGACTGCGGCATCACGCCTCTGGCCCTTCATACGGAAGGCACCGCATGGGCGCCTATGCTCCTGGCAACAGCAGAGCTGGCGGACTCCCAGGAGGGAGCAGATTTTATGAAGAAGCTGTATCCTGACAGCTATCAGAATGCCTCCGGCCTGCATCTGGCAGAGACATTGCAGAAGCTTTTTTCTTATACCACAGAAGACGCCCTTCATACAGACTTTGACGTTTCCTACCGCAATTTTATATCAGAAGAAACAGCTATGATCCCTAACGGATATTGGATGATCGACCAGATACCGGAAGACATGGTGGATAAGATCCGATTTTCTCCCTTCCCCGGCAATAAACTTGTGGGATCTCCGGAGACCTTTGGATGGGCGGTAGTGTCCAGCTACAGCCAGGAGGTGAAAGAGGGCGCCATAGAGTTTCTGAAATTCAGGACCATGCTGAATAAGGAAGAAAAAGAAAAATTTCTGGAAGAACAGACTTCCTATGAGAATCAGATCGTGAAAGATTATGTGGAGGCCTATAAGGGGGAGCCTCAGCTTGTGCCAAACTACCAGGTAAAGTGGAATTCTGTCCTACAGGAAGAAACCCTGGGGGAGGCTCTTCCGAAACTGGTCCAGGGAGATATCAGCCCGGAAGAGTTTACCCAGATGGAAGATGAGAGTATCCGGGAATTTGAAGAGGAGAGATAGGTTTAATTTTTTGTATTTCAGGTTTTTTAATTGATACAGGGGTCTGAGCTTTTTCTGATAAGATATACTCATCAAAAAGAACAAGACAGTTCATAAAAAGAAAGGTGAGGAAACGATTATGAAAAAGCGTAAAGTTTTAGCGGTGTTACTTGCAGGAATCATGGCTGCAGGAGCCCTTACAGGATGCAGCCAGAGCTCAGGTTCTTCTGAAGGAGAGTCTTCAGACAGTGCAAAAGGAGAGGTTTATTACCTGAACTTTAAGCCGGAAGCAGATGAATACTGGCAGGAGCTGGCAGAGACTTATACAGAAGAGACAGGAGTTCCGGTAACAGTTCTTACAGCAGCATCGGGAGAGTATGAGAAAACTCTGAAATCAGAAATGGCTAAGACAAATGCCCCCACTCTGTTTCAGGTAAATGGTCCTGTAGGACTGGCAAGCTGGAAAGATTACTGCTATGACTTAAAAGACTCTGCTATTGCAGGAGAACTTACAGATGACAGTTTTGCCCTTATGGACGGGGATAAGATGGCGGGTATCGCCTACGTAATTGAAAACTACGGTATTATCTATAACAAAGCGTTGCTGGAAAAAGCCGGCTATACAGCAGATGATATCACAAACTTTGACAGCCTTAAAAAAGTAGTGGAAGACATCACTGCCCGGAAAGACGAGCTGGGATTTTCCGCTTTTACATCAGCGGGAATGGACGGTTCCTCTGACTGGAGATTTAAGACACATCTGGCAAACCTTCCAATCTATTATGAATATAAAGATGAAGGAATTGACAACACAGACGCCATCAAAGGTACATACCTGGATAACTACCGTCAGATCTGGGATCTGTATATAAATAATGCAACATGTGAACCTACAGAAATTTCAACAAAAACGGCTGACGATGCCACAGCAGAATTCGTAACAGAAGAAGCAGTATTCTATCAGAACGGTACATGGGAATACAACAACATTGCAGACATCGGAGATGAAAACCTGGGAATCCTTCCTATCTACATCGGTGTTGAAGGAGAAGAAAATCAGGGCGTATGTACTGGTACAGAAAATTACTGGTGTGTAAATGCCAAAGCTTCTGAAGAAGATATTCAGGCAACTTTAGACTTCATGAACTGGTGCGTGACTTCTGACGAAGGCGTAGAGGCAATGTGCAAAGATATGGGATTTGTAATTCCTTTCAAATCTAATCTGGAATCTGAAAACACACTTGTAAATGAGGCAAACAAATATCTGGAAGAAGGAAAAACACCTGTTTCATGGAACTTCTCCACAATGCCTTCTGAAGAGTGGAAGAACGGCGTAGGCTCTGCTCTTACTGCTTATGCAGCAGATCAGACAGATGAAAACTGGGAGAAAGTTGTGACAGCATTTGTAGACGGATGGGCTACAGAAGCGGCAGCGGCAAAATAAAACAAGAAGCCAGTAATACAAAGCGGCGGGACAGAAGGGATGCTCCTGCCGCTTTTATAAGGAGGAGAAAGCTATGGAAAAATCCATAAAACGTTATATGCCGATTTTTGTGCTGCCTACTTTTCTTGCTTTTATCCTGGGATTTATCGTTCCTTTTGTAATGGGAGTAGGTCTGTCATTTTGTGAATTTACAACGGTTACAGATGCAAAATTTGTGGGAATTTCCAATTATGTGGAAGCTTTGAAAGATACGGTATTCCGCCACTCTTTCTGGTACACTGCACTGTTTGCAGTGGTTTCCCTGGTGGTCATCAATGTGATCGCCTTTGCCCTTGCCATGGCCCTTACAAGGGAAATGCGGGGAACCAATATATTCCGTACCATCTTTTTCATGCCAAACCTTATTGGCGGAATCGTGCTGGGATATATATGGCAGCTTATCTTTAACGGTATCTTATCTAACTTTAACACAGCCTTGGGATTAAATGAATGGTATGGCTTCTGGGGGCTGATCATTTTAGTGAGCTGGCAGCAGATCGGATATATGATGATCATTTACATTGCAGGTCTTCAGTCCATACCGGGAGATGTGCTGGAAGCCGCAGAAATCGACGGAGCAGGAAGATGGCAGAAGCTCTGGAAAGTTACGATTCCCATGATGATGCCTTCTATTACCATATGTATGTTTTTATCTATTACCAACGGATTTAAACTCTTTGACCAGAACCTGTCTCTGACAGCAGGAGAACCGGCCAAAATGTCAGAAATGATGGCCCTTAATATCTTCAATACTTTCTATGGAAGAACTGGATGGGAAGGCGTAGGACAGGCAAAAGCAGTTCTGTTCTTTATTCTGGTGGTTGCCATAGGACTGGTGCAGCTTCGCGCCACAAGATCCAAGGAGGTGCAGCAGTAAATGAAAAAGAAAAACAATGTGCTCAGCTGGATAGGAACAGGAATCTTTACTGTGCTGGGGATCATATATATCATGCCTATACTTATTGTGCTGATGAACTCCTTTAAGAAAAAGGTATATATTAACAAAATGCCCTTCCAGCTTCCAACAGATAAGACCATGGCGGGAATTGAAAACTATATAACGGCCATTGACAAATATGAGCTTCTGGACGCAGTAGGCTGGACCGTATTTATTACAGTAGGTTCTGTGTTTGTGATTTTAATCTGCACTTCTATGTGTGCTTGGTATATTACCAGGATTAATACGAAATTTACAAAGACGCTGTATCTACTGTGCGTATTTTCCATGGTGGTGCCTTTCCAGATGGTAATGTTTACCCTGGCTCTGGTGGCAGACCGTACAGGCCTGCGCACACCCTGGGGCATTATCATAATTTATCTGGGCTTTGGAGCGGGGCTTGCAGTATTTATGTTCTGCGGATTTGTAAAATCCATACCTCTGGAAATAGAAGAGGCGGCAATGATCGACGGCTGCTCTCCTCTCAGGACTTTTTTCAGCGTGGTTCTTCCTATTATGAAACCGACTTATATTTCTGTAGGAATTTTGGAAACCATGTGGATCTGGAACGATTTCCTCCTTCCTTATCTGGTACTGGACCTGAATAAGTATAAGACAATTTCTATTGCAATCCAGTATATGAAGGGAAGCTATGGAAGAGTAGACATGGGCGCTATCATGGCTGCTCTGATCCTGGCGGTCATTCCCGTGATCATCTTCTATCTGTCCTGCCAGAAACATATCATTAAAGGCGTGGCAGCAGGAGCAGTGAAAGGCTGAGACAGAAAGCCGGGAAGAATTTTAAAAATAGAAGAAAAGCTGTGGGTACTGAAAAGGGCCCATAGCTTTTTTGCGCGTTTCGGGGATTTCTAGGGGCAAAACTTGAGAAATTTAAAAAAAATCCTTGACAGGAAAAATACTGGTGGATATAATGAGAGAGCGTGCAAAAATACGCAAGTTTTTTTTGTGTGCGAAAAAGTTTATTCATGAGGATGAATAACTGGCAGCCACTATTCCTTCTATATATATTATAGAAGGACCCGCAAATTCTACAGGAGGTGAAAAGGAATGCCAACATTTAATCAGTTAGTAAGAAAAGGACGCCAGACTACAACCAAGAAGTCTACAGCACCTGCACTTCAGAAGAGCTACAACTCTTTACGGAAAAAAACTTCCGATATGTCTTCTCCACAGAAGAGAGGTGTATGTACTGCTGTTAAGACTGCTACACCTAAGAAGCCTAACTCAGCTCTTAGAAAGATCGCCAGAGTTCGTCTTTCAAATGGAATCGAAGTAACAAGCTACATTCCAGGAGAAGGTCACAACTTACAGGAGCACAGCGTTGTTCTGATCCGTGGCGGTAGGGTAAAAGACTTACCAGGTACCAGATACCACATCATCCGTGGTACATTAGATACCGCAGGCGTTGCTAACAGACGTCAGGCCCGTTCTAAATACGGCGCTAAGAGACCGAAAAAATAATTAAGCGACTAAATTTATAAATCCAGAATAACAGCCAAGGCTGTTATGATGAATTCATAGAAGTCACAGAGAACTATTAAATTGTACCGGGATTCCATAAGCCCATAAGTGGCTGCGGGTTTATATAGAGAAGATACCGAGTGCGAACATGCAGAATAGTTTGTGTGAGTACCTATGATTTAATCGAAAATGATTAAGGAGGGAAGTAACGTGCCACGTAAAGGACATATTCAGAAAAGAGACGTTCTGGCTGATCCAATGTACAACAGCAAGGTAGTTACAAAACTTATCAACAGCATTATGCTGGACGGTAAGAAAGGTGTAGCTCAGAAGATCGTATACGGAGCATTCGCCAGAGTGGAAGAAAAAGCTGGAAAACCAGCTATCGAAGTATTTGAAGAGGCAATGAACAACATCATGCCTGTATTAGAGGTAAAAGCTAGACGTATCGGTGGTGCTACCTATCAGGTGCCTATCGAAGTAAGACCGGACAGACGTCAGGCTCTGGCTCTTCGCTGGCTGACCATGTTCTCCCGCAAAAGAGGCGAGAAAACCATGGAAGAAAGACTGGCTAATGAGCTGCTGGACGCTATGAACAATACCGGCGCAGCTGTTAAGAGAAAAGAAGACATGCATAAGATGGCTGAAGCAAATAAAGCATTTGCTCACTATCGTTTCTAAGAGGAGGAAATCCAATTGGCTGGAAGAGAATATCCATTAGAGAGAACCAGAAACATTGGTATTATGGCACACATCGATGCCGGTAAGACAACTCTGACAGAGCGTATCTTATACTATACCGGTGTAAACTATAAGATTGGTGATACTCATGAAGGTACTGCTACCATGGACTGGATGGAGCAGGAGCAGGAAAGAGGTATCACAATTACTTCCGCTGCCACAACATGTCACTGGACACTGGAAGAGAAGACAAAACCAAAGGCCGGTGCTTTAGAGCATCGTATCAATATCATTGATACACCTGGACACGTAGACTTTACTGTAGAGGTTGAGCGTTCTCTGCGTGTTCTGGACGGCGCTGTTGGTGTATTCTGTGCTAAGGGCGGTGTAGAACCCCAGTCAGAAAACGTATGGCGTCAGGCTGACACTTACAATGTACCACGTATGGCTTTCATCAATAAGATGGACATTTTAGGTGCAAACTTCTACAATGCTGTAGACCAGATCAAAACCCGTTTGGGAAAGAATGCGATCTGCGTTCAGCTTCCAATCGGTAAGGAAGATGAATTCAAAGGAATCATCGACCTGTTTGAAATGCAGGCTTACATCTACAATGATGAGAAAGGTGACGATATTTCTGTTACCGATATCCCTGAAGATATGCAGGAAGAGGCTGAGCTGTACCACACAGAATTAGTAGAAAAAATCTGTGAGCTGGACGACGACCTGATGATGGCATATCTGGAAGGTGAAGAGCCAAGCATTGAGGAACTGAAAAAAGTTCTGAGAAAGGCTACCTGCGAGTGTGCAGCTGTTCCTGTATGCTGCGGATCTGCTTACAGAAACAAAGGTGTACAGAAACTTCTGGATGCGATCCTGGAGTACATGCCTGCACCTACAGATATTCCTGCTATCAAAGGTACAGACCTTGAAGGAAATGAAATCGAGAAACATGCTTCTGATGAAGAGCCTTTCGCAGCTCTGGCATTCAAGATCATGACAGACCCATTCGTTGGTAAGCTGGCATACTTCAGAGTTTATTCAGGTACTATGAACTCCGGTTCTTATGTACTGAACGCTACAAAAGGCAAAAAAGAGCGTGTTGGACGTATCCTGCAGATGCATGCCAACAAGCGTCAGGAGCTGGATAAAGTATATTCCGGTGATATTGCAGCCGCTATCGGCTTCAAGTTCACAACTACAGGTGATACACTCTGTGATGAGCAGCATCCTGTAATCCTGGAGTCCATGGAATTCCCGGATCCTGTTATCGAGCTGGCTATTGAGCCTAAGACAAAAGCAGGTCAGGGCAAACTGGGCGAAGCTCTTGCAAAACTTGCAGAGGAAGACCCAACTTTCCGTGCTCATACAGATCAGGAAACTGGACAGACGATTATCGCCGGTATGGGTGAGCTTCACCTGGAGATCATCGTTGACCGTCTTCTTCGTGAGTTCAAAGTAGAAGCTAACGTAGGTGCTCCTCAGGTTGCTTACAAAGAGACAATCACAAAACCAGTTGATGTTGACAGCAAATATGCAAAACAGTCTGGTGGTCGTGGACAGTACGGTCACTGTAAAGTTAAATTCGAGCCTATGGATGCAAACGGTGAGGAAACTTATAAGTTTGAATCTACTGTTGTTGGTGGTGCTATTCCGAAGGAATACATTCCAGCAGTAGGCGAAGGTATCGAAGAGGCTATGAGAGCCGGTATCCTGGGCGGATTCCCTGTAGTGGGCATCCATGCAAATGTATATGACGGATCCTACCATGAAGTGGACTCCTCTGAAATGGCATTCCACATTGCAGGTTCTCTTGCATTCAAAGATGCTATGTCAAAAGGAGCTCCGATCCTTCTGGAGCCTATCATGAGAGTCGAAGTTACAACTCCTGAAGACTACATGGGTGATGTTATCGGTGATATCAACTCCCGCCGCGGACGTATCGAAGGTATGGACGATATCGGCGGAGGTAAAATGATCCGTGGATTCGTTCCTCTGGCAGAGATGTTCGGATACGCAACAGACCTGCGTTCCAGAACTCAGGGACGTGGTAACTACTCTATGTTCTTTGAGAAATATGAGCAGGTTCCCAAGTCTGTACAGGAAAAGGTTCTGGCAGGAAAATCAGGTAAATAAACCTTGCAAATATCCTTGATTTGCAATATAATCAAGGATAGCAGGTTGACTATATCAACCGCCTCGTTATGAGGCAACAACAAAAATTAAAATTTGCCCAGACGGGGCGCATGTTAAACAAGGAGGACATTCAAAATGGCTAAAGCTAAATTTGAAAGAAGCAAACCGCATTGTAACATTGGTACCATCGGACACGTTGACCATGGTAAAACAACTTTAACAGCTGCTATCACAAAAGTACTTTCTCACAGAGTTGCTGGTAACACAGCTACAGATTTCGAGAACATTGATAAAGCTCCAGAAGAAAGAGAACGTGGTATCACAATCTCTACAGCACACGTTGAGTATGAAACAGAAAAACGTCACTATGCACACGTTGACTGCCCAGGACATGCTGACTACGTTAAGAACATGATCACAGGTGCAGCTCAGATGGATGGAGCTATCTTAGTAGTAGCTGCTACAGACGGTGTTATGGCTCAGACAAAAGAGCACATCCTGCTGTCTCGTCAGGTAGGCGTTCCTTACATCGTTGTTTTCATGAACAAATGTGATATGGTTGACGACGAAGAGCTTCTTGAGCTGGTAGATATGGAAATCCGTGAACTGCTGAACGAGTACGAGTTCCCAGGCGATGACACACCAATCATCCAGGGTTCTGCTCTGAAAGCTCTGGAAGATCCAGACAGCGAGTGGGGCGACAAAGTTATGGAACTGATGGATGCTGTTGACAGCTATATCCCAGATCCACAGCGTGACACAGACAAACCATTCATCATGCCTGTAGAGGACGTATTCTCCATCACAGGACGTGGTACAGTTGCTACTGGTAGAGTAGAAGCTGGTACACTGCATGTATCTGAAGAAGTTGAAATCGTTGGTCTGAAAGAAGAAACACGTAAAGTTGTTGTAACTGGAATCGAAATGTTCCGTAAGCTGTTAGACGAGGCTCAGGCTGGTGATAACATCGGTGCTCTGCTTCGTGGTGTTCAGAGAAACGAAATCGAAAGAGGACAGGTTCTGGCTAAACCAGGAACAATTACCTGCCATACAAAATTCACAGCTCAGGTTTACGTTCTGACAAAAGACGAAGGTGGCCGTCATACACCATTCTTCAACAACTACCGTCCACAGTTCTACTTCAGAACAACAGACGTAACTGGTGTTTGCTTACTGCCAGAAGGTACAGAAATGTGCATGCCTGGTGATAACGTAGAAATGACAATCGAACTGATCCACCCAATCGCTATGAGCCAGGGTCTTACATTCGCTATCCGTGAGGGCGGACGTACTGTAGGATCTGGACGTGTGGCTTCCGTTATCGAGTAATATAATCTGAATATAGATTTGTTATCGCAAGATAACGTTGTGTCCAAACGTAAGAAGCCCGTAGAACTTCGGTTCTACGGGTTTTTCTGTTGCCTGGAAATATATAAAAGGGTAGAAAAGAATAACGAACAGTATAGAAAAACGGTTGCCGGGAGATTATCCTGACAACCGCTTGTGATAACAGAATGATAACAAAATTTCCAAATTATATTAAACCTAATAAAGAACTATTATGAATTAAGGCACTAGGATTATATTTTTCTATAAGGGAATTTACGATTAAACGATATCCAGCACTTATTTTGGGGCTTAGAGTAATTTCCATTTCGGAAAAAGCAACATCGTCTAGTTGTAAATCATAGAACGGGAATGGTTGCTTTTCAAGTCCATGTAAAATCTTATTTGCCATTATTTGGACAGACGTTGGAAGTATATTAGGATCTTGATTAATATTTACAGGATAAAATTGTAAAATATATCTCCATTCATGTTGAAATTCCCAATGTATATTTTTATGAATTCCCAGGGTTCCTAGGGAAATAGAAAATTTATCACCCTCATAAGTAACTAGTTTTGGATATAATTTACTAGGATCCGAAGTATATTCAACTTTATGCAAAATGTTATTACTCATTGCTGCAGGACAGATGTAGCCTTTTTTCATCATGTCAGCTATAGGAATTATCGATTTAAGATAAACACCATTGGATTCATCAGTTACAGGAAGGACACTAACCTCTTTTATTGATTCAGGAGTATTCTCAAATAACTTGAAAGGATTTGCTTTTAATTTTATTCTAACACCGGAATCAAGAGAACTGTACATTTTCCACATCGGTATACTTTCAGTTTCATCATCGGTCCATGAACTGATATAACAAAATTGTCCGATATTCTTTATATCAGAAGTTTCTTTTTCTTGCAAATCGTCCATCTGATCAAGAGAATTTAATCTGAATGTTCGATTGCTAAGAATCAACGCCAAAGTTTCAATACTTGTATAATGGTACAAAAAATCAGTACATTGATTCATGAGTTTTAACACCTCCTTATGTAAGATCATATGTCTTGATAATAGTATCTTCAGTACCCTTTTTTACGACAGTATGACAACCTATCGTAGTTCCCATAGCACGCAGTTTCCATTCTTCCTGAGTAGCGTTCAGCTTATCTAGTTCTTCCTGTCTTTTATCTTCATTTTCGATAGCTAATATTTCAGCTTTTTCCTTTTCATAGACATTTTTAAATTGACACCATTTCCTGAAAAAGTCCTGCATTGTAGGATTATCGAACGTCAGTGAAACCTTCTGATCAGGTGTTTCTGCAAGCGAGAGGTTTACTGAATCATCAATAGAAAACAACAGGGAGAGTACATCTCCGACTGTTTCAATATTAAAATCCAGAAAAACACTTACATTTAATCCCAGTGCAGTTGCTATCTTTTCTAACTGATCCGGTTTTGGATTCCGGATTCCAAGTTCATATTTTCTGATCGTACCTACGTTAATGCCGGACAGCTCGGCTAACTGTATCTGACTGTACCCTCTGAATTCCCGGTATGCCCGGATTTTTTTACCTACCATAATGCTGCCTCCTTAGTTATATTTGTGATTCTATTCTAGCACAAAAGTGAATGATACGAAAGAGGTTGATTTTCGCAGAGTATGAAAATGTAGAATGGAATATAAAAATAAAATTCGCAAAAGGTTATTGACAAAGTCACAAAAGTGAATTATAGTATAAAACATCGAAAGAGTCACAAAAGTGACTAAAAAGGAGGACGCTATGAGAACTAATTATATGATGACTGTTGATGATGTCATGGAAGAATTAGGCGTGAAACGCAGTAAAGCATATTCCATTCTGAAGCAGCTTAATGATGAACTTGCAAAGGAAGGATATGTGGCAGTTCGTGGAAAGATTCCACGTCCCTACTGGGAAACAAAATTTTATGGATGCTCTCAGAGAGCAGTGTGAAGGAGGTTTTAAGATGTCAGCTTACAAGGACAAAACACAGGGAACCTGGTATGTGAGCTTCCGCTATATTGACTGGACAGGTAAGAAAACGCAGAAGCTGAAAAGAGGGTTCAAGACAAAGAAAGAAGCATTGAATTATGAAAAGGAATTCATAAGAAAGACTGCAGCGGATATGAAAATGGAGATGAACAGTTTTATTCAAGTCTATTTTGAAGATAAAAAGAATGAACTGAAAGAAAATTCAATCCGTAACAAGCAGCACATGATGAACAAGCACATTGTTCCGTATTTTGGAACAAGAAAAATGAATGAGATCACACCGGCAGAGATTATCCAGTGGCAGAACACCATTCAGGAAAAAGGTTACAGCAAGACTTATGAGCGTATGATTCAGAATCAGTTAAATGCACTGTTTAATCATGCACAGAAAATTTACAATCTGAAGGAAAATCCATGTAAGAAAGTAAAAAAGATGGGGAAATCGGATGCTAATAAGCTGGAATTTTGGACGAAAGCAGAATATGACAGCTTTATCGCCGGGATTGAGCCAGAGAGTGAGGATTATCTGATATTTGAAATCCTGTTCTGGACAGGAATCAGGGAAGGAGAACTTCTGGCATTGAGTCTTTCAGACTTTGATATGAGTGGTAATCTTTTGCATATCAATAAGACTTATAACCGGATCAGGAAAAGAGATGTGATTGATACTCCAAAAACAGAAAATTCAGTCCGTACCATTGATATTCCTAATTTTCTTAAAGAAGAGGTGCAGGAGTATGCGAAGAAGCATTATGGATTTCCGGAAAATCAGCGGTTATTTCCGATTGTGGCGAGAACGCTGCAGAAACGTCTCAAGAAATATGAAGCATTGACCGGTGTAAAACCAATCAGAGTGCATGATATCCGGCATAGCCATGTAGCATATTTAATCTATCAGGGCATAGAACCATTGATTATCAAGGAAAGATTGGGGCACAAAGATATTCAGATGACACTGAACACTTATGGGCATCTGTACCCGTCACAGCAGAAAAAAGTAGCTGAGATGCTGGACAACAAACGTTAACACGGAGGAAGAAGTAAATGAAAACAAAGAAAGTAGTCGGAAAAATATTTGATGCAATTAACTATAGTAAGAAGTTGAAGATAAGTTCCATATTACCAGATCGGGATTCAGATTATGTGATTCTTCTTGAATTAGAAGACGGAAGCAAATTTGAAATTATCATTATTCCTACAAGGAGATTTGTATAAGGAGCAAAAGCTATGACTACTGACAGACAAAAAGAAAAAGCCCAGACAAAATATCTGAGCAAGTTCTCTGATAATCAGATTCACTGATATACCATCTTGACAAGCTAAGTATATCACGAATTGAAAGATACAACAATTCCCGAATATCTGTTCATCAGAGACTTGCCCGGTGGAGCAGGAGGTAGAAGTGACATTATTTGAACAGGTGAAAGAATGTGTGACAGCCAGACAGGCTGCGGAGCATTACGGGATTAAAGTAAAAAGAAATGGAATGGCGTGTTGTCCGTTTCATAAAGACCGACACCCAAGTATGAAGGCGGATAAAATGTATCATTGCTTTGCATGTGGAGTGGGTGGTGATGCAATAGATTTTACAGCAAGGTTATTTGGAATATCACAGTATGAAGCTACGAAAAAGCTGATAGAAGATTTTGGACTGGATATAAAAGTCGAAGACAGAAACAAATACAAAAGGACACACCAAAGCAGGAATACTTTGATATCAAAGAAACCTAAAGTTGTGATAATTAGAGAAAAACTGGAGCAGTGGTTGAAACATGCAACAGACGTGCTGATCAGGTATCTGAAATGGATTCAGTTCTGGAAAGAGTTTTACAGACCAGAACCGGAAGAAGAGTGGCACGAATTATTTACGGAGGCATTGGCAAATAAAAGAAAGATAAATGACTATCTGGACGTGCTGATGTTTGGTACAGGAGAAGAAATTGTAGAGTTTTTCAAGATGAAGAGAAGGGAGGTTGATCGAATTGAGAAAAGAATTAACGAATATCAGCGAGAAGTCCTTGATGGAATTAGAAGATATTGTGAATGAGGAGATGCTTACAGTAGAAGATGTCAATGAAATGCTGGAGCATACGGATAAAGGAAGAACAAAACAGACAATCAGAAATTGTGTAACGGTATTACAAAAAGATCCAGTGCTGAAAAAAGCGATTAAGAGGAATGAACTTTCCGGAAGAATGGACATTGTGAAAGAGATGCCCTGGGAACGGAGAAACAACAGTCTTACAGTTACAGATACGGATGAAAATAATCTGAAAATGTATCTGGAAGAAAATTATGAACTGACGAGTGAGCGTGTGATCAAAGCAGGAGTAGATATTGTTTCCAATGAAAATAAATATCACCCAATCAGAGATTATCTGGAAAGTCTGGTCTGGGACGGAATTCCAAGAATAGAAAATATGCTTCCGCATTTCCTGGGAGCAGAAAAGACCAATTATACGATTGGAGTAATGAAAATGCATATGCTGGCAGCGATTTCAAGAATTTATGAACCAGGAATAAAATATGACATTATGTTGTGCCTGGTTGGAAGTCAGGGAGCCGGGAAGTCCACATTTTTCAAATATCTGGCGATAAAAGAAGAATGGTTCAGTGACAATCTGGATCATCTGGATGATGAAAATATTTACAGAAAACTGCAGAACCACTGGATTATCGAAATGGGAGAAATGAAGGCAACTATCACAGCAAAAAATATTGAACAGATAAAATCGTTTCTGAGCAGGCAGAAAGAAACTTACAAAGTACCTTATGAAGTTCACCCGGAAGACAGACCGAGACAGTGTGTATTTTGCGGAACATCAAATGATCTGAACTTTCTTCCTCTGGACAGAACTGGAAATAGACGTTTTGCTCCAGTAATGACAGATATATCGAAAGCAGAAGTTCATATTCTGGACAATGAGGCAGAGAGCAAAGCCTATATCGAGCAGGCTTGGGCAGAGGCAATGGTGCTGTATCGACAGGGAAATGTGTTCTTAGGATTCACAAAGGAAATTGAGGAAGAGGCAAAGCGTCTGCAAAAAGAATTTATGCCGGAGGATACCAATGCCGGAATCATACAGGCATTTCTTGATGACTACGATGACGATTATGTATGTACAAGAATTCTGTTCGATGAAGCGTTACATCGAACCGGAGAAATGAAACAGTGGGAAGGTAAAGAAATTGCTAATATTATGAACAATGCGATTGAAGGCTGGAAACCACATGGTACACATCGGTTTGGAAAGGAATATGGAATACAGCGGTCATGGAAAAGGATGGAAGATTCTGTGAAGAAAGATAAAGACGGATTTATGGAAGTACCGGAACAGTTGGAAATACCGTTTGAGTAAAGATTATTGTAAACGATGTAAACGGAACTTGATGGAAAAACTTAAAAAGTTAACTTTTAAAATCTTTTGAGCCCCGTTTACAAATTTCGTTTACAGACTGGAAAGGAGCAGAAAATGATGAAACAGGGAAGATTAGGATATAACAGCAGTAATGGAAGATATGGATTATTATCATCAGATCTATGGATCGATACAGGATTTCACTGTGGAGAAGGGCTGGAAGTGCTGGTAGATGATGAATGGGTACAGACCAGAATGGAGATGAATCTGGCGAGAGAATGGTATCTGGTAGGGACGCCTTATTGTGGAGATCTGGAATATGTGCAGGCAAGGATACCGAAATAAACAGGTCTACGATCCGCTTCAGTCGGTGCGGAACAGACGTCCATGCGGACGTTATGCCCCCGGCAGGGCGCAAGGGGACTTTTGATGGACGGTACGGCTGTCGAAAGTGCTTTTGCGTTACTTTTGACAAAAGTAACAAAACCGCCGTATCCGGCGAAAGTTTCTTAATATCGCCATAATTAGCGTAAATAAAAATTATGTGCCATGTCTGGCACTCGAGCAAAAAAGAGGTGAGAAAATTTATGATGAAACGGACAATCAGTGGCATGATCGGAGTCGGTTCACTGGCTCATAACAGACGGGATTTTGTAGCAGAAAATGTAGATCCGGACAGAGTACAATTGAACATTTGTTATAAGAATGAGAATCTGAAAGAAGTTTATAAAGAGCTGTTTGACGATGCGGTTGAGAGATACAATGTCGGGAAAAGAAAGGACCGGAAAATTGTAAATTATTATGAAAAAATCCGACAGGGCAAACAGGAAAAGTTGTTCCATGAAGTGATATTCCAGATTGGAAATCGAGAGGATATGGCAGTAGGAACGACAGGAGGAAATCTGGCTGTAAAGGTACTGGACGAATATGTGAAAGAGTTCCAGAAGCGGAATCCGACACTTCGGGTATTTAACTGCTTTCTGCATCAGGACGAAGCTACTCCTCATCTGCATATTGACTTTGTTCCTTATGTGACCAACTGGAAGGGAAAAGGAATGGATACCAGAGTTTCACTGAAACAGGCACTGAAAAGTCTTGGATTTCAAGGTGGAAATAAGCATGATACAGAACTGAATCAGTGGATAAATCATGAAAAGGAAGTGCTGGCGGAAATCGCAAAGCAACATGGAATTGAATGGGAGCAGAAAGGTACACATGAAGAGCACCTGGATGTTTATAATTTTAAGAAGAAAGAACGCAAAAAGGAAGTGCAGGAACTGGAACAGGAAAAAGAATATCTGACGGTTGAAAAAGAAGGTCTGACTTCTCAGATTGCAGAAGCACGAGCAGACATTAAGCTGCTGGAAGAAGAAAAAATTCAGTTCCAGAAAGATAAAGAAACCGCAGAAAAACGTGCAGAGAAAGCAGAAACGGAATTGAAAAAACTGGAAGACAGAAGAGAATTTCTGCAACCAGTGATGGATAATGTCAGCAAGGAAATAAAAGAATATGGAATGATCAAAACATTTCTGCCGGAAGCGACAGCATTGGAACGTGCGGTAACTTACCGGGATAAGAAAATCAAACCATTGTTCATTGAAATGAAGAATAAAATTGGTGCGATGGCTGCACAGGTGAAAGAACTTACAAGAGAAAGAGATAACTGGAAAAGTAAGTTCCAGCAGAAAAAGCAGGAGCATGAAAAAACAAAAAAGGAACTGGCGGAAGTTCAGAAGGATTATCAGAAATTATCCGGTGAGAAAGAAATACTGCAGAAGCTCGCAGACAGATACAATCGACTTTTACGCATGCTGGGGAAAGATATGGTAGAAAGACTGGTGCAGGACGATATCCGGATGCAGGAGGAACTTGAAGCGAAAAAGCAGAAAGAGCAGATGCCGGAAAAAATAAGTGATCGTATACCGTGGGCAAAAGAGCGAAGTGAAGAATACAATGCACAAATTAAGAAGAATAAAGCAAAGTACAGAGGAATGGAGTTGTAAGAATATGAAGAAACAGATTTATGATGAAAAGAACGGACTGAGTTACACATTGCATGGAGATTATTATCTGCCGGATCTGGAAATCAATGAGGAAGAACCTACATATGGAAAATATGGAATAATCCGGAAGCAGTTTCTGAAAGAGCACCGGAGTGCCAGGTATCAGTATCTTGTATTGACCGGGAAACTGACGAAGCATCTGAATCAGGTTGATAAGGAAGCAAGAGAAAAAGTTGAGATGCTGATGGAGCAGATGGCTGAACAGTGGGGAGTGACGGAAGAGCTGAAGAGGCAGAATCAGATGGAATGGGTGCGGAGGATGAATAATATCAAAGCAACTGCTGAAGAAATAGTATATAAAAATATAATCTTTATGTAGAAAAGAGGCTGTTTGCAGGCGTTGTGGACAGCCTCCTGTATAGGAGGGGCTATTCTTCAGATATATCATAGTCGGTGGCTGTATCAGAAAATTTTGTATCCCAAATGGCTTCTTCAATGGCCTGTAAACATTCATCTGTATGTTTGGAAATGTCCTGCCCCCAGAAGTGAAGGACAGTGTAGCCTAGAAATAGAAGCTTTTTATCGTTTTCATAATCACGATTACGATTTCGCTCAATTTTTTTGATCCAAAAGTCTGGATTTTTCCCTTTTTCAAGGCGAAGTTTGAGAATCTCCCAATCCTTTCCGTGAAAAAATTCACTATCGCAAAAAATAGCAATTTTATATTTGGTAAGAACAATGTCAGGAGAACCAGGGAGAGCCTTATAATTTTTACGATAGCGATAACCTTTGTGCCATAGAGCTTTTCTGAGTAATAATTCTATGGAAGTATCTTTGCTGTGGATCTTACGCATATTGTTTGAAATAGTAGTGGATGTGCGGGTCAATACTATCACCTACCTTTATTGATAGATTTTATCAGGGAAGTTTCTTTTTTTCAATAAGGATTCTTAAAATACATATATTTGGTCCCTTGAAAAATGAATTTTAAGGGTTGAAAAATCAAATGTAATTGATATAATAAAAATAACGTTTATATTTGCTATGGAGGATTAATATGCAAGGCGGAAAAAGAGTTAATGCTGGAAGAAAATCCGTGTCATTGAAAGAAAAAAAGGTTGGTTTTAAAGTTTATTTAACACCAGAATTACAAGAAGAAATAAATTATTATGGAGTAGGAGCTTCATTCTCAGAAAAGTGTGCAAACCTTATTGCAAAAAGAATTCAAGAAGAAAAAGAATCCTTTGATAGTACAATTCGATTTATTGATTTGTTTGCTGGGTTAGGTGGCATTAGACTTGGGTTTGAAGAAGGCTTGCGTGAAGTAGGACTTGAAGCAAAATGTGTTTTTTCATCTGAAATTAAAAAATATGCAATTAAAGCGTATCAGGGATACTTTGGAAATGAAAAGGTATATGGGGATATAACACAGATAGAGACAGATACGATACCGGATTTTGATTTTC
The DNA here is from genome assembly GCF_002161285.1 of Blautia sp. An81. Classification (GTDB taxonomy): domain Bacteria; phylum Bacillota; class Clostridia; order Lachnospirales; family Lachnospiraceae; genus Blautia; species Blautia ornithocaccae. Next base: position 99,548 of record NZ_NFHH01000007.1, on the reverse strand, counting down.
TTTTAGCAGGATTTCCATGTCAGCCATTTAGTTCAGCAGGAAAAGGCTTGGGATTTGCTGATACAAGGGGGACGATGTTCTTTGAAATTGAAAGAATTTTAAAGGAGAAAATGGATGCAGGTAAGGCAGCAAAAGGATTTTTGTTAGAGAATGTTGAGGGATTGGTAAATCATGATGGTGGTAATACATTAGCAGTAATTGTGGATCACCTACAAAAATTGGGATATAATGTAAATTATAAACTTATAGATTCACAATATTTTGGTTTACCGCAAAGTAGAAAAAGAGTGTATATTGTTGGCATGTTAGATGCAAAAATTAATTTGGATAATTTTGAAAAGAAAACAGTTACACTTGGAGAAGTGTTAGAACATGGATTGCCTACAGTAGAGAGCAATTTCACGAAGAAATTATTTAAAAATTATACACCGGAAGAAGTTGTTGGAAAATCCATTAAAGATAAAAGGGGAGGAGAAAACAACATACATTCATGGGAAATTGAATTAAAAGGTTCTACAAGTAAAGAAGAGAGAACATTACTGAATTTGATGTTAAGGGAACGGAGAAAAAAGAAATGGGCAGAGGAGATAGGAATTGACTGGATGGACGGAATGCCTTTAACAGAAAAGCAAATTAAAACTTTTTATGATAATCCAGAATTGCATACGATGTTAAAGGATTTAAAAAAGAAAGGATATTTGACATACGAATATCCGAGAAAATTGGAAGAGGGAAGACGGATACCAGACGAAACAAAGAAAAAAGGATATAATATTGTTGCCGGTAAATTGTCATTTGAATTTTCAAAAATATTAGATCCTAATGAACTCGCACCAACTTTAGTAGCAATGGATGTTTCTAAATTAGGAATAATTGATAATGGAGGCCTTCGAAGATTAACAATACGTGAGGGACAGAGACTTTGCGGATATCCAGAAGAATATGATTTATCTATTGTGAATGAAAAAGAGGCATTTGATTTATTAGGAAATACAGTCTGTGTTCCTGTTATAAAAGCTATATCAAAAAGAATCGGGGAAAAATGTAGAAAGGGGAACGTACATGAGATTAACAGCGCAAGAAGTATATGATAAATTGGTAAATGAAGATGGAATTTTACAGTTAGAAGGACAGATAAAATTTTATTTAGGTGATGTGAACATTATTGTAAAGCAGAGAGATGTTGTGGGAAATATCATGCAGGAATGGTTGCAAGGGTGGCTGGATAAGAGAGGAATAGAGTATGCTCCAAGTGAAAATACTCAGATGCCACCAGATTTTTTCTTAAATCCAGATGATAAAACCAAAAATTTGTTGGAAGTAAAAGCCTTTAACCGAAACCGTGGACCAGGATTTGATATTGCTGATTTTAGAATGTATGAAGAAGAAATAATCAATAAACCATATATGTTAAATGTTGATTACTTGATTTTTGGATATGATATGAATGACGATGGAGTTGTTACAATAAAAGATGTATGGTTGAAAAAGGTTTGGGAGATTACAAGAAGAATGGAAGATTGGCCTATTAATTTACAAATCAAAGATAATGTTGTACATAAAATAAGACCAGGAATTTGGTATGCGGAGGATACGGCAAGAACAGACTATACAGTTTTTGAATCACTTGAAGATTTCATTTCAGCCATAGAAGAGGCAGTTTTTCAAAATCCTAAGACACATAATAATGCTGGAACTTGGAAAGCAACTTTTTTGAGAAGTTATAAACAGGAAACGGGGATTGATCTTAGTATTCCGAGATGGTCTGAAATAAAAGATAAATATGATTTAAAATCTGTTAGGAAGTTAGAAAAAGCAAAAAGTGATTTGGCAAAGGCAACAGATCAGTATGAGAAAATTAAAGAGAGAATACAACTGTATCATCAAAAATTGCATGCAGAGCAAGAAAAAAATAATGTGGGTAAAGTTGGAAAAATACAGGATGATATAGAAAAGCAAAAAAAGAATGCGGAAAAGGCTAAAGAAAAAATAAATAAAGCGCAAGCTAAAATTGATGAATTGGAAGGGTAAGATAGAAAGAATGGACAGTCTAAGATGGATTGTCCATTTTTTAGAATTGACAAGAATATACGAGCAGTCTATAATAAACTAAAATAGCACTCGTTGAACAAGAGCGCTAACAATGAACGGAAAAATATAGAAATGGAGGAGATTAGGTGAAAATAGATTCTATAAAAATTAAGAATTTTCGAGGATACAAAGACGAAACAAAAATAGAATTAAATGATTTAACAGTCTTTGTTGGAAAAAATGATATTGGAAAATCTACGATTTTAGAAGCCTTAGATATATTTTTTAATGATGGAAAAGGTGTAATAAAATTAGATAAAACGGATGTTAATGTGAGAGGCAAAAAGGAAGAAGATTTAGATATAGAAATTTCTGTATGTTTCTCGGAGTTACCAGAAAAGATAATTATAGATTCGACAGTTGAGACTTCGTTGCAAGATGAATTTATGCTTAATGCTGATGGGCAGCTGGAAGTCATAAAGAGATATAAAAATGGTGGGGCGGCCAAGGTATTTATTAAAGCTAAGCATCCAACGAATGGTAAATGTGCAGAATTATTATTAAAAAAGAATAGTGATTTAAAAAAGATAATAAAAAGTGAAAATATTGAATGTGAAAATCAAACTGTAAATGCTGAAATGAGGAAAGCAATTTGGAATAAATTTTCCGATGATTTGCAGCAGGATGTCATAGAGATTGATGCATCAAAAGAAGATGCGAAGAAGATCTGGGAAAAATTATCGAATTATTTACCGACATATTCATTATTTCAGTCAGATAGAAAAAATAGCGATGGAGATGACGAAATACAAGATCCATTGAAAACAGCTGTAAAACAAATTTTGAGTGATACAGAATTACAGGCAACATTGGCAGAGGTTGCAACTGAGGTTGAAAACAAATTAAAAGAAGTAGCAGATAGAACATTAACTAAACTTCGAGAAATGGATCCAGCAATTGCAGCAAGTTTGAATCCGATAATCCCATCAGCAGACAGTCTTAAGTGGCAGGATGTCTTTAAAAATGTATCAATATCAGGCGATGAAGATATTCCAATTAATAAACGGGGAAGCGGAGTAAAAAGACTTGTATTGTTAAATTTTTTCAGGGCTGAGGCGGAGAGGCGCTGCCAAGAACAAGGTAATACGGGTGTAATATATGCAATAGAAGAGCCAGAAACTTCACAACATTCAGATAATCAGCGGATATTAATAGAAGCCTTTAAGACATTAGCTTCAGTCGCAAATACGCAGGTTATATTGACAACACATAGTTCTTACATTGTTAAGCAATTACAGTTTACAGATTTACGCCTTATTAAAGAAAATGAAGAAGGAAATAAAGAAATATTAGGCGTTCTTCCGGGACAACTTCAATATCCGTCATTAAATGAAGTAAATTATATAGCATTTAATGAAGTTACAGAGGAATATCATGATGAATTATATTCATTTATAGAATTTCAGGGATGGAAAAGCTCGTATATTCAAGGAAGGCCAACGAGATTATACAAACGCATAGGTAGGAATAACTCTATTATAGATGAACAGAAAGTTTTGACAGAATATATACGACATCAGATACATCATCCGGAAAATAAAAATAATCCAAGGTATACAAGAGAAGAATTAAAGCAATCCATAGACTTAATGCGAACGTTTATCGAACAGCAGAGTGCAGCTGGAATTGTTGAGCCATAATCATGATAACACCATGATAACAAAATCCCAAAAAACCACACGGACACAACGGAAAATCCGGATTTTTTCACACAAATCACACGAAAAATCACCATTTGCACACCGCAATACATCAGTCTGATATCGTGAGGGTGGTAGAACTGTAGGTTCAGGTCGTGTTGCTTCTATCATCGAGTAATCATTCGAGAAGAACCAGTATAAAAATAGAATCTGTTATCAAAAGATAACTTTGTGTCCAAGCATAAGATTACCCCGGAGCCGAAAGACTGCCGGGGTTTTTCTGTTACAGAACTTCTAATAAAACATCCACCATACCGCCGCAGACCATGCCTTCGTCTTCAGCATCTTTTCCGGTCATATCAGCGTGATGGAGTACCAGGGGGAGGCTTTCCTGAGACATAAGACGGAGGGATCTCTGGATGATATCTGCTTCCAGGCATCCTCCGCCGATGGTTCCCACAGTCCGACCATCCTGGTAAACCAGCATTTTTGTCCCGGCTTCTCTGGGAGAGGAGCCTTTTTTGGTCACAATAGTGGCCAGGACTTTTTTGATGTCTTTGTCCTTTTCATCTAAAATTGCCCTGAGGATCTCTTTTGTAAAACCGCCCCGCTTCCGGCAGCGGTTTTTTTCCTGTATCACTTCAGCTATGATGGAGACGCCGATCTCTTCAGGTGTTTCTCCTCCGATAGGCAGACCGATGGGAGTGTGTACGGATTCCAGTATCTGGGGATCAGCGCCTTGTTCCAGCAGAGCCTGTTTTACTTTGACAGTCCGGGCCCGGCTTCCCATCATGCCGATATAGGCATGCTCTTTTTTCATGATCTTTTCCAGACACACCTGATCGTAACGGTGGCCTCTGGTCACAATGATAAAATAGGTATCCCTATCCCCGGGGATTTTTTTCAGCCCTTCTTCAAAAGGCTGGCAGAGCACAGTATCTGCACCGGCTCTTCTGGCATTGTCGGCAAATTTGGGGCGGTCTTCCAGGACTGTGACAGTACAGCCGATCATACGTCCGATCTGGATCACTGGAATGGATACATGACCGGCGCCGCAGATCACCAGCTTTTGTTCATGCGCCGGAAACTCACAGAAGATCCGTGTACTGTTCTCGGTGATAATACCGGGGGCAGAAATATCCGGAAGATTTTCGGCAAAATGAGAGAAGAATCCTTCTTTTCCGGATTCCCACTGAAGAGAACCATCTGCAAAAAAAGCCTTTTCACCTGCTGCTGTTCCATCCAGAGCTGTGAGGATAAGGCTCTGGCGATTGGGATTACAGGAGGCGATGAGATTATATAATTCTGACATAATCTGAACTCCTTTCCTGGCGGCAGGATCTGAGACTGCCGTTTTTAAACATATTTTTAGCTTGCGTTTAGGAGTCTTCCGACTGCTTGACAAGTAAAGCGCTTCCATGGAGATCTGGCAGCGGCAGAGGGGTAAGCCGGTGTTTCCTGCAGAACTCTTTTACTGCCTGTCCGGCTCCGGGAAACTGAAGACTGCGGTAATCATGGACAAAAATGACACCGCCGCACACCAGAAGTGGCCAGAAAATCCGGAGCCCCTGGGCAACAGACTCGTATAAGTCCGGATCCAGATGTACAAAAGCAAAACGGGGAGGCGCAGAGGGCAGAGAATCCGGAAAGTATCCGGCACAGATTACTGCCTGATCCGGATAAGGAAGCTGTTCCAATACCTGAGAAACAGAGGTATCCTGAAAAGCATCTTTCCACCGGACCGATGGATTTCTTTCAGCTTCTGCAGCAAGGGCTTTTTCCGGAAAGCCCTGAAAAGTATCAAAAAGATAAAGCTTTCTTTCCGGGAACAGCCGATTCAGTTCCCGGGCGGAAGCGCCCTGGTGTACCCCAAGCTCGGCAATTTCCCCGGGCAGACAGCGCTGCCGGATCTCTTTCGCCAGAAGCCGGATCGTGGCAAGCCGGAAGTCTATCTGATCCAGAAGGGCAGACAGATTCTGCACAGGACCGGTGTATCCCAGATCCTGAAGCTGTGAAAGTACAGAGGAGGCGGCCGCTGGATTTTTGATGGCGATCCAGACCAGGTCGGGATCCATTTGAGGAATCTGTGCAGGGGATATTACAGGGATTCCCTCATATTCTTTTCCCCAGGTCTGGGGATTATTGTCGGCAAATGCCAGAAGGCGGACAGAGGCGGACAGCAGATTACCCAGGGTTTGGCCTCCCTGGCCGCAGCCAAATATGATGATCTTCATGAAAAATTCCCCCTTTGAGAATGAGAATTATATTATTCTCAAAATAGAATAATTGGAAAAAAGCGAATTTATTGACTCTATTTTGAAAACAAATTATAATTAAAGCAAAAGATTCAGAAAATTATTGATGAGTACCACAGGGATCTTTGTCCGGACCTTTTCCTGTCAGATCTCTGAGACGCCGCATTCCGGTATCCGACAGAAAAACCAGTTCACTGGGTTTTCCTTTTCTGTCTTCTCCGCTGAGACGGAGAAAATTAGCGGTTTCATAATATTCCATAGGCAGAGTACGGCGAAAGACTTCTCCGGTAGCTTCGTCTCTGACCTCTACCGTAACTTGTTTTGCATGAATTTCTTTCAGTTCCATAAGCATTTCTCCTTTATAAGCCTATTGTAGCAAAGGAAAAAAGCTTTGACCAGAAAAAGATAAGAATTTAAGGATCAGCGCCTTAAAGATAGAGCGCCGCTGCAGAAGGGATCTGACGGCGGCAGTATTCAGGAAGAAAACCAGAATAGGGAGGTGGAAGGATGATTAAAAAAATCCTTATGATTAACGGCACACAGCGGACTTTAGTTGTAGAGGGACACGAGTCTTTAGCTGAAGTGCTCAGGGACAGACTGCTTCTTACAGGCTGTAAGATCGGCTGCGGAGAGGGACATTGCGGAGCCTGCAATGTGATCGTGGACGGAAAAGTGACCCGCTCTTGTATTACCAAAATAGCGAAAGTGCCGGATTATGCAAAAATTGAAACTATCGAAGGTATAGGTACTCTGGAGGACCTTCATCCTCTGCAGGCAGCCTGGATCGCACATGGCTGCGCACAGTGCGGATTCTGTTCGCCAGGCTTTATTATGAGCGCCAAAGTGCTTCTGGAGAATAATCCCTCTCCCTCCAGAACGGAGGTCCGGGAATGGTTCAATAAGAACCGGAATCTCTGCCGCTGTACAGGATATAAGCCGCTGATAGATGCGGTGATGGACGCAGCCAGAGTACTGCGGGGAGAGATTACAAAAGAAGATCTTATGTTCCAGCCAACGGATAATCGGATCTTGGGAACCAGCTATGCCCGTCCTTCGGCGGCAGCAAAAGTGACCGGATCCTGGGATTTTGGAGCCGATGAGATCAAGACCCTTCCGGAGGATACCCTGCAGATCGCACTGGTCCAGGCAGAAGTATCCCATGCATGGATCAAGGGGATCGATACCTCTCAGGCAGAGCAGATGCCGGGAGTATACCGGGTCATTACCTATAAAGATGTTCCCGGAAAGAACCGGATCACCGGACTTATCACATTCCCCACAAATAAAGGCGACGGCTGGGACCGTCCGATCCTCTGTGACGAGAAAGTGTTCCAGTACGGAGATGCTATCGCTATGGTATGTGCAGATACAGTCGCCCATGCCAGGGAAGCAGCCAAGTATGTGAAGGTTGATCTGGAAGTGCTTCCTGCGTACATGTCTGCACCGGAAGCTATGGACCCGGACGCTATGGAAATCCATCCGGGAACACCGAATGTTTACTATGAGACCAACTGCATAAAGGGAGAAGATACGGCTCCTATTATGGAGACAGCTCCCAATGTCATAGAGATGGACGCCTATTGTTCCAGACAGCCTCATATGCCCATTGAACCAGACGTGGCCTATGCATATATGGATGAGGAAGGAAGAGTGACCATACACTCCAAATCTATCGGGATCCATCTTCATCATGCCATGATCTGTGCAGGCATCGGCGTAGAGCCGGAAAAACTCCGGCTGATACAGCTCCATGCAGGAGGAACCTTCGGCTATAAATTCTCACCTACCATAGAAGCGCTGGTAGGGGTAGCCGCCCTTGTCACAGGACGTCCGGTGGCTCTGAATTTTAACATGTATCAGATGATCACTTATACCGGAAAGAGAAGTCCCGGTTTTATGCATATCAAACTGGCGGCGGATGAGAAAGGCAAGATCCTGGCCCTTGAAGGCGACAACCTTATTGACCACGGTCCATACTCAGAATTCGGCGACCTGCTGACTATGCGTCTCAGCCAGTTTGTAGGAGCCGGAGTGGACATTCCCAATATCCGCAACCGGTCACGGACGGTCTGCACCAATCATGCATACGGAGCCGCTTTCCGGGGATACGGAGCGCCTCAGTCTTTCATGGGCGGAGATATCGCAATGGATATGATGGCAGCGAAAATGGGGATCGATCCTTTTGAGTTCCGTGCCATGAACTGCTATAAAGAAGCGGAAGGATCTACGACCCCAAATGGCTGCAAACCAGACGTATACTGCCTGGAGGATCTGTATGATCTGGCAAGACCTTATTACCAGAAGAATAAAGCTTATGCAGAGACTCTAAACAGGGAAAAGGGAGAAAACGGCAAATTCAAGTATGGAGCCGGCGTGTCCCTGGGGGTTTATGGCTGCGGCCTGGACGGCGTGGACTCCTCAGAAGCTTGGGCAGAACTGAATCCGGACAACACGGTGACGATTTATGATTCCTGGGAGGATCACGGACAGGGAGCGGATATCGGTACCCTTACCCACGCCCATGAAACTCTCCGTCAGGCAGGATTTACACCGGACCAGATCAAACTGGTGATGAATGATACAGGAAAGACTCCGAATTCCGGTCCCGCCGGAGGATCACGTTCCAATGTCATGACCGGAAATGCGGTGCGTGTTGCCTCGGAGATGCTGATAAATGCCATGAGAAAACCAGATGGTACTTATCGTACCTATGAGGAAATGGTAGAAGAGAAGCTTCCGCTGAAGTATGAAGGAAAATGGGTGGCAACCGCATGCACGGACTGTGACCAGGAAACGGCCCAGGGAAATCCTTTCTCTGTATACATGTATTGTATTAACCTGCCTGTAGTACAGGTCAATATGGAGACCGGCAAGGTAAAGGTTGTGAAATTTACCATGGTATCTGATTTTGGCACCATCATTAATAAGACAGTTGTGGACGGCCAGGTCATGGGCGCCATTGCTCAGGGAATCGGTCTGGCTCTGTCAGAAGACTTTGAGGACCTGAAGAAACATACCAGTCTCTTAAAGTGCGGAATTCCTTACCCCAATGACATTCCTGACGACATTGAGCTGGTTTACCAGGAAAATCACCCGAGACCTCTTGGCCCATACGGCGCTGCCGGCTGCGGCGAGGGACCTTTGGCCGCACCTCATCCGGCAATCCTGAACGCTATATACAGCGCTACCGGAGCAAGGATCACCAGAGTTCCGGCCAGACCGGAAGTGGTAAAAGCTGCACTGGATGCTCTGTAAAAAATGCGGAAACGAAAAGACAGGACAAAGCGGGGGATCCCCGCTTTGTTTTACCCGAATATTATTCTTGAAATAGATAATTAAACACAGGAGAGAATATATGGAACATAAGGATCGGGGATTTGTGGGAAAACATTATTTAATGAAGCAGGCTTTCGGCCAGGAAGAACTTCATCAGAGGGAAGCTGTCTGTACCAGAGAAGATCCTCCGGGCTGCTCGGCAGTATGCCCTCTTCATCTGGATATGCGGGCAGTCTGCGCCTATGCGGCAAAAGGGGATTTTGCAAAAGCAGCAGGAGTGATCCGGAGCGTTACCCCTTTTCTCCACCTTCTGGCAAAGGGCTGTCCCGGAGCCTGCAAGGAGGCCTGCGCCTTGTCCCGGGTCGGGGAAGGGATCCAGGTGAGGGCTTTGGAAAAAGCCTGCGCCCTGTATGGAGGAAAAGAAAGAGGCAGCCGTTTTCTGATCCCCCGGAAAAATAAAAAGGTGATCGTAGGGGGAGATGACCTTTTTGCCCTGGCCTGCTGCTGGGAACTGGGCAGAAAAGGCTATGAGATTTTCTGGTATACCCGGTGTGAAAACCAGAGAGAACCTCTGATTTCCTGGGGGCTTACAGAAGAGGAAGCAGAAGCAGATACGGCTTCTCTGGAACTTTTTCGAATGACCCAAAAAGTTAGAGAAGGGGAAGCCTCAGAATGGGGTGCATGTGGGGACGCAGTCTGTCTGTCTCCTTGCCTTTGGCGTACCGGCCTGCCGGAAAATGTTTTTGGAACAGAAAAGAAATGGGAAAAGAAAGACGGAGCTGCCTGGATACTGGCCTGGGCCAAATATGTATCAGCTAAAGTGGAACGCTATCTTCAGGGGGCCTCTTGGGAAGGAATGCGGCAGCCGGGTCCTCAGGAGAGCCGCTTACATGTAACCATGGACGGTGTGGAAGGAAGCCGGGCTTTTACAGGACCGGAGAAACCGGACAGAGAGCTGGCGGCAGCAGAGGCCGGACGCTGTATACAGTGCCAGTGCCTGGAATGTATAAAGGGCTGCGTCTATTTCCAGGAGTATAAACGGAATCCCAGAGGAGCTGTCCGGGAAATTTACAACAATCTTTCTATTGTAATGGGAAATCATATGGCAAACGGAATGATCAATGCCTGTGATCTGTGCGGACAGTGCAAGTCTGCCTGTCCTAATGGATTTGACTACCCGGAAGTATGCAAAATGGCCCGGAAGATCATGGTGGAGACAGAGAAAATGCCGCCTTCTGTTCATGAATTCGGCCTTCTGGACCAGCAGTTCTCCTGCAATGAAGCATTTCTGGCCAGGCCTGAGCCGGGATATGAACACTGCAGATATATGTTTTTCCCCGGATGCCAGGCTTCTGCCGTGTCACCGGATACAGTAGAAGCTGCTTACAGGGATCTGTCAGGCAGACTTACCGGAGGCGTAGGCCTGCTTCTTGGCTGCTGCGGGGCTCTGGCCCAATGGGCAGGAAGAGAAGATCTGGCTTCAGAGGCATTGGAAAAGATCCGCAGCGTCTGGAAAGAGATGGGAGAGCCGGAAGTGATCTGCGCCTGTCCCACCTGCATGAAGATATTAAGGGAAAGAACGGAAATTTCTGCGGTGGGAGTATGGCAGATACTCCTGGAACTGGGAAAAGATCCGGTGACAGATCAGACAGTGGCTATACAGGATGCCTGCGGGGCAAGAGGAGATCAGAAAATCCAGGAACAGATCCGGGATTTTGCAGGGGCTTTGGGATGTAAAGTAGAAGAAGCCCCCTTTTCCAAAGACCTGTCTCCCTGCTGCGGATACGGGGGAATGGTCCGCTTTGCGAATCCCGAGATGGCAGAAAAAAAAGCTTCTTTTGCAGCCGGCAGGACCTCCAGAAAGATCCTGACCTACTGCATGGCCTGCAGGGACCAGCTGACCCGGGCAGGAGCGGACTCCATACATATCCTAGAACTGGCCTATGGAACCGGCGCTCCTTCGGTGCCGGATCTGTCCCGGCGTAGAGCGAACCGTCTGAAACTGAAGGAAAAACTCCAGCAAGAAATCTGGAAGGAAGAAATAAGGAGGGAAGCTATGCTGCCGGTCTTTTATGAAAATGGAGCGGAAGAAGAAATGGACAGGCGTATGATCCTGAAAAGCGACGTGGAAGCTGTACTGAAAGATTATGAAGCCTCAGGAGAAGCGGTGGAGGACCCGGAAAAGGGCTGGCTGGCTGCTTCCGCCAGGATCGGCAATGTTACTTTCTGGGTAAAGTTTACCGAGACAGAGAAAGGATACCTGGTATATGGGGCTTACAGCCACCGGATGACTGTGGAGTAAAGGAGGCGCAGATGGGAGAAAAAACTTATTATTCTATGGATCCCATGGGAAAACTGAAGTGCCATAAATGCAAAAAAGAACTGGTCAGAGGAAGGGCGGTTTTCAGCTATCTCGGCAATGCGTTCCCGGTAGAACTGCCGGTATGTCCGGAATGCGGTTATATTTACGTACCCGAGGAGCTGGCAGTAGGCAAAGTCCTTTCTGTGGAACGCAGTCTGGAGGACAAATGATTGGCAGTCATCCCGGCGGGCAGGAGATGACAGCCAGACTGCTGACCCTTTCGGGACTCCGTCCTCCTGCCAGGATCCTGGAACTGGGAGCTGGAGAGGGAAAAACAGCGGCATATCTAAGAACATTGGGATTTGAAGTAAGGGCAGTGGATCTGAAGCCATCAGGCCCGGGAGTAGAGCAGGGAGACATAAGAAGGCTGGATTTTGCCGGGGAAAGTTTTGACTGTTGCCTGGCGGAATGTACGGTCTCCGGATGCGGAGACGGAAATGCGGCCCTCAAAGAGGCATTCCGGGTACTGAAAAAAAATGGCTGTCTGCTGATAGCCGATGTTTTTTTCAAAAAGAAAAAGGCGCCTTCCCTCTCTATGAGAGAGCCTCTGATATGGAACTGCTGGAAGGAAGCTTTTGAAAAAGCAGGATTCCAGATAGAAAAGGGGGAGGACGAAACGGAAGCATGGAAGGAATTTTTTTTGGAAAGTCTTTGGAACGGAAATGCAGAGGAAAGCTGTGTGGATTTCTTCATAGAGGCAGGAAAAGCCGGGTGCGGATACTTCCTGGCCTGTCTCAGGAAAGGAGAGAAAAATGGATTTATTTGAGCGTATGCTGGAACTGTCAGGACAGGGATTCTACTGCGCCCAGATTTTGATGATCCTGGCGCTGGAATCGGAAGAAAAGGAGGACCCGGATCTGATACGGGCCATGAGCGGATTAAACGGAGGCCTTGGATTTTCCGGAAGAGTCTGCGGCGCTCTTACGGGAGGCTGCTGTTTCTTGGGATATTTTCTGGGAAAAGGAGAGGCGGAAGAACTGGAAGACCCGGAGGCCCCGATCCTGATCCAAAAGCTGGCGGACTGGTTTGAAGAATGGACCAAAAGCCGGTATGGCGGCTGTACCTGCCGGGAGATCCTGGAGGGAGATCCGGGAAATAAAATGAAAAGATGCCCGGAACTTGTAGAAGAAGTATATCAGAAATGCGTGGAACTCCTTTCGGAAAAAGGAGGATTGCCATGAAAGGAGCAGGGCTGATCGCCGCGGCAGGAAGATCCAGACGGATGGAAGGATTTAAACCGCTGCTGGAGATAAACGGCTTTCCCATGATCGCTATGACTGTCCAAAGTATGGAAAATGCCGGGATAAGAGATATTACGGTGGTTGTGGGATACCGGGGAGAAGAGGTAAGGAGGGCCTTGAAGGCTCTGGAGGTAAAGATCGTAGAAAACCCCTGCTGGCAGGACACGGATATGCTGGCTTCTGTGAAACTGGGACTTGAGGCTGTGGACAGGAGACAGGGCGTATTTTTTCTTCCCGGAGACATTCCGCTAACCTCTCCGGGAACATTTCAAAAGCTGAGAGAGGGAATTTTGGCAGCAGAGCCGGAAGCAGAGGCTCTGATCCCTGCTTCAGGAGGGAAGACTTTCCATCCCCCCTTTCTGTTTCCGGCAGGCTGTCAGAAAGCACTGGACTATCAGGGCAGCCAGGGACTTCAGGGAGCCTTTGGTGTCATGAAGACAAAAACAGTAGAGACAGCAGATGGAGGAGCACAGATGGACGCTGATGATCAGAAAGACCTTGCCCGCATCCGGGCCTATGCCAGAAAGTACAGAGGGATTTCCCCCAAGTTGTGTGAAAAACTCTATGATGAAGTAAATCTCCCGGCTCATATCCGGGCCCACTGCATGGCGGTGGGGGATCTGGCGGCCTGGATGGCCCGGCGTCTGACAGAAGCAGGTGCTTTTCTGGATATAGAGCTTTGCAGAAGCGGAGGCTGCCTTCATGATCTGCTGCGGCTGGAGCCCTTTCATGAAAAAGCGGTGAGAAAGTTTCTGGAAGAAAAGGGGTATCTGGCTCTGGCAGCAGTAACGGGAGCCCACAGAGGTTTTGAGCAGGAGCCGGATACTCTTTGCAGAGAGGATGTACTGGTGTGTCTGGCGGATAAACTGATCATGGAGAACAGGCGTGTATCTCTGGAGGAGAGATATAGGAAAGCCCTGGAGAAAAAAGAAGTAAAAAAGCGTATTTTACAGGATATTGAAATCTGCCGTCGGCTGATAAAAGAATTTGAGGTGATGACAGGTGAAAGGTTATGAGCAAAAAGTATATTTAAACAATGCTGCCACCTCCTGGCCGAAACCGGACTGTGTAGCCCTGGCCGTTTCCCAGGCTCTCAGGAGCCTGCCGGGAGACGCCGGCAGAGGCGGGATCCGGGAGTTTGATGTGTTTGATCAGGTACGGAAAAAACTGGCTGCTTTGCTGGGAGTTGCCTGTCCGGAAAGGATTGCTCTGGGAAGTAATTCTACCTGGGGCCTGAACCAGGCTATTTTCGGTTTTCCTCTGGAACCGGGAGACCGGGTGCTGACTACAAAGGCGGAACACAATGCAGTGCTCCGGCCTTTATATCGGCTGGAAAAACAGGGGATCCAGGTGATCTGCCTGGATGTGGATAAGACCGGCCGGTTAGAGCCGGAGGTGTGGAAAACAGCCGTGAGGAAATACCGGCCCAGACTGTGTGTGCTGATTCATGCTTCCAATGTGACAGGTGCTGTCAATGACGCAGAGACCCTGACGGCCATGGCAAAAGACGCCGGAGCCGCTATGCTTCTGGATATATCCCAGAGTCTGGGCTGGATCTCTGTTGAAATGGAAAAATGGGGAGCAGATATGGCAGCTTTTACAGGACATAAGTATCTGCTGGGGCCCCAGGGAACCGGAGGGCTTTACGTCCGGCCGGGGCTTACTTTGGATCCCTATGTACTGGGAGGCACCGGCGTAAAAAGCAATCTGAAGGAAATGCCGGAAGAAATGCCTCTCCATCTGGAGGCAGGAACCGGAAACGAGCCTTCTTACCATGGCCTTCTTGCCGCCTTGCAATGGGCAGAAGAAAATCCTTTGGACCGGGAGAAAACGGAGGAAATCCTTCGGTATCTGAAAAAGGGGCTGAGGGATCTGGGCTGCCGGGTGATCCAGCCGGAACCTCCGGTTACGCCGGTGCTTTCTTTTACAATTCCAGGCTGGCATCCGGGAGAGGCCGGAGATATTTTATCCGGCAGTTATGACATTATCTGCCGGACAGGGCTCCACTGTTCGCCCAGGATCATGGAGAACCTTGGAACGCCCCAGGGGACTATACGCCTGAGTCTGTCCCGTTTTACGAAAAGGGCGGATGCAGACCGGGTACTGGAAGCTGTGACCGCTATGTGCGGAGACCAGATGGAAGAAACCTGAAAACGGAGGATACATTTTAAAGATGGAATTTAAATGGAAAAAGACAGAAAACTGTTTTGCAGAAGCCAGAACGTATGAATATGAACTTCCTATTACCGGAGAGGAGCTGGCTGCAAGGCTGGAGGGGTTTGAAGTAAAAGAAAACCATCGGTTCCGCCGCCCGGTTTTTTCGGCAAAGAAGGGGGCTCTGGAGGTCAAGGGAATCCTGAAGGAAAAGGTTGTGAAGATCAATTATACAGCAGAAAACTGGGAAGAGGAAAAGAACCGGATGGAGGCCTGGATGAAAAACCAGGAAATTTATATGGAGGAAAAAGGAGAGAGCATCTGCCCGGTATGCCTGAAAGTCCTGCCGGCCCAAAAAGCAGTAAGAGAAGACGGGATCTATCTGGTAAAAGAATGTCCGGAACACGGAAGATTTGAAGCGCTGATCTGGGAAGGAACACAGGAAAGCTACCGGGACTGGGGAAAACATATCCTTCCTTCAGACAGGATTCCCGCCGCCCTTCCTGAAAAGCAGGGATGCCCTCTGGACTGCGGCCTCTGCGAAAACCATCAGCGCCGGGGCTGCTGTGTTCTGCTGGAAGTAACCGGAAGGTGTAATCTTCAGTGCCCGACCTGCTTCGCCGGATCCGGCCCGCAAGGCCGGGATGTACCATTGGAGGAACTGAAAGACCAGATGCAGTATCTCATGGAACAGGGAGGGCCTTTTAATCTTCAGATTTCCGGGGGAGAGCCTACGGTCCGGGAAGATCTGGAAGAAATCCTTCGATTTGGGAAAAAACTGGGTTTTACATTTTTTCAGCTGAACACCAACGGGATCCGTCTGGCAGAAGAACCGGGATATGCAGAGAAGCTGAAAAGAGCAGGACTTTCCTGTGTTTTCCTGCAGTTTGACGGACTGAAAGAGGCCCCATATCAGGTTTTAAGGGGCCGTCCTCTGCTGGAGATCAAAAAGAAAGCCATCGATGCCTGCGAGGCAGCGGGACTGGGAGTCGTGCTGGTTCCGGTCATTGCTCCGGGAGTTAACGAAGACCAGGCCGGGGAAATTCTTTTTTATGCAAGAAGCCGGATGCCTGTGATAAGAGGCGTTCATTTTCAGCCAGTCAGTTATTTCGGACGCTGCAGCGAGTCAAAAGGCAGCTATCGGATAACCATACCGAAAATGCTGAGGCTTCTGGAAGAACAGACAGGAGGCTGGATCCATGCCGGAGATTTTACCGGAGGAGGCGCCACTAATCCTTACTGTACCTTTCAGGCCAACTACCTTAGGCAGAAAGATGGTTCCATGAAACTTCTGGCTCATGGGGAGCCAAGGACTTCCGGCCTGTCGGAACAGGCCCGGGATTTTGTGGCCCGCCAGTGGAGCGGAAACTGCTGCAGGGAAGGTCTTCAGGCCGGAGATGGCTGCTGCGGGGAAGAAAGAACCGGCGAAAGCCGCTGCACAGAGCCGCCTCGGGAAGAAAACTGCTGCTGCGGGGAAGAAACGGGAAGACTGACTCTGGATACTTCTTCTCTGGACAATTTTCTGAGGGAGATCCACAGAAATACGCTGGCGGTTTCCGGTATGCTGTTCCAGGACGCCTGGAATCTGGAACTGGACCGTTTACGCCGGTGTTATATTCTGGAATCAGACAGCCGGTATGGCATGGTGCCTTTCTGCATTTATAATCTGACAGGATCTGACGGGAGGGCTTTGTATAGATGAATATAGCGAAACTGGATTCCTGGGTAAAGGAGAAGGAAGGGATAAAAATCCTGGACCGTCAGGCGATAGAAAGCCGGCAGCTGGAAAAACTGAACCGGCTTCTGGAAAGAGAATACGCCAGACAGGGATTTTACCGGAACCTGCCCCGGCGCCTGAACTCTCTGAAGGAACTGGAAACCCTGCCCTTTACTACAGAGCAGGATCTGAAAGAACAGGGGAATCGGATGCTTCTGGTCAGCCAGTCAAAGATCGAGAGAGTGAGAAGCTGGGAAACCTCAGGAACCACGGGACCTGCAAAAAGGGTCTTTTATACCGCCCGGGACAATGATCGGACAGTATCCTTTTTTTCGGCAGGACTTTCCGAGCTGATCCATTGGGGGGAAAAGGCCTTGATCGCCATGCCTTTTACGGGAGACAGGGGACTGGGCGAATTGATACAGGAGGCTGTGGAAGGGCTGGGCGCCGTGCCTGTGCCTGCAGGAAACATGAGAAGCTTCGGGGAGATGCTGGAACTTCTGGACGAAGAGAAACCGGAGACGTTTATAGGCCCTCCTGTACTGCTGCTGTCTCTGCTCCGTATGAGGCCAAAGAGCAGTATCAAAAGAGGATTGGTCAGCGGCGACGCCTGTCCCCCGGGAATCATGAAAGCAATCGAAGAGCGTCTGGGTACCAGACTGTACCCCCACTATGGGTCCAGGGAAATGGGACTTGGAGGTGCTGTCACCTGTCCGGCTTTTCAGGGTATGCACCTGCGGGAAAATGATATTATTGGGGAGATTGTAGACGAAAAGGGAAAAGCAGTACCGGAAGGAGAGTGGGGGGAGCTTACAGTGACTCTCATAGAGGCCGGGGCTATGCCTCTGATTCGCTACCGCACAGGGGACATAAGCCGCTTTTTGCCGGGAATCTGTCCCTGCGGCTGCTGCCTGCGGCGGCTGGATTCCGTCAGCAGGATTGGGGAAGGAAGAGAAATGGAAGAACTTGATGACTATATATTCCAGATCCCATGGATCGTGGATTACCGGATATCCAGGAAAGGAGAAATTCTGGAAATAGAGGGGCTGACAACGGAAAAAGGCATAGAGGAAAAAGCCGGAGGCCTGCTTCCCGGAGAGTGGAAAGGGAGAAAACTCAACTGTACCTGGAAATCTGCAGAACCAGAGGATGAGCCCTGCTACCGGGGAAAGCGCAGGATAGAGAACTAAGAGAAGGGACAGAGGCAGGGGGAACGCAGATGAATGAATTTTATTATATTGCCCGGCTGCGTATCAAGCGCAGAGAGGATAAAGGAAATGAATACTTTGGAAGGGGAGTGGCGGATCTTCTTCACGGTGTAGATCAGTTTTCCTCACTGAACCTGGCAGCCCGGCATATGGGAATGGCTTACAGCAAGGCCTGGCGGATCGTACGCCAGGCAGAAGCGGCGCTGGGCATACAGCTGCTGCACCGTATGAGAAAAAACGGTTCCACCCTTACAGCAGAAGGCCGGAAGATGCTTGAAGTTTATGAAGAGGCGGAACAGGCCGCCTGGGCAGCAGCAGATGCAGTGATAGAACGTTATTATGGAGGAACGGGGAATGAACAGGATCAAAGAGGAACTGCTCCAGAACAGGGGAATGCTGGTGACGGACTTTGACGGGACCCTGACCCTCTTCGGCAGTTCCCTTCACGGGGCGGTTCACGTACTGGGGGAAACTTCGGGACTGGCCGCAGGGCGAGACCGGCTTTTTCAGAAAATGGGAAGAGAGATTTTGCATGCTGCAAAGAAGGGGCAGGAGAAGGCAACTTTGAACAAAAGGGCAGAGAACTGGTGGAAGGAACAGATGGAATTGTATGTGAGAGAGGGCATTGGTGAAGAGATACTAAAAAAGGCGGCAAAGCTGCTGCCTCCCAGGAGAGAAACTCTGGAACTCCTGGAGTTTTGCAGAAAGGAAACTTTGCCGGTCTGGATCGTCTCTGCAGGCTTGGGAAATGTGATCCGCTTCTGGCTGGAGGCACAGGGAATTTGGGAAACGGGGATCCAGGTGCTGGCCAATGAGCTTTATTATGCAGGGGAAAACCCTGTAGGATACGGAGAAATCCTTACTATATGGAATAAAAGAGATAAATTTTTTGCTGTAGCAGCACCAGAAGAAGAACAGAAGTTATTTTTCCTTGGAGATAAAAGAGAAGATCTGAGATGGAGAAAAAATAATGAAGAAAGTTATCTGATCCAAGAAGGAGAAATAGTTAAAATAGAGGAATTTGCTTGAGAAACCCCAAAAAAATTGCTATACTTATTATACAATTTTCGGAGATTTGACGAATATTTTTTGCTTGCAGGATGAGGGCCAGTATTTTTCTGATAGCTTTAGGAGCAAAGCGTGTAAATCCACGTTTTGTATATAAAATTTCTGAATAAGAAAGGAGAAAGCAAATGAAAAAAAAGGTTTTAGCAGTACTGCTGGCAGGCGCAATGGCATTGGCCATGGGGGCATGCGGCCAGGGAAGCGGCACAGAGACATCTGAGACCGCCGGAGGAGAAGACGCTGCAGCAGAGGAAACAGACGCTGCAGAAACAGCTTCTGACAGCCAGGAAACGACTGAAGAAGGAGAAGAGGTGGAACTGACTGTATTTGCAGCAGCTTCTCTCACAGAGACTCTTACAGAAATCAGCGAACTCTATAAAGAAGAGCAGCCCAATGTAAGTCTGGTCTTTAACTTTGACTCCTCAGGAACTTTAAAGACCCAGATCCAGGAAGGCGCTGTCTGTGATCTTTTTATTTCTGCAGGACAGACCCAGATGGATCAGATGGACAGTACAGCAGACCCGTCGGCGAACACAGAAGGGCTTGATCTGGTCCTGGAGGACTCCAGGATCGATATTTTGGAAAATAAGGTCGTGCTCTGCGTCAGCGAAAACAGCAGTGTGCCGTTAGAGACATTTGATGATATGGCGGCAGCATTGAAGGAAGGAACAATTCTTCTTGGAATGGGAAACAGCGATGTGCCGGTAGGACAGTATACCCAGAAGATCCTGGAGTATTATGGACTGAATGAAGAAGAACTGGCTGCAAATGGCCGGATCTCTTACGGCAGTAATGTAAAAGAAGTAACCACACAGGTTTCTGAAGGCACCGTGGACTGCGGCGTTATTTATTGCACAGATGCTTACTCTGCAGGGCTTACAGCTTCTGACTATGCTACGCCGGAAATGTGCGGACAGGTGATCTATCCTGCCGCTGTTATGAAGAACAGTCAGCATCAGGAAGAGGCTCAGGCTTTTCTGGATTTCCTTCAGACAGATGCCTGTATGGAAATCTTTGAAGAGGTTGGCTTCTCCAGGGTGACAGAAGGATGATCGATTGGTATCCTTTATGGAACTCTCTGCGGATTGCGGCCATCAGCTGTACGGCTGTATTTTTCCTGGGAATCCCTTCCGCTTACTATATAGCCAGGCTTCCCAGGGCCGTGAAAGGGATTTTAGATGTGATACTGACTCTGCCCATGGTACTTCCTCCTACGGTATGCGGTTATTTTCTGCTGATACTTCTGGGGCCTCAAAGGCCCCTGGGCAGATTTCTGGCTAATTTCGGCATACAGTTTGCAATGACCTGGTATGGAGGCATTGTAGCTTCGGCGGTAGTAGCTTTTCCGTTGATGTACCGGACAGCCAGGGGAGCCTTTGAAAGTTTTGACACTACCCTGGCATATTCCGGGCAGACCCTGGGCCTTTCCAATACCTATATTTTCTGGCGTATCCGGATGCCGGCCTGCCGTCAGGGAATCCTGGCAGGAACGGTCCTGGCTTTTGCCAGGGCTCTGGGAGAATACGGAGCCACCAGTATGCTCATCGGATATGTTCCGGGGCGGACGGCCACCATATCTACCACGGTTTATCAGCTTTGGCGGACCAATAATGAGCAGGAAGCCTTTTTCTGGGTCATGGTAAATGTAGTAATCTCAATAATAATCCTTCTGGCGGTGAATATGCTGGAACGCCGAAACAGAAAGGCAGGTGGCAGGATATGAGCCTTTCCGTTCATATAGAGAAAAAACTGGGCAGCTTCCGATTATCTGTGGATCTGGAACATCCGGGAGGCATCACTGGCCTTTTGGGGGCTTCCGGCTGCGGAAAGAGTATGACTTTGAAGGCCATTGCCGGCATTGAAAAGCCTGACAGAGGAAGGATTGTTTTGGATGACAGAGTGCTTTTTGACAGTGAAAAGAAAATTAATCTGAAACCTCAGGAACGAAGAGTAGGATATCTGTTCCAGAATTATGCGCTGTTTCCCAATATGACAGTGGAGAAGAATATTCTCTGCGGTTTATCCAGGGAGAAGGATAAAGGCATTCGCAGAAAGAAAATGGAGGAAATGCTTGAGAAAATGGATCTTACAGCTCAGAGGAAGCTGTATCCGGGACAGCTCAGCGGAGGACAGCAGCAGAGGACGGCCCTGGCCCGGATCCTGGTCAGTGAGCCGGAGGTGCTTTTGCTGGATGAGCCTTTCAGCGCCTTGGATTCTTATCTGCGGGAGCTGCTGCAGATACAGGTAAAAGACATCCTTGCAGGGTATGGAAAGGATGTGCTGCTGGTAAGTCACAGCCGGGATGAAATATATTATCTCTGTGGCCGGACAGCAGTTATGGAAAATGGAAAAATCCTGAAGACCGATGATACAAAAAAACTTTTTGCCGACCCGGGAAGCTGGGCAGGAGCAGAGCTGACCGGCTGCAAAAATATTGCTGAGGCCAGAAAGACCGGGGAATATGAGGTGGAAGTTCCAGATTGGGGAATCCGTCTGCGTACAGGAAAACCAGTAAAAGATCATGTGTGCGCCGTGGGCCTCCGGGCTCATTACTTTAACCCCAAAGCCAGGGAAAATATTTTTCCGGTTTCCTATGCATCGGAAAAAGAAGAACCTTTTGAAATGAGAATATTGTTCCGGTATGCAGGACAAAAAGAAGGGACGCCGGATTTGTGGTGGAGACTGCCTAAGGACAGAAATCCCAGGACCATGCCGGAGAAACTTGGTATTGCCCCCCAGAATGTCCTGCTTCTGTATCCGGAGCCACAGGAGGATGATATATGAAATTAATACGGACGGAGGACGCGGTAGGACAGGTGCTCTGCCACGATCTGACCCAGATCATTCCGGGAGTAGTGAAAGGCCCCCGGTTTCGGAAAGGGCATATTGTTGCCCGGGAAGATATTCCCGTACTTCTGAGCATGGGAAAAGACCAGCTTTATGTGTGGGAAAAGGATGATACTGTTTATCACGAAAACGAAGGGGCGGAGATTTTATGCCAGGTATGTCAGGGAGAAAATATGATCCCTTCTGAGGTAAAAGAGGGTAAAATCGAGCTGACTGCAGCCTGTGACGGATTGTTTCTGGTTGACGTGGAAAGACTGAATGCCATTAATGAGATCGACCAGGTAATGATCGCTACCAGGCACAGCAATACTCCGGTGAAAAAAGGGGATAAGCTCCTGGGAACCAGGGTGATCCCTCTGGTGATCAAAAAAGAAAAAATGGAGCTGGTCAAAAAGACTGCAGGGGAAAAACCTCTCTGCCAGCTCTTGCCTTACCGGCTGAAAAAAGCCGGGATCGTGACTACAGGAAACGAAGTATTTTATGGAAGAATTCAGGACAAATTTACTCCTGTGGTGAAGAAAAAGCTGGAACAGTACGGAATACAGGCAGAGGAGCATATTATTGTTGGAGATGAAAAAGAGAAGATCACAGAGGCAATCCTGGAACTGAAAGCCAGAGGCTGCGAGCTTATTATAGCCACAGGAGGCATGAGTGTAGATCCCGACGACCAGACGCCGGGAGCCATAAAGGAAAGCGGCGCTCAGGTGGTCACCTATGGAGCTCCGGTGCTTCCGGGAGCTATGTTCTGTCTGGCTTATTTTCCTGATGGAACTCCGGTCATGGGACTGCCAGGCTGTGTAATGTATGCGAAGACTACGATTTTTGATCTGGTCCTGCCTAAGACTGCGGCTGGAATACAGGTCTCCAGAAAGGATATTACCAGACTTGGAAACGGCGGCCTGTGCCTGGGATGTGAGGAATGCCGCTGGCCGGACTGCGGATTTGGAACGGGCTGATATCACAAAGGAGGGAGACCGGAGATATGTTTGACAAATATGGAAGAGAAATCGATTATATACGGATTTCAGTGACAGACCGCTGTAATCTGAGATGCCTCTATTGTATGCCTGAGGAAGGCGTGTCCATGGTTTCCCATGAAGAAATTCTCAGCTATGACGAAATCGTCACTTTGGCGGAGGTCTTTGCCAGTCTGGGGATCCGGAAGATCAAGCTGACCGGAGGAGAACCTCTGGTGCGCAGGGACCTTCCCTGGCTGGTAAAAAAGTTAAAGGTACTGCCGGGAATAGAAAAGGTTACTCTGACCACCAACGGTCTGTTTTTGAAGGAAGCTCTGGGAGAACTTGGGGAGGCAGGAATAGACGGGATCAATCTGAGCCTGGATACCCTGAATCCGGAGGTTTTTGCAGAGATTACCAGAAGAAGGGGATTAGATAAAGTTCTGGAGGGATTTTACGAGGCGCTGAAATATCCGGAAATTCCCCTGAAGATCAACTGTGTGCCTCTGGGAAGGGAAGACCAGGAAGTTCTGGAAATAGCAGAACTGGCCAGACACTATCCTGTACATGTGCGTTATATAGAGATGATGCCTATTGGCTTGGGAAGACAGTTCAGGTCAGTGGGAGAAGAAGAGCTGCTTAAACAGCTCCGGGAAAAATATGGGACACCTAGTCCCTGCCAGGAAAAACTGGGTAACGGACCAGCCCATTACTATAGCTTTCCAGGATTTTTTGGAAAAATCGGCTTTATCAGTGCACTGAGCCATAAATTCTGCGGCAGCTGCAACCGGGTACGGCTGACCTCTCAGGGATTTTTAAAAACCTGCCTTCAGTATGAGACAGGGACAGATTTGAGAAAGCTGCTGAGAGAAGGGGCCAGTCAGGAAACTCTGAAAAGGGCTGTGGAACAGGCGATCAGAGATAAGCCCCAGAGTCACAGATTCGGAGAGAAGGATACTGGGGAAGTGGAGACCCATATGATGTCCCAGATTGGCGGATAGCTCTGGAGGGGCAGTTTACAGTTTTTCATGGAGGTGGAGAAATGGGAAAAGTCATGGCAATCTGTATCAGCGAAAAGAAAGGCACGCAGAAGAGAAATGTCCATGAAGCTTTGTTTATAGAAGATTTTGGGCTGGAAAATGATGCCCATGCAGGTAAATGGCATCGTCAGGTAAGTCTGCTTTCCTACGAAAAGATACAGGACTTCAAGAAAAAGGGAGCCCCTGTGGAAGACGGGGCCTTCGGAGAAAATCTCATTGTCAGCGGTATAGATTTTAAAAATCTTCCTGTAGGCACCCGTTTTCAATCCGGGGATGTGGTGCTGGAGATGACCCAGATCGGGAAGGAATGTCACAGCGGATGTGAGATATACAAGATCATGGGAGACTGCATTATGCCAAGAGAAGGGGTGTTTGCCAGAGTGATCCGGGGCGGGCGGATCCGGGAAGGAGACGAGCTTACGGTTCTGGAATAAAGGAACAATTATAAAAACTCCTAAATATAAGGGCAAAAATAAAGAAAAACCCCTTATATTTAGGAGTTTTATCTTGACAATAATCCGAAATCGTAATATACTCTCTATACTCCGATTTCGGATTATTTCTGCGGGCAACAAAGTCAAAGAGACATGCCTGCATCGGGGCTTTTGATTTTTTGAGGATAAGGAGGAGGATATTTGGAAGCAGGAACAGAGAAACGATATCAGGAATTTATCAGCGCCTCTAAGGAAATAGATGATGTATACCACATGCTGGCTCTGAAGTTTGGACTTTCCGACAGCGCCATGTGGATACTGTGTACTATGAGGGAGGCAAACAGGGAACTGACCCAGTCGGAAATTGCCCAGGAGATGTCCATGAGCCGGCAGACGGTAAATTCTGCAATTAAAAACCTGGAAAAACAGGGATATCTTCAGCTGGAAGCAGTTTCCGGTGACAGAAGAAACAAGACTCTTTCCTTTACAGAAGAAGGAGAAGCGTTTGCCAAAAAGACTGTGGACCGGGTGCTGAGCCTGGAACACCAGGTTTTCGAAAATCTGGAAGTGGAGGAACAGGAAAAGATTACGCAGATCCTCCGAAAATATACCAGATTTATGAGGGAAGGAGCAGAGAAAATCTGACAATTACGGAAAAGAAAGACATGACAGGAGGATTTTATGAAAACGGTACTGCGGTTTATGAAACCGTATAAAGGATTGTGTTTTTTTACGCTGCTGGTAACCATACTGGATGTGGCAGGAGGACTCTTGATACCCAGACTGACGGCAGATATGGTAAATATGGGAGTGGCAGGAGGCAACTTAAGCTATATGCTGGAAAAAGGCGGTCAGATGATCCTGATCGCTTTTCTTGCCGGCGCCGGCGCTCTGGCAGGCAGCTATCTCTGTGCGGAGCTTTCCGCAAAGATTGGCCAGGATATGAGAAATGCAGTATATGACAAATCCCTGGAATTTTCAGGAGAGGATTTCCAGAGATTTGGAACTGGCTCTATGATCACCAGGACCTTAAATGACATTAATGTAATCCAGCAGGCGGTAGTCTGGTGTATTCAGATGGTAATCCCGGTTCCGGTGGTATGTATCATGGGAACCTCTATGGCCTTTGCCATAGACAGCCAGATGGGACTGCTGCTCATTGGAGTGACAGTTCTTATTGTTGTACTGGCTCTGGTTGTGACCAGAAAAGCGTCGGAAATTTTTGACCGGCTGCAGCGATTCCTGGACAGGATGAATGTGGTCCTTCGGGAAAATATCACAGGAGTCCGGGTAATACGGGCTTTCCACAAGGAAAAAAGAGAAGAAGGCAGAATGAGGAAAACCTTTGAGAATTATGCAGAGTCTTCTATTCAGGCAAACAGGCTTTTTGCCGGCCTGGACGTAGCAGCTTTCACAGTTATCAATCTGTGTATTGTTCTGATCCTGTGGCTGGGAGGAAACAGAATCGGAAAAGGATTTATGCAGATCGGGGACATTACGGCACTGGCGGAATATGCCATTTTAATATTATTTTATATTATCATGGCCCAGATGGTGATCATACTTTTACCCAGGGCCAGAGTCTGCATCCGCCGTATGGAGGAAGTGCTGAAAACAGAGCCGGAAATCCAGGACTCTAAAGACTGCGTCAAAGGGAACTGGGATAATACCCAGGAGGTACTCCGCTTTGAAGACGTAAATTTCCGGTTTTCTGATGCAGAGGAAAACACCTTGAAGAACATCAGCTTCTCCTGCAGAAGGGGAGAAACCACGGCCATTATCGGAAGCACAGGAAGCGGAAAATCTACCATAGCCAGACTGATCCTGAGATTTCATGATGTCAGCCAGGGGAGCATTCTACTGAAAGGACAGGACCTTCGTAACCTCCCCCAGAAAGAACTGCGGCAGGAGATTTCTTATGTGCCTCAGAAAGCCTGGCTTTTTTCCGGGACCATCGGGGAAAATCTGGCCCATGGGAAAGAAAACGCCGGAAAAGAAGAAATGCTCCATGCTCTGGAGATTGCCCAGGCAGACTTTGTAAAAAATCTGCCCCAGGGCCTGGAGACAAGAGTTGCCCAGGGAGGAACGAATTTCTCAGGCGGTCAGAAGCAGAGGCTTTGTATTGCCAGAGCCCTGATGAAGGACAGCGACCTTTATATTTTTGACGACAGCTTTTCAGCCCTGGACTTTAAGACAGACAAGGCTCTGAGAGAGGCTTTGAAAGAAGAGACAAAAGAAGCGGCGGTATTGATCATTGCCCAGAGGATCAGCACCATCTTACATGCCAGCCAGATCGTAGTCCTGGATGAGGGCGAAATCGCAGGAATAGGAACCCACGAATATCTGATGGAAAACTGTGACGTTTACAGGGATATTGCCAGATCCCAGATGAAAGGAGGGGAGTAAGTATGGAAGAGAACAATCAGGCCTTATTTGAAGAAGAATTTGAAATGCCCAGCCGTCCGCTGGAGACTTTGAAACGGATGTGGAACTCGGTAGAAGAACAGCATGGACGGCTGCTGGTGGTTTTTGTATCTGTAATATTTTACACCCTGCTTTCTATTTTAGCTCCTGTTTACAGTGCAGGGATCATTGACCTGCTCTGGGAAAAGATACAGGAGGCAGCCAGAGGGGGACAGGCATTTTCAGTGACCTGGGAATCAGGAGGAAAAGAAATCTGTACTCTTCTGGTAATATATGGGGTTACTTCCCTGTTTTACGGCCTTCAGAATTTTCTTATGGCCAGTTTTGCAGAACGCCTCAGCCTGAAGCTGAGGACAGATATCAGTCAGAAACTGGACCGGCTTCCCCTCTCCTACTTTGACGGCCATCAGCCTGGAGAGATCATGAGCCGGGCAGTAAACGATCTGGACAAAAACGCAGAGGCTCTTCAGACGGGACTTCTGAAACTGTTTTCCGCAGTGGGACTTGTGGTGGGCTCTCTCATCATGATGTTCCGCTTTCATGTGGGGCTGACCCTGATCTTTCTGGTGTTTATGGCCTTTTCCCTTCTTTCTACCAAGGTTTTTTCTGCCAAGACACTGGAGTTTGCCGCCAGGCGGCAGCAGTGTGTCAGCCAGGTCACCAGACAAGTGGAAGAGGCATACAGCGGCAGAAATATTATTAAGGCCTTTACCCAGGAAGAAAACAGCTCCAGGGATATGCACCGGGTGAACGAGGAACTGGCTCAGGCCTCCAAATGGGCGGATTTCGTGACCAACGCCATTAACCCCACAATCCGCTTTATCAACCGGCTGGGGCAGGTGGGCATTGCGGTGTTTGCAGGGAAACTTCTGCTGGACGGCGCCCTTACTGTAGGACGGTTCCAGGCTTTTTTCCAGTATGTGTATCAGGCAGGAGAGCCTTTGACAGAAGGGGCTTATATGATAAATTCCATGCAGTCTGCTCTGGCCTGTGTGGAGAGAGTTTACCAGCTCTTAGATGAAGAAGAAATATCTCCGGAACCGGAAAAACCAGAAGTAGTAGAGAAGGCCAGGGGCCTTGTAGAATTTGAAAATGTACGCTTTGGCTATTCTCCGGAAAAAATCCTTATGGAAAATATCAGCTTCCAGGCAAAACCGGGACAGAAGATCGCAGTGGTAGGAAGCACAGGAGCAGGCAAGACCACATTGATCAATCTTCTTATGAGGTTCTATGAGGTAAATGGAGGCAGGATCCTTCTGGAGGGAGTGGATACCAGAAATCTCACAAGAGGAAACTTGAGAGAAAATTTCGGCATGGTCCTTCAGGATACCTGGCTTTTTCAGGGAACCATTGCAGAGAATATTGCTTACGGAAAACCGGACGCTACCAGAGAAGAAATCGTTGCCGCTGCCAAAGCAGCCAGAGTGGATTTCTTTGTAAGGACACTGCCTAAGGGATATGATACGGTGCTGCAGAATGAAGCGGAGAACATTTCTGTGGGACAGAGACAGCTGCTGACTATAGCGAGAGTCTTTCTCTGCAATCCGCCAATTCTTATACTGGACGAGGCTACTTCCAGCGTAGACACCCGGACAGAGATGGAAATCGGAAAGGCTATGCACAGCCTGATGAAAAACCGGACCAGCTTTGTGATCGCCCACCGGCTTTCTACTATTGTGGACGCAGACCTGATCTT
Organism: Blautia sp. An81; assembly: GCF_002161285.1. Taxonomy (GTDB): domain Bacteria; phylum Bacillota; class Clostridia; order Lachnospirales; family Lachnospiraceae; genus Blautia; species Blautia ornithocaccae. The sequence goes on along the minus strand of NZ_NFHH01000007.1, from coordinate 71,142 downwards.
ATTTATGGAGAATGGAAACATTATTGAGCAGGGACGGCACAGAGAGCTGTTAGAAAAAGGAGGGGCCTACGCCCAGCTTTATAACAGCCAGTTTGCGTAATCAAAATTTTTTCTCAGATATTGACAGCGCATAAAAAATACAGTACCCTCAGTGGACAAAGGAGTGTTTGACTCTGTATACTGAGGGTAAATATTTTTGTAAAATGAGGTGTAAAAGATGAGTCTTCGGAAATGTGCGTGTATTGATACGTTATACACAGAACTTCCCTGGAAGGAGCGGTTTCAGGCAGCGAAGGAGGATGGATTTGCTGCAGTGGAATTCTGGGATTGGAGGGACAAAGATCTGAAGGATACCAAGGAGGCTGCTGAAAGTGCAGAAATCCTTATCAGCGGATTTAACGGAGATGCAGACTATTCTCTGGTAGATCCGGAACACAGAGAGAAATATCTGGAAGAACTGAAAAAATCCATAGAAGCGGCCAAGAAGGTAGGAGCATTCAGCCTGACTATTCATTCCAACGCATTGGGAGAAGGAGGCGTTGTAGTGAAGGATTATGAGGAGCTTTCGGACACAGTTAAGATCTGCTGTATGTATGATGGCTTACTGGCCTGCGCCAGGCTGGCAGAGCAGGAAAATATCAATTTGAACCTGGAGGCCTTGAATATTTCAGTGGACCATGTGGGGAATTTTCTGAGTACTACCAGGATGGGGGCAGAGATCTGCCGGCTGATTGCTTCCCCAAGACTGAAGATTTTATATGATGTGTATCATATGCAGATTAACGAAGGAAACCTTTGCGACACAATCTCTGCCTACGCAGACCAGATGGGGCATATCCATGTGGCAGATGTTCCGGGCCGTCATGAGCCGGGGACCGGAGAAATCCAGTACAAAAAGGTTCTTCGGCATTTAGAAAGCTGTGGCTATAAAGGTCTGGTAGGATATGAACTGTTCCCTCTTACAGATACTAAGTCGGCAGTACAAGCTATTATGGAAGAATGTTGAGATACTGTTTTACTATATCCCTGGGGAAACTATGGGGCAAAAGTTTCTCCAGGGATATTTTATGACTTTAAATGTCAAAATATATTGCACTTGAGAAAAAACAGTTCTATAATGAGATGAAAATATTATCTCAGATAGGAGAACCCAAAGATGAAAGAAGAAGCAAGAGTATATTTGGAGATGGAATCCAAATACGGAAGTGGACTTGGTTTGAAGAACTCAGAGACAGTTCTTTCCTCAGAAGGCTTACAGAAACGAGCCGGAAAAGGAGGGAAGGCACATGGATAAGGAAAAAATACAAGAGGGAGTAAGGCTTATCCTGGAGGGTATCGGAGAAGATATACATAGAGAAGGGCTTGTGGAGACCCCGGACCGTATTGCCAGAATGTACGAGGAACTGGCAGCAGGATATACAGATGACGCTGCAGTACATTTAAAGAAAAGGTTCCATGTAGACAATAATGACATGGTCATGGAAAAAGATATTCATTTTTATTCTTTTTGTGAACACCATATGTTACCTTTTTACGGAACAGCGGCAGTTGCCTACATTCCTGACGGGGAAGTGGTGGGATTGAGCAAAATTGCCCGCACCTTAGAGGTTTTTGCAAAGCGGTTTCAATTACAGGAACGTTTGACTGCGCAGATTGCCGACGTATTTATGGAAGAATTAAAGCCCCATGGCGTCATGGTGCTGATCGAAGCAGAGCATATGTGCATGACTATGCGGGGAATTAAAAAGCCTGGGACTAAAACAGTCACTGTGGTTACAAGGGGTGTTTTCAATGAAGATGAGAAACTCCAGAACCAATTCTATCGTATGCTGGAACGGAGATAATATGGAAAGAGTAAACAGAATATGTGAACATCCTGTATGGAAATGGCATATGGAACGACTGGCAGAATATGAGAAAGACCGGATATTCTGCAGACATGGAATGGAACATCTGCTGGACGTGGCCAGAATTGCTTATATAGAGAATCTGGAAAACAACAGAGGCATCTCCAAAGAAATCATTTATGGGGCGGCTCTTCTTCATGATATCGGGAGATATCTCCAATACACAGAAGGAATCCCCCATGAGAAAGCCGGAGAAGAGCTGGCTTTGGAAATCCTGAAGGACAGCGGCTTTTCCGAAGAAGAGCAGGAAGAAATCCTGGAAGCTGTTTCCCGGCACAGAGATAAGGACACAAAAGACAGCAGCCAGCTTGCCGGGCTGATCTACCGGGCAGATAAGCAGTCCAGGATCTGCTGTTTCTGCAGTGCAGAGCCGGAATGCAACTGGAGTGAAGAAAAGAAAAACAGGCAGATCCGTGTATGAGGAGATAAGGAGAGACATCATGAAAATTGGAAACCGATATTTTGATACAGAACATGAATGTTATATTATGGGCATTTTAAACGTTACCCCGGATTCTTTTTCCGACGGCGGACAGTGGAATGACATAGATAAGGCCAGAAAACATGTGGCAGATATGATCGAAGAGGGAGCGGCAATCATTGACGTAGGAGGAGAATCCACCCGTCCGGGCCATACCCAGATTACTATTGAAGAAGAAATCCAAAGGGTGGTTCCTGTTATCCGGATGATAAAGGAAAATTTTAACATTCCGGTATCTATTGACAGTTATAAAAGCCATGTTGTGGAAGCTGCTTTAAAGGCCGGAGCAGATATGGTAAACGATATCTGGGGATTTAAATATGACAGAAGAGTGGCTGAGCTGACAGCACAGTTTCAGGTTCCATGCTGCCTGATGCATAACCGTGATAATACAGATTATAAAGATTTTCTGACAGAAATGTGCCAGGACCTGAGGGAATCTGTAGAGATCGCAAAAGCAGCAGGGATTCCTGATGAAAACATTATCCTGGATCCGGGAGTGGGAGTGGGATTTGGCAAGACCTATGAACAGAACCTCCAGGCTATAAATCATTTGGAACTTCTGAAGGAAATCGGATATCCGGTACTGCTGGCAACCTCAAGAAAGTCCGTGATCGGACGGGCCCTGGACCTGCCATCGGACCAGAGAGTTGAGGGGACAGTGGTAACAACGGTAATGGGCGTGGAAAAGGGAGCTTCTTTTGTCCGTGTCCATGATGTAAAGGAAAACAAAAGAGCGATACAGATGACCCAGGCTATTCTGAGGGAGCAGTAAAAAATGAAATACGATGAAATACATATAGAAAATCTGGAATTTTATGCCAGGCACGGAGTTTTTCCAGAAGAGACGAAACTGGGACAGAAATTTATAATTTCTCTGGTCATGTATACCAATACCCAGGGGGCTGGGAAAAGGGATGATCTGGAGCTGTCTGTAGATTACGGCGCAGTCAGCCATTTTATTACAGAGTATATGCAGAAAAATACCTTTAAGCTTATCGAGGCGGCGGCGGAAAACCTTGCCCGGGAGCTGCTGCTTCGGTATCCTCTGCTGGAAGGGGTGGATCTGGAGCTGAAAAAACCCTGGGCTCCTGTGGGGCTGCCTCTGGAATATGTATCTGTAAAAATCAGCAGATGCTGGCACAAGGCATATCTGGGCCTTGGCTCAAATATGGGAGATAAGAAGGGATATCTGGACTATGCAGTGAAACGGCTGAACGAAGAAAACGGCTGCAAGGTGGAAAAAGTATCCGATTATCTGGTGACAGAGCCTTACGGAGGAGTAGAACAGGATGATTTCCTGAATGCCTGCCTCCTTCTGAAAACCCTTCTTTCTCCGGAGGAGCTTTTAGAAAAGCTTCATGATATTGAGAAAGAGGCACACCGGGAGCGGATCATCCGCTGGGGACCGAGAACCTTAGACTTGGACATTTTATTATACGATGACCTGGTTATGGAAAATGATAAACTTATCATTCCTCATGTAGAAATGCATATGAGAGATTTTGTATTGAAGCCGTTAAGTGAAATCGCCCCCAATGTGCGGCATCCTATTTACAAAAAAACAATTTCCCAGCTTCTGAAGGAACTGGGGTAAGGTTCGGAGTAAAATATAAGTCCGGGACAGACTGATTTTTCAACGCCTGTCCCGGACTTGTATTGTTTATCTTATAGTTACTTAAGCTGAATGGTAAAGGCCTCTCCCACAGGCTGATAATCATTGCTCATCTTTCCGCTGGTCTCCGGGAATTTTACGGCATATGGGGTCAGAGTCAGGCTTTCCGCCTGGTCGTTTACATAGCCGTTGTCTATGGTGCTGACTTCCATACGGCCCTGGCCGTCATGAATGGAACGGGTGATAAATTCCACCGGATTCCCCAGATTGTCTTCTCCTTTCAGGATAACATCGTAGACCGCCTTTTCAGAAGAAAGGGTGAAAAAGATCTTCTGGCCTACTTCACTGGTGGTGTATTTTTCCAGGGATAATGTAGTACCATCAGGCAGGGTAATGTCTTCCTTCAAAGGAATGGTTACGGTATCGGCAAGGAGCTCTGCCCCTGAGGAGGTAAAGGCTATGGTGCCAATCTCTTTGCCGGCTACGGAATAGCGGATTTCCATATCCACAGTGCCGCTGGTATCAACATCGGGAAGGTCGATTTCCATAGTAGATACCAGGTTATAGTCGTCTGCCTGTTCAATGCCGCCGCTGGCTCCGCTGGAAGCCATTTTGCCGTTGATAAATACCATGGCATCGGCGGTATACTTCATTTGTTTCTCTACAGTGTCCATCTTTTCGGAAGTGGTCAGCGTATCGGTAATGTACATCATATTTTCATCCAGTATCACTTCGTTTAAAGTTACAGTGAACCCGTCTTTGGACACGGACTCTCCGACTACTGTAGTATAGGGGGACAGATCTGCGGAAATCCCCAGGAGCTGTCCCAGATTATAGGTGACAGATTTTACTGCAGCGTAAGCTGTGATTCTGACCGATGGAAGGGAACCGACGCCAATCAGGACAACTGCAGCCGCAGCGGCAGCTGCATATTTTCTCCATCGGTGTTTTCCGGCGGCTTTTCTGTCTGAAGAAGTGGAAATCCTCTTTTTGTTAAAAGCTTTTTTCCAGTTTTTTACGTCTTCTTGGGTTGCCTGAGCAGCTGGGTAGGACTCCGGACTGCTGTCAATATCGTTTAATAAATCGTAGATGGATTCTTTCATAGGTCAGTCTCCTTTCTGGACTCTTCCGGGAAATAATTTTCGGATCTTTCGCTTTCCACGGGACAGATGGTTGTAGATCATCGGCCTGGACATACCTGTGTCCCGGCTGATTTCTTCCATATCCTGTTCTTCTACATAAAGGCGGAGGAATAAGTCTTTATCCTGGGGCTTCAGGCAGTCCAGCATCTGCTGGGTCTCCCGGGAAATTTCTTCTTCAATGGCCTGAAGGGCCGTATCCTCCTGGGCAGCTGTGGCAGGCAGATTTTCCTCCCAGCTATGCTCCATAAGATGGTGGGAATATCTTCTCAGACAGTCCAGAGCCTTCAGTCTGGCTACCCCTGCGATCCAGTTGGCGAAAGGGTTTTTCTCCGGCCTGTAGGAAGCGATGTTTTCCCAGACTGCGAAGAACACTTCATTGATACAGTCTTCCTCATATTGGGTCAGACTGCCGATATGCCGGTGTATCACAGAACGGACAAGACCGCCGTAGTGGAGCATACAGTATTCCAGGGCTTTTTCATTCCCAAGACTTATCTCCTTTATAAAATTTTGTTCCGTTATTTTCATAAACTCTCCTTCTGGCTTAAGTATGCATACAAGATCCGGCAGAATGGTCTGCCGGCGCCATATGAAAATAGTATAGCGTAAAACTCATCTGATGGTTATACCTTATATTCGTAAAAAAAGAGGAAAATCTATCCGTTTTCAACAGAAAATAGAAAAAATAATTAATTTCAGGCCAGAAAAGCCGGATCTTGCCAGGAACGGTTACAAAAGTGAAAATGGGAGATGCAACCGTACCATTGAGTCCGAGAGTACGGTTACATAAGAGAAATTGGCAGACATGACCGTACCAGGGCAGAAGTACGGTTATGGGAGAACAGGACCATGGTTTAAAGGCCTTTTTTCGGCTTTGGGAGTCTTTCCAGATAGGTATCCAGAACTTTGGTACGTTTCAGAGCAGTTACAAGTACCAGGGCAATGAGAGTTCCTCCAAAGCTGGACACAAAGAAGGGAAGAACAAAAGCAAACACAGCACAGGAGTCTCCCATAAGGAGTATAGCTATTGGATAGCTTAAAATTCCGCCGATGACAGAAGTGCCAAAGAGTTCTCCCAGGTATGCCATGGGAAGTTTCCGAGTATAGTGGTAGAGCAGGCCACAGATCAGGGCGCCGCACATGGAACCAGGAAAAGCCAGAAGAGTTCCGGTTCCCATGAGATTTCTCAGAAGACTTGTGACAAAAGCCATTCCCACAGCATACCAGGGACCTAAGAAGACTCCGCCCAGTATATTGATGAAATGCTGGACTGGGGCACACCTGGAAGCTCCTACAGGAATGGACAGAGGGGAGCATACAATTCCCACCGCAACAAGGATGCCTGCCAGGGCAAGCTTGCGGACATTTACACTTTTCATATTGATCAAAACCTTTCATTAAAAAAATTTCTCCAGGCCTTATTGTATCACAGAGCAAAGAAAATTTGAAAAAAATCTGTGGGCTTTTTTACCTGGTACTCCAGGTCCCGGCTTTCAAAAACAACCTTAAAATAAGAATTCCTGCCCGGGGCTAAGTCAGCTATGACCACCGGGTTTTTCCAACATATTATGAGATTGAGGGCAAAACTATCTGCTCTCTTATCATAATATGGAGGTAATGTTATGGGCATAACAAATGCGAATAAAGAAATAGATGTTTCCAAAATAGACTGCGATGGAATCGTGAAAGTAACTCTGGGGCTCTCTGCAGCACCGGATATTTCTTCCAATCCCACAGATATTGTTCTGGTGCTGGACCGTTCCGGGAGCATGACGGGAAGTCCCCTTGCCAATATGAAAGAAGGGGCAAAGACTTTTATAGATATTATTGATGAGTCTACGGACAGCTCCCAGGATGGAAATATCGGCTCCGGGAGCCACATCGGTATTGTAAGCTTTGCCAGCGTTGCCGTGGCTGACACGGGGCTTATTACTTCAACAGAGGATTTAAAAAATGCTGTGGACGGACTTATTGCCGGGGGAGCAACCAACCATGCAGACGCTTTTTCCAAGGCTATCCAGCTTTTCGATCCCGCCTCCTCCAATGCCAGGGTGATCATTATGTTTACAGATGGAAAAACCACAGCCGGAGCTCCTCCAGCCCCTGTGGCGGCAGAAGCCAGGGATGCAGGAATCGTCATCTACTGTATCGGACTTCTGGGGGACGATGGAATAGACGTGGAAGTGCTTAACGACTGGGCCACAGACCCGGATGCATCTCATGTGGCGGTGACGCCGGATGAGGAAGAACTGGAGGATTTATTTGCAGATTTAGCGGCTGACATTTCAAAACCTGGGGCCCTTGATATTGTTATTGACGAGGAAGTAAACCCAGATTTCAGCATCGTGAGCATCAATCCTCCCAGCAAAGGTACCGCTGAGATGGTAAATTCCACCACACTTCAGTGGAAAATTTCTGAGCTGGGGGTTTCCGGAAATGAGGGAGCTTCCCTGGAGTTCTTTATTAAGCATATAGGCCAGACCTCGGGGAAAAAACTTGTGAATGCTTCTATTACCTATTCCGATAAAGATGGAAATAAGGTGATTTTCCCGGAACCTTATGTGATTGTAGACTGCGAGAAGCCGGTGACCCCGGAGAAATGCCCACGCCCCATAGACTTTAAAGTGGAAGGATGTAAGGACTTTGCTGTGATAGATCTGGGGGATGTATATCTGGAATCCCAGGGAAGAATACTGGAACTTAACCTCACCATTAAGAATGTGTGCCCGGATAAAAGAGTGGCTCTGGGGATTATCCTTACAGAAGTTGACTGCTATGGAAAGGAGTACCAGAGAGGCCTGAAAACCATGACAATTCCTGCCCACCACTATCCTGGATGCCGGGATATTCAGGTAAAATGCGTTAAATTTGTGGTTCCGGATGACATAAATGTATGCGGAGGAACTCCAGGGACAATGTGCGAAGAAAGAAAATTTAAGGCTCAGGTAATCGCTAATACCATTGATACAGACTTCAGATGCTGTGAGTCTGTAGTCAACATCTAGATTTGATAAAGGAGGGGTACCCCAGGTCAGAAATGACTTGGGGTACCCCTGATTAAAAACTGGAAGAAAAATAATCTTTATACAAATTTTTGAGCAGCCTATATCAAGATAATTCTATCCTCTTTTTTAACAGTGACTTGCTCTTGATTTTCTGTGTGAATATCTATAGTTTTTGATTTTCTCAATTTTTCTACGAAGAAAATTCTGGGGATGTAATAATTTTCATGTGAATCCCAATCTATGCCTAAGTGGATAACAGCATTATCATATGTGCTGTAAAACAGCAGTTCACAGTCGATATTTGTAGGCGGTTTCACTTTATTTTTATTATAGTTTACAGCTAATGGATTCTCTAACAATGAAGGAAGCAGATAAAAATAGACATATTTTGCCTTAACATTATTAAACTGTTTTTTATTTAATTGCTTTAACTGTTTTATGTCTATCAATCCATTTTTAATATTATTCCATCCATCTTCACCCCGGTAATTATGTAAATCGGAATATTTTACAGAGCGTTTGGCAATAGACTCTACTCCCAATAAATGGCAAAAATTACGAGTATTAAATGCTAACTTGATTTTGCGGGAACTGTTATTTGCAGTGACAGTATATGTGAAAATGAAGGGATATAAGAACATTTCGTAGAATTCTCTCAAGACTTCCAGAGTGATGTCGTTTATCTTTGGTTTTATAGTAAGATTATTTAAATCGGTAGCACTATACATTTGACCTCCGAAATAAGATAAAAGACGTAGGACAAGTGACCTGTTCTTCTGAAAAAGAAAGGGTTCTGCACTGACCAGAACCCTTCCACGCAGCTAAATTTATTCTGCTCATATTTAAACTCTCCGCAGCAGAGAAACCAGGAGCTGCACCTGATTATATACTTTATGCTGTAATTTTAAAAAGTATACTTTTTGCTCATTTTTTACTTCTCCGCAACAGAGAAGAACAGTTGAACTTAACTGTTAATCATAGTATAAACGTCTGTTTTGAGCATGTCAATAACTTTGATTCTAAGCTGAAAGTTTATGACAGATTGTTTCGAACAGAGGGCAGGCTGAAATTTCTGGAAAGTCTGAGTGAAAATGTAATAATTGACATTACAATAGCTGCCAGTTAAAATAAAATACAAAGAAAGGAGACGCCCATGCAGATTTCAAGCAGATTTACCATTGCCATACATATGCTTACATGTATGGAAAATTTTAAGGATGAATATAAGATAACCAGTGACTTCCTGGCCTCCAGCATTAATGTGAACCCTGTGATCATCCGCAGGATCTTGTCACAGCTGAAAGAGAAAGGCCTTATCGAAGTAAAGAGAGGAACCGGAGGCGCCGCTGTGGTAAAGCCTCTGGAAGAGATTACTTTTCTGGATGTATATCAGGCAGTAGAATGCATAGAGGAAAATACGCTGTTCCATTTTCATGAAAATCCTAATATGAACTGTCCTGTGGGAAAGAATATCCATAACATCCTGGATGATAAGCTGCTCAGAGTCCAGGAAGCTATGGAAAAAGAGCTGAAGGCCATTACTCTGGCAGATGTAATGAAAGACCTGAATAAATATGTATAATTAACAATTCAGAAACAAAAGTTAAACATTACAGCAACAGAAAGAAGTTATCCTGTTTGTCAGAGACAGAGAAAAGGAGGAAAAGAAGATGGTACACATCCTCGTGGTGGAAGATGATGAGAAACTGAACCGGATTGTCTGTACTTATCTGAATGACAGTGGTTTTCAGGCGAAGGGCTGTCTGAATGCCAGGGAGGCTTATGATGAAATGTACAATCAGCTTTACGACCTGATCATTTCAGACATTATGATGCCGGAAATTGATGGATTCGAATTTGCCCGAACGGTGCGGAAGGTGAACCAGAGAATCCCCATTCTCTTCATGTCTGCCAAGGATGATCTTCCTTCCAAGCAGAAAGGATTCCAGTTGGGAATCGACGATTATATGGTAAAGCCTGTGGAACTGGATGAACTTGTCCTTCGGGTACGAGCCCTTCTGCGCCGGGCCAATATCGAGCTGGAGAGAAAGATCACAGTGGGAAACCTGGTGCTGGACGCCGATGGAATGAGTGCAGAAGTAGATGGAGAGGAAATCAGCCTGACTACCAGAGAATTCAATATTATATATAAGCTTCTTTCTTATCCCAAAAAGACTTTTTCCAGAGCTCAGCTAATGGACGAATTCTGGGACCTGGACAGCGACACCAGCCTTAGGGCGGTGGATGTATATATGACAAAACTTAGAAATAAACTGTCTGGTTGTGATGGATTTAAGATTGTGACAGTACGGGGACTGGGATATAAGGCGGTGCTTCAATGACCAGGAAAGATAAAACCGGGAAACGGATCATTAAGGACAGCCTTTTTCCAGTTTCTCTTTTCGCTATCTATCTGGGAGTCATTCTTCTGATGTCAGGAATCCATCAGGGACTGGTAGTGCTTATGAACGCTCTTGCATTGAACAGCGTCATTCAGACCCTTATTCCTACCATATACTGGAGTGCCGTGGCAGTAGGTCTGACCTTCTTTACAAGGAAGAAAATAAAGGATACTTACGAGGCACCTCTTCACAGGCTGGCAGAAGCTACCGAGCAGGTAGCCGGAGGGGATTTTTCTGTGTATGTTCCCACAGTTCACACCTCTGACAAACTGGATTATCTGGATGTGATGATTTTGGACTTTAACAAGATGGTGGAAGAACTGGGAAGCGTAGAGACCTTGAAGACAGATTTTGTTTCCAATGTTTCCCATGAGATGAAGACCCCTATTGCCATTATCAAAAATTATGCGGAACTGCTCCAGATGAAAAACGTAAGTGAAGAAGAAAAGCTGGAATATGCAGAAAATATTCGAGAGGCCGCAGGAAAGCTGTCTGCACTGATCAGCAATATCCTGAAGCTGAACAAGCTGGAGAACCAGCGGATCGACCCGGAGATTGAGAGCTACGACCTATGCGGTCAGCTGGAAGAATGCATCCTGCAGTACGAAGAACTATGGGATGAGAAGGAACTGGAGCTGGAGGTAGATATAGAGGAAGGGGCTGTAATACAGGCAGACCCCAGTCTTATGGAACTGGTGTGGAATAACCTGATTTCCAATGCCATTAAGTTTACGGAACCGGGAGGAAAAGTAACCATACGTCAGACTGGAACCAGTGATCATGTGGAGGTGTCTGTCTCAGACACTGGCTGCGGCATGAGCAGAGAAAGCGTCCGGCATATATTTGACAAATTTTATCAGGGAGATACTTCCCATTCAAAAGAAGGAAACGGACTTGGCCTGGCTCTGGTAAGGCGAATCCTGGATTTGATGAATGGAGAGATCCAGGTTATCAGTGAAAAGGGAAAAGGGAGTACCTTTACAGTAAAGCTTCCCAGACAGAAGGAAGGAAAAGAGGCCATTGGAGGTTGATAAATGTTGGAGAATGAGAGTAGAAGACATAGGGACTTTATAGGATATGAATATAAAGAAGTATCAGCGGAGCCAGGGCAGATTTCTTTTCTTATAGACGGATACGAAAATTTCGGCTGGGAAGTGGATGAGAATGCGGTGCAGTATGGAAATGACAGATACCCAGAGAAGACAGGGGCTCCCCACCAAAGAAAAATAATGCTGCGATTGAAGAGAAACAGGAAAATCGTCAATAAAATGGAGCTTACAAGACTTCAGAGAAACTTTGAGGCCTGTGTGGCAGAAATCAAGAACCTGGAGAAAGAAAAGACTTCCCGTCCTGGGATACAGGCGCTGTCTGTGGGAATCATAGGAACTGCCTTTATGGCCGGCTCCACTTTTGCAGTAACAGCAGATCCTCCTCTGATACTGTTATGCATTATTTTGGCTGTTCCGGGATTTCTGGGCTGGATATTTCCCTTTTTTCTGTATAAATGGGGAGTCAGAAAACAGACAGAAAAGATGAATCCTCTCATAGAAGCGAAATATGATGAGATTTATGAAATCTGTGAAAAAGGGAATAAGCTGCTGAATTAAAAGAAATATAAAGACATGAATAGCGGAAAGAGGCGGCTTTTGTGTATACAAATAAAAGCCGGTAAGTTATAATGAAAAAAACAAGTTGGTTTATATTTTACTGCTCGGGGAGGAGACAATGGGGGAGAAAAGACTGAAGGCGGGAAAAATTTTACTGCTGTCTGTAAAAATCGCAATAGGAGCCAGTCTGGCTATTTACATAGCAGAATACCTTCAGCTGGAGTATGCTGCTTCTGCGGGGATCATTACCCTTCTGTCTGTTTTGACCACAAAGTGGGGAACACTGAAACTTTCTCTTCTGCGTATTCTTACATTTCTCATAACTGCAGCAGGATGCTGGCTGATTCTTCAGTACGTCCGGGGAGACTGGATAGGATTTGGAATTTTTCTTTTTTTCATGGTAGGGCTTTGTGAACTGACCGGTCTTAGAAATACCCTTTCGGTAAACGCAGTTATTGCTACCCATATTCTGGCGGCCCAGGATTTTTCGGTGGACTTTTTACTCAATGAATTTTTCCTGGTGCTGATTGGAGTTGGCCTGGCTTTCGTCCTGAATCTTTTCAACGGGAATAGGGCTCACAAAAAAATGCTTATAAAAAATATGCGCTATACGGAGCAGCAGCTTCAGATAATCCTGGAAAGACTGGCGGGCTACCTGAGGAGAGAGGAAACTGTGGGAAGCATATGGGCGGATATTATCCGTTTGGAGGATAAACTGAAATTTTTTATTGAACAGGCTTATGAGTATCAGAACAATACCTGGCATTTTCATCCAGCTTATTACATTGATTATTTTGAGATGAGAGAAAAACAGTATGGGATTTTGCATAATCTCCACTATGAGATTAAAAAGATAAGGAATATGCCGGAACAGGCGGAAGTAGTAGCAGAATACATCCTTTACATGAAAGAACACGTAACAGAAATGAATAATCCAAAAGTTCAGCTGGAACGCCTCCACCAGGTTCTGGCAGATATGGAAAAGACTCCTTTGCCTGAAAACTGGGAGGAATTTGAAGGAAAAGCAAAAGTATATCATATTATGATGGATTTGGAAGAATTTCTGATATATAAGAAAAGATTTGTAGAATCACTTGATGAGAAGAAATTGAGGATTTACTGGAATAAAGAAAACGCAGGGAGTTAAACCTGCGTTTTCTTTATTCCAGTGTATTTACCCAAGCTGCCAGAGCCTCTTTCGTTGGGGCGCCGTTGAGAAGCTTTCCTGGCTTCCAGTTTATAGATGGATATTGCTGACGGAGTTTTTTCTCGCAATTTTCCACACCGCTGCTGCCGGAAGTAGCGAAAGGAATTACAGTTTTTCCGGCAAAGTCACAGGACTCTAAGAAAGTATTAATGATAGTAGGGGCTACATACCACCATACAGGAAAACCAAGGAAGATTACGTCATAACTGCCGGCATCCAGATCCTCTTTCATGATCTCCGGGCGAGAAGAAGGATCGTTCATCTCCAAAGAGCTGCGGCTCTTTTTATTCATCCAGTCCAGATCTGCAGCAGTATAGGGAATAGCCGGCTGGATTTTATACAGATCAGCCTCTGCGGCCTGAGCCAGATTCTTTGCTACAGCTTCCGTTACGCCGCTTGCGGAAAAATACGCTACTAATTTTTTACTCATGTCTGTTCCTCCAATCTTATATTTTGTCTTTTTCTTTCTATTATAGGATCAGGAATAGGAAAAGTCTAATGCTTATATGGTATTGTAGAAAATGCCTTTCACGTACAGAAATCCTTTTTGGGGAAACTCTGTTGAGACATTTCTATATTTGTTTCGAAATCTTATATTCTTTAGTTAAACAAGTGATACACTGCCGGGCCTCTTTGTATTATACTGTAAGCATAGAACAATCCAACAGGAGGAAATGGACCATGGGTGCATTTGATTATCAGAAAGTAAAAGAACCGCGTTATTTTCAGGAAGGAAGAATGGAAGCTCATTCCGACCATCCATATTATGCATCAGCAGAGGATGCAGAAGAAAAAGTATGTGTATTTACTGAAAGCCTGAACGGCTTGTGGAAGTTTCACTATGCCAGAAATTATAATTCTGCCATACAGGGATTTGAGACGGAAGAATATAACTGCAGGAACTGGGAGGATATCCGGGTGCCGGCTCACATTCAGATGGAAGGCTACGATGTGCCTCAGTACGCTAACACTCAGTACCCCTGGGAAGGACATGAAGAGATTCAGCCAGGTGAGATCCCGGAAAACTTTAATCCGGTGGCCAGCTATGTGAAATATTTTGAAGTTCCGGAACATATGAAGGGCAGAAGGCTTTTTATCTCCTTTCAGGGTGCGGAAAGCGGTCTGGCTCTCTGGCTGAACGGACATTTTGTGGGATACAGTGAGGACACCTTTACTCCGTCAGAATTTGAACTGACAGAATATGTAAAGGAAGGAGAAAACAAGCTGGCAGCCCAGGTGTTTAAATGGACTTCCAGCAGCTGGTGCGAGGACCAGGATTTTTACAGATTTTCCGGAATTTACAGAGACGTATATCTGTACACGGTTCCCGATGTACATATCAGAGACCTGAGAATCCGGGCCATACCTGACGAGACATTGACCAGAGGCACTCTGGAAATCCGCACAGAAGCCTGGGGACAGGGAAAAGCCCTGGTCTGCCTGTCCAAAGACGGCAGGACCTTTGAAGGAGAGTATGATCTGGACAAGGGCGGACTTACTATGGAGATCGAAAATCCAGCGCTGTGGAGTGCAGAAGAGCCTCAGCTTTATGATTTGACTATCCAGATATATGACCAGGATGGAAACCTTCAGGAATATATCCCGGAACGGGTGGGATTCCGCAGATTTGAAATAAAAGACCATATCATGACTCTGAATGGAAAACGTATTGTATTCAAGGGTGTGAACCGCCATGAATTCAGTTCTGTTTCCGGGCGCCATGTGTCCGAAGAAGAACTTATCAAAGACCTGAAGACCATGAAGCAAAATAATATCAATGCCATCCGCACCTGTCATTATCCAGATGCGTCTCCACTGTATCGTCTCTGCGATGAGTACGGACTGTATCTTATCGATGAGACGAACTTGGAATCCCATGGTTCCTGGGATACTGTGGAAGAGACAGGTGATATTTCAGGAGTAGTTCCCTGTGACAGACCGGAATGGCTGGATATGATGCTGGACCGCGCCAACTCCATGTATCAGAGAGATAAGAACCATCCGGCTGTTTTGATCTGGTCCTGCGGCAATGAATCTTTCGGAGGAAAGGATATCTTTGAAATGTCCCAGTTTTTCAGAAAAGAGGATCCTACCCGTCTGGTTCATTACGAAGGAGTATTCCATGACCGGAGATACAATGATACCAGCGATATCGAAAGCCAGATGTATACTTCAGTGGAGAACATTAAGAAGTTCTTAGAGAAAGACAGGAGCAAGCCTTTTATCTGCTGTGAATATACCCATGCTATGGGAAACTCCTGCGGAGCTATGTATAAGTATACAGACCTGACAGATACCGAGCCTTTATATCAGGGTGGATTTATCTGGGATTATATTGACCAGACGCTGTATAAAAAAGACAGATACGGAAAAGAATTTCAGGCCTACGGAGGAGACTTCAGAGAGCGTCCCACAGACTATGAGTTCAGCGCTAACGGCATTGCTCATGGAGGAGAGAGAAATCCTTCACCTAAGATGCAGGAAGTAAAATTCAATTATCAGAACATTACCGTTCAGGTGGGAGCTGGAGAGGTTAAGGTTATCAACAAGAATCTTTTTGTAAATACCAATACCTTTAACTGCCTTGTAACTGTAGAAAGAGATGGAAAGATCATCCGCAGAGCAGGACTTGAGACGGATGTTGAACCCTTATCCGAAAAGACCTATGCCCTTCCTGTTCCCCAGGAGACCAGACCAGGGGAGTATGCAGTCACTGTGGCTTTCCTTTTGAAGGAAGACAAAGTATGGGCAGCCGCAGGTCATGAAGTGGCTTTCGGCCAGTATGTCTATAGTGTCCAGGCAGAGAAAAAGAAATCTGCCAAAAAGATTGAAGTCATCAGAAGTACTCATAATATCGGTGTTAAGGGAGAGAACTTTGAGGTAATCTTTTCCGGTCTTAATGGAGGACTGGCTTCCTATAAATATGGGGGGAAGGAAATGATTGAGGCAATTCCAAAGCCGAATTTCTGGAGAGCTCCTACGGACAATGACAACGGCAACTTTATGCCTGCAAGATACGGACAGTGGAAGATTGCCAGCCTCTATGCCACCCATAAAGACTACCGGGAAAACACCTATGCGAAGATCATAAAACCTGAACTGGAGGTTAAGGAGAATACTGCAAAGGTTACTTTTACATACCTTCTTCCTACAAGGCCTGTATCTCAGTGCCAGCTTTCCTATGAGGTAGACGGAGAAGGAAAAGTGACAGCCGTCCTTTCCTATGACCCGGTGAAAGAACTGGGAGATATGCCGGAATTTGGCGTAATGTTTAAGCTGAATGCAGACTATGACCATCTGGAATGGTATGGACTGGGACCGGCTGAGACCTATGCAGACAGGCAGAAAGGGGCAAAGCTGGGAATTTACAGAAACCTGGTAAAAGACAATATGGCCGCTTATGTAGTGCCTCAGGAGTGCGGAGCCAAGGCCGGCGTCCGGTATGCGAAAGTAACAGACCGGAAAGGCAGAGGAATGCTTTTTGAAATGGACGAGAAGAGCGGTCCCATGATGTTTTCCGCCCTGCCTTATACGCCTCATGAGATGGAAAATGCCAGACATCCTTATGAACTGCCGGAGGTACATTATACAGTAGTACGGGCAGCTCTGGGACAGATGGGTATTGCCGGAGATGACAGCTGGGGAAGCCCCACACATCCGGAATTTCTATTGAATACAGAAGGAAAAATGGAGTTCGCTTTCTCCTTTAAAGGTATTTAAGCTTCTTTGAGCCTATGGTCTCAAAGCTGTGCTCGACAAATTCGCATAAAATGTATAAATATTCCTGACATATGTTTAACGCAGCAGTTCCACTCTTGTGTTTTTTAAATTTTTGTGCTAAATTGATACTCTACCTTGTACACGAAGTATATAGTATATAAGATCAAAAAGGAGATTAATATGACAGAACTGATTTGGCATACCCTTATGCATGCTGTAAGCGATACACTGCGTCTGGTGCCCTTTCTGTTTCTTACGTACCTGGTGATGGAGTATCTGGAGCACAAAACCCAGGAGACCACTCAGCAGATGATACGCAGAGCAGGAAAGCTGGGCCCTCTTATCGGAGGAATCGCCGGAGTATTTCCACAGTGCGGTTTTTCAGCTGCTGCCTCCAGTTTTTATGCGGGAGGAGTAATCTCAGTGGGAACTCTTATGGCGGTTTTTCTTTCCACATCTGATGAGATGCTGCCGATCTTCATTTCAGAGGCGGTGGAAATCTCAGTGATTTTAAAGATACTGGGAGTGAAGATACTTATTGGAACTGTGTCAGGCTTTGCTCTGGATATCCTCTGGAGGGCAGGAAGCAGGAAACGGAAAGAATATCATGAGCACAAACACATTCACAGGGAACATCATGAGAAAGATATACATGATCTATGTGAACATGAACACTGCCACTGCGAAGAAGGCAGTATTCTGAAATCTGCTATAATCCATTCTCTTCAGATCACCCTCTTTATCTTTCTGGTAACCCTGGTTATCGGATTTCTGGTGGAAGTTCTGGGTGAGGACCAGATTGGAGCGATCATCAGCAGCCAGCCTGTACTGGGCGTTCTGCTGGCAGGTCTGGTAGGAATGATTCCCAACTGTGCCGGTTCTGTGATCATTACCCAGATGTATCTGGGAGGAATCCTGGGAACCGGACAGATGATGGCAGGCCTTTTGGCAGGAGCCGGCGTAGGGATCCTGGTGCTGTGCCGTACCAACCGGGGAGCAAAAGAAAACCTGGGAATCATCGGTCTGCTCTATGGCATCAGCGTATTCTGGGGAATTTTGTTTGAAATTCTCGGCATTGCCTTTTAAAATCGGAGGGAAACTATGAATGTCTATGACCTTCACTGCGATACCATCAGCGCTATCTGGGAAGGCAGGAAAGAAGGAAAGGATCTTTTCCTTTCTGCCAGCAGCCTTCAGGTAGATCTGGAGAAAATGAAAAAAGGGGACTACCAGCTTCAGACCTTTGCTATTTTTCTGGACAAAGAAAATACAGAGGACTGTTTTGCAGCGGCGAAAGAAATGATAGAGCTGTTTAAAAAGGAGCTGGAAGTAAATCAGGATAAGATCGCTCAGGTTTATTCCTATGCAGATATCCAAAAGAATAGAGAAGAGGGCCGGATATCTGCTCTCCTTTCCCTGGAGGAAGGCACCATTTTTGAAAAATCCTCCCGGCATTTACAGTGGCTCTATGACCAGGGAGCCAGGATTGCTACTTTAACCTGGAATCATGAAAATGATCTGGGATATCCCAATCACCAGGGGAATCCTTTTAAAGACCATCCCTGGAGCTGGGGAGATGAGCGGGGACTGAAAGAAAAAGGGATCAGGTCCCTGGAACAGATGGAAAGCCTGGGAATGATCCCGGATGTTTCTCATTTGTCTGACGGAGGATTCTGGGATGTGGCGAAATATTATAAAAAGCCATTTTTAGCCACTCATTCCAATGCCAGAGGAGCTGCCCCGGAAGCTGCCAGAAATCTCACAGATGATATGATCCGTGCTTTGGCAGAGCGGGGAGGGATTCTGGGACTGAATTACTGTGTCAGCTTTGTGCGTAAAGACTGGAGGCCCGGCCAGCCGGGAGCATCCATGGAAGAGCTGATCCGGCAGATCCGGTACATAGTGAATGTGGGAGGGGAGGAGTGCCTGGGCCTTGGCTCTGACTTTGACGGGATAGAAGAGGCCCCGGAGATGGAAGATGCCGGGGGAATGGAAAAACTTGCAGAAGCTATGGAAAAGGCGGGAATTTCTTATAGGCTGACAGAAAAAATTTTTTGGAAAAATGCGGACAGGTTTTTATGGGAGAACCTTGGATAGTTTTATATAGACTTGTATAGCTGCCGGGAATAAATACTTTTGAATGTAGAGTGTTTATTTCCGGCTTTGCTGTTTTAAACCCCTTGACAAACTATCAATTAAAGCATATACAATCAATTGATAGTGAAGAACTTTTCGCTGGGGGTGAGCGATATTTTTCTTAGTACACAGTCGAAAAAAAGAGATGTCATTGCTTTTCTGGAAGAGCTAAAAGCACTTCTGGGAAATGACGACTTTAATATAGATACGGATCTTGTTATGATACGCAAAAATAAAAAAGACGACATGGAACATTCGACACCATATGCATAATCGGAGACGAAAAGGAGGTAGGACAATGGAGACTGGTGTTTTAATTAGAAAGATCCATATGGATTGTCCACTATGTGGAAAGGCTCATGAAGTTGAAGAAAGAAAACGTTTTGCAACAATCTTGCTGAAGGGTGATGAAGTGAACTATGAGGAGAGGTTTTATTTTTGTGTAAATGCAGATGAAGAAGAAAATGAATTTGAAACTGGAACCATGACCAACGAAAATCTTCTCAATGCACGTAACGCCTATCGCATTAAGCATGGTTTACTTACATCTGATGAGATAGTTTCAATAAGGGAAAGCTATGGCCTTTCACAAGTTGATCTTGCAAGATTACTTGGATGGGGAGAAGCTACAATTTCAAGATATGAGAGCAAAACAATTCAGGATGAAGCCTACGATACAATGCTTCGGCTGATTAAGGATAATCCGTTACAAGCTTTAGAATTTTTGAAGAAGAATGCTGCTAAATTTTCAGGAGCAAATAGAGTGGAGGTAAGAAAAAATATTATAGAGAAGCTGGACTCTTATGGAAAAGAGTATTTGACACGACAGGCATTTGAAGGAGAATATGTCAATTATGAAGAACCCTCTGACTCCAATGGATTTACAACATTGGATATTGATAAAATCGAGGCTGTGATTTCATACATTGCTGAAAATGTTTCTAATTTATTTAAAGTAAAACTCATGAAAATGCTCTGGTATGTAGATGCTTTTTCTTATAAGCTGAACGGATGTGCTATGACAGGTATGGTTTATAGACATAATGATATGGGGGCGCTTCCCATTGGACATTATAGTCTTATGAATCTGGAGAACCTAAACGTTCGTGAAGAAGAGAGCTATAATTATGATTCTATGTTGCATATATATCCGACTAGAGGGATGGATTATTCTATTTTAAACGATGACGAAAAGAATATCATAGATAAAGTGATTAAAAAATTCAAAAATTATAAAGCAAAAGAAATTATTGATTATATGCATGAAGAGAAGGCATATATCGAAACTAGACCTGGAGATATTATTCCGTTCTCTCTAGCAAAGAAGATAAGGGAATTTTAATACATGACATTACCTTTGTGTAACGAGGGTAAGAGGAGCTGATAAAAAAAGATTATTCCGCGGTAAATCGAAGCTTAAAAGCTGAAATTACGGAATAATCTTTTTTAGTGTTAATGTAATTAGCCAGTAAAACTTATGCTACCGATACTTAATAACCATATCCCTAAAGCTTTCTACAAAATCAGAAACCGCATCTTCATTGGTAACCCAGGAAGTGCAGAATCGAAGGCAGGTATGGTCTGAATCCGGCTTGCACTGGAAAGTAGTCAGATACTTACTGTTGATTTCCTCAGCCAGTTCATTGGGGAAAATGGGGAAAATCTGATTGGTAGGAGCATCGCACAGCAAGGGGATTCCGGTTTCCGCAAAGACTTCCTTGATAGGCTCCATGCGCCGGATACTTTCCTTTCCCAATTCTATGTAAAGATTATCTTTGAACAATTCTTCAAACTGAACGCCGATCATCCATCCTTTTGCCATAATAGCTCCCCGCTGTTTCATGTTAAAGCGGAAATGATCCTTAAATTCCTCCCGGATAAGGACCAGGGCCTCTCCAAACATGGCTCCTGACTTGGTACCTCCGATATAAAAGGCATCACATAATTTAGGCAGGTCCGGGAAGGTCAGGTGAGAGACCTCTTCTGCTGCCAGTGCAGCAGCCAGACGGGCTCCGTCCATATACAGATACAAATGATGGCGCTGACAGAATCCGTAGAGAACTTCCAGCTCTTCTTTTGTATATACGGTGCCGATTTCTGTAGGATTTGATATATAAACCAGCCTGGGCTCTACCCAGTGCTCATTTTCATGAAGGTCCAGAACCGGACGGATCAGGTCGGGTGTTAATTTGCCGTCTTCTGTGGAAATAGAGAAGACTTTGTGTCCGGTAGCTTCGATAGCGCCTGTTTCATGGGTGTTGATGTGCCCTGTCTGAGCGCTGATCACTGCCTCATAAGGCTTTAATACATGAGAAATAAAAGTGAGATTCGTCAGAGTCCCGCCTGAGATAAAGTGGATATCTGCGCTGTAATCTTCCAATGCCTCTTGAATCAGTTCCCGGGCAGCATTGGAATGTTCATCCAGTCCGTAAGAGTTATTTTGGTGATAGTTAATGGTTTCCAGGGCCCTGAGAATATTCGGATGGGCGCCTTCGCTGTAGTCGTTCTGAAAACTATACATGAGTATACCTCTCTTCCTGTGTGAAAATTCCGGAAACTACTTCCGGATAGCCCAAAAGACAAGCTGTAGATACATTTTAACATAAAAAATCTTTTCTGCACAGAGGAAATTCTCTCCTTTGGAAACCTTCAATCCTGTATTTGACAGTCCCAGGCTCAGTGTATAAAATAACTATATCAGATATTAAAGAAAGGAATCATCTATGGAATTTTATAAATATCACAGTCTGGGAAACGATTATCTGGTATATGATATCCGGAAAAATCAGGAGGAGCTGGACCAGGAAAAAATCGTCCGGGTTTGCAGCCGGAACTTTGGTATCGGGTCTGACGGTATTGTGGCAGGTCCCTATGAAAAAGACGGGAATATGTATGTGCGGGTTTTTAATCCGGACGGCACAGAGGCGGAGCAGGGAGGAAATGCCCTGAGGATCTTTGCCCATTATCTGAAAACTATTGGAGATATACAGAAAGAATCTTTTGAATTATACACCAAGAGCGGGATTTCCCAGATCAGATATCTGAACAGAGAGGGGAACCGGATCCAGATGACCATGGGAAAACTCCGCTTTTCCAGCAAAGCCCTGGGACTTTCAGGCCCCGACAGAGAGGCAGTCCATGAATTTTTTAATTTCGGAGGGGAAGAATATGACTGTACCTGTGTTTCCGCAGGAAATCCTCACTGTGTCATTGTGCTGGAAGATACGGACAGAGAGACCGTATGCCGGATAGGAAAATATTCTGAAAGGGCAGAATGTTTTCCTGAGGGAATCAATACCGAAATCGTGAAAATATTAGATAAAAATAATATTGAAATTGAAATCTTTGAACGAGGAGTAGGCTATACCCTGGCCTCTGCTACCGGCGCCTGTGCTGCAGCGGGAGCGGCATATAAGCGGGGGCTCATTGATTCTGACGTTATGGTCCACATGCCGGGAGGAAAACTCTGGACTCAGATTGACGAAGACTGGGAAGTAAAGATGATCGGAAGCGTAAAGCGGATATGTAAAATCCAGCTGTTTGAGGACTTTTTTCAGGGAATCTAAGTTGTTGGGGACTTGTTTTTTGAAAAAGATGTGATATACTAGCCACAGCGGGATGGTTTTAGAAACCACCGAAGAACATTGAAGTATACAGCAGTAAGGGGCGGGAGCAGTACTTTCGTCCCCTTTTCCCATGTATAAACTGCACATATCATAGCAGAAAGGAGATTTCACAATGACAAAAATTGATATTTTTTCTGGATTTCTGGGAGCCGGAAAGACCACACTGATCCAGAAGCTTTTAAAAGAAGCTTATAAAGGAGAGCAGGTTGTACTGATTGAAAATGAATTTGGAGAAATCGGCATTGACGGCGGATTTTTGAAAGAAGCAGGCATTGAGATACGGGAAATGAATTCCGGTTGTATCTGCTGCTCTCTGGTAGGAGACTTTGGAGAAGCTTTAAAGGAAGTAATCGGAAAATACAGCCCGGACAGGATTATCATTGAACCTTCAGGAGTAGGGAAACTTTCCGATGTGATCAAAGCTGTGCAGAAGATTGAAGATTCAGTTGACATAAAGTTAAACAGCTTTACCACTTTGGTAGATGTGACAAAATGCAAAATGTATATGAAAAATTTCGGAGAATTTTTCAGTAATCAGATTGAATATGCAGGAACCATTATCCTTAGCCGTACAGACACAGAAAAGGCAACTCAGGAGAAAGTAGAGGCGGCAGTAGAGCTGATACGTTCCTTAAATAAGACTGCAGCTGTGATCACCACACCTATAGCACAGCTTTCAGGAGAAAAGATACTGAACACTATGGAGCATAATACTTCCCTGGAAAAAGAGCTGATGGAAGAAGAAACCTGCCCGGTATGCGGCGGCCATCACCATCATCACGACCATGAAGAATGTGACCACGATCATCACCACCATGACCATGAAGAATGCAGCCATGAACACCATCATGATCATGAAGAATGCGGCCACGAGCATCATCACGACCATGAAGAATGCAGCCACGAGCATCATCACGACCATGACCATCATCATGGACATCACCATGCAGATGAAGTCTTTACAAGCTGGGGTAAAGAGACTGTAAAGGCTTATTCTCAGAAGGAAATCCAGAAGATTCTGGATACTCTGTCTGAGGATGGATCTTATGGAATGGTGCTGAGGGCCAAAGGCATGGTAGAAGGCAAAGACGGACAGTGGATTTATTTCGATATGGTTCCCGGTGAGGCGGATATCCGTCAGGGCGCTCCAGATTATACAGGAAGGCTTTGCGTCATTGGTTCCAAGCTTGCAGAGGATAAACTGGCCGAGCTCTTTGGCGTATAATAATTATAGAAGGGATTGGACAAAGATATGGAAGAAGAAATCAGAGTTCCCATATATTTTATGGCAGGATTCCTGGAAAGCGGCAAGAGTACCTTCCTGGATTTTACGATTGATCAGGATTATTTTCAGATAGATGGTCCCACGCTTCTTATCCTCTGTGAAGAGGGAGAGGTGGAATTTGACCCTAAAAAACTGAAGAAAAGCAGGACCAGCGTAGAAGTTATCGATAAATTTGAAGACCTGACGCCAGAGCGCCTGGTGGCTTATGATGCATTCTATCGGCCAGAGCGGGTGATCGTTGAATACAACGGTATGTGGCAGGTAAGCAAGTTTGAAGAGATGCAGCTTCCAAAGGACTGGGGCCTTGTACAGCAGATCGTTACTGTAGATGCCAGTACCTTCCAGATTTACATGAATAACATGAAGTCTCTGTTTGTAGAAATGGTAAGAGGAGCAGATATGGTTCTCTTTAACCGCTGTACAAAGGACATGCCCTTGGCTTCTTTCAGAAGAAGCGTGAAGGTAGTGAATCAGTCTGCCGAAATTATTTTTGAGGATGATGAAGGCGAGATTGAAGATATTTTCGCTGAGAAAATGCCTTTTGATGTGGAAGCAGATGTCATTGACATTATGGATGAAGACTATGGCATCTGGTTTATTGACGCCATGGACCATCCGGAGACTTATGAAGGTAAAAAAGTATCCTTTACAGCCATGGTGCTGAAATCCAGAGAACTGCCAAAAAATGTTTTTGTGCCAGGAAGGATGGCCATGACCTGCTGTGCAGATGACACCAGCTTTATTGGATATATCTGCAGAACACCAGAGGCAAAAAACCTGAAGACAGGAAAATGGGTGAAGCTGGTAGCTGAGGTAGGATATGAATATGTAGAGTCTTATCATAAGGAAGGACCGGTGCTTACTGCCATTTCTCTGGAGCCTGCAGAACCTCTGGCTCAGGAGCTGGTATATTTTAATTAAGGAGAATCATATGTTTTTGATAGCAGGCCTTGGAAACCCAGGGAGACAGTATGAAAAGACCAGACATAATATGGGATTTGACACCATAGATGAATTAATTGAACGTCACAGGATTCCTCAGGGAGGGATTGCCCATAAGGCTATGTACGGCAAGGGAATTATCAACGGAGAAAAGGTGATTCTGGCAAAGCCCCTTACCTACATGAATTTAAGCGGAGACTCCCTCAGGGAATTCGTAAACTATTATAAACTGGATCCGGAATCAGAGATGATCGTCATTTATGACGATATCGATCTGGAGCCGGGGCAGATACGTATCCGCAAAAAAGGCAGTGCCGGAGGCCATAATGGAATTAAGAGCATTATCGCCCAGCTTGGCACTCAGAACTTTTACCGGGTGAAAGTCGGCGTGGGAGCGAAACCTAAGGGATGGGACCTGGCAGATTATGTGCTGGGCCGTTTTTCACCTCAGGAAAGAGAATTGGTGGATCAGGCCGTTGTACAGGCGGCAGAGGCGGTGGAGATGATTCTTTCCCAAGGGATAGAAG
Source organism: Blautia sp. An81 (assembly GCF_002161285.1). GTDB lineage: Bacteria > Bacillota > Clostridia > Lachnospirales > Lachnospiraceae > Blautia > Blautia ornithocaccae. The sequence continues at coordinate 45,540 of NZ_NFHH01000007.1, read as the reverse complement.
CGGCTATGAACCACTATAACGGAGCTGCCAAAAAGAAAAAAGCAAAAACCCAGGAAGAGGCGGAAAGCCCGCAGGAGTAGATTATGCAGGTATTTATGCAGCCATTGGAAAATTTAACAGAGTACCGGGAGATACGGTCAAGACTTCCGAAAAACCGGGGAGTCCTTCAGCTCTCCGGCTGTGTGGAATCACAGAAAGCCCATATGATGTATGGGCTTTTTCGCGGTATGCAGAAAGATGCTAAAAGAGAAAATATGAATTGTCTCATCATAGCGGAGAACGATCTGAAAGCCAGGGAAATCTACGAAGATTACCGGATGTATGACCAGGAGGTTTACCTCTATCCGGCCAAGGACCTGATCTTCTTTCAGGCCGATGTACATGGAAATCTGCTGACAAGAGACCGGATGAAGGCGGTGGCTGCCCTTTTGGAGAAGAAAGGGGTTACTGTGATCACCAGTATAGGCGGCTGCATGGACTACCTTCTTCCTCTGGAGGTTATAAAGGACCATACTCTTGTCTTTAAAAGCGACAGTCCGGTAGAACTGGGGAAACTGAGAAAACAGCTTCTGGGTATGGGATATGAGGGAAACGCCCAGGCAGAGGCTCCGGGACAGTTTTCTGTCAGAGGCGGCATCATAGATATTTTTCCTCTGACTCTGGATAATCCGGTGCGGATCGAGTTGTGGGGAGATGAGATTGATTCTATACGAAGTTTCGACCCGGAAAGCCAGCGTTCTATAGAAAATCTGGAAGAAGTTACTATTTACCCGGCAGCAGAGATGGTCCTGGACCAGGAGGTCCTGGAAAAAGGTCTGAAGGCCATCGAAAAAGAGAAAAAAGCCATGGTAAAAAAATTCCGAGATGATTTTCTGACCGAAGAAGGGGCCAGGCTTACCCGGATGGTAGAAGAGGCTGTGGATAGCCTGAAAGAGTATCAGGACTTTTCAGCAGCAGAACATTTTGTACGGTATTTTTATAAGAATGCGGTAACTTTTCTGGATTATTTTCCCGCAGAAGATACTCTGGTATTTCTGGATGAGACCAATCGACTGACGGAACAGGGTAATGCCATTGAAACAGAATTTCGGGAGAGCATGGAGCATCGGTTGGAGAAAGGATATCTTCTGGCCGGACAGACAGACCTGCTCATGCCCTGCCGCCAGGTGATCCAGAACATAAATAAGAAAAACTGCGTATCTCTGTGTACCATGGAACAGCAGAGAGGAGACTGGGATATCCGGGAGCAGTTTTATACTACAGTAAAATCTGTCAGTCCCTACAACAACAGCTTCGAGCTGCTGGTTAAGGACATGGAATACTTTAAGAAAAATGGATATCAGGTTTTACTTCTTTCCCCTTCACGTACCAGAGCTGCCAGACTGGCAAAGGACTTAAGCCAGGAAGGACTGAACAGCTTTTACACAGAAGATATGGACCGGACCATTGCTCCGGGAGAAATCATGACAGCTTTTGGCCACGCCAGGAGAGGCTTTGAGTATCCTCTCATCAAGTTTGTGCTGATCACGGAAACAGATATCTTCGGACAGGAAAAGAAGAAAAAGAGAAAGAAGACAGAATACAGCGGCAAACGTATCCAGAATTTCAGCGAGCTGAGCGTTGGTGATTATGTGGTCCATGAAAATCATGGACTGGGAATCTATAGAGGAATTGAGAAGATTGATGTAGACCGGGTAGCTAAGGACTACATTAAGATTGAGTATGGAGATAACAGTACCCTGTATATCCTTCCCAATCAGCTGGACCTGCTTCAGAAATATGCAGGAGCTGACGCTAAAGCCCCTAAGCTGAATAAACTGGGAACCCAGGACTGGAATAAGACAAAGACAAAGGTAAAAGGCGCAGTCAAGAATATCGCCAAAGATCTGGTGGCCCTTTACGCTGCAAGGCAGGCCCAGTCCGGCTATCAGTATGGAAAAGATACCGTATGGCAGAGGGAATTTGAGGAAATGTTTCCTTTTGAGGAGACAGAAGACCAGCTGGCAGCCATAGAGGCCACCAAGGGAGATATGGAGAGCACTAAGATCATGGACCGTCTGATCTGCGGAGACGTGGGATACGGCAAGACGGAGATTGCCATCCGGGCTGCCTTTAAGGCGGTTCAGGAAAGCAAACAGGTGGTATATCTGGTGCCCACTACCATTCTGGCCCAGCAGCATTACAATACCTTTGTCCAGAGAATGAAGGATTTCCCTGTGCGTATTGACCTTCTGTGCAGGTTCCGTACTCCGGCAGAACAGAAGAAGACCATTGAAGACCTTAAGAAAGGCCTGGTGGATATTGTCATAGGCACCCATCGTGTCCTTTCCAAAGATATAAAGTATAAAGATCTGGGACTTCTGATCATTGACGAGGAGCAGCGTTTTGGGGTTACCCATAAAGAAAAGATTAAAAAACTAAAGGAAAATGTAGACGTTCTCACACTGACTGCCACACCTATTCCCAGAACCCTTCACATGAGCCTGATCGGTATCCGGGACATGAGCGTACTGGAAGAAGCACCTATGGATAGAATGCCTATCCAGACATTTGTTATGGAATACAATGAAGAACTGGTCCGGGAGGCCATAACCAGGGAGCTGGCCAGAGGCGGTCAGGTGTATTATGTATACAATCGGGTGAATGACATTGACGAGATCGCCAACCGGGTGGCAAAACTGGTACCGGAGGCTAATGTGGCCTTTGCCCATGGGCAGATGCGGGAGCACCAGCTGGAGAAGATCATGTATGGCTTTATTAATGGGGATATTGACGTACTGGTATCCACTACTATTATTGAGACAGGGCTGGATATTTCCAATGCCAATACCATGATTGTCCACGATGCAGACCAGATGGGACTTTCTCAGCTTTACCAGCTTCGTGGCCGTGTGGGCCGCTCTAACAGAACAGCCTATGCCTTCCTTATGTACCGCAGAAATAAAATGCTCAAAGAAGTTGCAGAGAAAAGGCTCCATGCTATTCGGGAATTTACAGATCTGGGCAGCGGATTTAAGATTGCCATGCGGGACCTGGAAATCCGTGGAGCGGGAAATCTTCTGGGTGCTGAGCAGCATGGTCATATGCAGGCAGTGGGTTATGACCTGTACTGTAAAATGCTGGACGAGGCAGTGAAAGAGGCAAAAGGCATTAAACAACAGGAAGACTTTGAGACTGCCATTGATCTGGAACTGAACGCCTTTATCCCGCCGAAATATATTCCCAATGAATATCAGAAGCTGGATGTATATAAACGTATTGCAGCTATTGAGTCGCAGGAAGAGTATGAAGATATGCTGGAAGAACTTATGGACCGGTTCGGAGAGCCTCCTAAAGCAGTGGAGAATCTTCTGGCAATAGCAGCCCTTAAGGCTCTTGCCCATAAGGTTTATATTACAGAAATCAAGCAGACAGGAAAAGACGTAAAAATTACAATGTTTAAACGGGCAAAACTGGACCCGGCAGGATTTCCTGGAATCTTGGAAAAATATAAGAATAATCTGAAGATGCATTTGGAAGAGCCGCCTTATTTCCAGGTTTCCCTTAAAGGAAGAAAACCAAAAGAAACCCTGGATGTGCTGGTGCTTCTGAAAAGTATCCTAACAGATTTTCTTCCATTGGCGGAGGAATAAGGCTTTCACAGTATGTTCACATTCTTCGGGGAAAATGGCTCTTGCCCCGGAGAATAAAAGCGTCTATAATGGGAAAAGGACATTTTTTGTAACTACAGGAGGAGATTATGAATAAAGCAGCTAAGAAAATAACAGGTGTTCTTCTGGCGGGAGCATTGGGAGCAGCGGCTCTGGCAGGATGTAATACTCCTATGGATGGGACCCAGCCTCTCCTTACTTCCGGGGAAGATACCATAACTGTAGGAACCGGAAACCTGATGCTGAGGATGAATCAGGCGACTATGCTATCTTATTATTCTATGATGGGAGGCAGCACCACTGGAATCTGGTCTCAGGATTCAGGAGAAGGAGAGACCTACGGAGATACGACCAAGGCAAATGTGCTGGATGAACTGGAGAACATGCTGGTCCAGAAACAGCATGCAGCAGATTATGATGTGTCCATTTCAGAGGAAGAGCAGAGTAAGATTGAAGAGGCGGCCAAGGCCTTTATGGATGCCAATACAGAAGAAACCATCCAGACTTTATCAGTTACTCAGTCAGATGTGGAGACACTTCTGGAGCTTTATACCTATCAGACAAAGATGTATGACCCGATGGTAGCAGATGTAGATACAAATGTAGAAGATTCTGAGGCTGCCCAGAGCAGGATTACTTACTGCAGGATTGATATCAGCGATACCCAGAATGACGACGGAACTACAACACCTCTTACAGACGAAGAAAAACAGGCCAAGAAAGACCAGGCCCAGGCTATCCTGGATCAGCTTCAGGCCTCTGCAGATCCGGCCAGTGCAGATATGGACGCTATTGCCAAAGGTGTCAGCGAGGACCTTAATGCAGTAGACAATACTTTCGGTGATGATGACACACTTCTGGATGATAAACTGAAAGAAGCAGCAAAAACCCTTCAGGACGGACAGGTTTATGGTGAGGTAGTGGAAGGAGAGAACGCATATTTCGTAGTAAGAATGGACAGCGTTCTGGACAGAGAGGCTACAGACCAGGAGAAAGAATCCATTGTATCTGAAAGACAGCAGGAAGCATATAATGATCTTCTGGACCAGTGGAAAGAAGAGACAGATATAACTGTTAATAACGACCAGTGGGAGAAAGTCACGCTTACAGATACAGAGCAGTATACCATTAAACAGCCTGAGACAGAAGAAACTACAGAAGACAGTACCGCCGATACCACAGAGAGTACAGGCGATACTGAGGCCGTAGAGGATACAACAGGTGAGACAGAAGAAGCTGCATCTGAAGAGAGCCAGACAGAAGGCTCCACAGATACGCAGACAGAGGACGGAAGTTCAGAAGAAGCGGCAGAATAACCAAAAAAACAGCCCCCTGTGTAAAAGAGATAGAGGCTTTTACACAGGGGGTTTTTCAGCAGTTTTATATACGGTTACGAGATTTTTCAAAGGCATGGATCCAGTCTGACTTCAGAAAATAGATGAAAAATACAATAGAACTTAAAGTCCAGGTCAAAGGATAAGCCCAGAAGATCACCCTTATATCGGGAATCAGCTTTACGGTGATCGTTATGTAAGTTACCCGGATGATGCACCAGCATGCCAGCATGACCAGCATCGGCACGGTGGACTTTCCTGCACCCCGTAAAATTCCGGCCATACAGTGGGAAAAGGCAAGGAGAAAATAAAATAAGGTGACTACACGGGCCTGAGCTGTGCCATAGGAAATTACTTCCGGAGTGCTGCTGAAGGCAGAAATCAGCACAGGGGCCAGTCCATAAATCACCAGGCCAATAAGTTCCGCAAGGGTAATAGAACAGACAACCCCAAAGACAGCACCTTTTTTGGCCCGCTGGTATTCCTTTGCTCCTAAATTCTGGCTGATAAAAGTGGTAAGGGCCAGGGCAAAGCAGGTGATAGGAAGAAATCCGAAGCCTTCTACTTTAGAGTAGGAACCGCAGCCGGCTACAGCCATTTCTCCGAACTTGTTAATGTTGGACTGGACCACAACATTTGCCAGAGAAATAATAGAGTTTTGCAGTCCTGCCGGAAGGCCGTTTGCGATGATCTGCCGCAGGACCAGAAAATCCAGACGGATTTTGGAAAGGCGTACCCGATATTCTTCAGGACTTCTCATAAGCTGCCACAGACAGAGAAAAGCACTGATAAACTGGGAGATAATGGTGGCCAGAGCTGCAGAGCCTACTCCCAGGTGAAAGACGCCTACAAAAAGCAGGTCCAGCACAATGTTCACTATAGAGGAAATTACCAGGTAGATCAGAGGATGACGGCTGTCTCCTACAGACTGGAGGATTCCCACCATAAAGTTATACATGACGAAAGCCAGGGAACCGCTGAAGTAGATCCGGAAGTAGGTAATAGAATTGGGGAGGACTTCTGAAGGCGTACCCATAAGGACTAAAATCTGAGGCGCTGCCAGAACGCCTACAACAGTGAGAAGAATTCCGGAAATAAGCCCCAGAGCCATAATGGTATGGATGGCTCTCTGGACAATATGAAATTTCTTGGCGCCGTAATACTTGGCTACCACTACGCCTGCACCGATAGCAAGACCGTTAAAAAATCCCACCATGAGAAAGATCAGATTTCCTGAGGAGCTTACCGCAGCCAAAGCGGTGCTGCCCAGGAATCTTCCCACAATGAGAGAATCCGCTGTATTATAAAGCTGTTGGAAGAGATTGCCGAAGAAAAGCGGTATGGCAAAAAAAACGATCCTTTTCCAGATAGGACCAGTGGTCATAGAAACTGCTGAAGAATTACTGCTCATGATATAAATGTCCCCCTTCTGTCTTAATCGTTCAGCTATGCATAGTATAGTGCTGCACAAGAAAAAAAGCAATCCAAAGTCATAGAATCTTGCCCCTATCCCGACGGGAGGAGTATAATATTATAAATGTTTTGAGGATTGCGGGAGCACATAGTGCGGAGCAATCAGGTATCATAATATTAAGAAAAGAAGGTTATATTCATGTATATATCAGATTTACATATCCACTCCAGGTTTTCCAGGGCTACCAGCAAGGAAGGAGACCCGGAACATCTGGAACTTTGGGCCAGGAAAAAGGGAATCCATCTGGTGGGAACGGGAGATTTTACACACCCTCAGTGGAGAGAAGAGCTTAAAGAAAAACTGGAACCTGAAGGAAACGGTCTGTACAGGCTGAAAAAGGAATATCAGATTCAGGACGGCATGACGCCGGATAATATAGAACCGCGATTTGTGGTAACCGGGGAAATCAGTTCCATTTATAAAAAGAATGACAAGACTCGAAAGGTACATAACCTTCTGATACTTCCTGGCCTGGAAGAAGCAGACCGCCTCTCTGCCAGGCTGGAGGAAATCGGAAACATTCATTCTGACGGACGGCCTATTCTGGGCCTTGACTGTCGGGATCTTTTAGAGATTATGCTGGAGACAGCAGAGACGGGAATCTTCGTTCCAGCCCATATCTGGACGCCTCATTTTGCTATGTTTGGAGCTTTCTCCGGATTTGATACCGTGGAGGAGTGTTTTGAAGACCTGACCCCTTATATTCACGCAGTGGAGACAGGACTTTCTTCAGACCCGCCTATGAACTGGAGAGTTTCTGCCCTGGACAGATACCAGTTGATTTCTAATTCAGACGCTCATTCTCCGGGAAAACTGGGAAGAGAGGCTAATCTGATGGATACAGAGCTTTCTTATGAAGGCCTTTGGAAGGCCATTCAGACAGGAGAAGGCCTGGAGGGAACCATCGAGTTTTTCCCGGAAGAAGGAAAATATCATTATGACGGTCACAGAAAATGCCATCTCTGCCTTTCCCCTGCTCAGACCAAAGAATATCAGGGCCGCTGTCCGGTATGCGGGAGAAAACTGACGATTGGAGTGGAACACCGGGTTGAAGAGCTGGCAGACCGCCCGGAAGGCTTTATCAGGGAAAACGCCAGGGCTTTTGAATCCCTTATGCCCCTGCCTGAGCTGATCGCCCAGGCCACAGGCCACTCTGCAGGAAGTGCCAAGACTGAAAGGCTCTATGGAGAAATGTTAAAGACTCTGGGGCCGGAGTTTGAGATCCTGCGGAAGGTGCCGGTGGAAGATATCCAGAGGCAGGCAGGATACTTTATAGGAGAAGGTATCCGGAGACTTCGTGAAGGCCAGGTGGAACGTCATCCTGGGTTTGATGGAGAATACGGGACCATTAAACTTTTCCGGGGAAGTGAACTTGAAGATACCCAGGGCCAGATAAGCCTTTTTGACGGCTTCGGGCTGGAAGTATCCTCCCAGACAGAAGGGGAGCAGGAGGAGAGCAAGACAGCTCTTCAGGCTGAACCAGAACAGAATCCAGACCAGTTACAACCGGCCAAAAGTTCCTCAGCCATGGAAGAAAACAGAGTGACGGGAAAAGGTGTGGAAGCCCGTCCTGTATTAAATGAGCGGCAGCAGGAAGCAGTGGAAAGTATTCATCCAGTTACTGCGGTTATTGCAGGACCAGGTACAGGAAAGACCAAGACTCTGATCGAAAAGATACTTTATCTTATAGAGAGAAGGAAAGTAAAACCCTCGGAGATCACGGCGGTGACCTTTACAAATAAAGCTGCCCAGGAGATGAGGGAACGTCTGGAGCGGGAATTGGGAAATAAAAGAGCCCTGAAACAGGTTCAGATCGGAACCTTTCATTCCATCTGCCTGGATATCCTTAAAGAAGAAGGAGAAAACTTTACTCTTGCAGATGAGATTCAGGTAAAGGAACTGGCTCAGGAGACCATAGATACCTGGAATATGAAGATATCCGTAAGAGACTTTCTTTCTGAAATCTCCCTGTACAAATCTGCGCCGGAAGAACGAGGATTTAATGACCGGGTCTGGGAAGAGGCTTTTAGCCATTACCAGAAACTTTTAAAAGACAGAAATCTGGCTGATTTTGATGATCTGCTCCTGAGAGCTTTGAGCCTGGCCCGGTTTTCTGAGGATCAGGATTATAAGAAAAGATTTACATATCTCCTGGTAGATGAATTTCAGGACGTGAACCCTGTCCAGTACAGCCTTATGCTGGAATGGGCAAAAGGAGGCAGGGAGCTTTTTGTTATCGGCGATCCTGACCAGGCTATTTACGGCTTCCGTGGTTCAGATTCCCAGTGCTTTAACCGCCTCAGAGAGGACAGGCCCGATACCAGAATGATCTGCCTGGAAGAAAACTACCGGTCTGTTTCCGCAGTAGTAGATGCTGCTATGGCAGTGATTTCCCGCAATCCAGGAGAGGCAAGACATCTGAGGGCTTACAGAGGAGAAGGAGAAAAAATCCGGGTGGTGGAAGCTGCCTCAGATTTCTCAGAAGGAATCTTTGTGGCAAAAGAAATTAACCGTCAGACCGGCGGTCTGGACATGCTGGACGTTCAGAGTGGATTTCAGGCTGAGATAGAACGGAGACAGAGAAGCTTTTCCGATATTGCCGTTCTCTGCAGGACCCATCGGCAGTTCCGAATCCTGGAAAAATGTCTGTCTCAGGAAGGGATTCCCTATATGACAGTGGGAAGAGGGGATTTTCTGCTGGATTCCGCAGTAAGAGGAACAGTCAGTTTTTTCAAAAGCCTTGAGGAAGAGGAGCCTCAGACAAAGGAACTTGCATTAAAACTCCTCTGGGACTTACCTGACACAGAGGTGGGGGACAGTGTATACCAGGAGGCAAAGAGAAAATATCTGCCCCAGATAAAGAAACATAAGCCGGAAAAAATCCTGAAATCCTGGCAGGAGGACATGAACCTGAAGAAAAATGCCGCTGTGACCAGACTTTATCAGACCGCCCTTCAATATTCTACTATGGAGGAATTCCTCCGTGACCTGTCTCTTGGGGAGGAAGGAGACCTTATCCGCCGGCCTCAAAAAAACTACAGTGCCGGGGCTGTTACCCTTATGACGCTTCATGGCTCTAAGGGTCTGGAATTTCCCCTTGTATTTCTCTGCGGAACACAGGAAGGAACCCTTCCGCTGGAAAAGGCAGACTACCCCACAGACCTGGAAGAGGAGAGAAGACTTTTCTTCGTAGGCATGACAAGAGCAAAAGACCAGCTGATCCTCACTTATGCAAAAGAACCTTCCCCCTTCCTGGAAGATATACCGGAAGAACTTGCTTTAAAAGAAAAGGCAGGGAAACAGAGACAGGAAATCTCAGGGGAACAGATGAATCTCTTCAATTTTCTGAAGGAGTAAATAGATCATAAACGCAAAAGGCTGCCCCATTAAGCCGGAGTCCGGAAACAGGCTTAATGGGACAGCCTTTCATCTCGTGCAGCTGAAAGAGCAGACTCTGAATTACTGCTCTGCTTTTGCCAGTTCTAGAGCTTTGGCAAGCTGGTCCGGACAGGAAGTGCCTCTTCCACCGCAGTCAGTGCCCTTTAGTCTGGCAATCACATCATCAATTTTCATTCCCTGGACCAGGCTGGCAATGCCTTTTGTATTTCCGTTGCAGCCTCCGTTGAATTTTACAGATTTTATGGTATCGCCGTCCAGCTCAATATCGATAGAACGGGAACAGACCCCTTTTGTTTTATAGACCATGTTTTATACCTCCTTACCCGCATTCTTTTGACCAAGTCATTATAGCATGTGCGGAAAGAAATGTAAAACGGCTGTGGAAAAACCAGAGGAAAAAGTGTAAAATAGGTTACAGTTCACAAAGAAAATAAGAAAGAGGTATATACAATGAAAGTCATAGGAATTATCGGAGCCATGGAAGAAGAAGTGGCTATGTTAAAGGAAAAGATGAGAGAGGTGACGGTTAAAGAAAAAGCCGGTATGGAATTTTTTCATGGACAGTTAAAGGGACATGAAGCTGTAGTAGTGCGTTCAGGTATCGGTAAAGTAAATGCAGGTATCTGCACCCAGATCCTGGCAGATGATTTCCAGGTAGATGCTGTGATCAATACAGGAATTGCAGGTTCTCTCAGGGCTGAGATCAATATTGGAGACATTGTCCTGTCCACAGATACCATGCAGCATGATGTAGATGCCAGAGAGTTTGGCTATCCGGCAGGACAGATTCCCAGAATGGATACTCTGGCCTTTCCGGCAGATGAAGGACTGCGGAAACTGGCGGCTAAAGTCTGCGCCCAGGTAAATCCGGAAATCGGCGTCTGGGAAGGACGGGTAGTCAGCGGGGACCAGTTTATCGCTGACAAAGGGAAAAAAGAAGAGATCATTTCCATTACCGATGGAAGCTGTACAGAGATGGAAGGGGCAGCTATCGGACAGGCTGCCTACCTGAACCATATTCCCTATCTGGTGATCCGGGCAATCTCTGACAAAGCTGACGACAGCGCCCAGATGGACTATCCAACCTTTGAAAAACAGGCTATTCTCCACAGCGTTCGCCTGGTAGAGAACATGATGGGACTGCTGGATTAGGAAAGAATTTGTCGAGCGATTTTTGTTTTCAAAAGGAATCAGGCGCTATATAATGAAACCAAAGGCCTCCCCTTACAGCCGGCCAGGGGACAAGCCTAAAAAGAGCGGACAGAGATTGGAAAAAGGGATATATCCGCCAGTCTGCCGCCGAAATCAAGGAGGAATTATGGAGCGCCTGTTTTTTTACTGGGGTGCCTGCCTTATGGGACTTTTCTGTCTTATAAGTATGCTGGCAGTTTATAACAGCAACAAAAGAGTATTGAAGGATTTGAAGCAGCCTGGAGAGGAAAAGGACAAGTGGCTGCTGGCTTTTATGCTGGAACACCAGAAACTTCTGAAAGAAAACACAAGAATACAGAACCCTTCGGTTTATGTAATAAAAAGAATGAGAGGACGAAAGATAGGAGCCTGGAGCATCCGCCAGATGAAGAATATATCCTGGGGAACTTTCATCCTCTCTTTTTTATTTGTGGGACTGCAGATTCTATATGCCTGGCCGCCCCAGACCGGACTGGAGCCCATAGCTTTTCTGGGGCGGGAGACCACAGTATTTACTTTTTCCATGGTAGCAGGAATCTGCACAGAGGTTTTTCTCCTGGCTGTGCGGCTGGTACTGGGTACAGGCTACCAGGAAGATGTAATAGAGACAAGCCTTCTGGACTATGTGGAGAACCGGTGGCGGGAGCCGGCAAAGATTATTCCCCTGGAAAATGCCCGGAATTCCGGTACTCGTGAGAACCGGACCCAGAAAAAGAAGGAAAAGGAGAAAGAAAGCCAGGCTCCCAAAGACAGCCGTGACAAGGCTGCCAGGCAGATGGAACAGGGGATCCTGGAAGCTGCCGCTGCAGACAGCAGATACAGTCATCTGCTGAATAAGGAAGAGGAGGCCATTGTAAAGGATGTAATTAAAGAATTTCTAACTTGATAAACAGATAGGGATTTGCTAAACTAAAGAAAGAAATATTTTTCGCAAAGGAGAAGATGAAAATGGGAAATAAGGTAACATTTGACTACTCTAAGGCAGCAAACGTTGTCCGTGAAGAAGAAGTAGCGGCAATGAAGAAGATGACAGAAACAGCGAAAGAAGTTCTGGTATCAAAGACAGGACTGGGAAATGATTTTCTGGGCTGGATAGACCTTCCAGTAGATTATGACAAGGAAGAGTTTGACAGGATTAAAAAAGCCGCAAAGAAAATCCAGGAAGATTCAGAAGTACTTCTGGTTATCGGAATCGGAGGTTCCTACCTGGGCGCCAGAGCAGCCATTGATTTTCTGAGCCATCCTTTCTACAACAATCTGAGCAAAGAGAACAGGAAAACTCCGGAAATCTATTATGTAGGAAACAATATCAGCGGCGCATATGTGAAGGGCCTGGCAGAGGTAGTCGGGGACAGAGACTTTTCCATTAACGTTATCTCCAAATCCGGTACTACTACAGAACCGGCTATTGCGTTCCGTTTCTTTAAGGAAATGATGGAAAACAAATATGGCAAAGAAGAGGCGGCTAAGAGAATCTATGCCACCACTGACAAAGCAAAGGGAGCTTTGAAGACTCTGGCCAACGAAGAAGGATATGAGACCTTTGTAGTGCCTGACGATGTAGGAGGCCGTTTCTCTGTACTTACCGCAGTAGGACTTCTTCCTATCGCAGTGAGCGGTGTTTCTATAGACAAGCTTATGGAAGGCGCTGCTTCAGGAAGAGAGCTGGCTTTAAATACTCCATATGAGGAGAACGATGCTATGCTTTACGCCGCAGTTCGGAATATCCTTCATAAAAAAGGCAAATCTGTAGAAATCCTGGCAGATTATGAACCTACTCTTCATTATGTGGCTGAGTGGTGGAAACAGCTCTATGGAGAAAGCGAAGGTAAAGACCAGAAGGGTATTTACCCTGCATCTGTAGACTTTACTACAGACCTTCATTCCCTGGGACAGTTTATCCAGGACGGATCAAGGATCATGTTCGAAACAGTTCTTGCAATTGAAGAGCCCAAGACAGATGTAGTGATCAAAGAAGAGGCCAGTGATCTGGACGGCCTGAACTATCTGGCTGGAAAGGGCCTGGATTTTGTAAATAAGAGCGCTATGAATGGAACGATTCTGGCTCATACAGATGGAAATACACCGAACCTTATGGTGAAAATTCCAGAGCAGAATGAGTTCTATCTGGGACAGTTATTCTATTTCTTTGAGTTTGCCTGTGGTATCAGCGGATATCTTACAGGAGTGAATCCATTTAATCAGCCTGGAGTAGAAAGTTATAAGAAAAATATGTTTGCTCTTCTGGGCAAACCGGGATATGAGGAAAGAAGAGAAGAGCTGTTAAAGAGACTGTAATTTAAGGCGGTATAAAGGTGTAAGGTTTCCTGGAAGAGATTTCTGCAGGAGGACGCTCACCCTTATCTAAAAAAATACGGGGCTGCAGTATAAAATGAAAGATCCTAAGGGATTTTACATTTTATACAGCAGTCCCGTATTTCCTATGGAAAAGAGAATGCTCAGCGACAAAGCAGAAAGGCCTCAATAGCCTTTACAGCCATATCTTCGTCTGGGCCCTCTGCAATGATATCAATAGATGTTCCCGGTGAGAGGTTAAAAGCCATTACTCCCATGATGCTCTTGGCATTTATCTGTGTTTCGCCGCATGACAATAAAATCTTGCTCTGAAACCGACAGGCAGTACCAACCAATTCAGAAAATGGGTGTTTACAGGATTTTTCTAAATCGGATATGGTGATGGTCTGTTTTTTCATCTGTTGTCCCTCCTTTTACTGGCTGCATAAATATACATTTTGCCTGTATTATATAGCAAACATCTAAATGTTTCAAGAAAAAAACTTAATCTGCATCCGTACTTTACGGATATGGATTATTATAATTTGTTATTTCCGTGGCTAAAATATCTCTGTGTAGATTTAAAGGAGGAAGACATGAGTATTGACTACAAATCTATAGGAAGGCGGATTAAAGCTGCGCGCATAAGCCTGGATATGACCCAGGAACGCCTTGCAGAGAAGGTGAATCTGTCTCCCAGTCATCTCAGTAATATTGAGACCGGTACCACAAAGGTAAGTCTATCTACCATTGTGAAGCTTGCAAATGCTCTCCATGTATCAGTAGACAGTCTGCTGGCAGACAGTGTTGTACAGTCTAAGGCAGTATTTGAACAGGATATACAGACCATTCTCAGCGACTGTGATGACTATGAAATCCGGGTGATCGCGGATATTGCAGCGGCCGCTAAAAAGACGCTCCGAAAAGAAGCAAAATTAAAGAGCGCATGGAAAAAGCCGGGGTGTTGATTCCTTTGGGAAACAGTCCCGGCACATTTCTGCTCTCAGTCCTCTTCTATGATTTCCAGCTGGAAATAATCAAAATCCAGTACCTCTATAAAATTGTCCTGAGAAAACCTCACCTTGGAAAATCTCTGAAAATCTTTAATATTGGCATCCAGCCAGATGGGGGAACCAAGATCAAATTCATGACAGATCGTATCCAGGGCATGAAAAACCTTCTTAGTCCGGCTGTCCTTGGTATCATCACAGACTACCAGGCTTTTCAATATATGTGTATCTTTATAAATTGTACCCATTATGCGAAACATAGCATTTCCTTTCTTCTTTGCTTTTTCGGCTATATTATAAAAAACTGAAGGTAAAGTGTAAAGCTTCTTTGCATTTTATAGCTGATTGTGCAGATTGCTTACAGAAATTACAAAAAACTGTCAAAATGACAAGGGGGCGGAGGTTTTTGTCCATGCTTACTAAGAGTCACCTCAATCTTTGTTGAATTGAACTATGGAAAAAAAAGACGGATAGGGGTATACTGAGTACAGTTCAAAAGCAGGACATATAACTATTTTAGGAGGAAATGAAAAATGGCAAGTTTATCATTGCAGCATATTAACAAAACTTACCCAAACGGATTTGAAGCAGTTAAGGATTTTAACCTTGAAATCGCAGATAAAGAATTTATCATCTTCGTAGGACCTTCAGGATGTGGTAAATCCACAACCCTTCGTATGATCGCCGGACTGGAAGAGATTAGTGGCGGTACATTAAAGATTGGCGATAAAGTAGTAAATGATGTAGAGCCAAAAGACAGAGATATCGCAATGGTATTCCAGAACTACGCTCTGTATCCTCATATGACAGTTTATGATAACATGGCATTTGGTCTGAAACTGAGAAAAGTTCCAAAAGATCAGATTGACAAAATGGTTAAAGAAGCAGCTAAGATCCTTGACCTGGAGAAACTGTTAGACCGTAAACCGAAAGCTCTTTCCGGTGGTCAGAGACAGCGTGTTGCTATGGGTCGTGCTATCGTACGTGAGCCTAAAGTATTCCTTATGGACGAGCCTCTGTCAAACCTGGATGCAAAACTTCGTGTTCAGATGCGTACTGAGATTTCCAAACTGCATGAGAGACTGGGCGCTACAATCATCTACGTAACCCATGACCAGACAGAAGCTATGACTCTTGGTACAAGAATCGTAGTTATGAAAGACGGTGTTGTTCAGCAGGTTGATACACCTCAGACATTATACAACGCTCCTTGCAATCTGTTCGTTGCAGGATTCATCGGATCTCCTCAGATGAACTTCTTAGATGCAACTGTTCATGTAAAAGGCGACGATGTTCAGCTTCAGATTGGCAAGACTGTTCTTCATGTTCCAGCTTCCAAGAAGAAAGCTCTTATTGACGGCGGATATGACGGAAAGACAGTTGTTATGGGTATTCGTCCAGAGCATGTATACGATGACGAAGCTCGTATCCAGGCATTCCCGAACAGCGTAATCGAAGGAAAGATCACTGTTTACGAATTACTTGGCGCTGAAGTTTACCTGTACTTTGATACAGAAGGATTCTCTATGACAGCAAGAGTTAATCCTCGTACAACAGCAAGATCTGGCGATACAGTTAAATTTGCTCTGGATATGGAAAAAATCCACATCTTCGACAAAGAGACAGAGCAGGTTATCACAAACTAAAAAAGAATATGGATACCAACGGGGAATTCCGTTGATGCCAATAGAGAAGGGAAACAGGATGCTCAGGCATACCTGCTTCCCTTTTTATATTTTTTTAATCTTCCAGGAGCAGGGAGCTGGGGAGAGTAGGATTGAAATTTTTCCCCATACTTTTTACAGAATGGGAGGTAAGTATATAGTTTTCGGGAAGCTCCCTGGGAGAAAAACCGGTCAATTCCCGGAATACCCGGTTAAAATGCCGGATAGTATCGAATCCGCAGCAGGAGGCAATATCAGTAATAGAGAGCTGCCTGGTATTGTGGTTTAAAAGATAGATGGCTTTTTCCAGCCGGATGATGTTCAGGTACTGAGAAAAAGTCATACCGGAAACCGTCTTAAAAAAACGTGAAAAATAGGGCTTTGATAATCCCATAAAGGCAGCGGCGTCCTCAAAAGTGATGTAGCTGCATTTTTCTTCAATCTCTCCCAGGAGATTCTTGTAATTTTCCATGGAGGTGTTGTCTCTGCTTTTTCCCCGGTGGACCAGAGGCTCCTTTCTGAAGATATCCAGCATCAGCAAGGTCAGCAGGCTGCGGACCCTCAGGTCAAAATACCGTTCCTGAAGAGAGAGTTCTTTTTTGATTTCTCGATAATAGTCTGCTATAAAAGAATGGGGAGAGAGCTGAGGATGCTGGGGCCTGTGGCCAGGAGCAATCTCTACCAGGATTCTGGAGTCAAACATGATGATTTCTGTAATACTGGATGGACTTCCCTTGATATAGTGGATTTCTCTGCTGTCAATAAAGAAAGCATTTCCTTTTTTCAGCTCATAGACAGTATTATTCAGAGAAACTGTAACCTGTCCTTTTTCTATATACAACAATTCACATTCCATGTGCCAGTGGGGAAGATTGTGGAGGTTTTCATATCTTCCTGCCCATACGCTGTCCCGGCCTTTGTTTTCCCTGAGTTCAAAATTAGCCAGCATAAAAAGATACCTGCCTTTCTGAAAATTTGCCGCTCTTTACAAAAAGGGCAGAAACGGATGCCCTGAATAGATAGGTTAAGTTCACTGTAACAAAAAAGATAATAAATGTCCATAAACAAGTAACAGATTTCTTTTCTTTTTTTCAGCAGGAGATATACTGAAATCATATCAAGGTACGTTGTGATTTTATAAAAGAAATGGGAGGTACAACATTATGTTAAAAATGAAAGAGTACAAATTCTGGTTCTGTACAGGTTCACAGGATTTATATGGCCAGGAGTGCCTGGACCATGTGGCAGAACATTCTAAGATTATTGTAGACAGGCTGAATAAGTCAGGGGTATTGCCTTTTGAAGTAGTATGGAAACCTACCCTGCTGACAAATGCTATGATCCGCCAGACTTTCAATGAGGCTAATGCCGATGAAAACTGTGCTGGTGTTATTACCTGGATGCATACTTTCTCCCCGGCAAAATCCTGGATACTGGGACTTCAGGAGTACAGAAAACCTTTACTCCATCTTCACACCCAGTTTAACAGAGAGATTCCTTATGACACCATTGACATGGATTTTATGAATGAAAACCAGGCAGCTCATGGCGACAGAGAGTACGGACATATTGTGAGCCGCATGGGAATTGAAAGAAAAGTAATCGTAGGATTCTGGGATGACAAAGAGGTTCAGGAGAGAATCGCATCCTGGATGAGGACTGCTATCGGTGTTATTGAAAGCAGCCATATCCGTGTTATGAGAGTTGCAGATAACATGCGTAATGTAGCTGTTACTGAAGGCGATAAAGTAGAAGCCCAGATCAAATTTGGCTGGGAAGTAGACGCTTATCCGGTAAATGAGATTGCAGAAGCAGTGGAAGCTGTGTCTAAAGCAGACACAGATGCTCTGGTTGAAGAATACTACAGCAAATATGATATTCTCCTGGAAGGAAGAGATCCGGAAGAATTCAAAAAACATGTTGCTGTTCAGGCTCAGATTGAGCTGGGATTTGAAAGATTTCTGGAAGAAAAGAATTATCAGGCCATTGTAACCCACTTCGGAGATCTGGGCAGCTTAAAACAGCTTCCAGGTCTGGCTATCCAGAGACTGATGGAAAAAGGCTATGGATTCGGCGGCGAAGGAGACTGGAAGACAGCAGCTATGGTACGCCTGATGAAGATCATGACACAGGGCAAGAAAGATGCCAAAGGAACTTCTTTCATGGAAGACTATACTTACAATCTGGTTCCGGGAAAAGAAGGAATTCTGGAAGCCCATATGCTGGAAGTCTGCCCGACCATCGCAGAGGGTCCTATCAGCATTAAATGCCAGCCTCTTTCTATGGGAGACAGAGAAGATCCTGCAAGACTGGTATTTACTTCTAAGACAGGCAAAGCAGTGGCTACTTCCCTGATTGACCTGGGAGACAGATTCCGCCTGATCATTAATGATGTAGACTGCAAGAAAGTAGAGAAACCAATGCCGAAACTTCCAGTAGCTACAGCTTTCTGGACACCACAGCCCAACCTGCAGACAGGAGCCGAGGCATGGATACTGGCCGGCGGAGCTCATCACACAGCTTTCAGCTATGATCTGACTGCAGAACAGATGGGTGACTGGGCAGCCGCAATGGGTATCGAAGCAGTATATATTGACAAAGACACAAATATTAGAGATTTCAAAAATGAACTCCGCTGGAATGCAGCAGCATTCAGACTTCATATCTAGAAAATATAAGTACATTACAGACCGGGAGACTGCCTGCATAAAGGCGGCCTCCCGGTACTGTGTATAAATGGACAGATATTGGATTGATATGAAATCTGAGATTTTCTCCTCAGGTTCTGTTGCGATTTCAAAAAAAATACGGTATTATTATAAGTAAAAAGATTCGTGAAAAGCCAGATAAAGGAGAAAAACATGATTTCAAGTCAA
Source organism: Blautia sp. An81 (assembly GCF_002161285.1). GTDB lineage: Bacteria > Bacillota > Clostridia > Lachnospirales > Lachnospiraceae > Blautia > Blautia ornithocaccae. Next base: position 26,647 of record NZ_NFHH01000007.1, on the reverse strand, counting down.
ATTATACAGAAAACATTAGATGAATTACGGACGATTACCAGAATAGATTTGTGCGTTATGGACGTTGACGGGAAAGTAAATTCTTCAACTTTTCCTGTGGAAAATGAAGACTTCGGAGATGTGAGAGCATTTGCAGATTCCATGGCTGACAGTCAGGTGATGAGAGGATACCATTTCTTTAAGATTTTTGACAATCAGGCGGTAGAGTACGTGCTTATTGCAAAGGGAAGCAATGAGGACGCATATATGATCGGCAGGGTTGCGGTTGCTGAAATCCAGAATCTGATCGTAGCGTACAAAGAGCGTTTTGATAAGTCAAACTTTATTCAGAATCTTATACTGGATAACCTGCTTTTAGTAGATGTTTATAATCGGGCAAAAAAGCTTCACATTGCCGTTGAAGCAAAACGGGTGGTCCTGCTTATAGAGACCAAAAATGAGAAGGACCAGGATTCTATGGAAATCCTGAAAAATCTTTTTGTTTCCAGAACAAATGATTTTATTACTGCCATTGATGAAAAGAATATCATTATTGTCCGCAGTTTGGAGGAAAACGAGGGATACGAGGAAATCGACAAGATTGCCAATACCATTGTAGACATGCTCAATGCTGAAGCCATGTCCCAGGTCCGTGTTTCCTATGGAAATATTATCCATGAAATCAAAGATGTATCCAGATCCTACAAAGAAGCCAAGATGGCCATGGACGTAGGAAAAATCTTCTACGTAGACAAAACAATCGTAGGATACAACAATCTGGGCATTGGACGACTGATTTATCAGCTTCCTATGCCCTTGTGCGAAATGTTTATAAAAGAGGTATTTGGAGGAAAGCTGCCAGACGCTCTGGATGACGAAACACTGAATACTATCAACAAATTCTTTGACAACAGTCTGAATATTTCTGAGACTTCCAGGCAGCTGTTTCTTCACAGAAATACGCTGGTTTACAGGCTGGAGAAAATCCAGAAAAGCACAGGTCTTGATATCAGAGTATTCGATGATGCCTTGACATTTAAGATTGCCCTTATGGTGTCCAGTTATATGGACTTTATGAAAAAACAGGATATGTAACCAGGAAAACAGCTCGGAGACAGGGGAGTTCTGCTTTCGGGCTGTTCTTTATCCCTGAGGATTGTACTATTGTATACAAATGATTTATTGTGCTAAACTGCTTGCTTTTTAAAGCAATAGATTCTATAATAGTAGAAAACCTTTGAAATTGGAGGAAAGTATCATGATAAAATTATACGACGGTGGTGCGTGGCTGATCGATGGCAAAGAACTTCTGCCGGACAGCCCTCAGGCCGGAGAGATCATTCAGAATAAATATGGTAAAACAGCCCTGGATAAGAAGGAGGCTGCTAAGAATACCATTGCCTATTCTATTTTAAAAGCTCATAATACTTCAGACAATATGGACGAACTGAAGATTAAATTTGACAAGCTCACCTCCCATGATATCACTTTCGTGGGAATTATTCAGACAGCCAGAGCTTCAGGCCTGGAAAAATTCCCGATTCCCTATGTATTGACCAACTGTCACAACTCTCTCTGTGCAGTAGGAGGTACTATTAATGAAGATGACCATATGTTTGGACTTACCTGTGCAAAACGATATGGCGGAGTTTACGTACCCCCTCATCAAGCGGTTATCCATCAGTTTGCAAGAGAAATCCTGGCAGAAGGCGGAAAAATGATCCTGGGCTCTGACAGCCATACCCGTTACGGAGCTTTGGGTACTATGGCCATGGGAGAAGGGGGACCGGAGCTGGTAAAACAGCTGCTGGGAAGAACCTATGATATTAAATGTCCTGAAGTAGTGGGAATCTATCTCACCGGAAAACCGGTTCCCGGCGTAGGACCTCAGGATGTGGCGCTGGCCATTATCGGTGCTGTTTTCGCAAACGGCTATGTGAAAAATAAAGTAATGGAATTTGTAGGCCCAGGCGTAGAAAACCTCAGTGCTGATTTCCGTATCGGCGTTGATGTTATGACTACAGAAACTACCTGTCTTTCCTCTATCTGGAAGACAGATTCCGCTGTGAAAGACTTCTATAATATCCATGGAAGAGGCCAGGATTACAAAGAACTGAATCCTGGGGCAGTGACCTATTACGATGGTCTTGTATATGTGGAATTGGATAAGATCCGCCCAATGATCGCCATGCCTTTCCATCCAAGCAATACCTATACAATAGAAGAACTGAACGCAAATCTCATGGATATTCTGGATGATGTGGAGAAGAAAGCCCAGGTCAGCCTGGACGGCAAGATTCCGTATACATTGAAAGATAAAGTGAAAGACGGAAAATTGTATGTAGAGCAGGGAATCATCGCCGGCTGTGCGGGCGGCGGCTTCGAAAATATCTGTGATGCAGCAGATATCCTCAGAGGAGCAAGCATAGGTTCCGATGCCTTTACTTTAAGCATTTATCCTGCAAGTACGCCGATTTATATGGAGCTGGCCAAGAACGGGGTTCTGGCTGATCTGCTTCAGACAGGAGCAGTAGTGAAAACTGCTTTCTGCGGTCCATGCTTTGGAGCAGGAGACACACCTGCCAATAATGCACTGAGCATCCGTCATTCTACCAGAAACTTCCCTAACAGAGAAGGCTCTAAGATACAGAACGGCCAGATTTCTTCTGTGGCCCTTATGGATGCCCGTTCAATCGCCGCTACAGCAGCAAATAAAGGGCGGCTTACGCCGGCTACAGAATTCGCAGGAGAATACAGACATCCCCAGTATTTCTTCGACAAGACTATTTATGAAAACAGAGTGTTCGACAGCAAAGGAAAGGCAGATCCTACAGTAGAGATCCAGTTTGGTCCCAATATTAAAGACTGGCCGGAAATGCCTGGACTTACAGATAATCTTGTACTGAAAGTCGTTTCCGAGATTCATGATCCGGTAACAACTACCGATGAGCTGATCCCATCTGGTGAAACTTCTTCTTACCGTTCCAACCCGCTGAAGCTGGCAGAGTTTGCTCTTTCCAGAAAAGACCCGGACTACGTAGGGCTTGCCAAAGAAGTTCAGGTGGCAGAAAAAGCCAGAGAAGCAGGAGAGAACCCGGCAGATGCTTTTTCAGAGCTGAAACCGGTGTGGGACAAGATTGCAGAGTCTTATCCGGATGCCGATAAGGACAATACAGGAGTGGGAAGTACGATCTTTGCAGTGAAACCTGGAGACGGTTCTGCAAGAGAGCAGGCAGCTTCCTGCCAGAAAGTATTGGGCGGATGGGCCAATATTGCCAACGAATATGCGACAAAGCGTTATCGCTCAAACCTGATCAACTGGGGCATGCTTCCTTTCCTGATTCCGGAAGGAGAGCTTCCATTTGAGAAAGGGGATTATCTCTTTATTCCGGATATCCGCAGAGCGGTAGAAGAGGGAAGAAAAGAGATCAAAGTCTATACAGTAGGTGATCAGATGAAAGAATTTACACTGGGCCTGGGAGACATGACAGAAGATGAGAGAGAAATCATTCTGGAGGGATGTCTGATCAACTATTACAGATCCGGCAAATGATTTTCAGACTGACCATAAAACAATAAACAAAAGAGTGCCGCCGTATAAAGCAGAGCTGGAGCAGAAGAACTTTCAGCAGCATTTATGCGGCGGTTTTCTGTTGATGGAGAGAAACTCTCCAGGGACTTCTTTCTGAGATAGTTCAGCATTTTTAAAAATATTATAATTGTATATATAATTTGAAGAAGTACATTTAATTTACAGCATAAATTAATATGGAAAAGATAATATAAAAAAATAAAACTTTTTTTGAAAAATAGGTTGACAAATCTCGGGCTGTGTTGTATTATAATATCAACAAAAAACAAAACACCAAATCAAAACTTCATAACCATTTCAAAATTAGAAACGAGAAATCAATTTTGAAGATGGCCACAAGGAATAAAGATTAAAAAGTAATTGTTGTTTATAAAACTTTAGGTGTATGGAGAATACAAAATAAGACTTATAGATAATAATTAAAAGTTAATCGTCCAAGGAAAAAAGTAAAAGTTTGGTGAAAGGTTTTTTAATAAAGATAAGGAGGTTTAGTCCAATGGGAACGGATGAATCAAATTATCAATATGAGAGTGGTAAGACATTACTCCCCTAAAGAAAGACCTGAAATAGAGAATAATCAGAAGAATCCTTAAAAAGCAGAAAAGAGATAGGATAAAAAGTTTCAGGTAAATATATCAAGGATGTCCTCATATTGAATATTTACCACAAAAATAATAGAAAGATTTTAAAATATATGTAAAGAAATATATTTTAAAAAAACAAAGTATTTATATATCAATTGAAAGTGTATAGAAGTTGAAGAGATGAGAAGATATGATGAGTTGTATTCGTAGAAATAAGCCTGTTGTATTCGAGAATCTTAGGGAAGAAGATTCGATACACTGATAAGAAATATATAAAGAAATGTTTGAAAAACAAAATAGCCCGAACTATTTGTTGGAAACTTTTTATTATCCTATATAGAGATTGATATAAAACTTTCAATAAGTTCTGAATAGAATTTATCAAGGGGATAAAAATAAAGATACATGGTAACTAAAAACCATACAAATGATACTGATATTAAAGAAAATTTAAAAGAGCATCAATCAGAATATTGATACTGAATAAAGAAAATATCTTTAAAGAAAAGTATCAGAAAAGAAAGCAAGAAAACGAGGTTTAAAAATTGAATAAAGAAGAGCATTAGGACAACCGTTGTATCGGAAAAAATTTGAAGATATGGCGGTTGTTCCTTTGTGAAAAAATAGTTGTATAAGAGGTATTATGGGAAGGCTAAGTATCGAAGAAACAATTTTATATGAAGACAAAGATATTATCGTATGCAGGAAACCAGGAGGAGTACCAGTTCAGACCAGAAGAACGGGAATGATGGATTTGGAAAGCTGGATAAAAAATTATCTGGTTACAAAAGGAGAAGACAGTTATCTGGCAGTCATTCACAGACTGGACCAGCCTGTTCAGGGAATCCTGGTATTTGGGAAAAATCAGAAAAGTGCCGCCGGCCTTAGTCGGCAGGTGCAGACAGGGCAGATGAAAAAAACTTATCTGGCCTGTGTCCAGGGAGTGCCAGAAGAAAAAGAGGGAACACTGGAAAACCAGATGGAGAAAATCCCTGGGAGCAATTTTTCCAGGGTTGTGGAAGAGAAAACAAAAAACAGTAAAAAAGCTGTGTTGAAATATAAAGTTTTGAAAGAAAAAGAGGGCCAAAGTCTTTTGGAAATTGATTTAAAGACCGGAAGACATCATCAGATCAGGGTACAGTTAGCTCATGCTGGCTTTCCAATCATAGGAGATACAAAATATAACGAAAAAGAAGATGGCAAAGGTGAATGGAAGGAAATGGGGCTGTGTGCCAGTAAGCTGTCTTTCCGTCATCCCCAGACCGGGAAAAAGATGGAATTTCAGGTAAACCCAGATGGGAATTTTCCTATAGTATAAGTATTTGCTCTTTCCCTATACTAAGAAAAAAGAGATGGGGTGAGGGTCAGATGAAAATAAAGAAACTTGCTTTGCAAATGGGAGTTATAGCAGGAGTGATTTTGGGCATGAAATATGTCTTTCCTGTAATGCTCCCCTTTTTCATGGGCTGGCTTTTAGCAGAGGCTGTCCATCCTCTGGCCCGATATTTTGCGGAAAAGAGGTGGAGTAAAAAACTCCATATCAGAGAAAGCGGATTCGGCGGCTTTTTTATCCTGGTTTTTACAGTTATAGGAATAGGACTGTTACTTATGGGAGCCCAGTATGTAACCAGTAAAATAGGGGATTGTATGAAATACTATCCTCAGATAAAAGCCGAAGCAGTAGAGCTGGTGGGGCAGTGCTGCCAGGGTGTGGAAAGTCTTACCGGTATACCGGCTGTGGAAAGCAGAGATTTTATTTTCAGGCAGGTGGGAGAGTTTCAAGACTATCTTATGGAAGATGGGATAAGCATGAACCATGCAATGGATTCAGTAAAAATCTGCATTACAGTTTTGAGCGCATTTATCGTAGGAATTGTTTCTGCTATTTTATTTCTCCAGGAAAGAGAGAAAATCAGGAGTGTTTTAGAGAAAAAAAGATTTTTTCAAAAGGCGGGAAAACTGGGAAGAGAATTACTGGAGGGGACCAAAGGGTATTTAAAAGCCCAGTTTAAAATTACCTCTTTGATCAGTCTGATATGTATTGCCGGATTCTGGATGCTGAAAGTCCCATACTTCTTTGGCTGGGGGCTGGCAACGGGAATCATGGACGCCTTGCCGATACTGGGGACTGGGACATTTCTTATACCTGGGGGGATATTTCTGCTTTTTCAGGGGAAAACGGCTGTGGGCATTGGATTTTTTCTGCTTTATATCCTTACGGCAGGAATCCGGCAGATCCTGGAACCAAGACTTATAGGAAGCCAGGTGGGACTTTCTCCCCTGCTGGTCCTTCTTTCGGTATATTTGGGAGTAATCCTATACGGGGGATTCGGATTTGTGCTGGGGCCACTGTCCGCTCTGCTTTTATATGGAATATTCAGGGAATGGGATTTGCTGCGGGAATGAATAATTACAAAGACTTTTCTAAGACTTTAAAAAATTTTTATAAACAATGTGAAATTTTATAGACTAATAAAAAGTTTCGTGTATAATGAAAGCGTAGTTTTGAACAGGATGATAAACATGTAAAGGCAGGGTAAAAACATGAAAAAGGCAATAGCGGCCTTTCTGTGTATCATGCTGACCACAGGAATGATCAGCGGCTGCGCAGAAAGGGAACCGGAATCTGAAGCTGCCCAGGAAAATACTGGGGCAGAAGAATCCCAGGAGCCACAGGATTCCCAGGAGGAACCAGAAGAGAGCCAGGAAGAAACCGCTGAAAAGGAAGAAAATGCCCAGGTCGCAGAAAGTACTGGAGAAGAGGATCAGGAAGCCGGAGACCAGGAAGACAGCCAGGATCGGGATATGACAGAAGACCTGACTATGTCGGTTCTTAAAGACCAGGCAGGAACCGTGGACTATACATCACTTGAAGAATTGACGCCAGAGGCAGGGAGCAGGATTGCTGTAGTGCTAAAGAGTACCAGAGATGAATTCTGGACAACTGTCAGGGACGGAATAGAGGATGCTGTAAAAGCTCTTAACGAAAAAATGGGGTATACGGGAGAAGATCAGATAATGGTTTCTTTTGACGGACCCACGGATGACTCAGATGTAGAAAAGCAGATTGACTTGATCGACACAGTGCTTTCCGAGAATCCTACAATTTTATGTATTGCAGCGATTGACAGACAGTCCTGTGAGGCCCAGCTGGAGATGGCAGCGGAAAATGATATTCCAGTAGTGATGTTAGATTCAGGAGTGGAGAGCGGACCTATCTCGGCACTGTGCGCTACGGACAATTATGCAGCGGGCACAGAAGCTGCCAAGAAGATGGCGGAAGCAATAGGAGATGAAGGCCAGATAGCAGTGATGACGCATACAGAAAGCACTCAGACCAGTCAGGACAGAGAAAAGGGATTTACTGATGAGATCAGCAAGAATCACCCCAATATAGAAATTGTAAATATTTCCCATGAAAATGATGATTTTACCATGGAAAAGATGGCAGATGCTGTTTTTACACTTTATCCTGAAGTGGAAGGATATTTCTGCACCAATGAAGATGCGTCAGGGGCTGTGCTGGATGCGTTAGATGCTGCAGGAAAAGAGATTACAGTAATTGGATTCGACTCCGGTGAGCAGCAGCAAAACGCAGTGAAAAATGGCACGGAATTGGGATTTTTTGCCCAGAATCCTTACGGTATGGGATATGCAGCGGTGATAGCAGGCGTTCGCGCAGACCAGAATCTGGAGGTGGATACTTTTATCAACACCAGTTACCAGTGGATTGACAGCAGCAATCTGGAAAATGAGGAGTACAGCAGTTATTTATATGGGTAATCCGTTAAAATATATAGAAAAATTGAGAGAGATTGAAAGAAATTGTTCAATCTCTCTTTTTGAATGGGTAAAAAACGTCGGTTGAGGGATAATAGTAGTGGAAAATGCCGCAAAAAACTGTTAATAAATTGACAAAATGCATAATCCATAGTAATATCAGGTTATATGAAGGTGGTGATATTTTGGTAAAGGACACGATTCAGGTGATCAAGGACACTGAGCAGAAGGCAGAAGAACTTATAGAAAAAGCCAAAAAAGAGGCTGCTAAAATGACAGAATCTGCCAAAACAGAAGCTGCCCAGATAAAAAACGATATGATTGCCAAAGCCAGCCGACAGGCAGAAGAAGCTTTAAAAGAGGCTGAAAGCGCCGCTGCAAAAAAAATGGAGGCAGCAAAGAAAGAAGCGGGAGAAGAAGCCGGACGGCTGAGAGAAAAGGCCAGTGAGCTGGAAAAGACAGCAGTAGATGGTGTAATACAGAAACTGCTGTGACGAAAAAACGGTAAGTAAAGGAGGGATGCAAGTATGGCAGTTTTGCAGATGCAAAAGGTAAGTATCTGCGCACTGAAAAGAGACAGAAAAGCCATTTTGGAAAAAATACAGGCTATGGGAGTCATGGAGGTGTCCCAGATCCAGGAGGATATGGATGGCCTTGAAAAAATGAATACCCAGACGGCAAGGAGCATGTTTGAGAAAAATGCGGCTTCAGCGGATATGGCATTAGGGATTCTGGCAGAGTATGTGCCGGAAAAGACCTCTATGTTTGCCGGCCTGGAAGGAAAGAAGCTGGTGGACAAAAATGTGTTTGAGCAGGCAGTGGAACGAAAAGATAAGGTCATGAGTGTGGCCGCTACTGTGATCAGCCAGCAGAAAAAAATCGGAGAATACAGGGCAAATATCCAGAAGCTGGAAAATCAGATTGAAAGTCTGGAACCCTGGATGAACCTGGATGTGCCTATGGCTTACCGGGGAACCAGGACAACCGCTTTTCTTTTGGGAACTTTCTCCCAAGAGCTTTCTCTGGAAGAAATTTATGGGATGATCCTTGAGGGAGATGCTGAAGGGGCAGGAGCAGATGTGACAATCCTGTCTGCCGGAAAAGATGGTACTTACGTGGCTGTTCTGTGCCTTAGAGAAGACGAAGAAAAGGTAGAAGAAGCTCTGCGAAAAGGCGGCTTTTCCAAACCCTCGCAGCTGACAGCACAGGTTCCTGCACGGGCAAAGGAAAGCCTTCTGAGCCAGATACAGGGACAGAAGGCAGAAATTGAAAGCTGTCAGGAAGAGATACGGAGATACGCCTATGAAAGGACGAATCTGAAGCTGGTTTCTGACTATTTCAGAGCCAGAGCGCAGAAGTATGAGGTTTTGGGCACCTTACCTCAGTCCAAATCAACCTTTCTTATCAGCGGATATGTGCCGAAAAAAGCAGTAGGGGTTCTTGATAAGGCTCTTAATGAAAAATTTGTTATGAGTATGGAAGTGGAGGAAATACCTGAGGAGGAAGACGCACCGGTTCTTCTGAAGAACAATAAGTTTACAGAGTCAGTGGAAGGAATCGTGGAATCCTTCGGACTGCCGGCTAAAGGAGAGATAGATCCTACGGCCATTATGTCCTTTTTCTATGTGTTTTTCTTTGGACTGATGCTTTCCGATGCAGCTTATGGACTTCTGGTCTTCCTAGTGTGCTTTATTCTGGTAAAGAAATTTCCGAGGATGAGCAGCTCCATGAGGAAATCACTGAAGCTGTTTATGTATGGGGGAATTTCCACTTTGATATGGGGTATTCTTTTCGGAGGATATTTCGGAGACGCTATTGATGTGGTGGCAAGAACCTTTTTCCATGTGGATGTTCCCGAAGGAGGCTTAGTAAAGGCTCTGTGGTTTGTTCCTTTGAACGACCCCATGAAGCTGCTTCTGTTTTCTATGGCCTTTGGTCTGATACACCTTTTCACCGGATTGGGAATCAAGGGATATCTCCTTGTGCGGGATAAGAAATATCTGGACTTTTTCTGTGACGTAGTGCTTTGGTTTGTATTTTTGATCGGTCTGCTCCTTATGCTGATACCGAGCAGCCTGTTTGCTTCTATTTCACAGATGGACCCCAGCGTTTTCCCGCCGGTCATGAGCAGTGCAGGAAAAGTATTGGCAGTTATCGGTCTCGTGGGACTGGTCCTTATGTCAGGACGCTCCAGTAAAAATGTGGTGGTACGCCTGGCCCTGGGACTTTATGACGTGTATAACGTAACAGGCTGGCTCAGTGATGTACTTTCCTATTCGCGTCTGCTGGCCCTGGGACTTGCCACAGGTGTTATCGCCTCTGTGGTAAACCAGATGGGAAGCATGTTTGGAGACGGCATCCTGGGAGCGATAATATTTATTTTAGTATTTATTATAGGACATGCCATGAATCTGGCAATCAATCTTCTGGGGGCGTATGTGCATACAAACCGTCTTCAGTACGTGGAATTTTTCGGTAAATTTTATGAGGGCGGCGGAAGGCCCTTTGAACCATTTTTTGCAAACACCAAATATGTAGATGTTAAGGAGGAAACACAGTTATGAGTCAGTTAGGAATTGTTTATGCATTATTGGGAGCTGCATTGGCAGTGTTTTTGGCTGGAGCAGGTTCTGCTATCGGCGTAGGTATTGCCGGTCAGGCGGCTTCAGGCGTAGTATCTGAAGATCCATCTAAATTTGCAAAGGTGCTGGTTATCCAGCTGCTGCCTGGTACACAGGGTATTTACGGACTGCTGGTAGGATTTATCACTCTGTCCAAGATCGGACTTCTGGGAGGCGGAGTTTTGGATTTAACTCCTCAGCAGGGACTTCTGGTCCTGGCGGCCTGCCTGCCTGTTGGTATCGTCGGCCTGATTTCAGGAAGAGCCCAGGGCCAGACAGCTGCAGCTGCTATCGGCATCGTAGCAAAGAAACCGGATCAGTTTGGTAAAGCCATGCTTTTCCCGGCAATGGTAGAAACTTATGCTATTCTGTCCCTTCTGATCTCTATTCTGGCTGTAACGAACATTCAGCTTTAAGCAGTCGGCGGAAAGACGGATAAAAGAAATGTTCAGGAAAGGGAGAATGAGAGAATGACTGGATTGGAAAAAATGAAGAGCCAGATTCTTGATGAAGCCCAAAAGAATGCAGATGAAATCCTGGAAGAGGCGAAGAAAGAAGCGGTGGAAATCAGAGAAGCGGCTCAGGAAGAAGCTCAGGCAGAATGTACCCGCATCCTGGAAAGATCCAGGGCAGAGGTAAAGAATGCTGAAGAGCGGTCCGTATCTTCCTGTGCTCTTCAGAAGAGAAAAGTACTTCTGGAAACCAAACAGGAGATCATTGCTCAGGTGCTGGAGAAAGCCTACAATACCCTGGCAGAGGCTGATGAGGAAACTTATTTCCGGATCATCCGGAAGATGATCGGAAAATACGCAGCCAGCCAGGCGGGAGAAATCTGCTTTTCGAAAAAAGATCTGGAGCGAATGCCTAAGGGCTTTGAAGAGGAAATTCAGAGGATTGCCAAAGAGAATGGAGGGGCCTTGGTCCTTTCAGAGGAAACCAGAGATATAAACGGCGGTTTTATCCTGATATATGGAGGAATCGAAGAGAACTGCAGTTTCCAGGCAATGTTTAATTCCAGAAAAGATGAGCTTTCGGATAAAGTTCATGAAGTATTATTTTCATAAGCGGTAACCGCAGAAGGAGGAATCGATTTGAGTAATACCAAATACACCTATGCGGTTGCGCGAATCCGGGCTTTGGAGACAAAGCTGTTTAACCAGGCGGTGATCGATCAGTTAATAGGCTGTGCCACAGAGGAAGAGTGCATCCAGTTTCTGGAAGAAAAAGGCTGGGGAGATCAGGAGACTTCCGGAAACGGAGAGGCTATTCTGAACAGAGAGGAAGAGAAGACCTGGGAGACTATCCAGGAGATGGGCGTAGATATGTCGGTATTCGATGTGCTGTCCTACCCCAATCTTTTCCATAATCTGAAAGCGGCTATTAAAGAAGCCTGCACCCCGGAAGGGAGCCGGCCTACGAATATTTATTATGAGGATACCAGTATTCCTCCCCAGGAGATGCTGGAGATCATTCAGAATAAGGAATTTTCCAGGCTGCCTCAAATCATGGCGGAACCTGCCAAAGAAGCCTATGAAGCCCTTCTTCATACCAGAGATGGGCAGCTCTGCGATGTGATCATAGACCGGGCGGCGCTGGATGCTATTTATCAGGCGGGGCAGAAGGCCAGGGACAAGATCATTAAAGATTATGCAGAATCGGTAGTGGCAGTGGCAGACATCCGGATTGCCGTCCGTTCCCAGAAAACCGGGAAGACAGTGGAGTTTATGAAGCGTGCAATGGCAGAATGTGAATCATTAAATGTAGATCAGCTTGCCAGAGCTGCAGCAGGGGGCATAGAGGCGGTGACAGAATATCTGTCTCAGACAGCCTACGCCCAGGGTGGCCAGGCTATTGCAGAGTCCCCCTCAGCTTTTGAGCGGTGGTGTGACAATCGTCTGATGCAGGATATGCAGCCGCAGAAATATGAGGTGTTTTCTGTAGGCCCTCTGGTGGCCTATGTGCTGGCAAGGCAGAATGAGATTAAAACGGTACGGATCATCTTGTCAGGAAAGCAGAATGGTTTTTCTGATGATTCTATCCGGGAAAGGGTAAGGGATATGTATGTATAAGATTGCAGTGATCGGGGATTACGACAGCATTTACGGTTTCGCCGCACTGGGTCTTGACATTTATCCAGCAGCCAACCGTAAAGAAGCGGAAGAAAAATTAGAAGCTCTGGCAGGGAAAGGATATGGGATCATCTATATCACAGAAGCCCTGGCAGCAGAGTGCAAACAGACTATCGAGAAATATCAGGAACAGGTACTGCCGGCTATTATCCAGATCCCCGGAGTTTCCGGGAATACGGGAATGGGAGTTCAGGGTGTGAAAGACTCTGTAGAGCGGGCAGTAGGTTCTGATATTTTATTCAGTAATAATTAGAAAGCAGGTGATTCGTTCCAATGAGCAAAGGTACGATTAAGAAAGTGGCGGGGCCGCTGGTTATCGCAGAGGGCATGCGGGACGCAAATATGTTTGACGTGGTCCGCGTAAGCAGCCAGCGCCTTATCGGTGAGATCATTGAGATGCATGGGGATGAAGCCTCTATCCAGGTATATGAGGAGACTTCAGGACTGGGACCGGGAGAACCGGTAGAGTCTACAGAAGCGCCTCTGTCCGTGGAACTGGGACCGGGCCTGATCACCAGTATCTATGATGGAATCCAGCGTCCCCTGGATGATATTATGAAGATTTCAGGGACCAACTTAAAAAGAGGAGTAGAGGTTCCTTCTTTAAAGAGAGATTTAAAATGGAATTTTGTTCCCACAGTACAGGTGGGAGACCAGGTGGAAAACGGGGACGTGATCGGAACCGTTCAGGAAACCCAGATCGTGAACCACAAGATCATGGTGCCTTACGGAATAAAGGGAAAGGTAAAGGAGATCAAAGCAGGAGAGTTCACCGTGGAAGAGGTAGTGGCAGTGATCGCTACGGACCAGGGGGACAGAGAACTGACTTTGATGCAGAAATGGCCGGTACGCCAGGGCCGTCCTTACCTGAAAAAACTGCCTCCTGAGAAACCATTGATCACAGGACAGCGTGTAATTGATACCTTCTTCCCTATTGCAAAGGGAGGAGTTGCTGCCGTTCCGGGACCTTTCGGAAGCGGCAAGACCGTTATTCAGCACCAGCTGGCAAAATGGGCGGAAGCGGATATTGTGGTTTATATCGGCTGCGGAGAACGCGGAAATGAGATGACCGACGTTCTTAACGAGTTCCCGGAACTGAAAGACCCCAAGACCGGACAGTCCCTGATGCAGAGGACGGTGCTTATCGCCAATACCTCAGATATGCCTGTGGCAGCCCGTGAGGCTTCTATCTATACAGGTATCACCATTGCAGAGTACTTCCGCGATATGGGATATTCGGTAGCGTTGATGGCTGATTCTACATCTCGTTGGGCAGAGGCTCTCCGTGAGATGTCAGGCCGTCTGGAAGAGATGCCCGGTGAGGAAGGCTACCCCGCATACCTGGGTTCCCGTCTGGCACAGTTCTACGAGAGAGCAGGTCACGTAATTTCTCTGGGCAAGGATAAGAGAGAAGGGGCCCTGTCCGTAATCGGCGCCGTGTCTCCTCCGGGAGGAGATATTTCCGAGCCGGTATCTCAGGCTACCCTTCGTATTGTAAAGGTATTCTGGGGACTGGATTCTTCCCTGGCTTATAAGAGACATTTCCCGGCTATTAACTGGCTGACCAGCTACTCTCTGTATCTGGACAATATGGAGAAATGGTTTAACGAGAATGTAGCTTCTGACTGGATGTCTGACCGCCAGAAAATGATGAGCCTTCTTCAGGAAGAGGCAGAGCTGGAGGAAATCGTAAAGATGGTAGGTATGGATGCCCTTTCTGCCGGTGACCGGCTGAAGATGGAAGCAGCCAGATCCATCCGTGAGGACTTTCTTCACCAGAACTCGTTCCATGAGGTAGATACCTACAGTTCTCTGAAAAAGCAGTATCTGCTGATGAAGCTGGTGCTGGCATACTATGACCATGGTGTGGAAGCCCTTAACCAGGGCGCTTCCATTCAGGATCTGGTGAAACTGGAAGTAAGAGAAAAAATCGGACGTTTTAAATATACTTTAGAGGATAAGCTGGATGAGGAATACAAGAATATCATGGACCAGCTTGCCAAGGAAATATCCAATGTATTAGGAAAGGAGGGCTTCTAAATGCCAAAAGAATATAGAACCATACAGGAAGTTGCCGGCCCTCTGATGCTGGTACGGGGAGTTGAGAACGTACATTACGATGAACTGGGAGAGATCGAGCTGGCAAGCGGAGAGACCAGACGATGCAAGGTGCTGGAGATTGATGGAAGCAATGCCTTGGTACAGCTCTTTGAAAGCTCTACAGGTATCAACCTTTCCAACAGCAAGGTACGGTTCCTGGGAAGGAGCATGAAGCTGGGCGTATCGGAAGATATGCTGGGCCGTGTATTTGACGGCCTGGGCCGTCCCATTGACGATGGTCCGGAAATCCTTCCTGATGAGAGAAGAGACGTAAACGGCCTTCCTATGAACCCGGCGGCCAGAAGCTATCCGGAAGAGTTTATCCAGACAGGGGTTTCCGCCATTGACGGTCTGAATACACTGGTAAGGGGCCAGAAGCTGCCAATCTTCTCAGCTTCCGGTCTGCCTCATGCTCAGCTTGCAGCCCAGATTGCCAGACAGGCCAAGGTAAGAGGTTCAGGAGAGAATTTCGCCGTAGTATTTGCAGCTCTTGGTATTACTTTCGAGGAAGCTAACTTCTTTACAGAAAGTTTCAAGGAAACCGGAGCTATTGACAGAACTGTGCTTTTTATCAATCTGGCTAACGACCCGGCAGTTGAGCGTATCGCCACTCCGAAAATGGCCCTGACTGCTGCAGAGTATCTGGCTTTTGAAAAGGATATGCATGTACTGGTCATCCTGACAGATATCACCAACTATGCAGACGCCCTCCGTGAGGTTTCTGCAGCCCGCAAAGAAGTACCGGGACGCCGTGGATATCCGGGATATATGTACACAGACCTGGCGACCATGTATGAAAGAGCCGGAAGACAGAAGGGCAAAAAGGGAAGTATTACCATGATCCCTATCCTGACCATGCCTGAGGATGACAAGACCCATCCGATTCCTGACCTGACAGGCTATATCACAGAGGGACAGATCATCTTAAGCCGTGAGCTTTACAGAAAAGGCGTTACACCGCCTATCGATGTACTTCCTTCTCTGTCTCGTCTGAAAGATAAAGGTATCGGTGAAGGAAAGACAAGAGCAGATCACTCCAATACCATGAACCAGCTGTTCGCAGCCTACGCAAGAGGAAAAGAAGCCAAGGAGCTGATGGTAATCTTAGGAGAAGCAGCTCTTTCCGATATTGACCTGATCTATGCCAAATTTGCAGACGCCTTTGAACAGGAGTATGTATCCCAGGGATACAATACAGACAGAGATATTGAGGAGACCCTGAATATTGGCTGGAAGCTGTTATCCATTCTTCCAAGAAGCGAGCTGAAACGTATTGACGACAAATTCCTTGATCAGTACTATGGGAAATAAAGGAGGTGACGGCTTTGGCAGCTACCCAGGTGAATCCTACCAGGATGGAGCTTACCAGGCTGAAGAAAAAGCTGGTAACGGCTACCAAGGGACACAAACTTTTAAAGGATAAACGGGATGAGCTGATGCGTCAGTTCCTGGATCTGGTAAGGGAGAATATGGCTCTCAGACAGAAAGTGGAGGCAGGGATCCTGTCTGCCAACAAGAACTTTGTCATTGCCAAAGCTGGAATGTCAGAGCAGATCCTGAACACGGCTCTTATGTCTCCCAAACAGGAGGTATATCTGGAAGCCAGTAAGAAAAATGTTATGAGCGTGGATATTCCGGTGTTTAAGACCAGGACCAGGACCGCAGACGCAAACGACATTTATTCTTACGGATTTGCTTTTACTTCCGGAGATCTGGATGATGCAGTAAAATCTCTGGCAGATATCCTTCCGGATATGCTCCGCCTGGCCGAGGTAGAGAAATCCTGCCAGCTTATGGCGGCGGAGATCGAGAAGACCAGAAGAAGGGTAAACGCTCTGGAACATGTGATCATTCCGGAGACCCAGGAGAATATCAAATATATTACCATGAAACTGGACGAGAATGAGAGAAGTACCCAGATCCGTCTGATGAAGGTAAAGGATATGATGCTGGAAGAGGCTCATCATTATAAAGATAGAGAATACTAAAATTGATAAAATTTTGTCCGGATACGAGACAGTAGGACTGGGACAAAAATGAAAGAGCTGTTGCATTAAAGTCGAGAATATTCTTAGTTAATGCGGCGGCTCTTTTTATCCCCCAAAATATGCTGCAGCACTGGGGGTTTCTATTCCCTTTTTGAAATACGGCAGGGCTTAATACCGCAGGCTAGTTACCGTTTAATCATCGCCGTCTAACCATTAAACAGAAAATTTTTGGTAAACATATTCATGCGTTTGCCGTGACTTCATGGCTGGAAGATATTGAGGGCAGAGGAATGGTATGCTAATATAATGAATGAATAACAGAGCGGAAATCTTTTAATTTGATATTGAAAAGTACAGGGGACGTTTTCTATATATAAATGGGGGATCAGAGGAAAATATGAAAAATACTAAATTGAAAATTACCATAGCGATATTAGGAACTTTACATGGTCCTTCGTTTGGCATAGGGACAGATTCGGAAGTTAAAAATCTAAAATTATATGAAGGGAGAAGACTATGAAAGGATATCAACTAAAGATAACGATTAAGGGCAGTTCCCCTCCCATCTGGAGAAGAGTGATCGTGCCGGAGAAAATAAGTTTTGAAGATCTGGACAATGTGATTGAATACATATTCGGCTGGACCCATGACCATCTTTTTAGTTTTGTGATCCCCAAGGAAAGAATTTATTTTAATGGTCCTTCGGAAGCCGGAGATGAAGAGGCCGTACAGGAAGGGATTGACCGGTGGTTTTATGAGAAGGCTAAGATTATTTATACATATGATTTTGGAGATGACTGGGAGCATACCATACTGGTGGAAAAAATCCTGGATTATGATAAGCGTTATCCCCAGGTAGTGAAATTTAAAGGCCCCAATATGATCGAGGACTGCGGCGGGATCTGGGGTTTTTATGACGTGATAGACCAGGCGGAGCCTTTTGAAATGGAAAAGGTCAATGAATATTTAAAGGCCCATATGAAATTCTCGAAGTTTGAGGGAAGTACGTATCCGGAAGATTATGGTCTTCCTTATAGTGAAAAGGAAATGTACGAGGAACTCCGGAAATACCTGAAAACTATGGCAGGGGCCGGAGGAGAAGAGAATTTTGAGGACTTTGGAGAGTTAGAGCCGGAAGAGTCTCTGGAGGAGGTTTTCAAAAATTATAAAAAGGATGATCTTCTGGAAATCGCACGAGACGCCAATCTGCCAAAACCGGCAAGATTCAAAAAGGCAGAGCTGGCCCAGTGGCTGAAAAACAGTCTTCTGGAGTCCGGACAGTTCAGGAAAGTACTGACGGAATCAACCCAGGAGGAAGTGGGATTTTTCCAGGAGGCGATAGAGGAAAAAGGGATTTATATCCAGGCAGAACTGGTTTCCGTATCACCTCTCCTGTCTTTTTACTGCGGCCTTAGAGACGGAGAGTTTCTTACAGTGCCAAAAGATGTAGAAGAAAAGTTCCGAAAAATTTATACGGGAAGTTTTCAGAGGGAATTGGAGAGACACTGGGAACTTTTCGGATACTGTAAAAGCGCTGTATATCTTTACGGAGTGATAAGCCTTGAAGATCTGGCGAAGATTTACCGGGGATATGAGCATAAGAAGATCACAGCAAAAGAACTGGCAGATATAGCTGCCCGGTATCCCGGGGAAATGACAGTAAAAGACGGATATCTTATGGAAGAAGAATTGGAAGAAGTGGATCTATATGTACGACTTTTAGAAGACCAGGAGAAGTTGCCTTATTATTTGCCCATGGATAAAGAAGACTTTCTTCGGTACGGAGAAGTAGAATGCCAGGAACCAGACGAACATACCCTGCCTATGCTGGAATTTTTTTCTGAGGAGATGGATCAGGATATGCCTCACAGTCTAATTCTATACTATGCGGTTCTGGATTCCCTGCAGAAGAATGGAGAGCCGGAAGAATGTGCTTCTCTGGCTATGGAATACTGTAAAGAAACCAGGAAAGGCCGGAAGATAAAGCTGACAAAGATCATTAAAAATCTGCAGCCATATGTCCGCACCTGGGAGAACCGGGGATTTACGGATTATGAGGTGGAAGCAATGAGAACGGAAAAACAGGATGCCAGCCGTGTGCTGGCAGATTCTAAGAAAGAGACGGATAAGGATTGTAAGGTAGTCGCCTTTCCCGGAACAAAAAAGATCTATCCCAATGATCCATGCCCCTGCGGAAGCGGGAAGAAATATAAGTACTGCTGCGGCAGAAAGAAAAAATAAAGAGAAATTAAAATCGGACAGAAAGGGCCAGACGGCTGCCTTTTCTGTCCGGTTTTTCTACGATATCGAGGTGAGCTCTAGGCCTTGCACCTACTTATGAGAAAGCTCAGATGATACAACAGGTTTGCCATCTTTGTCAAGCAATGGTGTTAAACCTGACGCATTCCCATTCCGGTGAAACAGATAATTGACACCTGTCTCGGTATCGACCCAGATTTCAACCACTTCAATAGTGCCTTGCCGGTACACTTTCTTAAAACGATCCATCGATAGTCCTCCTTAATGAAAATTTTAATAAAATCCAGCCTTTTGCTGCCGGTAAAGATAAAAGCAGAAACTGGACAGGAGGGAAATCTTATCTGCTCAGTTTTTTCCAGTATTTCCAAAACTGACGGCCAAGTACCAGAAAAAGAAAGAGATACAGGATAAAAAGTATCCAGAATCCCCAGTTCAGCGCATACCCTGCTAAGGAATGATTCGTACTTTGGGTATACAGGTTGGGAATAATCAGCAAAAAGAAAATGGCTATAAGGGGAACCATACGGCTGAGAAAAATCCGCTTTACCATCTCCAGCCTGGATTCGTCATCACAGAAGATTTCTTCATTCCCGGCCATTTCAGAAGCCGGCTTCCGGAAATAGCTGTAGCCGAAATAATCCTGGATATATTCCCAGCCGCAGTCCTGGAACATCTGGACATATTGTTCTTTGTGAGCAATTCCGTCAGGATTATAGTCCAACTGATAAACCACGTCTTCCGGCTCGCATTTCTCAAAGTGATAGATCCCCAGTAATGTGGCTTTTGTAAAACGCCAGCCTTTTAATCCCTCCTGGCGGAGGAAGTCCTGCTCTTTTTCCCATTCCATAATAGTAAAATACCGGAATTTTATTTTACGATCTTTCATTTTCACGCACCTCCATCATATTCTGATACAGCCGTTCTATCCGTTTCATTTCCAGGTCCAGGACCTGTCTTCCTAAATCTGTAATCTTGTAGATCTTCCGTTTCTCTTCCTCCCGTATGAATTGGATCAGGCCGTCTTTTTCCATTTTGGAGAGACTGCCGTAAAGGGTTCCGGGACTTAAACGTATTTCTCCGTGGGTCAGAGACTCTACCTTCTGGACAATGCCGTATCCATGAGATTCTTCCAGAAGACATAGCAGGATATAAAACCCGGTCTCGGTCATAGGTACATAGACTTTTTTGATATGTGTATTCATATAGGGTCACCTCGGAGATTAGATAAATAGTTTTTAGTGCGATGTATCGCACTGCGATATTATAATTTTAATATAGCACTGGGATATATAGATGTCAACTGAAAATGGAACTTTTCTGATCTGAGCAGCTGCTTTCTCCGGCTTTTTCCTGTATGGACAGAGAAAGGGATTTTCGATATACTGAATTTTATATAAGTAAATTTGTGAGCAAAACATCGGAAGTTTACCAGGAGAGAAGGAGGACGCATATGAATATAGAAAACTTTACCGTTTATCAGAAGACCGTGCCAGAGCGAAAGGCAGTTTTTCAGGAGTTTCCATCTTCTCTCCATCCGGATATCCGGGAGTTTCTGAAACTGGAAGGAATTCCCAGCCTGTACAGCCATCAGGCAGAAATGTTTGAGAGGGCCCGGGAGGGAAAGAACGTGGTGATCACCACTTCCACGGCCAGTGGGAAGACCCTCAGCTTTCTTTTGCCGGTACTCCAGGAGATTTTAAAGAATCCTCTGACCAGAGCAGTTTTTGTCTATCCTACCAAAGCCCTTGCCAGCGACCAGTACCGGGCGTTGCAGCCTGTTCTGGAATATTTCGGAAATGGACGGATCAACGCTGGGGTTTATGATGGAGATACTATGCAGGCGGAACGGAGCAGGATACGGAAAAGTGCCAACATTATCCTGACCAATCCGGAAATGCTGAATTCTGCTTTTCTTCCAAATCACAGCAGCTATGGGTTCGACTTTATTTTCTCCAATCTGAAATATGTGGTCACTGATGAACTCCACACCTACCGGGGTGCTTTCGGGGCTCATCTGGCCAATATTTTCCGGCGGATGAAGCGTGTCTGCGGCTACTACGGATCAAAACCTCAATTCCTGTGCAGTTCGGCCACCATTGCCAATCCCGCAGAGTTGGCGGAGAGGATCTGCGGGGAAAAATTTGTTCTGGTGGATAAGGACGGGTCAGCCGCTCCAGAAAAAGAATACCGGCTGCTCCTTCCACCGGAAATTAAGGGAAAGAATGATAAGATTTACGGCAGAAGGCCGGCCTCCTGGCTGGCAGCGGAGTTGGTACCGGCTCTGGCAGCAGGGAATCATCATTTTATTGTGTTTGGAAAATCCAGGAGAAATGTGGAGGTTATCCTGAAGGAAGCCAGAGATAAAATGGAGGAAAACGGGATTTCCAGGAAAATTGCCGGGTACAGAGGGGGATATACCCCTGTGGAGAGGAAGAGCATTGAGGAGAAAATGATCACAGGAGAACTGGCCGGCCTGGTATCTACCAATGCCCTGGAACTGGGGATTGATATTGGCAGTCTGGACTGTACGGTACTGGCAGGGTATCCGGGAACACGGGCTTCATTCTGGCAGCAGACGGGAAGAGCCGGAAGAAACGGGGAAAAATGCGTAAACTATCTTATCCTGGAAAATCAGCCTTTTGACCAGTATATTGCTCTGGACCCGGAGTGGCTGTTTTCCAAAAGCAGCGAAAATGCTATTGTGGACCCGGACAATCTTCTCATTGAACTGGCCCATATCCGGGCGGCTGCGGCGGAGATGCCCCTGTCTTTAGATGATGCGGGCCTTTTTCCGGATCTGGGGGAGATTATCCCGGTGCTTTTAAATGCAGGAGAAGTGGAGAGTATGGCTGGACGTTTTGCCTGGGCGGGAGAGGTATTTCCAGCAGGGGACTACAGTCTGCGGAATATGGACAAGTCCAGATATAAGCTGCTTCTTGAAAAGGAAAACCGGGAGATTACTCAGATGGATGAAACCCAGGCTTTCCATGAGCTTTACCCGGGAGCGGTATATATCCATGAAGGGGAGCTGTATGAGGTGCTGAAGCTGGATCTGGAGTCCAGGACCGCCTATGGAGTTCCCTTTTCCGGAAATTATTACACGGTACCCTCAGGGACCCAGGAGACCAGGATCCTTCAGACTTTCAGAGAGGAAGAGCTGGGAAGGTGCAGGATCCATTTTGGGGATATTAACGTGGAGGAAGTCATCTCCATGTACAAGAAGCTCCAGTTCCATAATCATCAGAATCTGGGCTATGTAAGCCTCCTAAGGCCTTTGCGGAAGGATTATGATACGGAGAGTACCTGGATCCATATTCCGGAGAATGTCACAAGAGTTTATCGAAATCTGCTGGTGCCTGCGAAAAGTGGGGAGCTGATGCTGAATAACCATTTTGAGGGACTGGCCTTTGCGGTAAAGAATGCTGCCATGATGGTGACTATGACAGAAAGTTCAGATATTGATACAGTGATTTCCAACAATGCCAGAATACCGGATATTTTCCAGGAAGAAAAGGTGTCCCTCTTTATCTATGACCGGTATGAGGGGGGACTGGGATACTCGGAAAAAATTTATGATCTGGTACCTGAAATCCTGGAAAAGGCCATTCATATGGTAAAGGGATGTTCCTGCGAGGATGGCTGCCCCGCCTGCGTGGGAGATTATACCCTGGATAAAGCCATGGTTCTGTGGGGCCTGGAAAATCTCCTGGAGGAAAGCCTTCCTCCGGAACAAGTAAAAGTGCCGGAACAAGAGGCCAGGCCGGTAATGGAAAAGGAATATTCGTTTTTTACTCTTCCTATACAGTGGCAGGAGTTCTGCCAGAGCGTGAAAGAAAACGGAGAGAAGGGGGGAGACTTTTTAAAAACTATCCAGGAGGTAGGAGTGGAGGACCATACTCTGGTACTTACGGTGAAAAATGGATTTTACCGGGACTGGCTTCTGGAAGGAGAGAATCTCAGGGAACTGGAGAACACCCTGAGATGGCATGCGGTGTGCCCCTCTGATATGAAAATAGAAGTCCGGGCAGAGGAAGACCGGGAAAATGCAGAAAAGATAAAAGGAAGGCTGCGCAGAAAATATGGAGACAAGGGAGAATAAGGACTGGGAAAAACTTAATGAATACCAAAAGGAGGCAGTGCTGGATGACAGTCCGGCCTGTGTGGTAAATGCCAATGTAGGCAGCGGGAAGACCACGGTGCTCATTGCAAAGGTTTTGTATCTTTATTTAGAGAAAAAAGTGCCTCTGGAAGATATGCTGGTGCTGACTTTTACTAACAAGGCAGCCCAGGAGATCCTCAGCCGCCTTTTGCTCAGAGGGCCAGAACTTTCTCCGAAGCAGAGAGCCGGGTTCGGAACCTTTCACAGCGTGGGCCTGAGGCTTTTAAAAGAAAAGCTCCCTGTGGAAAAAGCCGGCTGGGACAGGGACTTCTCTGTAATGGAACCTGAAGAAGAAACAGAGCTGGCCCAGAGGATCATTAAAGAAGAAAAATTGAATATCAAATATAAGAACCGGCTGAAAAAGCGCCTGGAGCAGGAATACAAGGCTTATCTGGAAGGAAGAGAAGCTTCCAGGTATGGGGACGACCTGTTCCGGCTGTACCCTCTGCTGAAACAGGAGAAACAGCGGGAGAACAAAATGAGCTTTTCGGACTTGCTTCTGGTAAGCACCGAGCTGATAAAAGAGGAAGGTTTTCACCCCGCCTGGGTGATCGCAGATGAAATCCAGGACAGCGATAACCTCCAGCTGGAATTTCTGGAAGCTCTGGTGGGAGAGGAGACCAGGCTTTTTGCCGTGGGGGACCCAAACCAGGTAATCTACAGCTGGAGAGGCTCCAGCGACAGTACCTTTTTTGCCCTGAAAAGGAGGTTTTCGGCAAAAGAACTTTCCCTGCCGGTAAATTACCGTTCTAACGCAAGGATTCTGGAAGCGGCTAACCATTTCCGGCAGTTTGGAACCAGGATCCAGGGCTGCCGGGAAGAGGGAAAGCTTATTAAGGTAAAACGGCAGTATGACCCTTTTACAGAGGCAGAATATCTGGCGGAACAGATTGAAAGTTTACATAAAACAGGAGAGAGCTATGAGGATACCGCAATCCTTTACCGTCTTCAGAGGCAGGGGGAGCTTCTGGAGAAGGTTTTTGAAAAGAGGGGAATTCCTTATCAGATTTCGGTAAAACAGACGGTAAAGGATATTCCTGCCCTGGACTGGGTGGTGAAAATCCTTCGGTTTTCTGTAAATCCCAGAGACCGGCAGACAGGGGAAGAGGTGCTGCTGAATCCGGGATTCGGGGAGAAGCTTACGAAAAAGAAAGTCCGGGACCTTCTGGAGGAGGGAAAAGGGAAGAGTTTTTTATATGAGCAGATGAAAAGCTTTCAGGCCTGGTCTTCCAGCCAGACAAAGATTCCCAAGTGGAGGGAAATCTTTGATTATTTCGGTCTTGGAGAAGCCTTTGGTCCCACTTCGGCTGGCTATAAGGAAAGAGAAGAACAGGCAGGGAAACTTCTGGAATGGCTGAGAGTGTACTGTGAGAAAAAAGAATTGTCTCTCTGGGAAGGGACCAGAGCTTTTTTAAATGATGGGGCCCTCTATGGCATGGACCTTGGAGAAATCATGGGGGAGAGAAGAATCTTTAAAGGGCGTCCGGCTGATGACCCTCCACGCCTCAAAGGGACTGGAGTTTCACCGGGTATATCTGATCGGTGTGAATCAGGGGCTGATTCCTCTTCGCTGTAAAACTATGGAGCAGGAGGAAGAGGAGCGGCGGCTGTTTTTTGTAGGCATGACAAGGGCAAAAGAGGAGCTGGAACTTTCTTATTATGTCAACCCAAGAGAGCCGGGAGTTTTCGGAGAAGGAAGCCGGTATCTTCTGGGCATCCCTCCGGAGCTTCTGGACTGGGAGGAAGACGTCAGGAGGGAAAGAGGGGAAGAAAATCTCCGAAAACTGGGAAGAGAAGTCCGGGAAGAACTGCGGAAGAAGAAAGAAGCAGAAAAGGAATTGGCTCCAGACAAGAGGAATACAGATGCTGAGCCAGAGGGCAGAAGAGAAGAACTTTCGGAGAAACCAGATGAAAGGGAAACTGGGAATGTGGTACCTGGCCCAAGGGTCCGTCACAGAAAGTATGGGGAGGGAATACTGCTCTCTCAAAATGAACTGACTGTAGAGGTGGAATTCCCTGGCTATGGACGGAAACAGTTTTTGAAAGCTCTGGGAGAGATAGAGTTCCTTTCTCAGGAGACAGGTGAGACTCATGGAAAGTAAAATGGATTTTTATAAAAGGGGAGCCCTGGTATTAAAAAGCATTCCTCAGGGGAAAGTAGCCACTTACGGACAGATTGCCCTGCTCTGCGGAAAACCGGGAAATTCCCGGCAGGTGGGATATGGCCTGGGGAGAAATCTCATGGGGGAGGATATTCCCGCATATAAGGTGGTAAACGCCCAGGGGATTCTGTCAGGAGCGGCGGCCTTTGAGACTTTTGATATGCAGAAACTTCTTCTGGAGCAGGAGGGGGTGGAGGTCAGACTGACAGAAAAAGGGTGGAAAGTAGATTTAAAACGATATCAATGGAAAAATACTCTGGAGGAAGCAGAAGCCTTTCGGGAAGAATTTCAAAAGAGAGGAATCTGACAGGAGAAGAGGTGGAACAAGTGGAGATTACATGTATTGCTTTAGACTTAGATGGAACAACTTTAAACCCTCAGGGGAGACTTGGCAGAAGAAATCGGGAGGCTATAAAGAAGGCTCTGGATGCAGGAATACAGGTAGTGGCGGCCAGTGGCAGGTCCCTGGATTCTCTGCCAAAGGACATTCTGGAAATTGAAGGTATCCAATATGGGATCACATCTAACGGAGCTGCAGTGTACAGGCTTTCTGACAGAAAATGTCTGAAACAGTCCAGGCTTTCCGGTGATTCCGTAAACGAGATTCTGGTCTGTGCAGAGAAGGAAGAGGTAGTTTTTGAGGCTTTTATTAAGGGAAAGCCCTATGCTCAGAAAGAGTATGTGGAGGACCCGGTAAGCTTTGGGGCCAGTGAAAGAGCTATTCCATATATCCAGAGTACCAGGGAGCCTGTGGCAGATATGGAAACCTTTATCAGGGAAAACCAGGATAAGCTGGACTGTTTGGACATTGTGGTGAAAAGTGAGGAAAAGAAGAGGGATTTGTGGAAAACTCTTCAGGAAAATGTAAAAGATGTGTATATTACTTCTTCGGTCCCTCAGCTTTTGGAGATTTCTCACAGAGATTCGGGAAAGGATGCAGGAATCCGTTTCCTGCTGGAATATCTGGGCTTAAACAGAGAAGGCCTGGCGGCTTTTGGCGACGGGGACAATGATAAAGAGCTCCTTGCTTATGCCCGGATAGGGATTGCTATGGAGAACGCCTCTCCGGAGTGTAAGAGGGCAGCAGACTGGATCGCGCCTTCCAATGACAGAGCCGGGGTGGCCTGGGGAATTGAAAAATTGCTGGGTATAGAAAGTTTTGAATTATAAAAATTTGCTAAATTGAAATTTTAAATTCCAGTGAAGAGGTAAATTCCATCACACTTTATTTTTTACAGATTTTGCAGGAAATTTTTAAGCGGAATCTCCTGTTTTCTGCTATAATTAGCTAAAC
>NZ_NFHH01000069.1 GCF_002161285.1 Blautia sp. An81 | reverse complement strand
AATCCATCGCACAGCCAGTGGATCTCTTTGAGAGTCACTTTCCGCAGTTCATCCGGTGTGTCCGGCCAATGGAAGGAATTCCGGTCCAGGCGTTTCATCAGGATCCAAAATCCGGAACCGTCCCACTGGAGGATCTTGATCAATGTGCGTCTGCGATTGCAGAATGCGAACATACAGCGGGAGTACGGGTCGAGATGGAATTTCAGTTTGATGATTGCGGCTAAACCGGTATAACTCTTGCGGAGATCCGTAACCCCGCACGCCAGATAGACCGTTGTGCTTCCTGAAAAATCAAGCATAGTTCTTCAATGCCTGCAGAAGCGCCGTCATCAGCCTGGAAGGACAGTCTGCCCCAACTTCAATCCGGATGTTTTCCGGAAGAAGGATTGTTACAGGAGGAGTCCCCGCAGGGGCATTGAACTGCAGCTCCTGTTCCGAAGGCAGTTTTGCGAACACCGGATCAGAAATACATTCCGTTTCTGGAGCCTCTGATTGAATCTTTCGAATCCAATAGCCCAGAGTAGACTGCGGGATCTCATTCTGCTGACACCATTCTTTGCGGGATAGGCCGCTTTCCTGGAAAGCATGGACTCGATCAGCCCAGAGATCACTTTTTGAGATTTTATTGTCATCCATCTCTATTGGTATCACCTCCATCATTTGAGAACATCTTATCAAATGTAGGAAGGGATTTGAAGATACGGATGATTACCTACTTACGGCAAATCTACACCTGCTTCATTTATATAGGCATCTAATAATTTAATCAGCCATTTTGTTTCTATAGTCACAAATTATTCTCCTTTGCTTTAAGTGTGTAGCACAAGGCAAATTTTTTAATCTCTTCTAAACAAATCCCTGGTATATACCTTGTCCTTCACATCATCCAGGCAACTGTCATATCGGTTGGCAATGATAGACTGGCTTAATCTCTTAAACTCATCGAGATCATTGACAACTTTGCTGCCAAAGAAGGTACTTCCGTCTTCCAGTGTTGGCTCATATACAATTACTGTAGCTCCCTTGGCCTTGATCCGTTTCATAACTCCCTGGATGGAAGACTGACGGAAATTATCGGAATTACTCTTCATAGTAAGACGATAAACGCCTATAACAACCTCTTTTTCCATAGTCTTGTCATATTCACTGTTAGATTCATAGGCTCCAGCAAGCTCAAGAACACGATCAGCAATAAAATCTTTCCTTGTCCTATTACTTTCTACAATTGCCTCAATGAGATTTTCCGGTACATCTGCATACCTACATTTGATAAGATGTTCTCAAATGATGGAGGTGATACCAATAGAGATGGATGACAATAAAATCTCAAAAAGTGATCTCTGGGCTGATCGAGTCCATGCTTTCCAGGAAAGCGGCC
>NZ_NFHH01000068.1 GCF_002161285.1 Blautia sp. An81 | reverse complement strand
TCGTAAACAAAGTGAGTGATAGGCCGCAAATAAAATGAGCCGGCTCAAGCTAACCCCACTTAAAAGGACGCAGATAATCTGCTGATTTTAGTATCATTTAATTTGCTGAATGACAGTCTTTGGACAGTATCTTTTCTAACAGTTCTGACATTGCCTTGTGTGCTTTCTCCTTTCCGTTCCCATGGATTCGCCCTAAGTTGTGCAGTACCTGCTCATTTACGTTTCGCCCTTCCTGCCGTCAGGTATTCCATGGGGCATACATTTGATTACACGGTTACATTGTTCAGCCCTTCAGCAACTCCCATTTCAGGGCTTTGCCTACTACGGCCTCTGCTGACTTCTCACAGTTCGTTGTTACTACGGTATATCTCCGTCTGTGAGACCTCACGGGATAAGCCTGCCAGTCTTTCCTCGTCTACCTGCCTGATTTACGCACATGGGTTACGGTTGCCTTTTGGACTTCACTGTTCTTTGTCAGCTTATCCGCCATGTACGCCTTGTATCAGGTTTCTGTTCGTCAGGCTACGATTTCGCTATCCCTTCTTCTCGCCCACATCTCGCGGTGTAAACCTTGGGAGTCGCTTTGGGGTTCGTCGGCAACTACGCCCCTTGTGGACTTTCACCACAGACTGACGGCATGCCCGTCATACAAAGAAAACGCCCACTGTTCAAGTGAGCGTTGTGCCAAGTTTTTCTATCCTGTTTTACTTTTTGGGGAGATAGATTTCTCCCACGGGTATTTCCCGCAGTTCTTTTTTCATTTGGTGTGCGAAGCGGATCGTCCTTACGGTTCCGCCTTTTTCCCGCCCGTCATACACCGCGATTACCCGGTCAGAGTGTTCCACCATATAGCGGTTGCGGTGGGAGTAGACGCTGGGCTGGTATTCTTCCCGTATCACGACGACATCACAACAAGCCTCCAGCATTTCATAGGTCCGCCCCTTTGCTCTGAGACTGTCCAGCCGTTTCTGATACGGGATTACGGCAATCAGTTCCAGTGACGGATCATCTTTCTGTTTTTCTATAACCATTTCCACAAAATATTGGTCCACACCTTCAGCGAACCCACTCATAAAGCAGGTAAAGCCGTCCGCAACCGCTTTTTCAATTTCATGCAGCAGGGCAGCCTTTACATAGTTGATCTGATTCTGCGGTAAATCCCTGTGTCCCGTGACACAGCATGTTTTCTTTTCCATCTGGCACCTCCAATAATAGATTAAAACTACCGCCTTGCTATATTGTAATAGGTTTATTTTAGCAAGTCAACGCAAATACCCTTTTTCATCTACCGAATATTTGCCTCCCTATATTGTCAAGTGATTTTCCTTTAAAATAAAGGTTTTTCAAGTTACTATCTCAGATGAATGAGCCATGGAGATGGGCATTTCTCTGTATCTGATACGAAAATAGCTGGTTTT
>NZ_NFHH01000067.1 GCF_002161285.1 Blautia sp. An81 | reverse complement strand
GGTTGACAACCCTGGATGCACTATATCTGTCCGAAAAAGAGGTTGAAAATCTCTTCAAAAACTGTATGCTGCTTGACTCCTGAGTACTAGGATTGGAGAAAAACGACGGAAGTCAGGTAATATCATAAACTTGGCTCCGAATCTATCGTGTATTTCACTGTAAATATTGCAGTTATTACATAATCGCTCGATAGCGAGCACAATAAAAATTCCAGTCAGATGAAGTCGAAATTCAGTTTATTTTCCATCAAAATAAAAATGGCGAAGTGCTTATCGTAACACTCCGCCGAAAGCCTAACCGGTTTGAGCAAAAAATGCTTGGTTAGGTCTGCTTTACTATTTTATGCAGCTCTGCTGCATTTATACACTTAAATGTGCTTTCCAATCCACCGGAAGATTCATTGCTGCAAGACTGACTACACCAATATTATTTTGAATCAGCTTATCAAAAACATCTACAAATACTGTCCACTCCTCATCGGATGAACGCAGATACTTCATCGCCAGCAGGATTTGATACAAACCATTATGTACCGGCGGTGGTGTAACTTTATCTGCGTCCAGAATTTCCGGTGTCGTATGTATTGTGCGATTGTAAATTCTGGAATTATGAGCACACATATTACGCAAGACCGAAACGCCCTGTATCCATGAAGCAAGCATTTTCTGTGATGGATTTACCAAATTTCCCTTTTTTGATTTATATTGGTAATTAGCCGCTAATATAGAATACGAACTTCCAGTACCTGTTTTCAAATTCTTAATTATCTTCGATAACGTACCAAATGAAAGAACTTCAACAGCTGCCCATACAGGCACCTCTCCATCATGATTATCAAAATTATGTTTGATAAACACATCATTAGAGCGAGCAATTTCTGACGCTACTGTAGACATATTCTGCCAATACAGTTTTTTCTCTTTGAAAATCGATGAATCCTGCAAAACAAGCGGTTCTCCGTGTATAAGCAACGATTCCACTAATCGTACTCTCAAAGCCACTTCAATCTTGGAAATCATTGAAAAAATCAACGCAGATAATTCCTGATCAAACTGATACAGCTTTAAAATATCTTCAAACTTTGTTCCTGGAACATACTTCTTTGAAGCATTATCATATAAATGAAACGAATATCCACGCAAACGGTAAAATCCAACTGACTTTAATGCCTTTTCTACGTCCGCACGAGAAGTAATTACCATTCCTGCATCAATATATGTTTGTATCTGCTGTGCTATTGTTAATATTTGTTTTGGATATTGATACATAAAACACCCCATAAATGAGAAAGTCCCACCGGGTTGCGCATGAAAATCAGAGGCGTGGTGGGTTCTGTTACTACCATTATACAACTTTTATTGTGGCTGTCAAGATTCCTTTTCAAAAAACAGTTTTGAAAGGTAAAAATATATCTGCCTGCTTTAGGATGGAGAGTTTTCTAAAAAAACGGGTTATCTACATTCTCCGGCTTTTCCATTGGTTTTATCCACTTCCATTGGAAAGACC
>NZ_NFHH01000066.1 GCF_002161285.1 Blautia sp. An81 | reverse complement strand
GAAAGATGGCGAGCCGTGTACATCGAGAGGTGTAAGCACGGTTCTGGAGGGGGTTACGCCAAGACCACGGACGAAAGGAAGTATGGCGTGGCGTTTCCTACCTTATGAGCTTTATACGAATATGCGCTATCTGCAATACGGTACGCTCCAGAAACTTGGTCTTGGCAATTTCGACAGTTGGGCGGCTACTTTCGGAGAAACGCAGACCGCCATAGAGCTTGCACCGGAGGGAACCGGATACCGGGCAAAGACAAGGTTTGCCAAGTTCTTCAATCTGCCGGAGCTGATTTCACTTTTCAAGGAAAGTGCGGATATTCAGACACCGGATATGCTAAAGTTGCCTGTACCGGAAGCAGAGTATGAGAACGTGGTGCTAAAGCCGAGCGAGTACCAGAAAGAAATGGTACAGTCCCTTGCGGATCGTGCGGAAGCAGTACGTGACCGCAGAGTAGATGCAACGGTTGACAATATGCTCAAAATCACCAATGACGGAAGAAAACTTGCATTAGACCAGCGTTTAATCAATGACATGCTTCCCGATGAGGATAATTCCAAAGCCACCACCTGTGTGGACAAGGCATTTGAGATTTGGGAGGAAACAAAGGAACAGAAGTCGGCACAGCTTATCTTCTGTGACTTATCGACACCGAAAGGAGATGGTACATTCAATGTTTATGAGGACATTCGCAACAA
Source organism: Blautia sp. An81 (assembly GCF_002161285.1). GTDB lineage: Bacteria > Bacillota > Clostridia > Lachnospirales > Lachnospiraceae > Blautia > Blautia ornithocaccae. The sequence goes on along the minus strand of NZ_NFHH01000066.1, from coordinate 875 downwards.
GCTGATAGAGAAGGGTGTCCCACCGGAAGAAATCGCATTTATCCATGATGCCAATACGGAAACAAGGAAAGCGGAGCTGTTTGCAAAGGTAAGAAGCGGACAGGTTCGTTTTTTGTTGGGTTCTACTGCCAAAATGGGAGCCGGAACCAACGTACAGGACAGATTGATTGCATTACACCATTTGGATGTGCCCTGGCGTCCGTCTGATGTAGGACGGATTTTGCGGACATTCAAAATAAAAAAGAATGTGGAGGTAACAGACAATGGCAAAATCATTATTTGAGGAACTGGGCGGCAAATACGAAAGGCAAGGGGATTATTTGATACCGTGCTTAACTGTACCCGCCGAAGAAGAACAGGCAATAGGCATCTGGGGGCAACGGCATTTAGATTATCTAAAACAGTACCGTAAAGTTACATACACCAATCTTCTTACAAGCGGCAGGCTAAACGCCTACCTTGCCGACATCAACAGACAGGCACAGGAACGCTTTGAAAGGCTCATAGAGGGTATGAAACAGGCACAGGGCATAACGGAACAGCTAAAGGCAGAAAACGCCTTAGAATGGACAGGATGCCTCAATAACATAAGGGCTTGTGCGAGGGAGATTGTGGAAAAGGAAATTATTTTTGCATAAACAGATGATTAGTGGCAGGGGGAAATCCTGCCGCTTTTTCTGCTTTAGTTTGTCAGCTTGACAAATAAAGGGTTAAGGAATATAATTAGATTCAGTATTATACAAGGAGTTAATAAATCCTGACTTCCGTCGTTTTTCTCCAATCCTAGTACTCAGGAGTCAAGCAGCATACAGTTTTTGAAGAGATTTTCAACCTCTTTTTCGGACAGATATAGTGCATCCAGGGTTGTCAACCCA
>NZ_NFHH01000065.1 GCF_002161285.1 Blautia sp. An81 | reverse complement strand
GGTTCCGGATTTTGGATCCTGATGAAACGCCTGGACCGGAATTCCTTCCATTGGCCGGACACACCGGATGAACTGCGGAAAGTGACTCTCAAAGAGATCCACTGGCTGTGCGATGGATTGTCCCTGAATCCCAGCGGCGCTTTTGAAGAACGCCACCCAAAGATCGTGGTCTGAGCCCGTTTCCTGTCAATTCGCAAAAAGCCGAAAATTCCTTGATTTTACGCAGATTTTCCTCTGCTCCTGAAAGCAGTTTCCAATAGAAACCAGCTCCTTTTTATGGTAAACTGTCCATAGAGATTTCAGAAAGATGAGGCGGCACGATGGATCCGATTTTTACAGAGGAACAACTGAACAGGATGAGCAGGGATGATATGCTTTCACTGGTAAAGATCATGCAGGGGCATTATCAGAAACAGAAAGAGGCCCTGGAAAAACAGGAAACGAGGATCCAGCTCCTGGAAGAGAAAACAAAGGAACTGGAATTCCTGAACGCCATGCTCTCGGACCGCCTTACCCTTGCCCAGAGGAAACGCTTTGGAGCGTCCAGCGAAAAATATGCGGACGGGTATACCCAGCTGGATCTTTTCAACGAGGCAGAGCAGGAAGCGGATCCCAATGCCCCGGAACCGGACCTGGAAGAGGCCCATCCGTCTTCTTACAAGAGGAAGAAACGTTCCGGCAAAAAGGAGAAAGACCTTTCCTCCTTTGAGACAACCGAAGTGATCGAGTACAAGCTGACAGGGGCAGACCGTTACTGCCCGGACTGCAATACGAAATATAAGGTTGTCACAAAGGAAACCGTAAAACGGCTGAAATTCGTTCCCGCACGGTTTGAAGTCGTGGAAGAAGTGACCTTTGTATACAGCTGCCCGAAATGCGGAGCCATGAAGCGGCCGGAAAAAACGCCGTCCCTTCTGAAAGGCAGCGTGGCAACGCCATCCCTGGTGTCGGGCATCATGAATGCCAAGTATGTAAACGGGATGCCGCTTGCCCGTCAGGAACGGGAATTCGCCCGGTACGACCTGAACCTTTCCACAAAGACCATGGCGAACTGGATCATCCAATGCGCGGACCGGTATCTGCAGCCACTCTACGCTCTGATGAAAGAAGAGCTGCTCCGGAGTAAATATTTACACGGAGACGAAACCCGGATCCAGGTGATCGATGAACCGGACCAGAAGGGCTCCACCCAGAACTGGATGTGGGTCTATCTCACCGATGAATACAGCGGTTCACCCCGGATGGTCCTGTTCCAATATGAAAGGACCCGCGCCGGATATCATCCGGTGGAATTCCTTGGAGACCAGTTTGAGGGATATTTCACCTGTGATGGTTACCAGGCATACCACAGTCTCCCGGAAAGGATCACTGTAACGGGATGCATGGCCCATGCGAGGCGCAGGTTTGATGAAGCCCTGACGGTACTGAAAAAGGATTTCACCAAAGAGCAGCTGAAGGAGACAACCGCATATCAGGCAATGGCACGGATCGGGATGCTCTATAAGATTGAGGAGATGATCCGTGACAAGTCACCGGAAGAACGGTATGAAGAGCGTCAAAAGCAGGCGAAACCGCTTTTAGAGGCTTTCTTTGAGTGGCTTCATACACTGGAGGATTCCGTAGACCG
>NZ_NFHH01000064.1 GCF_002161285.1 Blautia sp. An81 | reverse complement strand
CCTAAAATGAAATTTTAAATTCCACTCCCTTAATGGGGTGTAGAGTTTACTCCTGCACAGTTGATATTTACTCTTTCATACATCCGTGGTATGGTTATCTCTCCTTCTGACAGCAGTAGAAGGAGGCTCATCATGAGTAAATATATTCCTGGTAACCAAAAACACCTTACCCTTGAAAACCGTATCTATATTGAAAACGAACTGAATAAAGGCACTTCCTTTAAGGATATTGCCAGGTTCCTGTGCAAGGATCCTACCACAATCTCTAAAGAAGTCAGGGCTCACCGTCTCTCAGATTGGTATCACAAAGGTACTTTCTATAACGCCAAAAACTTCTGTATTCACCGCTATCACTGCAAGAAGACTAATGCCTGCGGAAAGATTGTCCTGTGCGGAATCAAATGCGCATCCTGCCCTACCTGCAACCAAACCTGCAGAGACTTTGAAAAAGAGCGCTGCGTAAGACTTGACCGGGCTCCTTATGTCTGCAACGGCTGTACGAAAAAAATCAATCACTGCACGATTGCCCACAAATACTCTTATAACGCCAGGTTCGCTGACAGGAAATACCGGGAAAAACTCCGGGATTCCAGAACCGGGATTAACATGACCAAACGGGAGCTTCGCAAAAAGGACCAGATCATTTCCCCACTGATCGAACAGGGACAGTCTCCCTATCATATCCTGGCAAACCATCCGGAACTGGATATGTCCGTCCGTACCCTGTATTCGTATCTTGACCAGGGACTCTTTACGTCAAGGAACATAGATCTGAAACGGAAAGTTCATTTCAAACCAAGAAAGTGCCATAAAACACAGATCACGGACAGGGCAGTCTTTACCAACCGATTATATCGTGACTTCTGCTCCCTTGCCCTTACAAGCTATGTCCAGATGGATACTGTCCATTCTTCCAGGGAATCAAAAAAGACCTTGCTGACCATGTTTTTCACTAAAGAAAAACTTTTCCTTGCTTTTTTGATGAACCGCTGCACAAAAGGTGCTGTCCGTCTTGTTTTTGACCGTCTGGAAAAGCGCATGGGAACCTATGAATTCGCTTCCGTGTTTGAATATATCCTGACAGACCGGGGTTCTGAATTTGGTGATCCGGATGCTTTGGAAACTGGCGTGAACGGAATACAGCGTTCCAGCATTTATTACTGTGACCCGATGCAGAGCGGGCAGAAAGGCGGGCTGGAACAGGCACACACGATGCTCCGGATGATTCTGCCAAAGGGAACCTGTTTTGAGTTCCTTACACAGTGGGACATAAACCTGATCGTAAACCATATCAATTCCACACCGAGGGAAAGCCTGGGTGGAAGGACGCCATACAGCGTCGCCTTGGAAACACTTGGAGAAGAGGTCTTAAACGCGTTTCAGCTTAGACCGATTGCCCCGGATGAGGTAAATCTGACGCCTAAGCTGATCCGCTTTAACCACTAATCAACTGATCGAAATCTGCTGTCAGACTGGAAGTAAACGTTTCACATTTTTTAGATGTGGCCGGTGGAATTCAGTCATGCACACTGTATTCCAGCGGTCCGTTTCCCATGCCCAGAAATCAAGTATTTTTCGATGAGTTTAGCTAATTATAGCAGAAAACAGGAGATTCCGCTTAAAAATTTCCTGCAAAATCTGTAAAAAATAAAGTGTGATGGAATTTACCTCTTCACTGGAATTTAAAATTTCAATTTAGC
>NZ_NFHH01000063.1 GCF_002161285.1 Blautia sp. An81 | reverse complement strand
CCTGACTTCCGTCGTTTTTCTCCAATCCTAGTACTCAGGAGTCAAGCAGCATACAGTTTTTGAAGAGATTTTCAACCTCTTTTTCGGACAGATATAGTGCATCCAGGGTTGTCAACCCAGTCAGCTCTTTGACTTTTTCGTTGACAGCCTGATCCCTGGATATGTTGATATAGGAGTCTTTTTCTATTTTTACCACCCGGAAGTCACGCATAAAGTGTATCAAATCGTAGGAATTGATCTTGTTTTTAAAGACTTTGATCTCTAATACCCTTAAAAGAAACAAGCTAAGGTAGCAGATTAAAAAATGCCCATAGATTGTTTCTTTTTTATGTACATAAACCGGACGGGCGTCCAGATAAGACTTCGTGATCCGGAAAGATTCCTCGATCTTCCATAAGCTGTGATAGGTCCGATAGACCTGGAGCGGATCCATATCCAGCTCTGATGTGACCATAAGGTTGTATCCGGCATACTTCAGATCTTCCTCAATCTTCTCTTTATCAATTTCTACAACAGGCTTTATCCTTTTCCCGTTTTTGTCTATGTTTGTGATCTTCACGTATTTCGCAGAATCCCCTAGTTCTTCCCGGGCCACGGTTTTGTAAGTGGCATAGCCGGAAGCTTTGTCTGCCATTTTTCGGATCTCCGCTTTTTGCTTTTTCGCCAGTGCAGGGTTGTAAGACACGATCCTTTTTTCGGTCACTGAAAAAGTCTTTGTGGTGTCTTTTCCGGTCTTAGGATCATTTTCTTCAAAGTGATAAAAAAAGGTATCTACGCAGGATTTGAGGCGGAATAAGAGATTCCCATCTTTGTCCCTGTAATCCTTCCATACATTTTCATCGTTTTCCAGGATGAGCCATTTCTTTTCTTTCTGGCTTAAATTCCTGCCGTGTACAGACTTGGAAAAAATATACCCGTCATCCGCTTCTTTCGCGGCAGCATAAATATTCCTGGCGCAGTTGAGCCCTTTATCTGCGACCTGCACCGTCTTTCCGGAAACTTTATAGCGGCCCTTCATTTCCTCGATGATCTTCCGGATATAAGGTTTTTCAGATTCATTTCCGGGATACATCTGCATGGCCACCGGCACCAGGTCTGCATCCAGAAGGAGCGCCTGTCCGATGACTGGGTCATGCCGGTTTTCTTTGGAAGGGCCTTTCTGCTTATCCTGATAGGGCAGGTCGATCTCGAAATAATAATTCGTACAGTCAAAAAATACATTGCCGAAATCCCTCTGATAGTACTGCTCATAGCAATGGTTAAAGAGTTCGATATATTTTTTATAGGATCCGCCGATAAAAGATAACCCGTCGTAAACCTGATCTTCCGAGATTGGGGAACTGTTGTAAAGATGAGGAAAAACGGCAGAAACAGTTTTTGCTTTGGAGCATGGACAGATAACCCTGGAAAAAATAAGCTGGGCGATCATATCATAAACGCTGAACTGGAAGCGCATCTGGGCAGCCAGGATGTCTATGACATTCCGGACATTCAGTTCTTCTAAAAGTGTGTGGAGGAGAAAATGACCGAGGTTGTATTCCACAGGGGCAGTAAAAGCGCGGGGGCGGGTCTTTTCTGCGAGAGCAGCAGCACGGTCTGCATTTTTTTTTGCAACAAAGTCAGTATAATAAGCGACAGGATCGGGGATTTCGTCAGAGATAAGATCCTGGACATAGCCAAAAGCCATGACACTATTTGAACGTGGCTGTTTCTTTTCTTTATCCCAGTG
>NZ_NFHH01000062.1 GCF_002161285.1 Blautia sp. An81 | reverse complement strand
TAAAAGGAAAACAGGAGTGGATGAAAAACTATTCCGCTCCTGTCTTCCCCTTATTCCTTCGGCATTTATAGTATTCCCAGAAAATCCCAGCTTATTCCTGAGGCCGGGTGTGGGCAGAGGCCACGAAAAAGGGATTACCGATGCCGTTATTTGTGCTGCAAAAAATTTTAAAATTCATGTATAACATGAGTCAAATGGGTAATACTATAAACAGATAAGTAATTCGACAGCAAAAAAGCAGAAGTTCCGACAAGACAATTATACATATCTGTTTCTTATCAAAGAAGAATTTTTCCCATAGACACAGAAAATTTTACGCCCTCCCTCAGGCCTTGAGGCTTCAAAAAACTATTGGTAAATGAAACATTTAGCATCTTTGTGGCATCCGAAGCTGAGGCTTTCCAAGTTTTCCACCGCAGATTTTACACACGCAGACGTTTATGCCATAGAGATGTTTCAGTATTTCAGGCATACCCTTATCGTGCAGTTTTGAAATATATTTTCTGCATCCGAGAAGATTCCGGCATAAAGTAAGCTTTTTACTTTTGCTGCGGGAACATAGAAGTCCGTAATCCCGAATTCGTACAAAACGCTTTGGGGGGGACATGCATCAAAAAACGTCGTATGAATTCGATACCGGAAAGGGTCAGTTCTTTCCACTGCCCTTTGTTCCGGTAATCTTTCACAGAAAAAGTGACGGTTTCATCATCCATACGGATGATGCGATGATTGCTAATAGCAATCCGATGGGTGTATTTTCCAAGATAATCAATCACAGACTGTGCACCGTGAAAGGTTTTCTTACAATAAGGGATCCACTCCGCAGAGTAACAGGTATCAAGCAGTTCTTTGAATGCATAATGGTTACGGTATTTTTCGGCTGTTCCATGAAACTCAAGCCGGTCGGTCTCCCAAAGGTTTTTCAATTCTTCCATGTATTTTCCGCGGAATACTTTGGAAATGACCTGGATTGGAAGGAAAAATTCAGTGCCGTTATCCTTCCATTCATTTTTTGGTGTCAATCCTCCGCCAAGCAGTATTGTGTGGATATGGGGATGAAAGTTCATTTCAGAACCCCATGTATGCAGGATGCAGATATATCCAACGGAAGCCCCAAGATGCTTTGGGTCAGCAGCCAGTTCACTGATTGTAGCAGAAGCAGCGTGATACAGGGTGTCATACAATTGCTTCTGATTACTGTAAATGACTGGATTCAAGATATCCGGAACTGTAAATACGAGATGAAAGTAAGGTGCATCAAGTACATCTTCCCTGCGGGCATCCATCCACATTTCCTTTGGAACAGCCTGGCACATGGGACAACAGCGGTTACGACAGGAGTTATAATGAATCTGAACGGTACTACAATCCTCACATATGCTGACATTCGCACCATAAGCTCCGGTTTTACAGTTTATGATGTTCCGGGAAACTTTTGCCTGTTCAGGGGAAGGGGAATACTTTTCAAGGTATGCCGGATAAAAACGCAGAAAGATATCCTGTACTGTGGGTTTATTCATGACCAGCACCTTCTTTCCGGTCAAACGGGCTCTGGATTCCCATCAGGGATTTGTTGCTGACATGAAGATAAACCTCCGTGGATTTCGGGTCACGGTGTCCAAGCAGTGCCTGAATATTCTGCCGTTCTACGCCCTGCTCCATCAAATGTGTTGCAAAGCTGTGCCGGAGGGAGTGTGGAGTTGCTCCCGCCGGAAGTTCAGCCTCAGATACAGCACGGCGCATCACCTGTTCCAGAGTACTGACTGTCAGGTAATTACCGGTGAACTTATTAGGGAACAGGATTCCACGGGGCCGTCCTTTCTCAAACCAGTATTGTGTAAGGATATCCAGACACCGCTTGGAAAGGACCGTATAGCGGTCCATCCGGTTTTTTGTATCCCGGACATGGATCTGCATCTTTGTGCGGAAAATATCATCATAATGCAGATGGATGACTTCGGAAACACGCATTCCGGAAGAATACATGGTTGCAAACATAGCTTTATATTTTATGTCGTCAACAGCGTCCAACAAGCGGTCGATTTCATCAATCGTCAAAACAGTTGGAAGTTTATGTTCCAGAATCATGCGCGGGATTGTAATGTCATCCCAAAGGATGTGCAGGACATTCCGATAGAAAAAGCGGATGGCAGAATTATAAAGGTTCAGAGTGGTG
>NZ_NFHH01000061.1 GCF_002161285.1 Blautia sp. An81 | reverse complement strand
TGTGTTACAATTGAATAATTTAAAGGAGGATAACATCTCTTGGACCTATATGACGCAAAACGACAGCCTCAATTCTTATATAATTAGTATAGCATAAGATATTACGTATTGTCTATCTACCCGTCTTTCAGTTTTAACACCATAATACTTTAAGAGTGATCCTTTTCCTGAATTCTTACAGTCAGCATATTTGCTGGCTTTTTTTATTTTTTTAAAACTTGACAAAATATTTTTTTACCTCTTTACTAAATGGTGTTATGGTGTTATAATGAGGAGAGGTGATTTTATGGCTTACTTTTTAAAAAAATCCAATCTGAATAAAGGCACTTATCTTCAAATTTATGAAAGCTTTTATGACCCACGCAAGAAAAATACCGCGCACCGTTCTTATAAAGCCCTTGGTTACGTCCACGAACTTCAGGAGAAAGGAATCGAGGACCCGGTTGCTTTCTTCAAAGATGAGGTTGCCCGATTAAATCAACAGCTGGCAGCGCAACGGCAAAACGAGAAAGATTTGCAGATCTCCGAGGAAACTCCTGAAAAACTCCTGGGCTACTTTCCTCTCAAAAATCTCAATGAGTCTCTGGACGTAAAGAAATATATTGATCTTATGCAGACTGCTACGGATTTCAAGTTTAATGTGTTTTCCCTCCTGTCTTCCCTGATCTATTCCAGAGCGGTCTGCCCCTGTTCAAAAGCGAAAACTTTTGACGAAGTACTTCCGAAGTTGTATGAGCCTGTCAGATTTTCCCTGAACCAGCTGTATGCAGGATTAGAGTATCTCGGCTCCGAATATGAAAAGATCATCGAGATCTATAACCATCAGATCAACAGGAAATATCCTTTCGATACTTCTCATACGTATTTCGACTGTACAAACTTTTATTTTGAGATCGACAGAGAGGATGATTTCCGCCGGAAGGGGCCTTCCAAAGAGAATAGAAAAGATCCGATTGTCGGGATGGGGCTCCTGCTTGATGCCCATCAGATCCCAATCGGAATGAAACTCTATCCCGGCAGCGAAAGTGAAAAGCCTGTGATCCGTAAGGTGATCGATGACCTGAAAAGCCGGAACAACATTTCCGGGAAAACCATCCAGGTGGCAGACAAAGGATTGAACTGTTCGGAAAATATCCTCCATGCAGTAAAATCAGGAGACGGATATCTTTTCTCCAAGTCTGTGAAACAGCTTCCGGAAACAGAACAGGTCTGGGTCTTATTGGAAAATGATTACCGGGATGTCAAAAACGAAAAGGGGGATCTTCTTTATCGTATCAAAGAGTGTGTCGATGATTTCCCATATAAATATACGGACGAACAGGGGCGGGAAAAGATTGTACGGTTACAGGAAAAACGAGTAGCTGTCTATAATCCTCAGCTCGCCAAAAAACAAAAGAATGAAATCAGCAGACAGATAGAAAAAGCAAAAATCCTCCGGGCAAGCCAGGCGAAAAGATCCGAATACGGGGACAGCGCAAAATTTGTGACCTTTCAGGCAGTTGATAAAGAAGGGAAGAAATCAAAAGATAAAGTAAAGGTGCTTATGAATGAAAAAGCGATTGAAAAAGCGCAGGCACTGGCTGGTTATAATCTTTTTGTTACATCAGAGATCCATATGTCAGATTCAGAAGTATACCATACCTATCACAACTTATGGCGGATTGAAGAATCCTTCCGGATCATGAAGTCACAGTTGGACGCAAGACCCGTGTATCTCCAGAAGGAAGATACCATCACAGGCCATTTCCTGATCTGCTATCTTGCTGTCCTTTTGACCCGCCTGCTGCAGTTTAAAGTCTTAGGAGATCAGTATTGCTCTGAAGACATCCTGAACTTTTTTAAACAGTTCCGTGCAGCCCGGGTCTCTGAAAGGAAGTACATAAATCTGACAAGGAACTCAACATTTATCCGGGAATTTGCACAGAAGACAGAACTTCCCCTCACCTCTTATTTTCTCACAGAATCGCAAATAAAAAAGATGCTAAGTCACAGGTTTTAATCTGTGGCTTAACACCATTTTTTGCCATCTAACTCTGAAAGTCAGGTATTAAAATCATTTTTATTATATGAGTCAGAAGAATAATTGTCAAGCCCCAAATTAAATTTTATCCATTGTTTGTTTGTGAGAATTACAATACATATGTGTTACAATTGAATAATTTAAAGGAGGATAACATCTCTTGGACCTATATGACGCAAAACGACAGCCTCAATTCT
>NZ_NFHH01000060.1 GCF_002161285.1 Blautia sp. An81 | reverse complement strand
TCCACCCTGCATCGTTCCTTCTTCGGTTTTGAACAATTCCCCCTTAAAGATAACTCCGCATTTTAACCATTTCTTCAATATCACTTTATCCGTTGGAATATTTGCAAGCAGCCAATCATGGCTGATATGGTCAAAACACCCTTTAATATCTCCTTCTAAAATCCATTGCGGAGAATATCCATGTGATAGAACCGTATGGCATTGCTGAATTGCATCCTGACAGCATCTTTCTTTTCTGAATCCATAAGAATGTGCATCCGCTGTCATTTCTGCAAGCGGTTCAAGTGCCATCAAATATAACGCCTGCATTGCTCTATCTTTCATTGTTGGTATCCCTAATGGACGCAGCTTTCCATTCGCTTTCTTAATAAATACTCTGCGTAATGGCTGTGGCTTATAACCGTTCCTCTTTAAATCCAGAACAGCTTCATACTTTGCTTTGTCAGTAGACCATAAAACTCCGTCTACTCCAGATGTTTTCTTACCTTCGTTAGTTGTCACTCTTTTTACAGCAATCGCTTTCGCCGCAAAAGAATGTGTCAGCGTCCACTGCAAAGCCTGTACTTTGCCGTGTCTGCCTTCTTTTCTAGCCTTTACAATACGTTCTTGTAGCTTTTTAACCTGTGCTTCACATTTCTTCCAGTCAATAGATTTCCATGCAAACTCATGGTCAGTAGCCGCACACGTTGTTTGATTAACGTTCATTTGCTTTGCTCCTTTCAAAAGTTCTATAAGTTTCTTGTAAAGAATTACCTACCGTAGAAGTCTGCACCCTTTCGGGTTAGGGCAAATCTTGAACCCCTATCCATTCCATTACAGAATGGCATTCGCTTTTTCTACAATCCCATACCTGCACTTCTATCGGTTTTCCTTACGGAAAACTTTCCTGTAAAAAAAAACAGGAGAAATACAGGCTTACCTTGTTTCACATAGATAACAACGAGTAGGTTAGGCTCTGTCTCATCCACCGGCGGTGCTTCTATCCGTGTAATCCTACCATGGAGAGGATTAACCGACCGCTTCCCATTTTGGGCTGGAGCCTATCAGCATCTTTGGCTCTTTGGACTTTACGATGTTTAATTAACAGTTCACGTATGTTAGCCATACTACTCAAGCCTTGCTCCCTAACCGCATTGATGCTCGCAGATTCGCTTCTGCCTCACGGCTTCGGCTTTACCACTTACGTGGAGGGCTACTTTGTCATGCCAGCTTCCCAACACCGTCATTGCTTCTGATGCAGGTGGCACTAGGCTACCGCTAACGGAATAGCGGGTTTAATCAATATTTCGTTGTTAAACAATTATCTATGCGACTTCAAGTCGCACCCACGGGCAATCCAAATTGTGGATAGCGATGAGTCTGTCCTGCACATTTGTCCCTGCGCCCATCTTCTGGGTCGAGCCTAAGAGGATGCGCACCTCGCCACTTCGTACCTTTGCGAACAGCTCCTTTTTCTTGGCATCGGTAGCCGCTTCGTGGATAAACCGTATCTGCTCAGCGGGGATGCCACGCTGTATGAGTTTCTCCCGTATATCGTCATAAACATTGAAAGTTCCGTCACCCTTCGGCGTGGAGAGGTCACAGAATAAAAGCTGCGCCGCCCTTGTGTCAGCATGTTCCTCCCAGATACGGTACATATTGTCCACGCAGGCGTTGACCTTGCTCCCCGCATCGTCCGGCAGCATCGGGTCGATCAGCCTCTGGTCGAGTGCTAGTTTCCGCCCGTCGTTCGTGATTTTGAGCATATTATCAACCTGCGGCTCCACAGCCCTCGCCCTGACTTTCTCGGCTCGTTTGGCAAGGGAAGCCACCATTTCTTTCTGGATGTCACTGGGGGCTACCTTGATATTGTGGTAATTCACTTTCGGCACGGGCAGCTTTAACATATCAGCGGTCTGTATATCCGCAATCTCACGGAACATTAACATCAGCTCCGGCAGGTTGTGGAACTTGGCAAACCGTGTCTTTGCCCGGTAATTCGTCCCCTCCGGGGCAAGCTCCAGTGCGGTAATGGTTTCCCCAAAGGTGGAAGCCCACGCATCAAAATGCTGCAGACCATTCCGCAGAAGGGTGTCGTACTGCAAATATCGCTGCACAGAATACAGCTCATAAGGTAGGAAACGCCACGCCATACTTCCTTTCGTCCGTGGTCTTGGCGTAACCCCCTCCAGAACCGTGCTTACACCTCTCGATGTACACGGCTCGCCATCTTTCATAGTTTA
>NZ_NFHH01000006.1 GCF_002161285.1 Blautia sp. An81 | reverse complement strand
TACTGCTGTCAGAAGGAGAGATAACCATACCACGGATGTATGAAAGAGTAAATATCAACTGTGCAGGAGTAAACTCTACACCCCATTAAGGGAGTGGAATTTAAAATTTCATTTTAGGTTGAGAGAAAAGAAAAGAGAAAATACTTGCTTAGTATAAAATGCCTATGCTATACTGATTTTACGAAGAACGAAGAAACAGGAGGGCTGTTGTGTAAGACCGGAGGTTTTATGCGGCAGTCCCTTTTCAGGTAACAGGAGAAATGAAATGTTAAAGATCAGAGAGTACGTTAAAGTAAAGGATTTGGAGGAAGCCTATCAGTTAAACCAGAAGCGGTCCGCCTGTGTCCTGGGAGGTATGGTGTGGCTGAAAATGGGCAGCCGGAACGTGGGAACTGCCATAGACCTGTCCGGTCTGGGACTGGATACCATTGAGGAAGATGAGGAGGGATTCCGTATCGGAGCAATGGTAAGCCTGCGGGACCTGGAGACACATAAAGGCCTGGCAGAATATACCCAAGGGGCTATGAAGGAAAGCCTGCGGCATATTGTAGGAGTTCAGTTCCGGAACTGCGCCACAGTGGGAGGAAGTATTTTCGGAAGATTTGGGTTTTCCGACGTTCTTACCATGTTTCTGGCTATGGACTCCTATGTGGAATTATATAAGGGAGGCATCATCCCTCTGGAAGAGTTTGCCCAGATGAAGAGAGACCGGGACATTCTGGTGCGGATCCTGGTAAAGAAAAGACCGGCGGCTATGTCCTATATAAGTCAGAGAAACAGCAGTACAGATTTTCCTGTACTGACCTGCGGGGTTTCTCTTTTTGAAGACGGAGAGGCGAGAGTGGCTTTGGGAGCCTGTCCCTATAAAGCGGTTATTGTAAAAGACGAAAAGGGAATCTTGAAGGACTTCCTGAAGAAAGAGCCTGGAGAACAGAAAGAAGCGGCAGAGGCCTTTGCCGCATACGCCAGAGAGCATGTGCGAACAGGAACGAATATGAGAGCTTCCGCTCAGTACAGAAGCCATCTGGTACAGGTACTGACCAAAAGAGCGCTGATCCAGGCAGGAGGTATGGAAAATGGAAATTAAGTTTTGGCTCAATGGAAAGAAAATCCAGGCAGAAATCCAGGCAGATACCCTTCTTCTGGACCTTCTGCGGGAAAAAGAATGTTACAGTGTTAAGAGAGGCTGTGAGACAGCCAACTGCGGCCTTTGTACAGTCCTCTTGGAGGAAAAGCCTATATTATCCTGCAGTACCCTGGCTGCAAGAGTAGAAGAGAAGCATGTAGTCACCTTAGAGGGGCTTCAGGAAAAGGCGGAAGAATTAGGCAGCTTTCTGGCAGGGGAAGGAGCAGAGCAGTGCGGATTCTGCAACCCTGGATTTATGATGAATATATTTGCTATGGAAAAAGAGCTTACAGACCCTACAGAGGAAGAAATTAATGAGTATCTGGCAGGAAATCTCTGCCGCTGCTCCGGATTCATGGGTCAGACCAGAAGTATCTTAAAATATCTGGAATATAAGAAAACCCAGAGAGAGGGGGAAGGACAATGAAATATGTAAATCAGCCTGTGGTGAAAAAGGATGCTATGGCTCTGGTTACAGGAAAGCCTGTATACACAGATGACATCGCCCCCAAGGACTGCCTTATCGTGAAGGTGCTGAGAAGCCCTTATGCTCATGCTCTTATTGAAGAGATCAAAACAGAGGCGGCCATGAAAGTTCCTGGAATTGAATGTATCCTTACTTATAAAGATGTGCCTCAGCAGCGTTTTACCCTGGCAGGCCAGACCTACCCGGAATTCAGCCCCTATGACCGTCTGATATTGGACCAGAGAGTGCGGTTTGTAGGAGACGGGGCAGCCATTGTAGCGGGAAAGACGGAAGCTGCCGTGGATAAAGCCCTGAAACTTATCAAAGTAAAATATAAGGTTCTTCCTGCAGTATTGGATTTTCATGAGGCAAAGGATAATGAGACGCTGATCCACCCGGAGGATAACTGGGAGGCCAAGATGCCTGTGGGAGCAGATAACAAACGGAATCTCTGCGCTCAGAAGGAAGAAAGTCTGGGAGATGTAGACGCTTTGCTGAAGGAATGTAAATATGTAGTAGACAGGACTTATCATACTAAGGCAAATCAGCAGACCATGATGGAGACTTTCCGGGCCTATACTTATCTGGACTATTTTGGAAGACTGAATGTGGTGGCCTCCACCCAGGTTCCCTTTCATGTCCGGAGAATTTTGGGACGGGCGCTGGGGATCGGAGCATCCAAAGTCCGGGTAATAAAGCCCAGGATCGGCGGAGGATTCGGGGCCAAGCAGACAGCGGTGTGTGAGATGTATCCTGCCATTGTGACTTTAAAGACAGGAAAACCGGCAAAGATCGTTTATTCCAGATATGAGTCTCAGATCTGTTCTTCTCCCCGTCATGAGATGGAGGTACGGGTCCGCCTGGGCGCTGATGAGAAAGGAATCCTGAAAGCCATAGATATCCATACCTTGTCTAATACAGGGGCCTATGGTGAGCATGGACCTACTACCGTAGGGCTTTCCGGACACAAGCCTCTGGGCCTTTACCGGAATACAGAAGCCTACCGGTTCAGCTATGAGGTGGTATATACTAATCAGATGTCTGCAGGAGCTTACCGGGGATATGGAGCCACCCAGGGAATCTTTGCAGTAGAATCTGCAGTAGACGAGCTGGCCCATGAGATGGGCATGGACCCGGTAGCTTTTCGGGAAAGGAACCTGTCAAAAGAAGGGGGACGGTTTATCGGCTACGACGGCAGCCCCTGGGTTACAAGCTGTACTCTGGATAAATGTCTGGCAAGAGCCAAAGAAATGATCGGCTGGGAGGAAAAATACCCCTGCCGTGACATGGGAAACGGCAAAGTCCGGGCAGTAGGATCAGCCATTGCCATGCAGGGATCTTCTATCGCCAAGGTGGATGTAGGAGGAGCTTCCATTAAACTGGGAGAGGATGGCTCCTACACACTGGGCCTGGGAGCTACTGATATGGGAACAGGCTGCGATACCATTTTGGCCCAGATGGCGGCAGACGTTCTGGAAACAGATTTTGACAATATTGTAGTATTTGGAGTGGATACAGATATTTCTCCTTATGACTCCGGCTCTTATGCCTCTGCCACTACTTATGTTACAGGAATGGCTGTGGCAGACGCCTGTGAACAGCTCAGGGAGAAAATTAAGGAACTGGGAGCCGCCATGCTGGAGACAGAGGCAGACCAGGTAGAATTTGACGGAAAATCTGTATATAAGCTGGACGGCCAGGGGGAAGTGTCTCTGGAATCTATTGCCGTAAAAGGAACCAGCGGAAACAACACAAACCTTCAGGCTTCGGCTACCCGTTCTTCCCAGATTTCACCGCCGCCTTTTATGGCAGGAATTGTGGAAATCGAGATTGACAAGGAAACCGGCACCCTGGAAATCCTGGACTATGCAGCAGTGGTGGACTGCGGTACGCCTATAAACCCCAATCTGGCAAGAGTCCAGACAGAGGGTGGTCTGGCCCAGGGAATCGGCATGGCCCTTTATGAAGATATTCAGTATAATGAGAAGGGGCAGATGCGGAATAATTCCTTTATGCAGTATAAGATTCCAACCCGCATGGACTTAAAGAATATCCGGGTAGAATTTATTCCCAGCTATGAAAAGAGCCATCCTTTCGGCGCTAAGTCTATTGGAGAGATGGTGATCAATACCCCTTGTCCGGCCCTGGCAAATGCCGTATATAACGCAGTAGGCGTCCGTATCCGGGAAATGCCTATTACACCGGAAAAGATTGCCATGGCACTGGCCCAAAAGGAAGAGAAAGAGGAGTAACATGAGCCAAGAGACAGCAAGAGAACTGATTGATTTTATAGAGAAAAGCCCTACCAGCTTCCATGCCGTGGCGGCTATGGAAGAGATGCTGGAAGGGGAAGGATTTACAAAGCTGGAAGAGAAAGAACGGTGGCAGCTTGTGCCGGGAGGAAAATACTATACCACCCGGAACGGCTCTGCCCTGATCGCATTTACAGTTCCCAGAAAAGAACTGACTGGATTTCGGATCATTGCCAGCCACAGTGATTCTCCCAGTTTTAAGATCAAAGAGAATCCGGAGATGCTGGTAGAGAACCAGTATGTGAAACTAAATACAGAGGGCTATGGAGGCATGATATGCGCACCCTGGCTGGACCGGCCCCTTTCTGTAGCCGGGCGGATCGCTGTAAAAGACCAGGGAAAGATTGTCACCAGACTGGTAAACATAGACAGGGATCTGGTGATGATCCCTAATCTGGCCATACATATGAACCGGGAAGCCAATAACGGCTATAAATATAATCCCCAGAAGGACCTTCTGCCTCTCTTCGGAGAAGCTTCCGCAAAGGGTAAATTCCAGAAGATCCTGGCAGAGGCTGCCGGGGTGAAGGAAGAAGAAATCCTGGGACACGATCTTTTCCTATATAACAGGCAGAAAGGGACGATCTGGGGAGCAGAAGAAGAGTTTGTTTCCATAGGAAGACTGGACGACCTCCAGTGTGCCTTTGCCTCTCTGAAGGGCTTCCTGGCAGGGGCAAAAGAAAACTACGGAGCGGTTCACTGTGTTATGGACAATGAAGAGGTGGGAAGCGGCACGAAACAGGGGGCAGCCTCAACCTTCCTCTATGATGTGCTGCTCCGGATACAGAAAGGTCTGGGAGGAGACTATGAGGACTACCTCCGGTGCGTAGCCGACAGCTTTATGATCTCTGCAGATAACGCTCACGCAGTCCACCCTAACTATACAGAGAAGGCGGACCCGGTGAACCGCCCTTATCTCAATAAAGGCATTGTGATCAAACACAGCGCAAATCAGAAATACTGTACCGATGGATTTTCCGCCGCTGTGTTTAAAGATATCTGCCGCCAGGCGGGAGTTCCTTTCCAGACTTTTACAAACCGGTCAGATATGCCAGGAGGCTCTACTCTGGGGAACATTTCCATGGCCCAGGTATCTGTGAATGCAGTGGATGTGGGGCTGCCTCAGCTTGCCATGCATTCCCCCTATGAGACTGCAGGGGTAAAGGACACAGATTACTTTATAAAGGCAGCCACTGTATTTTTTGAATAATTGTAAATTATCAGATGCGCTTTCTTCCGTGATAGGGAAGAAGGTGCATTTTTTCGCCTTTTACATGAAAGCCAAAGCCCAGATTGGCGCCGGAGTCTGTGGTGCAGCCGCAGTCTTCTTCTTCCAGAAGAACATATCCAGCCTCTTTCAGTGAAGAGTGGAAATACTCCAGGTCAAAATTTTTACAGTAAGCTTCCGGGTACTGACTGAGAAGCTGTTTCATGGATTTTGGAGCCCGCTCAAAATAGAAATAGGTGCCGATAAGATCAGCCCCTGGTGCCAGGTAAGGGATAAGTTCTTTATATAAGAAAGTATCATGATAAAAATTATGTTCGTTCACAGCAAAGAAATCCAGATGGATATCTATGGATCCAGGTTTCAAAGGAAAACAGGTGCTGCTGTCTGCCAGATACAGGATTTCCAGATCCGGCGTCTGCTTTTCAATCAGTCTTTTATACATAAGAAGAGTTTCCGGATATTTGTCAATGATAATATAACGGCTGTTTTTAGGGAGATATTCCAGATGATTGTGGATGAAAAACCAGGCGTTTATATAAGTCTCACAGATAACTTTTCCCTGGAGACCCGTTTCCTCCATATTTTTCAGCATGTGATTGTAGGAACGCTGAAACAGGCTGATCAGGTCCGGAGGAAGGTCTTTGTACAGTTCTCTGGTAAGGTCCGGGGTGTCCTGGAGATTCTGATTTTTATTGGGAGTCATCAGGATACCGTGGCGGATTTGGGCCTGATAGCCGCAGGAACAGGAGAGATTTCCTTTGGAAATACAGCGGTGGTTCATTTCCACATCTGTCATGGAAAGCTCTTTACCGCAGCAGGGGCAGCACAGCAGAGAGAGCATGGAAAGGGGGACCCCTGTTTTGGCTTCAGGAGAAGCAGCCGGAATTTCCAGTTCCTGTATTTTTTTCTCCAGTTTTTCTATAACCGTTTTTTTATGCTGGATTTCCTGAAGGCAGAGGTGGCGCTTATTAATGTACATCTCTTTCAGCTCCATAAGGTCCTGAGGGTCTGCAAAGCCGGAAACCCGTTTCAGAGACAGGAGAATATGGATTTCACGGAGAGAAAAATCCAGGTCTTTCAATTCCAGTATCCATTCCAGATCTTTACAGGTAGCTTCGTCAAAGACATACTGCCCTTTGGGCCTGGGGGGAACCAGAAGTCCATAATGTATATAATAGTAGAGATTGTCTATAGATATATGATAAAGTTCCGATACTTTGCCGATACGCATGGGACAGCCTTCCTCTCTTTTTCATTTCTGATATGGTACCATAAACACGGAGTATACTCAAGGTTTGAGAGAGAAAAGGGAAAAAAACAAGATTGACACAGACCAGACTTCATATTTTATAATGGCGCCATAGATGAGAAATTCAGGCCATGGAGCCAGGGAGGTTTAGATTATGAAAGTATTAAAAGCAGCCAGAGTGCGTACAGAGGAAGACAAGAAGAAACTTACCCAGACTGTGGGAGATATGATAGAAGATGTGAAGAAAAGAAAGGATGAGGCCCTCAGAGAGTACAGCCAGAGGTTTGACGGCAGCACCAGAAAATCTTTTCTGGTTACCCGGGAAGAAATCCAGGAAGCTTATGAACAGCTTACAGCCCAGGAGATCGAAGATCTGAAAAAAGCTGCAGAACATATCAGGGCCTTTGCTAATGCCCAGAGAGAGACCATAAAGCCTCTGGAAAATTTCAGCCCTGCTCCGGGGATCTTTCTGGGACACCGGATCCTGCCGGTGAAGTCCTGCTGCTGTTATGTTCCGGGAGGAAATTATCCCCTTTATTCTACAGCTCTTATGCTGGTGATCCCAGCGAAAGCAGCAGGAGTGGAACGGGTGACGGCCTGCTCTCCGGTTATGAAAGGAACGGATAAAATAAATCCTAAGACTCTGGCGGCTATGGATATTGCAGGTGCAGATGAAATCTACGCTGTGGGAGGAGCCCAGGCCATTGCTGCTTTTTCCTATGGAACAGAAGAAATTCCGGCGGTGGATATGATCGTAGGCCCTGGAAACCAGTATGTGACCGAGGCAAAAAGACAGTGCTACGGCCAGGTGGGAATTGATTTTGTGGCCGGTCCCAGTGAAGTGCTGGTTATTGCAGATGGCAGCGGCACACCTGAGATCGTGGCGGCGGACCTTCTGGCCCAGTCTGAACATGACCCTAATGCAAAAGGTATGCTGATCACCACAGACGAAAGGTTTGGCCAGGCGGTGATCCAGGCAGTGGAGAAAGAACTTTCCTGGCTGTCTACAGCATCGATTGCACAAAAATCCTGGGAGACCTACGGTGAAGTGGTTCTGACGGAGAATCTGGAAGAAGCAGTAGAAATCACTAACAGCTATGCTCCGGAACACCTGGAGCTAAATGTAAGAGAACCAGAGATCCTGAAAGAAAAGCTTTATAATTATGGCTCTTTGTTTATTGGAGAAAATACTGCAGAGGTCTTTGGAGATTATGCCTCCGGGACCAACCACACTCTTCCAACACTTAGAGCTGCAAGATACACAGGCGGTGTGTGGGTTGGAACTTTTCTGAAAACCTGCACCCACCAGAGCATGACACCGGAGGCAATGAGAGAGCTGGCGCCGCTGGTAGAGAGGATGGCAAAAGGAGAAGGATTAATGGGACATGCCCGGGCTGCAGAAGTGAGAAAAAACGGCAGCTTATCATAAAAATGGAAATGGACCTTGAAAAACCTGGTAAAGTATGTTAGTATATCTTAAAAGTGTAATAAATATTACAAAAATATTACAAAATACTGCTAGAACTTGTTAACAGATTTTACTAGGGAGAGGTATTTAGGACTATGAAGAAAAGATTAATATGCCTGTCACTGATTTTTGCTATGACAGCAACTCAGATTGTTCCTGTTGCAGCTGCCAGAAAGGATGAAGTACAGGCCCAGAAATCAGCAACTCAGAGTAAACTTTCCGATGCACAGGCAAGAGTAAACGAACTCCAGAGCCAGAAGAGCGCCCTGATGAACCAGATCAGCTCTACCCAGCAGGAATTGGTCAGCGTTATGACTCAGGTAAACATGCTGAATGAAAGCATCCAGGAAAAAGAGGCTGACATACAGGCGACACAGGCAGAGCTGGAAACAGCACAGGCAGAACGCGACAAGCAATATGAGGATATGAAAAAACGTATCCAGTACCTCTATGAGAACGGAAATACTTCTTGGGCACAGGCCCTTTTAGAGTCCAACAGCATCGCAGATATGTTGTCTAAGATGGAGACAAGCCAGAAAGTATATGACTATGATAGAGAAGCCCTTCAGAAGCTGAAAGATGCTGTACAGTCTGTACAGGATCTGGAGGAACAGCTGGAGACTGAGAAGGCAGAATTAGAAAGCAGCAAACAGGAACAGGAAGGCATTCAGCAGTCACTGGAATCCCAGATGTCCAGTCTGAAAGCATCTGCTTCTGATTATGATGCACAGATTGCTTCAGCTCAGGCTCAGGCACAGCAGTACCAGCAGCTCATTGAAGAGCAGAATGCTGAGCTCCAGCAGATTCAGGAAGAAGAGGAAGCAGCAGCAAAAGCTGCAGCTCAGGCTTCTGAACAGAAGAAAAATACAGAGAATACAGCCCAGACCTCTAATGGACAGAGCACACAGACAGAAGCTGCTGAAGATACAGAGGAAGAAACTTCTGAGACACAGCAGGAAACAGCAGCAGATACAGACAGCACACAGCAGGAAACATCTGCAGACAACACTCAGCAGGAGACAGCTGCAGATACAGAACAGAAGCAAGAAACAGACACGACAGTGGAAGATGCTACAGAGGAGGATTCTTCAGCAGATGGCGGTACAACTGCTGATAACGGAGCATCTGATAACAGTGCTGCCGATACAGAAGACTCTCAGACAACAGAGACTGTTGAAGAGGATACACAGGAAGAGGCTTCACAGCCTGCAGACACAACGCCTTCCGCTCCGGCAGAAGATAATTCTGCAGCACAGGAAGATCAGTCTCAGGCATCGGCTTCAGAGGATACAACTGAGGATGTATCTTATAACAGCAGTGTAGGAGAGGCTATTGTGGCATATGCCAAACAGTTTATCGGAAATCCATATGTATATGGAGGAAACAGTCTGACAAATGGTATTGACTGTTCTGGATTCACCCAGCAGATTTATGCACACTTTGGTTATTCTCTTCCGAGAACCAGCTACGATCAGGCTTATGTAGGTACTGAGGTATCTTGGTCAGAATCCAAAGCCGGTGATTTGATCGTTTATCCTGGACATGTGGCAATCCTCACAGGAGACGGCGGAATCGTACATGCATCCAACAGCGCTCCTTATCCAAAGGGCGGAATCAAATATACATCTAACGCTCTGTATACTTCTTACATTACGATCAGACGTATTGCAGAGTAAAAAAGTACAGAAAAACTCATAGAAGAATATAAAACGGAGAACCACAGATAAAACCTGATAAAAGGATGTTATCTGTGGTTTTCTGGTTGGAGAAATATTTTGGTAACATATTATAAAAATAGCATTTTTTATTACCTGAAAATTTCATTTTGTAACAGAAATTTAAAAAACACGACTTCAGGACTTGAAATACAGAAGAATATATGGTAGTATATACAGGAAGTGAAAAAAGTATTGCGGAATTATTACAAAAATATAACAAACAGATTTTTTATACATAATGGAGAGGTATTGAGTAATGAAAAAAAGATTATTATGTCTGGCTCTTGTTTTTACTATGGCAGCCACACAGGCGGTACCTGTAGCAGCTTCCAGCAGAAAGCAGGAAATTCAGGCACAGAAATCCGAAACTCAGAGTAAACTTTCAGCGGCTGAGAGTCAGGTAAGCAGCCTTGAAAGCAAAAAGAACGAATTAATGGGACAGATCAATTCCACACAGCAGGAACTGGTTACAATTATGACACAGATTGATATGCTGAAGGAAGAGATTACAGATAAAGAGGCTGACATCAAGGAGACTCAGGAAGACTTAAAAGAAGCTGAGGCAGACCGTGATGAACAGTACGAAAGCATGAAGAAGAGAATTCAGTATCTGTACGAGAACGGCGGAACAGATTCCTGGGCACAGATTCTTCTTGAATCTGAGAGTATTACCGATATGCTCTCCAAGATTGAGAATAACGGTAAGATGTATGATTATGACAGAGAAGCTCTGGAAAAGATGAAAGCCGTTGTTCAGCAGGTACAGGATCTTGAGAACCAGCTGATGACAGAGAAGGCAGAACTGGAAGACAGCAAGAAAGAGCAGGAAGACAAGCAGGATACTCTGGAAACAAAAATGGCAAACCTGAAAGCTTCTGCCAGCGATTACGAGAGCCAGATTGCTACAGTAAAGGCACAGGCTCAGGAATATAAGAACCTGATCGAACAGCAGAATGCAGAACTGCAGCAGATCCAGAAGGAAGAGGAAGCCGCAGCCAAGGCAGCAGAGGAAGCAAGAAAGCAGGCAGCAGCTCAGGCCGCACAGACCAGCAGTTCAAACAATAATTCCAGCAGCTCAGGAAATGCAAGCAGCGGATCTACTACAGGAGCAACTGGAAATACAGGAAATTCTTCTGTAAGCAGCAGCGGAGGAAGCACAGCTTCATCAGGAAGCTCTTCAGAGAGTTCATCAGAGAGCACAGATACAAGTTCTGACAGCAATGTTTCCTATGACAGTGCCACAGGAGCAGCAGTTGTTGCTTATGCAAGCCAGTTTATTGGAAATCCATATGTATATGGAGGAAACAGCCTGACAAACGGTATTGACTGTTCTGGATTTACACAGCAGGTATTTGCACACTTTGGTTATAGCCTGCCTCGTACCAGCGATGCACAGGCATACTCTGGTGTAGGTGTAAGCTGGGAGGATCATCAGGCCGGTGATATCATCGTATATTCCGGACATGTGGCAATCCTGACAGGAGACGGCGGAATTGTACATGCTTCCAATAGTGCTCCATATCCACAGGGCGGAATCAAATATACATCTAACGCTCTGTACAGATCCTATATAGCTATCAGAAGAATTGTTCAGTAGAAGATATATGAATATATAAAGAATCCTGGATTACCAGGATTCTTTTTTATTCTATAGGAAAGTCCTCCGGACTGTCCTATAGAATAAAAAGCCCTCCGGGCGGGATGCGAAATGTCCAGCACCTCAGGCTTGGGAATTCTTGAAATCCTCTGAAATTGGTACTATAATTATTTATATTGATAATTTTATAACAGAGAGAAAGATATATGAAGAAACAAGTTTTTTACAGAACCTTTTTCTATATACTGGGTTTGCTGATCCTGGCTATGGGATTGACTTTGAATACAAAAGCGGGACTGGGAGTTTCTCCTATTATTTCCGTATCTTACAGCATTTCTACAATTTTCCATATTAATTTTGGCAACATAACTATGATACTTTACTGCATTTTTGTTGTAGCAGAGATTATTCTCCACAGTGTCAAAGGAAGAAGACAGATGAAGCGAGGAGAGAAAGCTCTGGCCAATGCAGAAAGAATAGACAGAAAATTGATCTTATTTATGGACATTCTGCAGATTCCTCTCAGCCTTATTTTTACGAGATTTTTGAATATATTCGGCTCCATATTGCCGGAATTTTCCTCGAACGCCGAAAATAGCGGACAAATCGTCATCCGGTTTCTGGTGCTGCTCCTGGCCATTATCTTTACAGGTATTGGAGCTGCCCTGTCACTGGATATGAGGCTGGTTCCAAATCCCGGAGACGGTATTGTTCAGGCTATTGCAGATATAATACATAAGAATGTAGGATATACTAAAAATTGTTTTGATCTCTTTAATATTACAATTACGATTGTTCTGGGACTCAGCCTCCGGGGACAACTGATAGGCGTGGGAATTGGTACGGTTTTGGCAGTTATCGGAGTAGGCAGGATCATTGCTCTGTTCAATCATTTGGCTCAGGAAAAGATGGAAAGACTTTCAGGAATAGAGTATTGAGAGGGCCTTTAAGAAGCTTTGAGGCTATAATGGAGACTTGTACTTGAGCATGAAAGAAAAATGTGATATGTTGATGTCAGAGAGAGTATTTGCTTCAGGAGGTCCTATGAATTTAGAAGAAACTTTATACAGAATCCATCATGAAAAACTGTATTATTGTGACAATGAAGAGCTGATGAAAGAACAGGGAAAGTATCTGGATATGGTATTTGAATACAACCATCTTCCACCCAGCAAAGGAGAAGAAAAGAAAGCTCTTCTGAAAAAAATGTTCGGCAAAATTGGAGAAAGCAGCTATATTGAAACGCCTTTCTACGCCAACTGGGGAGGAAAGAATGTATATATGGGCGACCATGTATACGCCAATTTTAATCTGGTGCTGGTAGATGATGCAGTTATTGAAATCGGCGATCATGTGATGATTGGACCTAATGTGGTTCTCTGTACAGGCACCCATCCCGTATCCCCCAGACTTCGGGCAAAAGAGGCACAGTACAATAAGAGGGTTAAAGTGGGAAGCGGCGTCTGGATCGGGGCAAACACCATGGTCATGCCGGGAGTGACTATAGGAGAGAACAGCATTATCGGAGCCGGAAGCGTGGTGACAAAAGACATTCCCGCCAATGTGATTGCTTTTGGAAATCCCTGTAAAGTCTACCGGGAGATTACGGAAGAAGATGAAAAATATTATGATAAGGATAAGTTGATTGATATAGAGTAAGCAGAAAGGAGAAATGAGGTATGGGTATCTTTACAGTATTGTAATAGCAAGGTGTATCCTTTGTTATTACGCCTTGCTGATCATTTAAGAAGATGAAATGATTAGGAGGGTTATGAATGCCATATTTTTATTATCAGTCAAAAAAGATTTTTTATAAGGAAGCTGGAGGGGGAAAACCCCTTATTATGCTCCATGGAGATACTGCTTCCTCTCTTATGTTTGAGTTTATATTACCGCTGTATCAGGAAAACTATCGAGTTATCCTGCTGGATTTTTTGGGAAACGGGCAATCAGACAGAGTTGACAGGTTTCCGGAAAATCTCTGGACTGCTGAGGCTGAACAGGTAATCGCACTTATTGAATACTTAAAGATTGAGAAAGTAAATCTTTTGGGGACAAGCGGCGGAGCATGGGTTGCCGTAAATACGGCATTGAAGCGCCCCGACCTTATAGATAAGGTCATTGCCGATAGTTTTGATGGAAGAACTTTAAATGAAGATTTTACAGTGAATTTATTAAAAGAACGGGAAACTGCGAAACAAGATATCTATGCAAGGCAGTTTTATGAATGGTGTCAGGGCGAAGATTGGGAAAGGGTTGTAGACCTTAATACACAGGCACTGATAGAATGTGCAGTAAACAGAAGCCCTTTATTCTGTAAACCTTTAGAAACTTTACATATGCCTGTTCTCTTTATGGGAAGCTTAGAGGACGATATGTGCCGTAAAAATCTACCGGAAGAATACGCAGAAATGAGCCGGCAGGTACAGCAGGGGCGAGTACATATTTTTAAGACTGGAGGACACCCGTCAGTTATAACCAATGCAGAACTTTCAGCCAAAGTAATTACGGAATTCATTGGCATTTAAAGGAATTTCAGCAACTTCCTGGAAAAAAGGAGAGCCGGTTTAAACGGAGTACAGCCGTTTAGACCGGCTTTTGGCATATAAAAAGGATGGCGAAATTTTAGTTCGAAATTTTCAAAAAATTATTAGCACTCAAGTCTTGACACTGCTAACAACAGGTGTTATATTAACACTAGAACAAGAAAACCAGGCCTGCACAGCAGGCTATTTCATAAGACAATGGAGGGGATTTGTATGAATATCAGTAAATTCACGCAGAAATCGCTTCAGGCTGTTCAGGATTTGGAGAAGACAGCATATGAGTTTGGCAATCAGGAGGTTGAACAGGAGCATCTGCTCTATAATCTTCTGCATCAGGAGGACAGTCTGACATTAAAGCTTATTGAGAAAATGGAGATTCAGAAGGAACATTTTCTTACAAGAGTAGAACAGGCTCTGAATGCCAGGACAAAGGTTTCAGGAGGACAGCCCTATATCGGCCAGTATTTGAATAAAGCCCTGGTAAGTGCAGAGGATGAGGCAAAAGCTATGGGAGACGAATATGTCTCTGTAGAACATCTGGTTCTGGCTCTGTTGGATAATCCCAGTCCTTCTATGAAGAAACTGTGGCAGGAATACGGGATTACCAAGGAACGGTTTTTACAGGCTTTAAGTACAGTAAGAGGCAATCAGAGAGTGACTACAGATAACCCGGAGGTCACTTATGACACTTTGAATAAATACGGACAGGATCTGGTGGAAAAAGCCAGAGAGCAGAAGCTGGACCCGGTAATCGGACGGGACAGTGAGATCCGGAATGTGATCCGGATCCTTTCCAGAAAGACCAAGAACAACCCGGTGCTCATCGGTGAACCAGGAGTAGGTAAAACTGCAGCCGTTGAGGGTCTGGCTCAGAGGATTGTCCAGGGAGACGTGCCTGAGGGACTGAAAGATAAAAAAATCTTTGCTCTGGATATGGGGGCTCTGGTGGCAGGAGCCAAGTACAGAGGTGAGTTTGAGGAAAGGCTGAAAGCCGTTCTGGAAGAGGTTAAGAAAAGCGAAGGCCAGATTATCCTGTTTATTGATGAGCTCCACCTGATCGTAGGAGCCGGAAAGACTGACGGAGCCATGGATGCGGGAAATATGCTGAAGCCTATGCTGGCAAGAGGAGAGCTTCACTGTATCGGTGCGACTACTCTTGATGAATACCGGAAATATATTGAAAAAGATGCTGCTCTGGAGAGAAGGTTCCAGCCGGTTATGGTTGACGAACCTACAGTGGAGGATACTATTTCCATTCTCCGTGGTCTGAAAGAACGTTATGAGGTCTTCCATGGGGTAAAAATCACAGACAGCGCCCTGGTAGCTGCGGCTACTCTTTCTGACCGGTATATTTCCGACAGGTTCCTGCCGGATAAGGCTATTGACCTGGTAGATGAAGCCTGCGCCCTGATCAAGACAGAACTGGATTCCATGCCTGCAGAGCTGGATGAACTGCGTCGGAAGATCATGCAGATGGAGATCGAAGAGGCGGCTCTTAAGAAAGAAAATGACCGTCTCAGCCAGGACCGGCTGGTAGAGCTCCAGAAGGAAATGGCGGAACTGAAGGACCAGTTTAACAGTCAGAAAGCTCAGTGGGATAATGAGAAAACTACAGTAGAGCATCTTCAGAAACTGCGGGAGCAGATTGAAGATATGAATAACCGGATCCAGAAAGCCCAGAGAGACTATGACCTGAACGAGGCAGCAAGGCTTCAGTACGGAGAACTGCCCAAGCTGCAGAAACAGTTGGAAATAGAGGAAGAAAAAGCAAAGAACCAGGATCTGTCTCTGGTTCACGAAAGCGTGACGGAAGATGAGATTGCCAGGATCATTTCCCGGTGGACGGGAATTCCTGTGGCAAAACTTACTGAGGGAGAGCGTACCAAGATCCTTCATCTGGAAGATGAGCTTCACAAACGTGTAATCGGACAGGACGAGGGCGTTTCTAAGGTGACAGACGCCATTATCCGTTCTAAGGCAGGCATTAAGGATCCTACCAAGCCTATCGGTTCCTTCCTGTTCCTTGGCCCTACTGGCGTTGGTAAGACAGAGCTGGCTAAGACTTTGGCGGCTACTCTTTTTGATGATGAGCAGAATATGGTCCGCATCGACATGAGTGAATATATGGAGAAATATTCTGTGTCCAGACTGATCGGAGCGCCTCCGGGATATGTAGGATACGAAGAGGGAGGACAGCTTACAGAAGCAGTGAGAAGAAAACCTTACTCCGTAGTCCTTTTTGATGAGATCGAGAAGGCCCATCCTGACGTGTTTAATGTGCTTTTACAGGTGCTGGATGATGGACGTATCACAGATTCTCAGGGCAGGACTGTGGACTTTAAGAATACCATCCTTATTATGACCTCTAATATTGGCTCTACCTATCTGCTGGAGGGCATTGAGAAAAATGGTGAGATCAGACAGGAAGCCCGGGATATGGTGGAGAAGGACCTGCGGGCCCATTTCCGTCCGGAATTTTTGAACCGCCTAGATGAGATCATCATGTTTAAGCCTCTTACCAAAGAGAATATCGGCGGTATCGTAGACCTGCTCATGGCAGATCTTAATAAGAGACTGAGAGACCAGGAATTATCTATAGAATTGACAAATGCCGCAAAAGATTATATTATTGAAGGCGGATACGACCCTGTCTACGGCGCCCGCCCTCTGAAACGGTATGTACAGAAGTATGTGGAAACTCTTACTGCAAGACTGATCCTTTCCGGAGACGTAAGAGCAGATGACAGGATCATCATAGATCTGGAGAACGGCCAGCTTACGGCTCACAGGGAATCTGTTCAGGATACTCCTGAGAATTGATGCTTCAGGAGGCTGTTGGCTTTTGGAAGACTGAAACGGCTCCAGTGAATATCCGGGATTAAAGGAGGAAGACCATGATACCCAAGGATCCGGTAATGCTTTTAAGCTATGTAAATACCCAGCTTCGTGATTTCTATGCATCCTTTTCTTCTATGTGTGAGGACAAAGGACTGAATCCAGAAGAGATTAAGACAAAGCTGGCGGGGATTGACTACGAGTATGACAGAGCCAGAAATCAGTTTGTATAAGAGATACAGAAGAATACGGAAAAAATAAGGGCAGGCCTGAAACTGGTGCCGGAGCTTTCCGGAACAGGTTTTAGGCCTGTTTTGTGCGTCTGAGCTCATAGCTGAACAGTTTTTAAAAACACAGGATAATGTATTTTGGGTATTGCGCTATACTATATTTTGTATTAGAATAGGCCTTGGACCAATATATGAAGTATAACCAGGTCATTTCAGATAGATACAGCAAGGAGAAAAAAGATATGAAGATTATTAAGAGAAATGGTTCGGAAGAAGCATTTGACGTAAAGAAAATCGAAGCGGCAGTCAGGAAGGCAGACAGTTCATCAGAGACCAGAAGCCTGACAGACGCCCAGATTGAGGACATTGCAGAATTTGTGGAGTTCAAATGTAATAAGCTGAACCGGGCAGTGGCTGTGGAAGAAATCCAGGATATGGTTGAAAATCAGATTATGGCTACAGGGGCATTTGAGCTGGCCAGACAGTATGTGAGATACCGTTATAAACGTTCTCTGGTACGTAAGGCGAATACCACAGACAACCGGATCCTTTCACTGATCGAATGTAATAATGAGGAGGTCCGGCAGGAAAATTCCAATAAAAATCCTACAGTCAACAGTGTACAGAGGGATTATATGGCAGGAGAAGTCAGCAAGGACCTGACACAGCGAATGCTGCTGCCGGAAGATATTGTAGAGGCAGACCATCAGGGGATCATTCATTTCCACGATTCCGATTATTACGCCCAGCATATGCACAACTGCGACCTGGTCAATCTGGAAGACATGCTCCAGAACGGTACGGTGATCAGCGGCACTATGATCGAGAAGCCCCACAGCTTTTCAACAGCCTGCAACATTGCCACACAGATCATTGCTCAGGTAGCCAGCAACCAGTATGGAGGACAGAGTATTTCTCTCACACATCTGGCGCCTTTTGTCCAGGTATCCAGGGATAAGATCCGGACAGAAGTTCTTCAGGAAATGAAACTCATCGGCGTGGACTACTCAGATGATATTTTAAATCAGATCGTTGAGGGACGGCTGAAAAAGGAGATTACAAAGGGCGTTCAGACCATCGAATACCAGGTGATCACACTGATGACAACAAACGGCCAGGCCCCCTTCCTTACAGTATTCATGTATCTTAACGAAGCAAAGACAGAGGCCGAGAAAAAGGACCTGGCAATGATCATAGAGGAAACTCTGAAACAGAGATACAAAGGTGTAAAGAATGAGGCGGGAGTCTGGGTGACCCCGGCATTTCCGAAACTGATCTATGTTCTGGAAGAAGATAATCTCCAGGAAGGAGATCCTTACTACTATCTTACAGAGCTTGCTGCAAAATGTACGGCAAAACGTCTGGTGCCGGATTATATTTCCGAGAAGAAGATGAAAGAGCTTAAGGAAGGAAACTGCTTCCCGGTAATGGGCTGCAGAAGCGCCCTGAGTCCCTGGAAAGATGAGGAGGGCAACTATAAGTTCTATGGACGCTTTAATCAGGGAGTTGTCACCATTAACCTTGTGGACGTGGCTCTGTCTTCCGGCGGCGATGAAGATAAATTCTGGAAGATTTTTGACGAGAGACTGGACCTCTGCTACCGGGCTTTGATGTGCAGGCATAACCGTCTGAAAGGAACCTTATCAGATGCAGCGCCTATCCTTTGGCAGTATGGCGCCCTGGCCCGGCTGAAAAAAGGGGAGACCATTGATAAGCTGTTATACGGAGGTTACTCTACTATTTCTCTGGGGTATGCAGGGCTGTATGAATGTGTGAAATACATGACAGGAAAATCTCATACAGACCCGGAGGCAACACCTTTTGCCCTTCAGGTCATGAAGCATATGAATGAAGTCTGCGAGAAATGGAAAGAAGAGACCAATATTGGATTCAGCATTTACGGTTCTCCTATTGAGAGTACTACTTATAAATTTGCAAAATGTCTTCAGAAGAGATTCGGCATTGTTCCCGGAGTGACAGATAAGAACTATATTACCAACAGCTACCATGTACATGTCAGCGAGGAAATCGATGCCTTTTCAAAACTGAAATTTGAGGCTCAGTTCCAGGCTCTTTCCACAGGAGGCGCCATCAGCTATGTGGAGGTGCCGAATATGCAGGATAATATTCCGGCAGTGCTCCAGGTGATCCGTTTTATCTACGACAATATCATGTACGCAGAGTTAAATACAAAAAGCGATTACTGTCAGGAATGCGGTTATGACGGAGAAATCCAGATCGTGACCAATGAAGACGGAAAGCTGGAGTGGGAATGCCCCAACTGCGGCAATCGGAATCAGGATACCCTGAATGTGGCAAGACGTACCTGCGGTTATATTGGAACACAGTTCTGGAACCAGGGAAGGACCCAGGAAATCAGAGAAAGGGTGCTGCATTTATAATATGAATTACGGGGAAATAAAGAAATGTGACATTGCAAACGGAGAGGGAGTTCGGGTCTCCCTCTTCGTTTCCGGCTGCAGACATCACTGTCCGGGCTGCTTTAACCAGGCTACATGGGATTTTAGTTATGGAAAAGAATTTACAGAGGAAACAGAGAAACAGCTTCTGGAACTCCTCAGGCCGGATTATATTGATGGCCTTTCCCTCCTTGGAGGAGAGCCTTTTGAGCCGGAAAATCAAGAGGTCCTTACAGAACTTCTCAGAAAGGTGAAGAAACTTTATCCGGAGAAAACTGTCTGGTGTTACAGCGGATATCTTTTTGACAAAGAACTGCTGAATCCCAGCCGGGCAAGGTGCGGCTATACAGATGAAATGCTGTCCAGGATAGATGTGCTGGTAGACGGGCAGTTTGTAGAGACGCTGAAAGATATACGCCTTGTATTCAGAGGATCTTCAAACCAGAGGATCATCGATGTGAAGCAAAGTCTGGAAACAGGGGAAATCCGGCTGTGGACGCCGAAGATCAGGCGAGGAATTTCGCCGGAAACCGAAAAATAGGACACAGCGGCGCAAAAAGCCGCAGAAGCAGAGGTGGGCAGGAATGAAGAAAATTGCTGTGGTGGAGGACGACAGGGTATTGAGGAAAGCTCTGAAAAGCCTTCTGGAAGAAAATGGATATGGGACCTGCTGTTTAGAGGATTTTTCCAATGTTGAGGAAGAAATTTTAAGGGCCGGCCCGGATATGGTGCTGCTGGATATTCTCCTTCCAGGAACCAATGGACAGGAGATTTTGAGAAATCTGCGGCAGAAATCCCAGATTCCGGTGATCATGGTTACCAGCAGAGAGGGAGATATGGATCAGATCCTGGCCATGAGCTACGGAGCAGATGATTATATTACAAAGCCCTATAATCCTACCCTTCTTCTGCTGAAACTGGAGGCAGTATTCCGGAGGATCCAGCCTGAAACGCCTCAGGAGGAAGTGACCTGGGGAGGGATTACACTGAACCTCCTGCGCGGCACCATGACCCATGAAGGGGAAGAACGGGTGCTGTCCAAAAACGAATTTTCTATTTTTTATTACCTGGTAAAAAACCAGGGACGGATCGTGTCCAGAGACGAACTTATGGATTATCTCTGGGACTGCAACGATTTTGTAGACGATAATACCCTGACAGTAAATATCAACCGGCTCAGAAAAAAACTGGAAGAAGCAGGCATCCGGAATGCCATAGAAACCAGAAGAGGACAAGGGTACATCTTACTATGAAAGCCCAGTCTCAAAGCAGAGACCTGCGGTGCAAGGCACGAAGCAATCCGTGGGGCTTTCATAGATGGCACTTCAAAACTGAGCCCCATCAGCGGACAGGGGAGAGTGGAATGAAGAAAAGGGCATATTTGAAAGACAACTGGAGACTGGTCCTTCTGTGGCTGCTTACAGCGGGGCTGACAGAGCTGGTAATGTATTTTTTCCAGGTCCAGGCAGAGCTGATGATCCTGACACTGGGAATCTGGCTGCTGGGACTTGTGGGAACGCTTTCCTGGGATTATATGAGGAAGAACAGGTTCTACCGGGAGCTGGAAGAAAAGATGGGGAACCTGGAAGAAAAATACCTTATCCAGGAAATGATAAAGAAACCGGAATTTCTGGAGGGAAGGATTCTTTATAACACTGTGGAACAGATGGGAAAGGCCATGAGCGATCAGATTTTTGAACAGCAGAGGAGAAACAATGCCTTTAAACAGTATGTGGAGACCTGGATCCATGAAGTGAAGCTGCCCATTGCCAGTATGAGGCTTCTTCTCCACAAGGACAGAGGTGAGACCTCCAGGGTTATGAAAGAACAGGTTTCCAGGATAGACAGTTATGTGGAACAGGTTCTCTACTATCTCAGAAGCCAGGTTCCGGAAAAGGATTATGTGATCCGGGAATATTCTCTGAAGGCGGTAACAGACCAGGCCATTTCCAGAAACCGGGACAGTCTGATCCTGAACCATATCCGGATCATTCAGGAGACAGAAGATATTCCGGTGCTGACAGATGAAAAATGGCTGAGCTTTATTCTGGGCCAGCTTCTGAGCAACAGTGTGAAATACAAAAGAGAAGAGGAGGCCTGTATACGGATCCGCAGCAGCAGGACTTCCAGGGGAACTTTGCTGTCTGTGTGGGACAATGGTATGGGAATCCAAAAGGCAGATCTTCCCCGTATCTTCGAACATTCCTTTACCGGAGAAAATGGAAGAAGGGGACAGAGTTCTACGGGCATGGGACTGTATCTGTGCAAAAAACTCTGCCACAGACTGGGACACCGGATCTGGGCAGAATCTGAAAAAGGAGTTTATACGGAGATATTTATAGAATTTGGACAGGATAAACATACAGAGATGGCTTAGATCTGCAAATGCATATCAAGGCCATCTTTTTTCTGCTATAAGATTTTACCAACCTTACAGAGATGTAAGATTAAGTAATGAAAATCCATGGATGGGGGAAGAGCCTTTTTCTATAATAGAGACAGTACAGGACAGAATAAGAAAGGAGTCGTGGAATCCCTTCTATTCTGTGCAGAAAAGAAAAAAGGAGGAGAATCTGTGGAGAAATTATTGGAAATCCAGCATATGATGAAATATTACGGAAACAAATCCAGCCTTACCAAGGCAGTAGATGATATCAGCTTTTCAGTAGAAAAGGGAGAATTTACGGCAGTTATGGGGGCCAGCGGTTCGGGAAAGACTACTCTTCTGAATTGCATTTCCACCATAGACCGGGTAACAGGCGGTCATATCCTGGTGGAGGGAAAAGATGTGACAAAGCTGAGAGGAAGAGGCCTTTCCAGATTCCGTCGGGAGAAACTGGGCTTTATTTTCCAGGATTTTAACCTGCTGGACACGCTGAACGGTTTTGACAATATCGCTCTGGCCCTTCAGATACAGAATGAGAAGCCGGGCAGGATTCCCGGAAAGGTAGAAGAGATTGCCCGGAAACTGAATATCCAGGAGGTACTGAAAAAATATCCCTACCAGATGTCCGGCGGCCAGAAACAGCGGTGTGCCTGTGCAAGGGCCATTGTAACGAACCCGTCCCTGATCCTGGCGGATGAGCCTACAGGAGCCCTGGATTCTCAAAGCGCAGGAATGCTTCTGGATAATCTGCAGTTCCTGAATCAGGAGCTGGGGGCAACGATTCTTATGGTAACCCATGATCCTCTCTGTGCCAGCTACAGTGGACGGGTACTGTTTCTTAAAGATGGGAAACTTTTCCATGAACTGAGAAAGGGAGAATCCAGCCGGAAGGAATTTTTTGACCAGATCATTCATGTGATCGCATTACTGGGAGGTGACCTGAGCCGTGTTGTTTAGTCTGTCTATTAAAAACTTCAGAAAGAGTATTCGGGATTATTCGATTTATTTTTTTACTATGATCCTGGGAGTAGCGGTTTTCTACATTTTCAATGCCATCGAAACCCAGACAGCTATGATGGAAGTTTCCCAGACAAAGGCAGCTATTATCGATTCTATGAACGGGATCATGTCCGGGGTAAGTATTTTTGTCTCTCTGGTCCTGGGATACCTTATTGTCTATGCCAGCAGGTTTATGCTGAAAAAACGGAAAAGGGAATTCGGCATCTACCTTACTTTGGGAATGGGACGTATCAGGCTGGCTGCTATGCTGTGGCTGGAGACTATCTGGATGGGACTGATCTCCCTGGCTGTGGG
Organism: Blautia sp. An81; assembly: GCF_002161285.1. Taxonomy (GTDB): domain Bacteria; phylum Bacillota; class Clostridia; order Lachnospirales; family Lachnospiraceae; genus Blautia; species Blautia ornithocaccae. The sequence goes on along the minus strand of NZ_NFHH01000006.1, from coordinate 151,897 downwards.
TCTGCTGGCTGGAATGGGGATTTCCCAGCTGATGTCTCTGATCGTGTCCAATCTTTTTCAGGCAGATGTATCCAGATATGAATTTGTGATTTCCGGTCAGGCAGTGGGGAAAAGTATCTTGTATTTTCTCCTGATCTATCTGGTGGTGATGATTTTTAATACCCTTTCTGTAAGCCGGGCCAGGCTGGCAGAGTTTATCACTGCAGGAAGGAAAAAGGAGAAAAACTTTCTGAAAAAGCCCCTTCTCAGCGGACTGGTATTTTTACTGGCTGTAGTGATGCTGGGAACTGCCTACTATAATGTGACTGCAAATCAGCAGGCTATGACCACAGAAACAGATGTACTGACCCAGGTGCTCCTGGGGATCTTTGGAACTTTTCTGGTGTTCTGGTCATTGTCCGGTTTTCTTATGACAGCAGCAGGAAAATTCAGAAAGCTGTACTACCGGCGGCTGAATTCTTTTGTAGTGGGAGAGCTTTCCAATAAGCTGAACTCTACGGTAATGGCATGCAGCGTGATCTGCCTGCTGCTCTTTATGACTATTTGTCTTTTGTTTTCCGCCATTGCCAGAAAAGAATATAAGGATCAGGAAGCGGCAAAGCTGGCTCCGGTGTCCATTTCCATGTCTAAAGAAATGACAGATTCTAAATCTATCTTTGATATTATGGAAGTCCGTGGGATTTCTATGGAAGACTTTCAGGACCTGGTCAGCGTTTACACCTATCATCTGGATGAGGTGACTAACTATACTTTGATTGGTGAATCTTATGGTGAAGAGTATGACAATCAGAAGGCAGAGGTGATGAAAGTGGGGGATTATAATAGGGCGGCCAGAGTTTATCATATGCCAGAGTATGAACTGGAGGAAGATGAGTACCTGATCGTAGCAGATCAGGAAGGTGCTGTGTATATACGGAACAGAGGCCTTGCGGATGATCGGGAGATTACCATTAAAGGAAAAAGCTATCATGCAAAAGAAAATACCTGTCAGGACGGCTATCTTCAGATGTCTTACCAGCCTCAAAACTCTGGTATCCTTCTGGTGCCGGACTCTGTAAAACTGGGAGAAGAGGAACAGTATAAGAATTATGTTATGGGAGATTACCGGGATAAGAGCAAAGAATTTGCTCAGGAAATGGACAAGAATTTTGCACAGATACTGAATCCGGAACAGAGCACCTATGGGAAGATACAGGTAACTACCCAGTCTGCTATTTATGATGACAGCATCGGCACCAGCGCTATGTACATCTTTCTGGGCCTGTATCTGGGAATCTGCTTTCTGATCTCCGGCTCTGCAGTGCTGGCTCTGAAAATTCTTTCAGACAGTGCAGACAGCAGAGAGAAGTATCAGATACTGCAGCAGCTGGGCTGTGAAGAAAAAGAAATCCGAAGAGCTTTAAGACGGCAGAATGGCCTTTTATTTCTGCTGCCCCTTCTTCTGTCAGCAGTACATGCCATATTTGGTATACAGGTATGCCGGACAATGCTCTCTATCTATGGTTCCAAGGGCTCCGGGACTGCTCTGGCAGTGACCATGGCCCTTACAGGAGCCATCTATGGAGGATATTTCCTGTTATCCCATAAGTGTTCTGTAAAGATCGTAAAAGAATAAAAGAAAATCGGACTTAGTGTACTGTAGCATTCACTTTCAGCATAATGACGACAAATGAACTTTCCACTCTGCAAGGCGGAGGAATGAGGCGCAGCGGTGGATACGCTGATTGACGACAACGCCGCAGATGGAAGTTCAGGCAAGTCATTATGCGAAATGTGAGTGATACAGTACACTTAGTCTGTTACAAGGAAAGTCACGGTAGCAGGAGCCAGCGTTAGTGTTCCTGCTTCTACAGGAGATCCTTCAAGAGAAGGAAGCTGTGCGGTTCCTGTGAGCTCCAGAGGTTTTCCGTTGAGAAGAATCCTGGGAGAGCGGAGATATTCAGCGGACAGGGTGTAGACAGTACCTCTCCATGGCACTTCCAGGAGGGCAGCCTCTGAAGGGGAGTTATTGACGATCATATAGGCATACCCTTTTTTCCCGTCTTTTCTGGAATGGACATAGCAGTGGAACCCTTCTCGGATTTCCTGGCCCAAGTCATAGACTTTAGATCCCATCAGCCGGTTCCACAGCAGGGCAAGCCAGTAATTGGGCCGGGGCAGATGGGTTTCAAAGTCCAGATATCCATAATCGGAAGCCATAAAGGTGTTGTGGAAGATCACCCCGTCTGTAACTGTGCAGAAACGTCCAAGTTCATCGGCAGAGCGGATCACGTCCAGAAAAGTGGAGGCCCAGGTATTTCCTCCGCAGCCTGCATCGCCGGATTCTGTGACCCACATCTGGGCACCGGGACAATATTGATCCCGCAGCTTCTTGTAATAGCAGGCAGCTTCCCATGGAATCCCCAGGTATTCTTCTGAAAGGGCCTTGTCACCCGGCCAGTGTATGCCCAGGAAAGCCCCTCTTTCAGAAAAGCAGTTGTACATATGGTAGCTGTATACATCTGCCTGCTCTTTGCAGCCTTCCAGGAGATCTTCCGAGGGAATCACGGATAAGTTGTGATAGCCTACATAGGGGCTGAATTTTTCTCCGCTGGAACAGGGACCCACCGTAAGGATATCCGGATAATTTTCTTTAAGAAAACGGAAACAGAGATCCTGGTCCCGGCTGAAATCTTCCGGAGTATAGTTGGAAGGTGTCCCGCCCAGAATGGTAGTGTTTGGCTCATTCATAAATTCTACGGCGGAAATGGGAACACCATAGTCCCGGCTGTAGTCCAGGATAAGCTTTAGCTGTTCTGGGTTCCAGGTACCATCGGGATTCTGTACGCCGTCACAGTTAGCCGGAGAGATCAGCAGCTTTCCGTCTACATATTTTACAAAGTCCAGGAGCTGGTCCCACTGTTCCCGGGTGAGAATGCTGTGGAAGCCTTCCGGCACTTTTCCGCCGGTATGGCCGTCCAGATCATAATAGGTAGTGGTGGCCCAGGAGCCGCTGACCCGGATATATGCCGGCCCCAGGGCTTTGGCCAGTTCCAGAGCCCGCTGATCCTGAAGGTCTGCAGGGGGAAACATTTCCAGAAGAGAGCCCATTTGAGACAGGTCAGCAAGCTGGGGAACTTCTTCTTTGCCTTCTATCTGGGCAGGAGTATAAAGTTTCCAGAAAGTGCCTCCGGTCACTTCGGTCATTTCTATGTTGTAGGAGATCAGCCGGCTGTCCATTTCCCTTAGAAAAGACAGGCTGCCGGTATTTAAAGTTATCTTTGTCATAATTCAAAACCCTCCATATCTCTATGATTAATTATTATACGAAACTTTAATATTCACCTGTTCCCCCGCTTGTGGTATACTGATACAGTGCAGTCATTGAGCCTTTATGTACCAAAGGCTGCAATATCAGAAAAAGAGGAGTGAATATTATTATGAAATTTATATATCCTGCAGTGATCAGAAAAACAGAGGAAGGAAAATTCCAGGCATCCTTCCCGGATCTGGAGTGCTGCTACGCAACAGGTGATACTCTGGAAGAAGCAGTAGACAATGCCAATGAGGCAGCTTATGACTGGCTGTACCTGGAAATTTCAGAAGACGGGGATCTGCCTCCGGTATCAGATATTCATGATATAGAACTTCAGGAAGGAGAGCAAGTCCGGAACATCGCCGTAAATATTCGTTTTACGGAAGGCTGGGATGAGTAATGCTCAACTGTGAAGCTGCTGAATCTGTTTCTGGATCAGGGTTCCTGCGGCCTGAGAAAGTTGCTCAAGTTGTTCTATCCGGACATAATCCCGCTGATAGATCCTGGTGGCGGCAAGGGTGTCGGCATCACTGCCGTTTAGGATAGCCATAACTTTTATCCCCTCCTGTTTCAGCCGGTGAACCTCCAAAGCAGTATCTTCGATCCCCGGTTTTCCTGAATAATCCTGGCTGAGAACCCGCCCTTTTGAGGAATCTGGAGGAATCCGACGATCATCATTAGGGCTGGCATCTGTAAGGACAATAAGGAGCCTGTTTCCGGCTGGGGAGGACTCCATGAGATGTCCTGCACCCCGGAAAGCCAGTCCATCCCGGTTCCATCCGGCGGCGCAATAATCAAAGATTTCTTTGGAACAGTCTTTGTCCTCATAGCTTAGAAAACGTCGCATTACAGTAAAACCTTTCAGACTGAGAAAAGAATAGACCTGAAGGGGAATTCCACATTTTTGGAGGCTTTCGGTGATAATGTATCCCTGGAGAGCAATAATCTCCTGGCTTCCCAGACGGGATGCAGAGGCATCCAGCATCAGGTCCACAGAGAAATCGGGCTGTTCCTCGTCAGTAGTTTCCATAAATATACGGTCATCATCCAGCACCAGGGCCTTCCAGATTTCTCTTGGAAAGATCCTGCCGCTGCGGCTGGGTATTTTTAAGGGCTGAGGATAGACCAGCATAGCGTTTTTTATCTGCTGAGTCAGCTGGTGGATACTGTTTTGACAAAAGTCACGCCTACTTTGATAATAGGCTTCATTTTTCTTCCTTTGTGTCTCCGCATCCCGGAGAAATTTCTGCACAAGGGCATTTTTTTCCTCTACAGGTGCCGGCTTTCCCTCTGTGAAATAAAGGCGGCAGTTCTCATGGCTGTCAGTACAGAGAATATTTTCCAGCTGAAGAGAGTCTTCCCCTGAATACAAAGGAAGTCCAAAGCAGCTTTGGATATACTGATAATCAGCAGCAGTTTCCGAAGGTTTTTTGGGAAGAAGTTCCAATCCCTGGAGGGCAGTGATCCTGCCATCGGCACTGCCGGTCCGTCCCATATTCAGATCGTCGCTGCGGATCAGCCGGCGGGGCAGCCGCCGAAGAAAACGGTGGGAAAATCTTTCATGGACTCCGGTGAGAAATCCGGACAGATAGTGTTCCCGGCGGTAACGGAAGTATCGGTGGAAAATCTCCAGAGTCCGGTCATAAATTTCCTGAGCAGTGATGTCACCAGGGTATAAAAGGTCAGCAAAAAGCTGACGCTCCCAGGGATTTACAAGGCCAGGCTCTTTTCCCAGAACCTGGCGCCATTTAGCAGATTCCAAAGCATAGACCAGACTGTTCTGGGCCATCCACTGCTGCCGTGATTTCTGGTCATCTTGACGGAAAAAATCCCGGGCGTGTTCCAGCCGTAGCTCTTTCAGCACCGGGCGATACCGGGATTCCCTGAGAAAGGCGCAGTTTTCCAGGGCAATCCAAAGAAGGCCGTCGTAGGTCTCCTTAAAAAGCCCATCCTGTACGGAAGAATACAACCGGTTCATGATATCCTGGTCATACCATTTCCGCACATATCCGATAATAGAGTTCATATAAAAATCTGGTTCCCCATCAAGCCGGAAAGCCATGAAATCCGGCTGGAAATCATATTCTTCCGAAGCTGTCCATATGATGTTCATGGCCCGCCGCTGACAGGAGGTGTACATTCTTCTGTCTGCCATTTTCTTATCCTGCAAAAATACTTCCCGCAGTTGTCTTTCTGGAAATCCGGGAAGCGATCACATCTTGTATCAGAGATTGTTCATAGGCGTCAAAGGTCTTGTTGGTGATTCCCATATCCAGGGCTGCCAGAGGGGAAAGGCCCTTTTCCATGAGGCTTAAGGCATCCAGAAGTCCCCGTAAATCCAGGACCCGGCTGGTCAGTTCTCCGTTTTTGCACTTCTTTTCGATATCCTGGAACAGCCCGGCAAACTGCTGGATATAGGAGTTTTTCATAGAAGGGAATTCCCGTTTTAAAAGTTTTTCCAGATTGTCCTGGGAGATTTCCGGCATATGTATGACCATAAACCTGGAAGTCAGGGCTTCGTTAAGGTCTCTGGTACCGGCATATCCATAGTTCATTGTGGCGATAAAACGGGCTGCTTCATGAACTGAAATCCGGCTGTAGCCAGGGACATTTATCACCCGGCGGAAATCCAGAACAGAGTGTAGTACCGCAAGGGCCTCATTCCGGGCCATGTTAATCTCATCCAGGATGCAGAAGCCGCCCTGAGCGGCGCTTTCGTACACCGGTCCCGGGCGGAATACTACCTGCCCCTCCTGGAAGGTGTCCGTTCCGATCATATAGGAGGCGTCCATGTTAATATGAAAGGAGACATTCCAGCTTGGACGGCCAAAGACCTCTGCCAGATTTTCCGCCAGCATATTTTTTCCAGTAGCCTTAGCGCCGGCCAGAAGGAGATTTTTGCCGCAGAGCAAAGCCTGGGAAGCCTGTTCCCAGACTTCTTTTCCATAGTATACATATCGTGGAGCCCTCTGGCTGCATGCTTCAGCTTGGCCATATTTTTGCCGGAATTCCATGATCCCTTCGATAATCCCTTTATCAATGTGTTCTTCCCATAAAAAATCCAGCACTGTTTTTTACCTCATCTAAAAAATTTTGAAGGCCAGGTGCTAGGGACAAGACGATTTCCCACCTTTTGCCCCTGGTATCTCTCACAATATTATAGCACTCAAAGACAGGCACAACAAGTGTGGGTGAACGGGGGAGGAGCGTCTGTAACTGCAGGTCAAATGCAAAAAAGGTGTAAAATCTTTGACAGTTAAATAAGACTTTACACCTGTTATCCTTTTTGTGAACAAGAGAGATTATCTCATGATACACATAGAGGCTGTATCTTTAGTTTTTACATATAGGTTGGTTGATGAAGCAGGGTATCGGCGGTATGTGCATTTAAAATTTCATGTACACGTTCTACTTCATCAAAAATCATGGCATCCATATGTTTTAATTCCGAGATTTCTTTTTTAACATTTTCCATATCTGTTTTAAGAATGGAAACGTCTGTTTTGAGACCAGCAACGTCTGTTTTGAGACCGGCAACGTCTGCTTTAAGGGTAGCAACGTCTGCTTTCAGGCTGCCGATATCGCTCTGCATATCTGTCATCTTTGACAAGATTAAATCTAACTTTTGCCCATCTGTCATAAAATCCCCCCCTTATTATTTAGGTGTATGTATTGTAGCATGCAACCATGCCAGGTGTAAAGTCTTATTAAAATGTCAAAGTACATGAATATTTTTGAAAAGGAATCGAAATTTAGAAATGCTGTAAGCTTAAAAGATAAGTTTTTAGATATTTTCATATTCATCATATAAAAACAGGCAGAAAAATGCAAGAGCAAAATTATGGTTTTATATTTATATTTAAAGCAAGACCTGGGCTGCTGTCTGCCAGAATCAGAATGTCTGTGCAAAGAGATAAATGGATTCTTGCGTGACAGAGAATTTTTTGATAGTATTTTATTACATGGGCAATGTAAATGCCGAGGGCCTGAGTAATGGGCGTTTACTTTTTTGTAGAGAGGGCAGACAGATGAGCAGAATATTAGTGATCGAGGATGACCAGCTTTTAAATGGAGGACTTTGTTTTAACCTTCAGAATGGAGGATATGAGACCATACCGGTGTATGACCTGAAAAGCGCCTATCCGGTGGTAGAATCCCAGAAATTTGATCTTATGCTGCTGGATGTAAATCTTCCTGACGGCAATGGATTTGATTTTGCCAGAGAGATACAGGGATTTAACCGGAAGCCCCTGATCTTTATTACAGCTCACGAGCTGGACGAGGAAGTGATGGAAGGCTTTTCCCTGGGAGCAGACGATTATATTACGAAACCTTTTAATGTACAGATCGCTATGCAGAGAATCCAGGCAGTCCTGAGAAGGACTATGGGAAATAAGGAAGAGCACATTTACCGGTGCGGAAATCTTGTGATCGATTTCGAGACCAGAACTGTAACAAAATCAGGTGAAAAGCTGGCACTGACGCCTACAGAGTTTAAGCTTCTCTATGTATTTGTTAAAAATGAAAATATGGCGCTTACCAGAAATCTGCTTTTGGAAAAGCTGTGGGACAGTGAGGGAAACTTTGTAGACGAACATACCCTGACTATTAATATCAGCAGATTAAGGGCAAAGATCAAAGACGCCCAGTATAAATATATCAAGACACTGTACGGCATGGGCTATCAGTGGATAGGAGTGCAGAATGAATAGAAGAATAAGTGCAGATACTCTTATTATGACAGTAGCCATAGGGGCCTGTGTCCTGTTCCTGGCTGCCACAGCTTTTTTTGGAAAAAGAGACTTTTTCACATTTTTATGCTATGGCTTCGGCATCGTGATGATCCTGATGATCCTGGCGGTACATAGAGTTTTCCGCAAGGCATTTATCGGATTTTCCGATAAGGTATGCACTCAGGTAGAAGAGCTTACCAAAGGGAATTTTCAGGAGCCGGGACCAGAGGAAGATACCCTTACTTCCAAGATTGAAATGAAGATGGATAAGCTGTCAGATGTGATTCATTCTTCTTTAAGCACCCAGGAATTTCAAAAGCAGGAAATCCAGCAGATGGTATCTGATATTTCTCATCAGCTGAAAACTCCCATTGCTAATATCACCATGTACAGCTCCATGCTGGACTCTGGAAACTTTTCCAAGGAGCAGCGGAAACAGTTTGCTCAGGTTATTGAGAACCAGGTAAAAAAGCTGGAGTTTCTGGTAGATTCTCTTATGAAAATGTCCCGGCTGGAGACATCTCTGATTCATCTGGAGGTAAAGCCGGCCAGGATTTTTGACACTCTTTTCCAGGCTCTTTCTCAGGCAGGGGCCAAGGCAGAACAGAAAGAAATTGAACTGGAGTGCAGCTGCGATGAGGATCTGATGGTGCTTCATGATGCAAAATGGACCCAGGAGGCTTTGTTTAATATCCTGGATAATGCAGTAAAATATACCCCGGAAGGAGGCCGGATTTCTGTATCTACAGAGGCCTGGGAGATGTTTACAAAGATTGATATTTCCGATACGGGGATCGGTATCGCAAAAGAGCATTATGAAGACATTTTTAAGCGGTTTTACCGGGAAGGAAAAGTGCATCTGGAGGAGGGGGTAGGCATCGGCCTGTATCTCAGCCGGCAGATCATCACCCGGCAGGGAGGGTATATAAAAGTATCCTCAAAAGAAGGAGAAGGAACCACATTTTCCGTATTTCTTCCAAATGTCTTTGAAAAGAAAAAGAATTAAAAAGCGGCGTTTCCATACTGTCTGTTTTTTTTTCAGACAGTACAGGAAACGCCGCTTTTGTATTCCTGCGTAAGATTTATTTGTCTCTTTTCAGACGATCCATAAGCCCGGTCTTTGTAAAATGCCGGTAGCACAGCAGGGTGATCATACTGGGAACTGCCAGTACAAAGGCGCTCCACAGCAAAAGGGGAAACAGGGGAAAGACGTAAGAAACTGCCTCTTCCAGAGTCCGGACCAGAAAAATGTAGAACAGGTAGCTGATCAGGCTTCCGGTGATCCAGGAGATGATCAGGGGCATCCGGGAAATATACAGACATTCATAAAGAAGCATTTTTTTTATTTCCTTCCGGCTCATTCCCACAGCTTCAAAGAGAGCCAGCTCCCGGTTCTGGGTGATCATTTTATTCAGAGTAGCGTTTAAAAGGTTTAAAACGCTGAAAATGATCACGATGAGAGTTGCCCCTGCAAAAAGAAGGATAAAAAGATTATTTTGCCGTGTAAGCTCCCTTTGATAATCTTCAAAAGAACTCATACGGATCAAAGGACAGTCCTCCATAAAGTCTTTCAGATATTCTTCCAGATCCGGAGACAGGGTATGTCCTTCTGTGCGGATATAGACCTGATTGATGGTGTTCAGGCCAGGATACAGTTCTTCAAAAACAGGAGCAGGAACCAGAAAACTGGAGTTCAGCTCAATATTATCCTGTGAAAATTTCGGGTCTATTATGGCCCCCACAGGAAGGTCTTTTTCCTGATATCCTTCTCCGTCATAATAGCTGAGGGTAAGGCTGTTCCCTGGGGAAAAATCCGTTTCATAGTCATAAATGGGATTGAAAAGAATACTTCCTTCCCGAACCAGATCTTCATAGGTGATCTGGCTGTCTTTCAGATATGGCTGGATAAGAGCAAAGGTTTCCTTATCAAAGGCAATCATATTAGAAGATTCCGTACCGTATTTGGTAAGAATGTTTACGTATTCCTCATGGATGGGAAACACCCGGTCTACCTGGGGAAAATTTTCAAGGGACCTTAAAAAATCCTGGTTAAAAATATCCTGCTTCTGATATTCTACAAGCTCTGTGGCAGAGGAATCCAGATACTGAGAGTCATAGCTCAGAATATAATCTGCGTTCTGAAAGTAGCTGGATCTTGCCCGGGAATCTATATGATAATAGGACATATAGGTGGCCGTCAGAAGAAAAAATATGCCTCCTACGATCATGGACAGACGGGAGAGAAACATCCTCTGACGATTATTTTTCGCCCTCATATGGCCCAGCAGACGGCAGGAAAGTTTCCCAGTAACCGGACAGAAAGGATCCTCCTGATAATTTACCGCTTCCCAGGGAGTGATCCGTGAGGCCGTCCTGGCAGGCTTCTGTAAAAAGGCCATAATGAATACATAAGAGCAGATCAGAACGACCAGCCCTGTACCGATCATGTGAGGGGCACTCCAGTAACGGGCTGCGATACCTGCCAGGAGCAGACCGGGAAGGATGCCGCCCAGGCTTCCTGCCACGCATAAAAGAGAACTTTCCTGATTTACCATGCGCCGGATCTGACGGCTGGTCATGCCAAGAGTCTGCATCTGCCCGAAGGCACGTATCCGGGACATAATGGAAATACAAAATATACTGTAGATCACCAGCAGTCCGATGACCAGTACCAGAAGATCCAGAAGCATATAGATGAAAACCATGGAGGGACCGAGAGGGTTGGTATCGATACTGCAGTAATTAATAAAGAGGTTGCTTTTCGGGATTCCATATTTCAGAGCCAGATCTCTGATCAGAGAAGTATTTTTATCAAATCCTTTGGTAAGGAATTCTGGCTTTAGCCATATTTTCAGACTGAAATCTTTGCCAGTAAACATAGAACTGGACTGGGCAAAGGAATCGGAAACATAAAAACAAGGTGCGCTGGTTCCTGAGGCTGACTCTGTAATGCCGCATACCTGAAATACCTGGGTATTTCCATCTTTTTCCTGAAAAGTGAGACTGTCACCAAGGTCGGCCTGAAGCTTTTGGGCAAGATTACTGTCTATAAGGATATCCCGGGAATCCTGGGGGAAATTTCCTTTTAATATCTGATGAATGGAAGAAACGTTTCCTGCCAGCTGCTGGTACACTGGCCTTGCATAAGCGCCATTCAACCGTCCGAAATCACCGTATTTTTCCAGAACGGTTTTTTCAAAATGGGAATCCTGAGATAATGCCGCCGTATTTTCCTGACTGAGCATAGTGAAGGAAGCATGCTCCTGTTCCCGGAATTCGTCATATATAGCCAGATAATCCAGGGTGTTAAAACAGGGAAGGAAGGTCATAACAAAGGTACAGGTACAGATGGCAAATAAAATACAGAAGGTCCGGAATTTATCGGCTTTCAGAGTTTTGACTACCAGCTTCCAGGTGGGCTTTTGATTATTATTGGCAATTAAAGACATGGCTCTCCCCACTTTCTTCTTACGATATGACCGTCTTCAATATGAATGATCCGGTCCGCCATTTGTGCAATCTCATCATTATGGGTGATCATAACAATGGTCTGATGAAAACGCATACTGGAAGATTTCAAAAGTCCAACTACTTCCAGGCTGGTGCGGGAATCCAGATTTCCCGTAGGTTCATCGCACAGGAGGATAGAAGGCTTTACCGCCAGAGCTCTGGCAATAGCTACCCGCTGCTGCTGGCCTCCAGAGAGCTGAGTCACGTTTCTCTCCAGCTTATCCTGGATGCCCAGCCAGCAGGTGATTTCTTCAATAAATTCCCTGTCCGGCTGGTTTCCGTCGATTTCTATAGGAAAGACAATGTTTTCATATACATTCAGCATAGGGATCAGATTATAATTCTGAAATACAATTCCAATATTTCTCCTGCGGTAGATAGAAGCCTGTTCCGGAGAAAGCCTGGATAGATCCCTTCCTGCCACAAGGACCTGGCCGCTGTCCGGGCTGTCCAGTCCTCCCATCATATGAAGAAGGCTGGATTTTCCGCTTCCGCTGGCGCCCACAATGGCAGTGAAGGTTCCCTCCTCTATTGTCAAAGAAATATGGTCCAGAGCTTTTACCAGAGAAAAACCCTTTCCATAAGATTTACACAGATCGATTACTTCTATAATATTTCCCTTATTCATCAGAACCTCCTTTACAGCTGCAGTTTCCGGGAATAACTTTTACTGTATTTACTCTACCATAGAATCCTATCAGGAATGTCTCAGACTTTCAAATAAAATCTCTCGATTTTGTAACCTTTTTGGAGAAGTAACAGAACTGCAACATTATTTTTCCAAAATGAGAGGATAATGCAACATAGAAGGACTATGATCATTTATAGAAAAGAAAAAAGGAGAGAACTTTTATGAAAAATATTATGACAAAAACAGCAGCTCTTTTATCAGGAATCCTAATGTTTCTGGCCATAGTGAGCACAGGCCCGAATCTGGCTGAGGCAGTGCTGGACCTTTTCGGATACGTAATCTATTTAGCCGTATTTGCAGCGCCGGTGTGGTATTTCCATTCTCTTGTTAAGAAAGAAAAGAACGCAGACGAAACAGGGAATCTGTGATATACTGGATACAGACCTTTTTGAAAGACAGGGGAAAAAGAAAGGAGCTGCCCATGAGAATTGTAATTACAGACAGGGAGAAGACAGTTATAGAAGAGATTATCAGGGCACTGCAAAAAAGCGGATTGGAATATGAACTGGAAGGTACGGCACAAAATGGTCAGAAGGGGTACGAACTGATTGAAAGTACCCATCCAGATCTTATCATTATGGATGTGAGACTGGAAGGAATGGACGGACTGACCATGCTGAAAAAACTCCGGGATAAAGGGATTACTTCAAAAGTGCTCATGCTTACGAAAGATACGGATTTTAATACTGCCAGAGAGGCCATTGAGCTGGGGGCAGACAGCTATCTTCTGAAACCGCTGAAGACGGAGGAACTGCACAGAGAGCTTCTGAAGATCAGCGACAGGCTGGCGGAGGAGAAGGCCATTACCTCTGTATTTACAGTAGAAAATATTTTTCGGGGATGCCTGAATGGACAGCTCCATCCAGACAGCAGATTTCATGCAGTAACCAGAGAAATATACGGGTTTACGCTGGAAGAGCCGGCAGCTGTAGCTGCCATATGGCTGGGCGACAGATATGTAGAACTTTGCGAGATAGTCTGCCCTCTGCTGGAGAAAATGGGGAATGATTCGGGAGCCTCAGTCTGTGTGCTGCCGGTAGATGTATGGCATGTGGTAACTGCGGTGTTATATCGGTTTGAGGATGAACGGGAAAAAGTATATTCTTTTTTCCAGAGCCAGGTGATACCTGCTTTGTGTAAGAAAATAAAAGATGAAATCGTATGTTTCTGGGGAGATATGAAAGAGGGAGGACAGCTTCTTGAAAAGCTGCGTGAAATCCAGCAGGTGCGGGAATGGAATCTGCTTTATGACAGAGGAAAGCTTATTCCCATTAGTCAGATAGAAAAAAAGGAATCCATCCCCCTTAAATATCCTGTTGAACTGGAGCAGAGAGTAAAACGGGCAGTCCTTGCTTCTGACGGCGAGGATATTAAAAGGTGCTATTACCGAGTGTATGATCTGCTAAGAAGGCAGCCCCACAGCCCGGCAGATATGAAGGAATGTCTGATCCGTTTTAATATGGCGGTGATAAATGCATATAAAACACAAAATGAGATTGAATCAGAGTTGAAGATACAGGCATGTATACAGAATATTGCAGAAGCCATGAGCTGGGGCCAGATTCGGACTGCTATGGAAGAATTTCTGAACCTTGTGAGCTTTAAAGCTTTTACAGAAGAAGGCGATGAACAGTTCAGCCCTTTGATCCGAAGGGCAGTTCAGCTGGTAAGGAAATACTATGATCAGGGAGTGACACTGGAGGAAACAGCGGAAAGGCTGTTTGTATCTGAAGAATATCTAAGTTCCCAGTTTAAAAAAGAAACAGGAGCAGGATTTACAGAGACTGTAAGGCATTACCGGATTGAAAGAATCAAAGGTCTGCTTTTGAATACGAGGCTGAAGCTGAATCAGATCGCTGAGCTGACTGGCTATACAGATCCAAAATATATGAGCCGGGTGTTCAAAGAGGAAGTAGGCGTTCTGCCTTCGGAGTACAGAAAGTCTGTTTCTTAAAAATCTCTACCTATTCAAAAAATTTCATCCTTGTTATACTGGAAAATTGTGGTATGATACCCATAACCCCCAAAGGGCCCGGCGGGGCGGCAGGGTTATAGTATGATTACGAAAGAGGTGAGATGAATAATGGGCGAAATGAAACTTACGTTCAAAACTCCGGAAGAGATTTACGAATTTGTAAATACAGTATCCAAGTATGAATTTGATGTTGATGTCAGAAGAGGAAGAGTTGTTGTAGACGCAAAATCTTTGCTTGGTATTATGCATCTTGGACTCAACAGCGTACTTGACCTGAAAATCCATTCAGGAGACTGCGAAGAACTGCAGACAAAGCTTGTAAAATATGCGGCATAATTATATATGTTTTCCGTATTTTGAAAAATACGGATATATAGGGATTCCCAGTGCATTGTTTTGCACTGGGAATTTTGTATAAGTGAGAAACTGCGTGGCATCTGCAGCACAGGTTTTCTCTTTAGATTCATATTTGGGATTCCAAACGGTGGTTACCGGGCTGTTCGTATAAAAATCTCTTTATCTTTTCATCTTTACCAGATATTCACTGGTTCCTTCTTCCAGTATCCGTTCTTCTGTCCGGTGAAAACCGTGTTTTTCATAGAAACGGAGAGCACCGGAATTTTTCTCAAGAGCCCATAAGAAATTACATTGCTTTTCTTCTACTGCAAAGTTGATCAAAGAAGCGCCGATCCCCTGGTTTTGAAAGAAAGTATCTACATATAATTTTTGGATTTCTGGCCCGGAAAGTTGGACAAAACCCCGGATAAGTCCGTTGTCATAAACAAAGGTATTCTGTAATCTTTCTCTATCCTGGAGGTATTCATTGGCTACAGATACGACCTGAAGCTCCCCAAAAGAATAGTTTTCATCTTTAAAAATCGGAAAGAAATTTACACGATTGTTATAAACCAGGATTTCCGCAATTCTGGATACATCTTTTTCTTCTGCTTGGCGGATATACATATTTTGTCCTTTCTATTGCTGGATAGATAGTTTTTATTTGCATTTATATTTCAGAGTGAAACAGCCATAATATACTCTTCTTCCCGTTCGAGATAAATTTCAAACCCTGCTCTGCGGTACAGATTTACAGCCTGATTCGCTTTCTGAGCAGAAAGCGAAACTCTGGAATAGCCTTGGGTTTTCAGGAAAGACAACAGTTCCTGAAGCAGGGCAGTTCCCATTCCCATACCTCTGTATTCTTTATACAGAGCGATAGCAAGGGATGGAGTTTCGTCATCAATATGTCCATAGTCGTCCATGATCCGAACCCAGGCTGCGCCAACAACTTTTCCATCTACATCTGCCACAAAAGCAATGTCATGTCTGGAAGAGCCGAAATCTGCCGTATATACCTGCAGTTCAGGAGTCTGGAGAATAGACCGGGGGAAAGGCGGTTTTCCCAGGGGAACGAAAAGAGATTCATATAAAAAATCTTCCAGCAACGGATATTCTTGTTCTGTCATTTTTCGTATTTTATACTGCATATTTTTAAATCCTTTCTTACTTATTGTAATAAAATCTTGTCCATCTGCCTTTACATGGCTGTCCCTGAATCCTGGGCTGTTCGACAGCGCCTCATTTTTACCAAGGATCAGAAACTGACATACTCTCAATAAAAACCAGTTTTCCCGGAGTGCCGTTTTCTGGCGTCATATCTGAAATCAGGAGTTCTATTTCTTCCAGATTTTTTATTCCCCAGTATTCTTCCTGAAATATTTCCGGAGGGATCGTAAAGTATAAATGCCTGTGCTCCTTTTCTTCCAGAAAAACTTCCTGAGAGAGGAGGGGCTTCCAAATATTTTCTGATTTGCCCCACAATATGATTTTAGCAGAGCCTGCTTCTCCGGGATTTATTACACCGCCCAGTACATTTAAAGACGTACCGGGAGTGACTGTTTCTTTAGAGGGGATAACATCAATAAACTTTAAAGTTTTGTTAATCATTACTTTTCACCGCCGTTCCTGAACTGCAAATATAGAGAATAAATGTTTACTTTAAATCTTTCCATATAAAGAAAATCCACAGTAGTAATATACTAAAAGACAGGATTCCAAGCACTCTCTCTGCTAAACTTATATGAAAAAGAAATAGACATAGAACAGCGCAAAAAAGATAAATGCTGCATAGTATCAGGCACACAAAAGCGATTTTCTTTTTATATAAAATAAGAGAAACAAGTAATACTGTTCCTGTTAAAAATGAAAAAATAAAGAAGACCCTTTCCACAGGAAACAGGAATCGGAAACCATCCGGATTCAAGAAATAATATCCAGATTCCAAGATTATAAAAATAGAAAGGAGTATTCCTTTTATAGAAATATTTTTCATGGCAATTTCCCCTACATATTCATAGAAAGATCGATCCGAAAACCAAGGCTTTCTGCCAGAGCTTTCAGTTTTTTTAGGAAATTTTTCTGACATAGAAACATTACATAAGAATCACTGTCAATATCAAAGGCCGCCAGAACATAACCGGATTTTTCCCATTTTTTATCCAGGATTTCACACCACTGGGGTATAGAATCTTGCTGCTGAAACCAGCTTTCTTCAATTTCCAGGGAGTGTCTTTTCACAGTTTTTAAGTCAGAGACGGCGGAAAGAAAGCCGGATAATTCTTCGCACCAGTCACATTCACAGGCAAACTGATGATGGATCAGCAGATCGATACATCCCATCCACTGGAGGGAGGCTGGGGGATTTTTTAAAGACATTCCTCTGGCCTCATAATCTTCCAGATGACTTTGATAGTATTTTTCTGTATTTTTTATACATTTTCTGGCAGAGTCCAGGATCTCCGGGTTATTGGAACACACGATCCTTACAATTTCCAAAAGCGGGTGATGATAATGCGGTTCTTCGTGAGTATCCGGAACTTCCTTTTCCTGTCTGCTTTTAAAAAATCCCATACGATTTCCCTCCTGCCTGATTTTTATTTAGAAAATTTCTGACTTTTGGTCATTATTTTTCGGTGTCTGCCAGCTCCTTAATTATTCTTTTTCAAGGGCGTATTTATATTCCATTCGCTCTTCAGAGGATGACCTGTTTTTTCTGCCGGACCGGCACAGGACCCTGGACATTCCCAGCTTTTCCATAAGAGAATAAGAAGGGATATTTTCACTGTCACAGTATGCGATAAATTTCTTGATCCCCAAGTTTTGGGAAGCATAATCTATCAAAGATTGGGCAGCTTCAAAGGTATAACCATGTCCCCAATACCTTTTATTCAGGATCCATCCTAACTCCCCTTCGGTCCTATCCTCGTTCAGATAGAGACAGACAGAACCTATATGGGTACCCTCTGTGAGAATGGCAAATTCATAAAATTCAGGAAATTCTTTCTGCCATTCTGCCTCAGCTTTTATGAGAAATTCTGCAGTTTCTTCAATACTTTCTTCTGGAAGATCCAGCATAAATTTTGTGTTTTCCAGGTCGCCGCTGTAAGCAAATGCAGTATTTACATACTGAGGTCCCAGAGGAGAGAGAAGGAGCCGTTTCGTTCTTATTTCCATAGTTATACTCCATTTCAAATTTATTTTTTACTTCTCAAGTTTGGCTCTTTTGATCAGCAATAGAATAAAAAGTATAAACCATACAATCCAGGCCAAGCCATTGCCCAGGCCGGGCTTAAAGAAATCCAGGACCATACCCAATAGAAAAGGGAGAGCCATGACCATCATTCTTTTGCCATAACACTGACACAGGAGGTCTTCGTTTACCTTTTTCCGTTGATCTTCTGAGCGAATATTGTAACCAGTTAAATAGTCAGCAGCTTTTCCTTTTGATCTGTAAAAATAGAAGCCCATCAGGAACATGCATAGGGCCATGATCAGATCAAATACTATAATGAATATAAGAAACATAAGATATTCTCCGATTCTTTCTGCCTTTCCTCCGTTTGATCCACAAAGGCTAATTCCTGATTTTACTTTTAATCAGTCGTATCCTTTTTTGACAGATCATTTACAAAATCTGTCAAAGCTTTTCCCCTTAAAAATACTGCTGTGCACAATGCGATTAAAGCGATCACGATAAAGAAAATTTCCATAAAAACACCCCCATATATGAAGATTTATAAGCGGTGGCTGTTGTATAGGATGAGGAATTACCCTCTGTGGATATACATTCTTGACATTTCAGGTTCTCCGTCGCCCTGGACCATGCAGAAAAATTCCCAGCCGTATCTTTCGTAAAAAGAGGTATGGTCTGTGAGAAGATACAGGGTGTCGATGCCCCGTTGTTTCATATCCCTGCAAACATAGTCCAGAAGCTCTCCAGCTACGCCCTGACCCCGGTATTCTTCTTCTGTATAAACAGCACAGACGTTAGGAGATAAGTCTTTTCTGTTGTGAAAATCGTTTTCGATGACGCCCATTCCTCCTATGATTTCGGAATCTTTCAGGGCCAGATACCATTGGGGGACAGGGGAGATTTTCAGGAGAGATGCTTCCATGCTTTCCCTGTATGCTTCCAGGGGAACGCTCCACTTTTCATGGAACCAATGGGCGGCTTTTTCCAGTATTTCAGGCCGCTGAACAAGATTTATGATTTCAAATTTCATATAACATGTACCTCAACTTTATGTATCAATTTTCTATGGAAACAAGATAATGCTCTGCTTCTTCCCTGGATTTAAAAATGTGGACAGTCCGGTTTTTTTTATACTTTTCAAGAAGCTGGTATATGATGGGAAGCTGGTCTTTCGGAAAATCCAGGATCCACTGCTTGAATTCCTGGTCAAATTCTGTTTCTATCCAGGGAATATCCTCCCGCTTTGTACCGATACGGGCTTTGGCTCCGGCCAGACAGACCTCCAAAGGATAGTCCAGAAAGAATACAGTATCACAGTTTTTTAGGCTAAGCTCCATTGTGCTGAGATAATTTCCGTCAATGATCCACTTTGGAGTTTTGATGATTTCTTCCTGACGTGCAGTCAGTTCCTCACGGGAAATATTGGTCTTATCAGGTCTGTGCCAGATCATATCCAGGTAATATAAAGGAAGCCCTGTAGCATCTCTCAGCTTTCGTGAAAAGGTACTTTTTCCTGCACCAGGGCTGCCGATTACAATGACCTTCTGCATTGAATCTCCTCCAGTAGAAGGAGGCTGGATTTCTCTTTCAAGTACCATAACAAAGTTGGTAAGCAGGATGTTTTGCCGCTCTACCTGCTGCTCTCTCAGAACTTTGTATCCTCTCTTTTGAAAAAAAGGCCTGGCCGTAATGGAGGCGTGGGTCAGGATATTTCCCTGGACATGAGCTTCCAGCCTGCTGCAGAGAGCAGCGGCGATTCCCTCCCTCTGGTGCTCTTTGTGGACGTAGAGACGATCCAGATATCCGGTTTCATCAATGTCCCCAAAACCTGCGATCCTGCCATTTTCAACGGCTACTAAGGTATAGTGTTCCAGGAAGGACTGGTTCCAGGTAGCCAGGTCTACTTTTCCTGTTGCCCATGCATTTAACTGTTCGCTGGTATAGTCTTGTTTATTGACCTCATGAACTGTCTGGTAAAAAAGTGCTGCTATTTCAGAACAGTCAGCAGGTTCGTATTCTCTGATATACATTTTAGCTGCTCCTTCGATCATAGATCAATTCAACGATTCCGTTAGATGATCTTTTTACACTTTGTTAAGGTGATTTATATCTTACGGATTTCATAGCTACATTATACCATTTTTGAAAGAAGAGAGAAGTTCTTTTACATAAAATACACGAATTCATATCCAAAATGGTTAAAAAGGGGCTGTCGCATTAGTCATATGTCAGGAATATTTATACATTTTATGCGAATTTGACGAGCATAGCTTTGAGACCATAGGCTCAAAGCGGCACAGACTGAGCAATAAAATGTATAAATATTCTCGATTTTGATTAATGCGACAGCTCCTTTGAAAGGCTTAAAGATATATATTTTCTGTGGGAAGAGTTTCCTGGGCCTCTTTTTCTTTATACCGGAAATAGAGATAGGGAACCAGGGAAATGCCTGCCCAGATCAGTCTGGTGCCCAGATAGGTGAGAAATCCGATAAAGTCGTAGAAAAGAAGAACACCAGCCAGAACTGCCAGGATCGCTGCTGGGAGCAGCATATGTTTTTCTCTCAGTTTTGCCATGAGCTTTTGGATAGATGCTTTTTTCCATTGATAGATTCCATATAGGACACCGCCAATGGCCAGATAGTACAACAGGAAGGGCAGCGTGGAAGGAAGCTGGAAAAGGAACTCCTGCAGAAGCAGACAGAGAAAAAAGAGAAAGCCGGCTCCGCTGATAAGTTTTAAGGTCCTGAATTTTTTAAGGCTGTTTGTTTTGGTCATATTGATTTCCTCCTTAGATATGGATGATAAGTTGTTTTCTTTATGCTTTCATAATAGCGGAGAATTGTTTCAGCTATATCTCAGCAAAGAAAAAAGGATTACAATTTTGAGACAATACCAGAATATTTTTTCTTCTGTTGAAAAGAACCTCTTTCTCTGACTGCAAGTTGACATGGCTGAAACCGGTGTTTTATAATAAATATATTCTGAAAACTAGGGCAGCAATGGTGTTTTAAGGGTGGTTTTTTATGTTAGAGACAAAAGAAATAGGAAGAGAGCAGTGGGAGAAGATTTACGAATTTATACGGACCTGCGGAAGTGCCTGTGATTCGGATAGATTTGCGGTACAGATCCTGGACCATATTGGAGAATTCTGCGAATATGACTGTGGATCTGCCTATCTGCTGGATAGAAATGGAAAGATTTCCGGTCTCCATCTCAGGAATATTGAGGAGCGGTGGATAAAGGTTTATATGGCTTATTATGCCAACACTGACGGGCAGCGTTACAGTATGTTTGGAAAGCGAACATTAGCGAGATTCTTCATATTGCCAGGCCCACCACCTATAAACACATCGCTCATATCTATGAAAAGATGAATGTGTCTAGTCAGCGGGAATTACTGTCCCGGCTGCTGAACTCTTAAGTCATAACATATCTTTTAAAAAGTTACAAAATAAAAGGATCAGAGGGCCTTTCTGAATCTTGGAAAAGTCCCCTGATCTTTTCTGTTTTATCATTTCTGATATCTTTGTAAAATACGCAAAATTATTAATTTTAAATACTGAATCCTGATGATTTTAATGAAAAATTAGATTTGATAGACTATAAATACAAAATATTTCTGCGATTTAGATACTTTGAAAGAATACAAAAAGTAAGGAGGTGCAGAAAAATGGCAGAGACAGCAGAAAAAACTTACAAAGGTCTTGTGATACAGCTCCCGGAAAAATAGAAGAAAGTTCAGGCCATGGTATGCCAGCTTTATCAGGAAATGCGCTATAAAGCCTTGCAAACCGGTGAGATAAACTTTTTCGTAGAAAGAGATATCCAGGACCAGATGGAAAATATACAAAAAGAGGCCCGCAGGCAGGTGAAAATCCGCTGTATCATCCAGGAGATAACAGAGACAGAACAGATTCAGATCAGCCGGGAAGAGCTTGAATCAGAGGCAGAAGCTATGGCAGAACGGCAGCATACCACAGTAAGAGAAATCAAAAGCTTTTTCGGTGAGAATCTGGATATGCTGAGAGAGGATCTGCTGGTCAGAAAAACTATTCAGAGAATCTGCAAAAGCGCGGTTATTCTGTGAAAAATCGGCAGTTTTTGCATTTGAGACCTTATTATGTCAGAAGAAAAGAAAGTAAGTTCCTCAAGAGTCGTGAAAGGGCACAAATCTATTAATTATCTTCAGAAGCTGAAAGATGAAGGCACCCCTATTGTACAGATGTGCCAGGGGACGGCAAATCTGACCCTCAGCAGCAGATTGATATTGCTCCCTGGTGGATACAGACTGTAAGGCGGGCGGCCCCTTATATCCATCTTAACTTTTACATGCAGACCCCTACCTATGCGTTTAAGGAAAAAGCTTTGGAATATGGTTCTTATTATATGAACTGCGGCGCAGATTCTCTTCTGCCTATGGGAATCAGCAATGAGACCTTAGAGTATATGGCGGACAATTATCTTCCTGTATTCGGTCATGTAGGCGCATTATCCGGATGGCAGACCAACCGTCAGGGCGGTTATAAACGTATGGGAAGGACTGCGGAAGAGGCCATGAAGGTTTACCGGATGGCATATGAATATCAGGAATGCGGTATGATGGCAATGACCATTGAACTGACTCCTATTGAGGTGACTAATTCTATTGCGAAAAAGCTTCGTGTACCTGTGATTTCCATAGCCGCAGGAGGGGCCGCAGACGGCTGTGAGATGGTGGATTTTGATACCTTCGGCATGATGCCTTCTGCAGCTTCCCATGCAAAATCCTACGGAAATTTCTTCCAGTGGGCAACTCAGATTTACGGAGCCTGGGCTAATGATGTGCGGACCGGTGCTTATCCGGAAGACAAGCATGGCTATCATATGGATGAAGCGGAACTGGATAAATTCCTGAACATGCTGGAGCATGCATAAGGAGGGCCTATGGGAACTGTCTATCTGGCCAGTGATGAATCCAGCTTTGTTAATTCGGCCTCAATTGTAATCCACGGAGGCGTATGCCTGGGATAAAGATATACTGAAGATGTTTCGGAATGAAATAATGCAAGATAACATATAGTATCGTATCGCACCAGAGCGGCAGCTGTATTAAAAAGGATTTTTGATATTCCTTGAGATACGGCTGCCGCTTTTCATGAATTGCATATAGTATGTAAGACCTTCCGTTCAGGAAAAATAATAATCTTCTGCTGATGGAATCCCCTGGGTGGGATAGTCTTCCAGCACTTCTTTTACCAGATAAGGCTTATCTGAGATAAGTCCGTTTATTCCCATATCCAGATATTTTCTCATGTTTTCTTCCAGCTCCACCGTCCATACATAAACTGGCAGCCAGGCTTGGCGGCAGGCAGATATAAAGCTGTTGGAAACCATATTTTCTTCTATAACTACGAAGTCACAGTCCAGGGAAAGAAGATTTTCTACTGTAGTCTCTCCAAGATTTCCAAACATGCAGTAGCCGGTTTTCAGAGCGGGATTTTTCTGGCGTACAAGCTGTACCAGTTCGTAATCCAGAGACATAAGGATACAATCTTTTTGAAAATCATATTTTTCGATGAGGGCCAGTATCTGGTCCACCAGAGGCTCCTTTTCCCTTTCAGAAACAGCTTTTAATTCAATGAGCAGCCGGATCTTTCCCTGAGAAAGCTGGATCAACTCTTCCAGAGTAGGCACCTGGCCTTTCATTCCATACTGAGACAAAGGAATGGATTGAAGTTCTTTGAGGGTAAGTTCATTTATGCTGTCGGATTGTCCTGCCATACGGCTGAGGCTGTCATCATGAGCAGCTACAGGAACCAGGTCCTTTGTCAGCTGAATATCTACCTCTGCATAGTCTGCTCCGGATTCTATGGCACCTTCTACTGCTTTCAGGGTATTTTCTACTCCCAGGTCACTGCCTCTGTGGCCGATGGCCAGGGGCTGATGGACAGCCGGAGGTGTCTGAGCGTACTGATACATGGCAGAAAGTCCGGCAGCCAGGGCAAGGAGAACTACAGGAATCCAAAGGCTTTTAAGGCCGGGAATTTTCCTGAAAAGAGGTCGGAAATAATTTCGGAGGACAGCAAGCTTTTCGCACAGGAAGACTCTGGCTTTTCCTATATTCTGCGTGGGAAGACAGACGGCAGCTGGAGAGCAGAGAGCTTTTTCTTCCACAGAAGAAGTATAAACGCCTACAAGAACAGCCATAAATCCCAGAGAAAGAATACAGCGCAGAGCCCAAACCATTACACCTATAAAGGCGGTTTCCTGAGTCTTTCCAGAGAAGAAAAGCATACACAGAGTTTTCAGAGGATTCTTTTCTATAACTGCAGAAAAATCTGTGGGAAGGAGTCCCGGCTGATGAAAAAGCAGCCACCAGAAGACCATAAGGATGCTTAGAAGGAAAAGCCCTTTTATTCCTGTTCTTTTCCAGGTACGGATACTTTCTGCAGAGGCTTCTCGGAAGGTTTTTCCAGTCAGCACCATAGAGGGAAGAAGGAAAAGAAGCAGCAGAAAAACCAGAAAGATCAGGATATAGGCCAGATTCAGAACAAAATCTCCATACCACCTTTTCGACAGCTCTCCTGTAATAAAATTAGGGATTTCCAGATGGGGCATTACTGAGGGAATGAGATAGATATTCTGAAAAGGGAGGAGAAGGATCCCATAAATAAAAAGCCCCGGAATACTTTTGAAGTTTAAGGAAAACAGAGAGTATACAGAGGAGCTGACAGTATCCTTTAAGGAGAAGGACTTTCCTCTGTATCCCTGGTAAAGGCCAGTGAGGATCACAGAAAATTCAAAATAGGCCAGAAGGGCAGAAAGACAGAGGATCAGTACAATGGCAGCTATGCCGGGAAGGCTTAACAGAATACGGAGCATATTGTAATTATACAGGCTGGTGTCTCCTGTTATTTCCAGCATCATAACGATCAGTTCTTTTCCGGCGGGAACAAAGAAGAATACTGAAAGAATTTTAAAAACCAGCTCAAACAAAAATAACTGGGGCAGCAGAGTAAGAAAACTGGCAAAGATCTTTTTCCAGTGGGACAGGGATAATGTTTTATACATAGGGAACCTCCGGTGTAAATAGTAAGTATTGTTTTTGTGAGATTGCTTTTCCTGTGCAGCGGACAGGGAACAGATTAAAACAGCGGGAGAAGGTTTTCCAGGACCAGCAGACCTCCCAGGCTGTAGGCAAAGAGGGAGAAGGGTCTTCCCAGAAGGGTGAAAACCAGGTATTTCTTAAAGGACATAGAAGTCAGTCCAGCAATAAGACATAACAGGTCGTCGGGCATGCCTGGAAGAATCAGGGCCAGAAGAAAACTGATCACAGAACCGGTGACCATTCCCACATAATTCAGGAAGAATCCATTTACCGGACCAAATATTGCTACGCCGATGATACAGCTTACGCCACCGGGAACTACAGGGATCACTACCTGCACGGTCTGAAGGAAAAGGAAGCATAGAGGAGCCAGGGTTCCTGTCTTGCGGAGAAACTGCTCCATGGATTCCTGAGAGGAAAAGATGCCGCTTTGATAACCTGCCCAGAGGGTAAGGAGGAGAGCAGCAGTGCCGATTATCGTCAGTTTGTTTTCTTCTAATTTCTTTGTCAATGTCATGAGATACGCCTTCTTTCTGTTTCATTTCTGCGAGCACCGAACCAAGCGGGCATGCTTGCACCAGGTTTTTTGACTTCTGTCGCTGTTTTTCTATGGGGCTATAATCTGTTTTGACTGTGCAGAAAGGAGAATTGCTTCTTCCTGGTGGAGGGATTTCATTTTTCTTATAAAGAGCCACAGGCCGGGGCCAGCCAGGAGAAGGAAGCTTCCTCCGCTTGCTGCCAGACTGTGGAATATCTGGAAAAATCTTGGCAGAGTGGTGAGAAATGCCAGGGCCAGAAGGGCTGTGGATATATAAAATTTATAGAGATTCGCTTTGTTTTTCATTATGAGTACCTCCCATTTGCGATTGCTTTCTTTTGATGGTTTTATATTATCAGGGGAAGGTCTCACCATTATTTCAATTATCCAAAAGAATGTTGCAGTTTTGTGATATTTTCCTGATTTCCTTCGCCTTGCCACCTCAGAAGTTTCATGGTAGTATTAGGAAGAACAAAAAGGAGAGAAATCTATGAGTTCTTATGAAAGTTTTGCCAGGGTCTATGACCTTTTTATGGACAATATCCCCTATGAAGAATGGTGTGAGTATCTTGCCGGGCTTCTGGAAGACCAGGGAATCCGGGAGGGACTGGTCCTGGAGCTGGGATGCGGGACAGGAAACATGACTCGGCTTCTGGCAGAGAAGGGATATGACATGATCGGAGTGGACAACTCTGTGGATATGCTGGAAATTGCCATGGAGAAGAAGGAAGAGGAGGAACAGGATATCCTGTACCTTCTTCAGGATATGCGGGAGTTTGAGCTTTATGGCACTGTCCGGGCGGTGGTGTCTGTCTGCGACAGTATGAACTATATTATTGAAGAAGAGGATCTGCTGGAGGTGTTCCGGCTGGTGAATAACTATCTGGATCCGGGAGGAATTTTCATTTTTGATCTGAATACAGAATACAAGTATGAAAAGATTCTGGGAGACACTACTATAGCAGAGGACCGGGAGGATGCCAGTTTTATCTGGGATAATTATTACGATCCGGAAGAGAAGATCAACGAATATGATCTGGCTCTTTTTATCCCGGAGGAAAAAGATGGGGAAATTCTTTATCGGAAGTATGAAGAGACCCATTATCAGAAAGCCTATTCTCTGGAAAGGACGAAAGAACTGCTTTTAGAAGCAGGTATGGAGTACATTGCCGCCTATGATGCATTTACCAGAGAACCGGCACGTAAAGACAGCGAGAGGATTTATATACTTGCCAGAGAAAAAGGAAAGAATTCGCAGAAAGAGGAGATTTGAAAATATGGGAGATTATATTGTAAGGGCTACAGCGGCTAATCATCAGATCAGAGCTTTTGCGGCTACTACCAGAGACCTGGTAGAGCATGCAAGAGCAGCCCACAATACCAGCCCGGTAGCCACAGCGGCTCTGGGACGCCTGCTTACAGCGGGATCTATGATGGGCGTTATGATGAAAGGAGATAAGGACCTGCTGACACTGCAGATCAAGGCGGGAGGCCCTCTGGAAGGAATCACCGTTACTGCAGATTCCAAGGGAAATGTAAAAGGCTATGTGGGAAATCCCAATGTGGTCCTTCACGCCAACGCCCAGGGAAAGCTGGATGTGGCAGGAGCCGTAGGAGTAGGTTTTATGAATGTGATCAAAGATATGGGCATGAAGGAGCCTTATGTGGGACAGACAGTCCTCCAGACCAGTGAGATCGCAGAGGACCTTACTTATTACTTTGCTACCAGCGAGCAGGTACCTTCTTCTGTAGGCCTGGGAGTGCTGATGGAAAAAGATAATACAGTGAAGCAGGCCGGCGGTTTTATTATCCAGCTTATGCCTTTCACAGAGGAAGCAGTGATCAGCCGGCTGGAGGAAAATCTGAAAAAGGTGACTTCTGTTACCTCTCTTCTGGAAGAGGGACATACCCCCGAAAGCCTTCTGGAACTTTTGCTGGAGGGATTTGATATTGAATTTAATGACAGGATCCCAACGCAGTTCTACTGCAACTGCAGTAAGGAAAGAGTGGAGAGAGCCCTCATCAGTATCGGAAAGAAGGACATCCAGGAAATGATCGATGAGGGAAAAGAGATTGAGATGAACTGTCATTTCTGTAATAAGAATTATACATTTACCGTAGAAGAGCTGAAAAGGATCTTAAAGGAATGTAAAAGATAATAGAAAGAGGTTTGGCGGAAGATGAGAGATGGATTTATAAAGGCAGCAGCGGCAGCTATCGACGTCCGGGTGGCCGACTGTATTCACAACACGGATGAGATCATTAAGAAAGCAAAGGAACTTTCCAAAAAGGGAGCCAGGATCCTGGTATTTCCAGAGCTTTCCATTACCGGCTATACCTGTCAGGACCTGTTCTGGCAGGAGACTCTGCTGAACAGTGCCAGAGAACAGCTTTTAAGAGCCGCAGAAGAATTAAAGGATGTGCCTGGGCTGATTATTGTGGGACTTCCCTATGTGTATCATGGAAAACTCTATAATGTGGCGGCGGCCATAAACCAGGGAGAGATCCTGGGCCTGGTTCCAAAGGAGTATCTGCCTAATTACGGGGAGTTCTATGAGGCAAGACATTTTTCCTCTGGAAAAAATCTCTGGGGTTATACAGAACTGGGTGGAAAACAGGTGCCTGTTATGGAAAACCTGCTGTTTGCCTGCCGGGAAATGCCGGGACTTATTGTAGCAGCGGAAATCTGCGAGGATCTCTGGGCAGCGGCTCCTCCCAGCGTAGCTCATGCTATGGCCGGGGCAAATGTCATTGTAAATCTGTCTGCCAGCGATGAGACCGTAGGAAAAGCAGACTACAGAAGAGAGCTGGTAAAAAGCCAGTCTGCCAGACTGCTGTGCGCCTATATTTATGCCACTGCCGGATATGGAGAATCCACGCAGGATCTGGTATTTGGAGGACAGCACTTAATCTGTGAAAACGGTGCCGTATTAAAAGAAGCAGAAATGTTCCAGAACCAGTCTGTAGAGGCAGTTCTGGATGTGAACCGTCTTGTGGAGGAACGGAGAAGGATTTCCACCTGGCATGAGGAAAAAAGAGAGGGGTACCTTACTGTGGAATTCTCTCTTCCTGTAGAAGAAACAAAGCTGGAGCGGTTTATCGACCCTAATCCTTTTGTGCCAGATAGTCAGGGAGAACGGGAAAAGCGCTGCAACGAAATCCTGATGATTCAGGCTATGGGTCTGAAGAAAAGACTGGAGCATACCCACTGCAAAAGAGCAGTGCTGGGAATCTCCGGAGGACTGGATTCTACTCTGGCCCTGCTGGTCACAGCAAGAGCCTTTGACCTTCTGGGAATGGGAAGAGAACACATTACGGCTGTAACCATGCCCTGCTTCGGCACTACAGACAGGACTTATACCAATGCCTGTGAATTGACCAGAAGACTGGGGGCCACTCTTATAGAAGTAGATATCAAAAAAGCAGTGCTTCAGCATTTTTCCGATATCGGCCATGACGAAAATGTCCACGATGTGACTTATGAAAATTCTCAGGCCAGAGAGCGGACTCAGGTGATCATGGATATTGCCAATCAGCAGGGAGGCATGGTAGTGGGAACCGGAGACCTTTCGGAACTGGCCCTTGGCTGGGCTACCTATAATGGGGACCATATGTCTATGTATGGGGTAAATGTCTCTGTGCCAAAGACTCTGGTCCGCCATCTGGTGCGCTATTACGCAGATACCTGCGGAGAAGAAAAACTGTCCCAGATCCTTCTGGATATTCTGGACACCCCGGTAAGCCCGGAGCTTCTCCCGCCAAAGGATGGAGTAATCTCCCAGAAGACCGAGGACCTGGTAGGCCCTTATGAGCTTCATGACTTCTTCTTATATCAGATGCTCAGGTTCCATTTCAGACCGGGCAAGATATACCGTATGGCAAAGGCGGCCTTTGCAGGAGTCTATGAACCGGAAGTGATCATGAAATGGCTGAAGACTTTTTATTCCAGGTTTTTTGCCCAGCAGTTTAAGCGTTCCTGTCTTCCTGACGGACCAAAGGTAGGAAGTGTGGCAGTATCTCCAAGAGGAGACCTGCGGATGCCCAGCGATGCCTGTGTAAGAATCTGGATGGAGGAACTGGAGAACATTCAGGAATAAAAGAGAGGCGGCATTTATGAAAGCAGTAGTTTTTGAGGAAAAAGGGAAACTGGTTCTTACAGAGCGCCCCAAGCCATGCCTGGAAAAGGATACCGATGTGCTGGTGAAGGTGACTCTGACCACTATATGTTCCAGCGATATTCACATTAAGCATGGAGCAGTGCCAAGGGCTGTGCCGGGGACTATTCTGGGACATGAGTTTGTAGGCGTAGTGGAAGAGACCGGAAAAGCCGTAAAACAGGTAAAGCCCGGGGACAGAGTAGCGGTGAATGTGGAGACCTACTGCGGAAGCTGTTTTTACTGTGAGAGAGGCTTTGTAAATAACTGCAGCGACCCTCTGGGAGGCTGGGCTCTGGGATGCCGGATTGACGGAGGACAGGCGGAATATGTGCGGATTCCCTACGGGGATAACGGACTTACGAAGATTCCGGAGCATGTGTCTGATGAAGCCGCTCTTTTCACCGGAGATCTTCTGTCTACTGGTTACTGGTCGGCAAAAATCGGAGAAATCAGTAAAGGAGATACAGTGGCCGTTATCGGAGCAGGACCTACAGGGCTGTGTACCATGATGTGCGCCAGACTGTATGAGCCTGGAAAAATCATTGCTCTGGATACGGATGCGGATCGCCTGAAAACAGCCAGGGAAAATAACCTGGCGGATTTTTGCATAAATCCTGCAGCAATTTCTGAAAAGGAACTGGAAGAACAGATTCTGGAGTTGTCTCAGGGGAGAGGAGCAGACCGGGTTTTTGAGGTGGCAGGAGGAAAGGACACCTTCCAGACTGCATGGAAGATCGCCAGACCAAACGCAGTGGTAACTGTAGTGGCTATGTATGAGGAAGACCAGATACTGCCTCTGCCCTCTATGTATGGAAAGAATCTGATTTTTAAGACAGGAGGGGTAGACGGCTGCTATTGTGAACAGATCATGGAACTGATCGGGAAAGGTCAGCTGGATACCAGCCCTCTGATCACCCACCGGACTTCTCTGGAACATATTATGGAAGCCTATGAGATTTTTGAAAAGAAACAAGACGGCGTGATCAAATATGCAATAAAGGTATAAAGAAAGGAAGAAATCACATGGGTGTTAAACAGGATTATCTTATGCGTATGATCAATGACGTTGTCCGGGGACTTGCACTGGTCCTTACGGGACAGCGGGAGGTCCGCTATGAGCTGCCAAAGGAGCAGGAGCGGACAGAGGAAGAAAAGCTCTATGCCCGGATCCTGGAAATGGCAGACCGAGGCGAGATTAATGAAGCGGAAAATATTCTCCTGGGGGACCTTTCAGAGAATACGCCAGGGTACGGAATCATGGTGGCAGATTTTTACCAGCATCTGGACGAATTTGAAGATGATTTTCTGGAAGAGCATAATTATTCCAGGGAAGAAATCTTGGAAGGGTTGGAGAGTTTGGCAGAAGCGTATGGACTGACAGAACGCTAAAGGTGAATTTTTGGAGGGCAGATTATGGAATTAGGCACAACCTATATCTGTGCAGAGGATATAGAAAAATCCTTAAATTTTTATAGACAGCTTTTACAGCAGGAGCCCCTTTACCGCAATGATGACAGATGGATCAGCTTTGCCTGCGGGATTTCTCTTTATAACAGAAAATATGATGAAAAACTGATAAGAGAAGGCGGGGAGATCCATTTTAATCAGGCATATCTGAATGCGCTTAACAGAGAAGAGACTCAAAAGAAAAATAATATTCTCATTTTGAACTTTGAAGTAGAGAATCTGGAAGCAGAATATAAAAGATTGAAGGCTATCCATTGGGGAGATATCAGAAATTCTTTATGTAAATGTACATAGGCCCTACTATTATTTTAATATTATAGATCCAGATGGAAATGTTTTGGAAATAACAGGAAAGATGGACTAAAGAGAAATGCGTTCTCTGCGATATGGGTGGAACTAAAATTGGGAGGTAAAGGTAAAATGGAACAGTTAAGAGTAGGTATTTTAAGTACAGGAAATATTGCAGCTACTATGGCAAATACAGTGGCAAAAATGAAAGAGGCCAGGGTTTATGCGGTAGCTTCCAGAAGTCTGGAGAAAGCTGAGAACTTTGCCCAGCGGTTTCAGATTGAGAAAGCCTATGGTTCCTATGAGGAAATGGCGGCAGATGAAAATGTAGATTTGGTCTATGTGGCAAGCCCTATGTCTGAGCATTATGAGAATGTGAAAATGCTTATTGCCCACGGCAGAAATATATTATGTGAAAAAGCTTTTGCCATAAACCAGAAGCAGGCCAGAGAAATGACAGAGCTGGCCAGGGAAAAAGGAGTGCTGCTTGCCGAGGCTATGTGGGTACGGTACATGCCTATGTGGAATACCATCCGTCAGGTATTGGCTGAGGGAGCCATCGGTGAGCCTATGACACTTACTGCAAATCTCTGCTATCTGATTGGAGATGTGCCGAGGCTGCTGAAACCGGAACTGGGCGGCGGAGCTTTGCTGGACGTAGGAGTATACGCCATGAATTTCGCCTCGATGGTCTTTGGCAATCAGGTGGAAAAAATGGTCTCCACAGCTGTTATGACAGATACCGGTGTAGACGCTCAGAACAGCATTACTCTGATCTATCCGGGAGGGAAAATGGCGATTCTTAACAGTTCTATGCGGGTACTTTCTGACCGTCAGGGTATTATTTATGGTACAGAAGGCTTTGCCGTAGTGGAAAATATCAACAATTTCCAGACCCTTACAATCTATGACCGGAACCGTCAGGTGGCCGCCGAATATCATTGTCCGGAACAGATCACCGGATATGAGTATGAGGTTTTAGCCTGCAAGGAAGCCATAGAAAAAGGCCTTACCCAGTGTCCTCAGATGCCCCATAAGGAAATACTGGAGATCATGGGGCTGATGGACCAGGCCAGATCACAGTGGGGGATGAAGTTCCCCATGGAGTAAGAAAGGCGTGATGGAGTGAAAAGAACTTCTAAAAGACTGCTTGCCGGCATTGCCGGGATGCTGTTTTTGGTTATTCTGGGAACTGCTGCCGGGCTAACAGCAGGAAAAGAACCAAGAAAGGATTCCGGCGGCCCAGGAACTTACCGGTCACAGAAAGAAGGAAAAATTCTGGAAATAGACCGGGAAAAAGGAAAAATTACGGTTCAGAGTACGGAGGGCGGGAAAGAAATCCTGTTGGACTGTTCCAAAGAGTCTGTTATGGAAGACATTGCTTTAAATCCATACAACCCAGGAGACCAGGTTCGGTATTGTTTCTGGCCTTATGAAGAGTTCCAGGACAGAGTTAAGGTAGAGGAACTTATAAATCTGACTTTATTTGACAGTGTTGAAAAATAGTATTTGGGTCTTATGAAATCAACTATGGAAGGAATATTCAGTTATTTCTTCAAAACGATTATTCAGCACATAGTAAACTTTGTTTTCTTTCACAGAATATACAAAGGTAACTCTTGTGGCCCAGAGACCTTCCTGTTTTACGGAATTTAATATGCAAAAGGCGTCGGAAACAGAGAAAGTTTCTTTCTGTTTTTCAAGCTGCGCTTTTGCCTGTTCATATCGGTCATCACCGGAAACAATATAGGGCCGGGTACTTTCTGGATTTAAAACAGAATAGTTTGTCATGAGAGAGTATCTTCGCTGTTCAAGCCGGTATCCGATTCCAGGCTCTATAAGAAGCACCCGGCCATATCTGTCGGAAAGCATGGCCTGCATTGTGGTATCCGGCCCATAGACAATTTGCTGCTCCTGCACAATATGCAGAGCATCATCAAAAGAGAGAAATCCCCGGATATAATTTTCTGTAAGGTCAGCAATGGTATAAGAGCCTGCATCATATCTTCCCTGAGGATTTCCATGGACATAGAGCAAAGTCCCTGCATTGCCATTACGGTGAATCCCATGGAAGGAGTGATACTGGCTGTCCGGCATTTTGATTCCGATATAAAATCGATTCTCATCTTTAATCACTTTGTGGTCCCATACAGACAGGTCAATATCAAAATTAAATCCTGTGATTGTATCTTTTCCGTTATATACAAATCTTGTACACATAGTTACCCCTTTCTTAATCCTTTTAAATCTCCATTTTGTATGGATTTAATCCTTTCGGCGATTTTTTCTTCCGGCCAGTCCCACCATTTTATTTTCAGGAGTTCCTCTATGGCGTTCTCATCAAATCGTTTTCGTATAGGCTTTGCAGGGACTCCTCCTACAACGGTATAAGGGGGAACATCCCTGGTAACAACAGCCCGGCAGCCAATAACGGCGCCGTCTCCTATAGAAACTCCTGAAAGGATCACAGCCTCATAACCGATCCACACATCATTGCCGATTACGATATCCCCTTTGTGATCCCAGGCTTCAGTAACCTTGTCTTTTTCAAGTCCCCATTCTTCAAAGAACAGAGGAAAAGTATAGGTGGAAAGAGACGACATTTTGTGATTTCCACTGTTAAAAAGAAACTTTGCACCACAGGCAATGGAGCAGAATTTTCCAATAATGAGCCGGTCTCCATTGATGGGATAGTGATACAGAACATTGTTTTTCTGAAATTCTCTGGGGTCATTGACAAAATCATTATAGATAGTAAAATCTCCTATTTCGATATTGGGATCGGTGATCACATTTTTTAAATAAACAGTTTCTCCATCTCCAGTCCGGGGATAGACTTTATCTGCCGTAGCCATTCTGATACCCTCCTTAAGTAAAAGATTTCCCCGCAGTCAGTGATTTCTGAAGTCCTATATCGTTGGCTGCCTGGGGGAATGTTCTGAGAATATTTTACCTGGAGGACTTTCTTTTCTGCAATCTACAGAATAATACGGTACTGTTTTGTAGAAAAGGACCGCCGCATCTCTGGATTTCTTTGATACGGCAGTCCCTTTGTTATTTCTGATAAATAATTTTTCGTATAGCAGATATGGAAAGACAATAGCGGCAGGCAAGGTCCTCTGGGGAAATGCCCTGGTCATATTCGGCGCGAATCTTTCTATTGCGTTTATCCAGCTCTTTTCGATAACCAGATAATTCTCCCCAGGATTTTCGCTGCTCTTCTTTTGCCGGTACATAGATATAGCCGGCCTGAACGTAGTTCTGCAGTTCTTCGATCAATGCTTCGGGAAGAATTGTCTTTGCGTTTATATATTTCAAATGCAGGCCTCCTTCTTGATCATGCCAAGGAGCAAAGCCAGCAATCTTACATAAGCGGCTTCTCTGGCTACTCCACCCAAAGGCCGCTTAGAATACTGGCTTTGCGTGGAGATAAGCCTGGTTCTTCTTTTTTCTATTTCCGCACATAAATCTCACCACCTTGATGCTGGGCAAATACTTTTGACAGAGAGGGCAGTGCCTCTGTATAAAAGCAGTATAGCATTAAGAACTTAAGGGCTCAAGAAATATCGCCTGAAATTCAGCCTGGCTGTTATGGAAAATGTAGGTGGGACTGTATACTGGGGAGTATGAGAGAAAATGGGAGAGAAATGAACAGAGAAGCAGAAAAGGAGCTGTGAAAGCTCCCTTTCTATTCTGTGATTCTTGCCTTATCCAGCGCCTTGTTGATAGCATCCAGAAGCAGCATAGAGGTATATTTGTTTTCTTCTGAATAAGTGATGTTTTCCGTAGACTGGGACTGGCAGATCTGAGTGGAGAGGGCATCCAGGGCTGGCTCCATCAGAGGATACATGGCGGTGGTGGTCTCGCTGAGGTTTTTCAGAGAGATGGAATTAATGTGGTCTTCGTCCACAGTGACCTCTACGTCAAAGGTATTGTCGTTTAAGGTTATGGGACTTGTGTATACACCGGCATGATAAACTGCATCTGCGCTGGCCGGATCCGCCTCTTTGTTTTTTCCGAACATCATAAAGAGCAGAACAGCCAGTACAATGGCAAAGACCACGAAAATACCGGTATAGATAACTTCTTTCATATGTAGTACCACAATTTTTGTTTTTGAGCTCATGGCTGCACCTCCTGCATTTCTTTTTATAGCATATTATAGAAATGGGGAAAATATGACGGAAGTTTTGATTCTTCCAGCGGAGGGGATGGAGGGCAGAAATTCTGTACATTCCGTGTGATCTGTGCTACCATTTAATTACGGGAAATGGAAAAGCAGAGGTATCTGTAAAATTTTCAAAACAGTCTAATAGTATTTTTATATCACATCCGTCCAATTCGGACATATTTCTCAAATAATAAAACAATCAGGAAAACAAAGATTAATCTGGGCAGGACCATTTCTTTTGTGTATAATGATTTTACAGATACAGTTTCTGCAGGCCCGAAAGGAGGCCTTTTGAAGGAAACAAACTGTCAGGAACCATCAAAACCCCTGGGACAGGTAGAAGACGAGATCATGAAGACGGGAGCTCAGTTTTTCGGTGAAGAATTACTGAGGTGGCTGGGCGTAAAAGAACCTGTAGAAGGAATCGCCCCTACGGAGCTGGTACATCTGGAAACTAGGAAAATGTATCAGGATTTTAACTATGTAATGAAAAATGGCTGGTGGTATCATATTGAATTCGAAAGCGATCCCATTACAAAAGATGATCTGCGAAGGTTCCGGGAGTACGAAGCAGCTACCAGCAGAACCTATGGTGTAGAAGTGCTTACCTGTGTGATCTGTACAGCAAACGGGAAACACATACGCACTGAGCTTACTGAAGGGATTAATACTTATCGGGTTAAGCTGATACAAATGAAGAAGAAAGATGGGGATAAAATTCTCCGAAAAATACAAAAGAAGAAAAATCTGAAAAGAAAAGACCTCGTTCCAATGCTCCTAAGCCCTCTTATGGGAGGTAAATCTGAGATCAAAACCAGGATACTTGAGGGAATTAAAACCATAAATAGAGAGGATAAGCTGATCAGCAGAGAAGAAGCGAAAAAAATGGAAGCCATGCTCTATGCACTGGCTAACAAATTGCTTAGCAGAGCAGAACTGGAAAAAATAAAGGAGGAAGTCAAAATGACAATACTGGGACAAATGTTGAGAGAAGATTTTATGGAA
Organism: Blautia sp. An81; assembly: GCF_002161285.1. GTDB lineage: Bacteria > Bacillota > Clostridia > Lachnospirales > Lachnospiraceae > Blautia > Blautia ornithocaccae. Next base: position 115,446 of record NZ_NFHH01000006.1, on the reverse strand, counting down.
GAGGGCAGGATAGAGGGAAGACAGGAAAACCAGGAACGATACAACCGTTTGATCTTGTGTCTGGATAAAGATGGAAAGACATCTTTAATGGTAAAGGCTGCGTCCGATCCCCAGCTGTTGGAAAAACTATTCCAGGAGTATGGAATCTAAGTACAGCAAATAGGAGCAAATCCATATTATGGATTTGCTGCACAGGGTTTCCGTACAATATTTATCGGCAGAAAAAGAGGAAGATTATGAAATATAAATTATTGGTTTTAGATATAGATGGTACTGTGACCAATTCACAGAAACAGGTAAGTGAGAAGACAAGGAAGGCGGTAATCCGCCTTCAGGAGCAGGGGGTGCCTGTGGCAATCGCTTCCGGCAGGCCCCCTCAGGGAGTCTCCTATGTGGCAGAGGCTCTGGGTTTTCAGACTTATGGAAGTTATATCCTGCCTTTTAACGGAGCAAGGATCCTGAACTTCAAAACAAAGGAGTGTGTTTTTGAGCGGACACTGCCTTTAAGCCTTCCGGCCAGACTGTGGAGAGATGCGCTGGAGAATCAAATCGGGATCATTACTTACCGTGGAGATGTGATCTACTCTGGAACGGAGCCGGATCAGTACATGGCCATTGAATCCAGGATCAACCAGATTCCTATTGAATACCGGAAGAACTTTGGCACTTTTATCGATTTCCCTGTCAATAAGTGTCTGCTTACCGGAGAACCCCAGGACTTGGAAGCTTTAGAGCCTATGATGGCCAGAAAGTATCAGCATGAAGCTCAGGTATTCCGCTCGGAGCCTTATTTCCTGGAGATTACTCCCAAGAATGTGGACAAGGCATATTCCCTCCGTCACCTTCTGGAGATTCTGGAAATTTCCAGGGAGGAGATGGTATGCTGCGGAGATGGGTTCAACGACGTGTCCATGATCCAGTTTGCTGGGCTGGGAGTAGCTATGGCCAACGCCCAGGAGAAAGTGAAGGATGTGGCGGACTATATTACTGTAAATGACAATGACCATGACGGTGTGGCAGAAGTTATTGAAAAATTTTTTCAGTAGCAGCCCATGAATAAATATTCTTAACAGTCTATTTACGAGGCTGCTTTTGGACAGAAGGGAAGAACAGAATGGCGTTACAGTTTATTTTCGGACCCTCTGGTTCGGGAAAATCCCATTATATTTACAACAGAATCATAGAGGAATCTTTGGAAAACCCCAAAAGACAGTATCTGATACTGGTGCCGGAGCAGTTTACCATGCAGACCCAGAAGGAATTGGTCATGCTCCATCCCAGGAAGGGGATCATGAATATTGACGTTCTGAGCTTTGAGCGTCTGGCCTTCCGGGTTCTGGAGGAGACAGGAGCTCTTTCACAGGAGCTTTTGGAAGAAACCGGAAAGAGTATGGTCCTTCGGAAGGTAGCCCAGGAGAAAAAGAAGGAGCTGAAGATACTGGGCTCTAAGATGAATAAACAGGGTTATGTCTCCCAGTTAAAATCTATGGTTTCAGAACTGCGGCAGTATGAGATACAGGTAGAGGACCTGGATAAACTTCTGGAGGATGTGGAGGATAAACCAGAGCTTTTTTACAAGCTGAAAGATATTCAGACTTTGTACAAAGGCTTTTTTGATTATCTGGAAGGAAAGTTTATTACCCAGGAGGAAGTCCTGGATGTTCTGGCCCAGCGGGCGGACCAGTCAGAAAAACTGAAGGACAGCACAGTGGTCCTGGATGGCTATACTGGATTTACTCCTATCCAGATTCAGGTAATGGAAAAGCTGCTGAAGCTTTGCAGGCAGGTATATATCCCCCTCACTATGGGAAGAGGAGAGGATCCCTATCGTCTGGGAAGCCCTTATGGACTTTTTTACCTTACCCGGCAGACGGTGAATAGATTATGTAAACTTGCAGAGGAGACGGGGACTTCCTGGAGTGAAATCTGGATTCCCCAAAAAGGTGAGAAGTATCAGGGGAGATTCCGGAATAATGAAGCCCTGGACTATCTGGAAAGAAATATTTTCCGAAAAAATTACCGGCCTTATGCAGGCAAAGAAAAAGCAGTTTTTATCCGGGAAGCTCTGAACCCCCAGGAAGAAATGGAGGAGACAGCCTGCCGGATCCGTCATATGGTCCGGAAGGAAGGCTATCGTTTCGGGGATTTTGCCCTGGTTACAGGAGATATGGAGGTTTATTCCCCGGCAGCCAGAAGAGCTTTTGAAAAATATGGGATTCCTTGTTTTGTAGATGAGAAACATTCTCTTTTCATGAATCCCTTTATTGAATATATCCGCAGCGCCGTGGATATGGTGGTGGAAAATTTTACCTATGAAAGTGTATTTCGGTTCTTACGCTGTGGTCTCACAGATATAACCGAAGAAGAAACAGACCGGCTGGAGAATTATGTCATCGCTATGGGAATCCGGGGACTTGACCGGTGGGACCAGGAGTGGGTGCGCTCTTATCGTGGAGAAGATCCGGAAGAATGTGTAAAACTGAACCCGGTAAGACAGCGTCTTGTGGATATGTGGCGGCCTTTTGCGGAAGGGCTGAAGAGTCCTCAGGGTACCATCAGGACCTGCTGCCAGGCTCTTTATGAATTTATCTGCAGGAATCAGATCGAGAAAAAGCTGAAGCTTTATGAAGAAGGATTTACCGCAGCCGGGGAAATGGCCATGGCCAAAGAATACAGTCAGATCTACCAGATCGTCATGGACCTTCTGGATAAGCTGGTGGAAGTGCTGGGAGATGAGCAGGTACGGCCAGGGGCCTTTAAGGAGATTCTGGAGGCAGGGCTTTCCGAAGCAAAGGTGGGCGTGATCCCTCCTGCCGCAGACCAGGTTCTGGTAGGAGATATGGAAAGGACCAGGCTGAAGGATATTAAGATTCTTTTTTTTGTGGGAGTCAATGAGGGGAAAATCCCCAAAGAAAAGTCTGGGAGCAAGATTCTCTCGGATTTAAACAGGGAGGAACTGGAAGGACCTCTTGAAAGACTGGGACTGGCTCTGGCGCCCACAGCCAGAGAGGAGCTTTATACCCAGAAGTTTTATCTCTATCTGAATCTTACAAAGCCCAGCGAAAGAGTATACCTTACTTATAGCCGGTTAAACGGCAATGGAGATGTGATTTCTCCTTCCTATCTGGTCAGCCAGACAGAAAAGCTGTTCCCCCAGGCAAGGCAGACCCAGGAAGTTCCTATGTATACAGAAAATATCCAGGGAGCTTTGGAGCAGGTGGCCAGGGAACTGGGAGGACGACAGGAGAAAAGCCCGGTTTTTCAGGAATTGTATGCATGGTTTCAGAAAGAGGAAAAATGGAAGCCCTGGGCAGACAGGCTGGTGGAGACTGCCTATTATGTCAATCCACAGGACGCCATTGGAAAGGCAGCGGCTCAGGTCCTTTACGGCAGAGAGCTGGAAAACAGCGCCACCCGGCTGGAACAGTTTGCCCGGTGCGCCTGCGCCCATTTTCTGACCTACGGCCTGGCTCTTAAGGAACGCGTCCGGTACCAGTTTACTATGGCAGATCTAGGAACCCTTCTTCACAATAGTCTGGACCTTTTTGCCAGAAAGCTTCGGGAAGAAGGGATTTCCTGGACTCAGCTGGAAGATGGGGAGAGAGACCGGCTGGCAGAGGCCTGTGTGGATCAGGTAGTAGCCCAGGCAGGAGAGACGGTGCTTCTTTCCTCTGCAAGAAACGCCTATACCGTAAAACGTGCGAAAAGAATGGTAAAGAGAACAGTGTGGGCCCTTCAGTTCCAGCTTCGTCAGGGACGGTTTTTTCCTGCCCTTACAGAATGGGCTTTCGGTCCCTGGGATAATATTTCCAGCCTGGATCTGGAGCTTTCTCCGGAGGAGATCCTCCATCTTACAGGAAGGATTGACCGGATCGACCTGTGCAGAGAAAATGGCAAAGTCTATGTGAAGGTCATTGATTATAAATCTGGAAATACCCAGTTAGATCCGGTAAAAATGTATTATGGCCTTCAGCTGCAGCTTGCCCTGTACTTAAGTGCGGCAGTGGAGCTGGAACAGAGGCGCTTTCCAAACGAAGAAATCATTCCCGCGGGAATTTTTTACTATAATATCAAGGATCCGGTGCTGAACCGGGAAGATGTAAAAGACCCGGAGCATCCGGATCGGGAAATCCTGAAGAAGCTGAAGATGGACGGTCTGGCAGCCCGGGAGCCGGAGATCCTGGAGCGGCTGGACAAAGACCTGGCTGCAGGAAAAAGTATAGAGTCTCTGGCAGTTCCGGTAAAATATACGGCAAAAGGCACCCTGGCCGGAAACTCCAGGGTGGCAGACCAGGAACAGTTCTCTATAATTATGAATTATGTAAACTATAAAGCTACAGAAATCGGTCAGGAAATCCTTCAGGGAAAGGTGGAGGTGAATCCTTTTGCCTATCAAAAGGAATGTGCCTGTGATTACTGTCCTTACCGGAATGTCTGCGGCTTTGATGAGAAAATCCCAGGATATTCCTATCGGAGGCTTGGAACCTGTAAGCCAGAGGAAATCTGGGAAAAGATGAAAGCAGCACTGAAAAATACAACCCACAGGGAGGAGGAATAGATATGGCAGTTTCATGGACAGAAGAACAGCAGCGGGTCATTGACACCAGAGACTGCAATATTCTGGTCAGCGCCGCTGCAGGAAGCGGAAAGACTGCGGTGCTGGTAGAGCGGATCCTTCAGCGGATCCTGGATAAGAACCGGCCTGTGGATATTGACCGGCTGCTGGTAGTGACTTTTACAAGAGCGGCAGCAGGAGAGATGAAAGAGCGGATTGCCAGAGCTATTGAGCAGAGACTGGAGGAGGACAGCGAAAACGAACACCTTTTAAGACAGAGCACTCTGGTCCATCATGCCCAGCTCACTACCATAGACAGCTTTTGTTCCTATGTGGTAAAGAATTATTTCCATCTGATTGACCTGGACCCTTCCTTCCGTATGGGAGATGAAGGGGAGATGCGGCTGATGAAAGCAGACGTGGCAGGAAAAATCCTGGAAGAAGCCTATGGAAGAGAGGATTATAGAGAATTTGCTTCTTTTGTAGAGGGCTTTTCTCAGGGAAAATCCGATGAGAATATTGAAGACCTGGTGCTGAAGCTCTATGAGTTTTCCATGAGTTATCCCTATCCGGAAGAATGGCTGGAGGATTGCCGCAGAGCCTATGATGTAAAGAGTCAGGAGGACCTGGAAAATTCCGCCTGGATGGAGGCAGTAAAAAGAGAAATCAGCAAGCAGATAGAAGAAGCAGGGGAGCTTCTTACTCAGGCATTGGAAGTGGCAGAAGAGGGAGACGGTCCCGGCTTTTATATCCCTCTCCTGGAAGAAGAAAAAAAATCTGTGGAGAAGCTTCTTTCTATGGAGAAGTTTTTTGACTGGAAAGAGGCTGCGGATCATCTGGAATTTAAGCGCCTTCCTCCGGGGAAAAAGGCGGAGAAGGAGCTGGTGGCTGAGGAAAAACAGGAGCTGGCCAAGAACCTTCGCAGCCAGGCAAAAGATCTATTAAATGATCTGAAGGCCAGGTACTTCCAGGAATCCCCAGAGGAAATGGTGGAACACCTTCAGGCAGCGGCCCAGCCCGTAGGAGTGCTGGTGGATCTGACACTGGCTTTTATGGAAGCTTACAAAAAGAAAAAGCAGGAGAAAAATATCCTGGATTTTTCAGACCTGGAACATTATGCTCTGGAAATCCTGGTAAATCACAGCCCGGAAAAGGATGAGCGGACTGGGGCAGCCAGGGAACTGGCAGACCAGTTTGCGGAAATCATGATCGACGAGTATCAGGACAGCAATCTGGTCCAGGAGAAGATTCTTACCTCTGTTTCCCGTGTGGAAGAAGGGGAATACAACATCTTTATGGTAGGAGATGTAAAGCAGAGTATTTATCGGTTCCGACTGGCCCGTCCGGACCTGTTTATGGAAAAATTCCACAGTTATCCGGTGATCCCGGGAGGAAAGACTTACCGCATCGACCTTCATAAAAATTTCCGCAGCCGGGGAACAGTGCTGGACAGTGTGAATTATATTTTCTACCAGATCATGGGAGAGGACCTGGGCGGGGTAGAGTACGATAAAGATGCAGCGCTTTATCCCCAGGGACAGTTTCCAGAGCTTCCAAAGGAAACAGAGCCTGCAGCGGAAGTCCTTCTTCTGGAGGAAGACGACCCGGTATGGCAGGAACAGGACAGTCCGGAAACTGCCCGGGAGCTGGAGGCAAGGATGATTGCCCTGCGTATCCGGGAACTGAGAGAGACAGGGCAGGTGACAGACAAAGAAACCGGAGAGTTAAGACCGGTGAAATATTCGGATATCACCATTCTTCTCAGAACCATGACCGGCTGGTCCGAGACTTTTAAAAAGATCCTGAATTCCTGCAATATTCCGGCCAGTGTTACCACAAAAACAGGATATTTCTCTGCCCCTGAGGTGGCGGCTGTGCTGGACTACCTGCAGATTTTGGACAATCCCTTTCAGGATATCCCTCTGGCAGGGGCTTTGAAAAACCAGCCTCAGGGATTTACCTTTGAAGAACTGACCCAGATACGGAATCTGGGAAACGCAGGAGAGAAGATTACCCTTTACGAGGCGCTGCTGGAGACAGAAAAGGTTCCCAATCCCCTCCAGGACAAGGTGAGAGGTTTTTTAAAAACCTACCGGAAACTGCGCCGGGAAGTACCTTATACTCCTATCCATCAGCTTATCTGGGATTTCTTTGACCAGACAGGCTTTCTTCTCTGGCAGCAGGCATTCCCTTCCGGAGAGCAGAGAAAGGCCAATCTTCTCATGCTCCTGGAAAAAGCCAGGGACTATGAGAGCACCAGCTACAGGGGGCTGTTCAACTTTGTCCGGTATATTGAAAATCTGAAAAAATATCAGGTGGATTTTGGGGAAGCCAACATTCTCTCAGAAAAAGAGGATACGGTGAAGATCATGAGCATCCACGGCAGCAAAGGTCTGGAATTCCCTGTGGTATTTGTGGCAGGTATGGGAAAACAGATGAATATGCAGGATGCCAGAGAGAGTATTGTGCTCCATCCTGACCTGGGGATTGGCGCGCCTTGCGTAGACGAAAAACTGCGGCTCCGGACCAGGACCATTCTCCAGAGAGCCATTCAGCAGGAGATTACCCTGGAAAGTCTGGGAGAGGAGCTGCGGATCCTATATGTAGCCCTTACAAGGGCAAAGGAAAAGCTGATTCTTACAGGGACGATTTCAAAGCTGGCAGAAAGGCTTTCCCAGCAGGAAATGCTGAAGCGGCGTGAACAGACCCGGCTGCCCTATGGAGTGCGGATGAGGGGAAAAAGTTATCTGGACTGGATTTTGTCAGCCCTGGCCAGACACAGAGCTATGAAGGAGCTGTACCAGTCTGTGAATCTTGGAGTATATCCCCTGAACCCACTTTATGAAGGCCCCGGAGATTTTAAGATCCGAAAAGTGTCACCTCTGGAGCTGGTAATGGGAGAATTGGATGCCAGAACCAGAGAGCTGGAAGAAAAGGAAGAATACCTGAACTGGGATACTGGAAAAGTCTACGACCCTGATACCAAGAAAGAACTGGAAGAAAGTTTTTCCTATGTGTATCCTTATAAAGACCTTGCCAGGATTCCGGCCAAGGTGACGGTATCTGAGGTAAAAAGGATTCAGACAGAAGAGGACGAGGAAAGTCTGAATCTCTATCCGGACAGCGGGAAAGATCAGGAAACGGTTTCTGGTGAAGAAGAACCAGAAGAGGGTTATGTTCCGGCATTTATGAGAACGGAGCAGGAGGAGCTGAAGGGTGCAGAAAGAGGAACTGCCTATCATGCAGTTCTGGAACAGCTGGATTATGAGAAAACTGGCAGTCTGGAAGAAGTGAGAGGACAGATACAGGAACTTTGCCGTATGGGAAAGATTTCCCAGGCAGTGCAAAGCTCCGTATGGCCCAAAGATATTTATGACCTTGCCGAAAGCAGCCTGGGACAGAGAATGAAAGCAGCAGCGGCAAAAGGGCTCTTAAAGAGAGAACAGCCCTTTGTCATAGGAGTGCCTGCTTCTTCAGTAAGCAGGGAGTATCAATCAGAAGAAGAAATCCTGGTCCAGGGAATTATCGACGCTTTCTTTGAGGAAGAAGACGGCCTGGTGCTGGTAGACTATAAGACAGACCGGATACCCTCAGGAAATCCCCAGGAGCTGACAGAAAAATACAGGATACAGCTTCTGTATTATCAGGAAGCCCTGGAGCGTATGACAGGGAAAAAAGTAAAAGAAAAATACATCTACTCCTTTTATCTGAAAAAGGAAATCCCGGTGTGAGAGTGCCGGGGTTTTTTACTTTTCTTCCATAAATCTTTAGAAATTCTTAATATAATATTGTTGACAAAATTATATTATATGACATATAGTATTAAATAAGAAATAGCAAAGGGGTGAGGAAATGATTTTCAATACAGGTGCAGCCCTTCTGGATGCCATCGTTCTGGCAGTTGTGTCCAGAGAGGAGGAGGGGACCTATGGTTATAAGATTACCCAGGATGTGCGCCGGGTACTGGAAGTTTCAGAATCCACCCTGTATCCGGTTCTGAGACGGCTTCAAAAGGACCAATGCCTGGAAACCTATGACCGGGAATTCGCAGGCAGGAACAGGAGATATTATAAAGTTACCGAAAAAGGTATGGTACAGATGAATCTATACAGGGAAGAATGGAAAAGCTACTCAACGAAAATCAGCAGATTGTTTGAGGGAGGGGAACTGAAATGAACAGAACAGAATTTTTAGAGCAGCTGGAACGGCTGCTGTGGGATATACCGGAGTCTGAGAGAAAGGAGGCTCTGGAATATTATCAGGATTACTTTGAAGACGCCGGAGCAGAGAATGAAGGAAAAGTGATCCAGGAGCTGGGAAGCCCCGGTAAGGTAGCGGCCATCATCCGGGCAGATCTGGAAAATGAAGGGATACAGTACGGAGAATATACAGAGACGGGATATACGGACGAGAGATTCCAGGAGAAAAAGGTGCCGGAACCTTCGGAAATGAAAGAAAACAGTGAGAGATCTGAAACCGGCCAGGAAGAAAATAACTGGGACGGCACCAGATACAGAGATCCCCAGGGGGAGAGAAGGCAGCACAGCTATGACGGCCCTTACAGCAGAGCCGGATACGGAAGAAATTACGGACAGAATCCAAGACGTTCCAGAAGCGGAGCCGGCTGGATCCTGCTGATCATTTTTGCTGTAGTGGCCCTCCCCTTTGTGTTTGGTTTCGGAATGGGGGCTCTGGGCCTGCTGATAGGAATCATCGGAGGGATCATCGGACTCCTGGCAGGTGGGATCGGCCTGACTGTAGGCGGCCTTATGTTTCTGATCCACAGCCTGGTGTTCCAGCTGGCTTCTCCCCCTACGGCAGTTGCCTGTGTGGGAGGGGCTCTTATGATGACGGCAGTTGGTATTCTGCTGCTTCTGGCTTTCATCTGGCTGGTCTTCCGGGCGTTTCCGGCTGTATTCCGCTGGGCGGTGGATATGATCCAGAGGGTCCTGCACAGAGGTATCCGGGGAGGTGAAAATTCATGAAAAAGTTTACAAAAATTGCTTTGATCACAGCTCTTGTTATGCTGATCACAGGAGGAGTCCTGACAGCAGGGGGAATCCTTTTCGGGGCTTCCCCAAAGGCATTTCTGGACGGCCTGGAAAGAAGCACAGAAAATAATCATGTTTTTAACCGCTGGTTTGGAGCTGACTGGCTGGAACGGCTGACGGACCTGGACGATCTGGAAGAGATGGGAGAGGAATGGGAAAATTACTGGCAGGAAAGAGGAGAATCCTGGACCAGAGACTGGTCTGATGAAACCGGTGTCCGCAATATGGACTGGTCCGAGGCCAGCCAGAGGGGCAGCATTGAGGCTTCAAGGGTGAAAAGTCTTTATGTGACAGCAGAAGCGGGAGAAATCCGGATACAGCCCTCTCCGGATGAAAAAATATGGGTTTCAGGTTCCGGACTGGATTCTAGTCTGTATGTGGCAGATTTTGACATTGATACAGGAGTCCTTACTGTATCCAGAAGCGATGGGCTTGTGGACAGCAGCAGGTCTTTACTGATCCAGATCCCTCAGGCTAAGGTATTTGAGGAGCTGTACCTGAACTCCAGCGCAGGAAGCCTGGAAGCAGAAGGAAAACTTGCGGCCGGGAGCTGTGATATAGATGTGGCGGCAGGTAATCTGGAGGTGGAACTTTTGGAGGCTGACGATTCCACACTGAGCTGCAATGCCGGACGTCTCCGGATAAAATATGTCGGCAGACTGGAGGACTACACGGCAGATGTCCGCGTGGACTCCGGCGCTCTGGATCTGGACGGAGAGAGCGTAGATGGCTTTCATGAAGGGACCTTTGGCGCCATATCTTCAGATAAGACTATGAATATAGAGAATAGTGCAGGAAATATCAGAATAGACTTTGAGAATCAATAGAAAGGGGTATGTGTCATGTCAGATAAGAGATTATATCGTTCTTCTGTAAATTATATGCTGGCGGGAGTCTGCGGAGGGATCGGGGAGTATTTTAACATAGATCCTACCCTGATCCGCCTTGCCTGGGTTATTGTGACCTGTATGAGTTTTGGCTCCGGGATCATCGCTTATATTATTGCAGCCATTGTTATTCCAAAATAGAAGAATATATGACAGAAAGCAGAAAAAGCTGAATAAAGGGAAAGAAAAGGGCCATACTCTAAGAAAAAGGAGTGTGGCTTTTGATGTCTAAGAAAAAAGAAGAAAAAATTGATTTAAACAAGATTCCTCAGGAGGAACAGTTGAAATATGAGATAGCAGAAGAACTGGGGGTTTTGGATAAAGTTCTGGAAAGGGGCTGGAAAAGTCTGTCCGCTAAGGAAACTGGACGGATTGGAGGACTTATGACCAAGAGAAGACGAGAGGAAAAGATGAAAGAAAAAGTGGATGAAAACAGTAATATTTCTTGACGCAAATCTCTGCTGGTGGTATTATACAAGTGTATAATTCCATAAACCTATTGAGTGCATCAGCGTTGACCGCACAACACTGGTGAAAAGGGAATCAGGTGAGAATCCTGAGCGATCCGGTCACTGTATTTGGGGAGCAATGTCAGCAAAATCCATTGTACGAAAGTATGAGAAGGAGAGGCAAAGCGGAGAACCATAAGTCAGGAAACCTGCTTAATAGCAGTAAGGTGAAAACTTCCGTGCAAAGTTTGAAATCCCTGTAGCCCTGGATGGGGCTATATGTTTCCGCTTTTCATGTGAAGGCGGAATTTTTTATGGAATAGTGCCGAAAGGTAAACGCCTGAATTTATAGAATTATGCATGATTAAATGGCAGACGGTTCTCCCGGTTTCTAAATGTTGTCCTGTATATCCAATCCGTTTTCCCGCAACAAACGGAACATACACATCCTCCGCAGGACAGAGAAATCGTGACAAAACCGGGAGAAACGCCGGAAACTTCATATTATTTCTTATTTATGAAAAGAAGAGGTCATTATCGCCCTCTTCTTTTTGTACAGAGGTCCTTAGTGTATTGAGGGCAGGATAAGGAAAAGAAAGAGACAGATAAAATGACGGAATATACAGAAAAGAGAAAAATCAGACCAGAAGAGCGGCTTGCCGCTTTTTTTCGGCAAAAGGGAGAGATAACAAGAAGGGAAAAACTGTCGATTGTCTGGCAGATGAGCGTTCCCGCCATCATGGCTCAGATAACCTCTATTTTAATGCAGTATATTGACCAGGCAATGGTGGGAAACCTTGGGGCCCAGGCGTCAGCATCTATTGGAGTTGTCTCCACAAGCACCTGGCTTCTTAGCGGACTGTGCAGCGGCGTGGCTACAGGTTTTTCTGTACAGGCTGCACACCAGATTGGAGCGGGCAGAGAGGCCAATGCCAGAAAAATCCTGAAACACGGACTTGCCGCAGCCCTTTGTTTTTCCCTTATCCTCATGGCAGTGGGAATAGCCATCAGCGGGAAACTTCCTGTATGGCTGGGAGCAGGAGAAGAGCTTTGGACAGATGCATCAGGCTATTTCTTTGTCTATGCATGTTCTCTTCCTGCAGTGCAGATAAACCGGCTGGCAGGCTCCATGCTTCAGTGCAGCGGAAATATGCGGACGCCCAGTATATTAAACGCCAGTATGTGTCTTCTGGACATTGTTTTCAATATGATCTTTATACGGCACTACGGTGTGCTGGGAGCAGCAATAGGAACAGCCCTTGCTCAGGCTGTAGTATGTATTTTTATGCTCCGGGCGGTTTGCTTCCGCTCCCCTGTGTTTCGATTCAGAGGAGAAAAGGGAGGAATGGATAAGAAGATTTTTACCACTGCTTTTCAGGTGGGAGCTCCGCTGGCCTTTGAACATGTGGCTGTCTGTGGGGCTATGATCGTTACTACCAGGATCATTGCACCCCTGGGAACTGTGGCTATTGCAGCAAACTCTTTTGCAGTAACAGCGGAGAGCCTCTGCTATATGCCAGGGTATGGGATTGCTGAGGCAGCTACTGCTCTGGTAGGACAGAGCCTGGGAGCCGGGAGGGAAAAGATTGCAAAAAGTTTTTCCAATCTTTCCGTGCTTCTGGGAGGCGGAATCATGGCAGTAACGGGATCTCTGATGTTTTTCATATGTCCTGGGATCTTTCATATGATGACACCGGATATTCAGGTGCGGCAGCTTGCCGCGGAAGTACTGCGGATACAGCTTTTTGCAGAGCCCCTTTATGGAGTGTCCATTGTGGCTGCAGGAGCTCTCCGGGGAGCAGGAGACTCCCTGGTCCCCAGTATCCTGAATCTGATCAGTATTTGGGGCGTGCGTATTACACTGGCTCTGCTGTTGGTGGAAAAATGGGGACTTCATGGAGTGTGGACTGCAATGTGTATTGAATTATGCGTAAGAGGTCTGCTGCTCTTATTCCGCCAGCAGACCAGCAAAGTAGGGTATAGAGAAACATCTGGGAAAGGAAAATCCTAAAGACTTTGAGGGCAGTATGGGTTTTTGTCCAGAAACTGCACTTCCAGGATCACAGGCTGGTGGTCCGTATATGCAAAATCTGTGTTTATCACAGAAACACGGGATATCTTCAGATTATCGGATACCAGGAACCCATCCAGCACATATGCCAGGGACTTCCCTGAAGAACCGTCGTAAGGCCGGTCCAGAAGCCGGCAGGTGGGCCAGGTATCATCGGCGGCTATGGAAAAGTGGGCCGGAAGAAAGTCTTTTTCCAGGAGACCAGGGGTCCAGTTCTTGCTTTTACGGAGAGGATATTTGTCCTCTCCTTTTATAATCTGATTGAAATCCCCGCCGGCGATGACATAATTGCCTTTTTCATATTCCCGGGAAAGGATCTGGGAGAGCAGCCGGCTCTGAGCCAGCTTTCCTTCTCCTTTATCATAGGCTTCCAGATGAAAATTCAGGAGTACCAGTTCCCGGCTGCTGCTTTTGACAGGTATTCTGGCTTCAAGAATACAGCGTTTCAGATTACAGGTCTTTACCGGCCAGGAGAAGGATTCGGGAAGAGCAAGACGCCGGGCAGAACGGACCTTTAAATCTGTAAAAGTACTGATGCCGCTGCTCATTTTTCCCAGAGGGGGAAGGGGGAAGGGGATAAAGTCACACTTATAGTTCCAGGCAAAGACGCCAGGAAGGCCCATACGTTTCTCAAAATAATCCTGCTGATCCATATGATAGGAACGGGAGGAATCCAGATCTACCTCCTGGAGAAAATATGCATCGGCTGTACAGGAGGTCAGGATTTTTCCAATTTCTTTCATATTTCGGAAAACCTGACTTTTACTTCTGGGGCGTACCATTTTTCCTCCGTCCATGAAGAAATCCATGGAACTGTCAAAACCTGCAAATCCGATATTCCAGGTAAGCAGCCGGAATGGATCTGCTGGGGAAAGGAGCCGGCGGCCTTTGGGCGGGGATAGGGACTCTGCCTTTTGGGGGCGATATTCACGCAGCGTATACCAGGAAAGAGCCCCCAGAGCCCCGGTCAGACAAGAAAGTATGAATTTTTCCCCGGTTTTCTGTAAAAGTTTTTTCGATTTCATGCTCATCCTCCTCATGGAATTATAGTAACATAGGAAAAGGAAAAAATCTCATTCTTTTGAAAATCTTTTGTTTATCTTCTGTTAAATTTCCGCAAAAATTCACAATTTCCCATCTTGACAAAATTTTTCAATATGTCTATGATAAATGAAATGAAAAGATGTAAGGATTTCGGAAGCAGGCAGTGCTGAGAAATCTGTGACATCGAAAGAAAAAGGTAATGAGAAAGAGGAGTACGCTCTGGGAACTTGCAGAGAGAACAATTCGTCGGCTGAAAGATTGTTTAAGGAAAAAGGGCGGAAGGTAGCTTTTGAACCGGAGAGCTGAAGGAGACCACCTGAGGATGGCGGGATTTGGTAGGTTTTCCCGGTTTGTCCCCGTTACAGGACCTTTGAGTGATAAAAAAAGGTGGTACCGCGGCTTTGTCGCCCTTTGTAACTATTTAATGAGATGGTTATGGAGGGTATTTTTTATGCAGATTCCCAAAAAAGTTTTTGGATATAAAATACCGGACATAACTAAGAGGAGGAGACTATGAGCAAAGAGCTTGCAAAAACTTATGACCCAAAAGGTCTGGAAGACCGCATCTATCAGAAATGGCTGGATAACAAATATTTCCACGCAGAAGTAAACAAAGACAAGAAACCCTTTACTATTGTGATGCCCCCGCCAAATGTAACTGGCCAGCTTCATATGGGACATGCCCTGGACGAGACCATGCAGGATATCCTGATCCGTTTTAAAAGGATGCAGGGTTATGAAGCCCTGTGGCAGCCGGGAACAGACCATGCGGCTATTGCCACAGAGGTAAAGGTTATTGAAAAGTTAAAAGAGCAGGGGATTGATAAAAACGAAATCGGAAGAGAAGAATTCCTGAAACATGCCTGGGCCTGGAAAGAAGAGTACGGCGGAAAGATCATCAATCAGTTAAAGAAATTAGGGGCTTCTGCTGACTGGGACAGAGAGCGTTTTACCATGGACGAAGGCTGCTCCAAGGCCGTTCAGGAAGTATTTATCAAGCTTTATGAGAAAGGCTATATCTATAAAGGCTCCAGGATCATCAACTGGTGTCCTGTATGCCAGACTTCTATTTCTGACGCAGAGGTAGAGCATGAGGATCAGGACGGATTTTTCTGGCACATCAATTACCCGGTAGTAGGAGAAGAAGGACAGTTTGTGGAAATCGCAACCACCCGTCCGGAAACGCTTCTGGGCGATACTGCAGTAGCTGTAAATCCAGACGATGAGAGATATAAACATCTCATCGGAAAAATGCTGAAGCTGCCTCTTACAGACAGAGAAATCCCTGTGATCGCTGATGAGTATGTAGATAAAGAGTTCGGAACCGGCTGTGTAAAGATCACCCCGGCCCATGACCCTAATGACTTTGAAGTAGGAAAACGTCACAATCTGGAAGAGATCAACATTATGAATGATGACGCCACCATTAATGAGCTGGGAGGCAAATATGCAGGCATGGGCCGGTATGAGGCCAGAAAAGCCATGGTGGAAGATCTGAAAGAACAGGGACTTCTGGTAAAGGTAGTTCCTCACTCACACAGTGTAGGAACCCATGACCGCTGCGGTACTACCGTAGAGCCTATGATCAAGCCTCAGTGGTTTGTACGGATGAAGGAAATGGCTCAGGCTGCCATTGATACTTTAAAAGAAGGAAATCTTACATTTGTACCGGAGAGATTTGACAAGACCTATCTTCACTGGCTGGAGAATATCAGAGACTGGTGTATCTCCCGTCAGCTCTGGTGGGGACACCGGATCCCGGCTTATTACTGTGACGAATGCGGTGAGACTATAGTTGCCAGGGAAATGCCGGAGAAATGCCCGAAATGCGGCTGTTCCCATTTCCACCAGGATGAGGATACTCTGGATACCTGGTTTTCCTCTGCCCTGTGGCCCTTCTCTACCCTGGGATGGCCGGATAAGACTCCGGAGATGGAGTACTTCTATCCAACAGACGTGCTGGTAACAGGATATGATATTATCTTCTTCTGGGTAATCCGTATGGTATTCTCCGGTCTGGAACAGACTGGAAAGACACCATTCCATCATGTGCTGATTCACGGATTAGTGAGGGATTCTCAGGGAAGAAAGATGAGCAAGTCTCTTGGAAATGGTATCGACCCTCTGGAGGTTATCGACAAGTATGGTGCAGACGCACTGAGACTTACTCTGATCACAGGAAATGCTCCTGGAAATGATATGCGTTTCTACTGGGAGAGAGTAGAAGCCAGCAGAAACTTTGCCAATAAGGTATGGAATGCTTCCAGATTTATTATGATGAACCTGGAAAAAGCAGAAGTTCCTGGAGAAATGGACCTTGCAGAACTTACAGGAGCAGATAAGTGGATTTTGTCCAAAGTCAATACTCTGGCAAAAGATGTGACAGAAAACATGGACAAATATGAACTGGGTATTGCTGTTCAGAAAGTATATGATTTCATCTGGGAAGAATTCTGCGACTGGTATATTGAGATGGTGAAGCCAAGGCTTTACAGCGATACAGACAGCACCAAAGGGGCAGCTCTCTGGACTTTGAAGACAGTTCTGGGCAATGCCCTGAAGCTGCTGCACCCCTATATGCCTTTTATTACAGAGGAAATTTACTGTACTCTTCATCCAGAGGAAGAATCCATTATGCTCTCTTCCTGGCCGGTATTTAAAGAAGAGTGGAATTTTGCCAATGAGGAGGAAGCTGTAGAAATCATTAAGGAGGCTGTAAGAAGCATCCGAAATGTACGCACAGGAATGAATGTTCCTCCAAGCAAAAAAGCGAAGGTATTTGTAACAGCCGAGGATGAGAAGATACGGAAAATCTTTGAAAACGGAGAAATCTTCTTTGCGCCTCTGGCTCATGCAAGCCAGGTAATCGTTCAGAAGGATAAGACAGGCATTGAGGATGATGCGGTATCTGCCGTTACAGCTAAGGCAGTAATCTACATGCCTTTTGCAGAACTGGTTGATGTGGAAAAAGAGATTGAGAGACTGAAAAAAGAAGAAGAGAAACTGACAAAAGAGCTGGCTCGTGTAAACGGCATGCTTGGTAATGAACGTTTCATCAGCAAGGCGCCTAAGGCAAAGGTTGACGAAGAGCGGGCCAAACTGGAACGCTATACCGCTATGATGGAACAGGTAAAAGAGAGATTAGCGCAGCTGCAGTAATGCGCAGGGGGGCTGCCACATAGAGGTTTAGGAGAGAGAGTATGAAAGAAATCAGGAAGGTATTATGCCTGAAATATCTGAATATGTTTTCTGTACCGCTGCAGTTCCTGGCGGTATTTGTGGGCTACTTCTTTATAGAAGCGATTTCCAGACATTCTATATGGGAAGCCATGGATTTTTTGACAGAGAGGCCTCTGGTCTTTCTGTATAACACATTTTTAATCTTTACAACGACCCTGATCGTATATCTTTTCAGAAGAAGAGTTTTCTGGAGAGTGATCCTTACCATCTTCTGGATGGGCCTTGGTATTATCAATGGCGTGCTTCTGACTACCAGAGTAACGCCCTTTACCGGGCCGGACCTGCATATGATCACAGATGCCTTTGAGATCGCGGACCGGTATCTGCCAGCTTTCTTTTTCTGGGTAGTGGTTGTCCTGGCAGTTCTGGCTGTGCTGGGTCTGGTCCTGTTGTTCATAAAAGGGCCAAAGTATAAAGGAAAGCTTCGATATAAAGTAAATATTCCCCTGATCATTGTGGGAGCTTTGGCCTTTGCAGGAACCACAAAGCTGGCTTTGGAAAAAAGGGTACTGTCCAACTATTTTGGAAATATTGCATTTGCTTATGAGGATTACGGTTATCCCTACTGTCTGGCTACAACGATTTTTAACACAGGAATCAGCTGCCCCAGAGATTATTCAGAGGAGGCTATGGCTGATATCACAGAGAGTACGGAGTCTCTGCCGGAGACAGGAGAAAGCAGACCGAATATCCTTTTTCTTCAGCTGGAGTCCTTTTTTGATCCTACCCTGGTAAATTACTTGAATGTTTCAGAGGATCCCATTCCGAACTTCCGGAAACTGATGGAGGAATATTCTTCCGGATATTATAAAGTGCCTTCTGTTGGAGCCGGTACGGCTAACACAGAGTTTGAATCAATCACAGGAATGAGTATGCATTACTTTGGACCTGGCGAGTATCCTTATAAGGGAATCCTGGAAACAGAGACCTGTGAAAGTGCAGCTTATGTACTTAAGGAACTAGGATACGGCACCCATGCCATCCATAATAACGAAGCGAACTTCTACGGAAGAAGACGTGTGTTTGCCAATCTGGGATTTGACACCTTTACTTCATCAGAATATATGTCAGAACAGGATGATACGAACCCTAACGACTGGATCCGTGACCGGAACCTGACGAAATACATTCTTCAGGCTATGGAATCCACAGAAGGACCGGATTATGTATACACTATTTCTGTACAGGGCCATGGAGACTATCCGGAAGAGCCGGTGCTGGAAGATCCAAAGATTACAGTATCCGGCAGCAGTACAGAGGCCCAGGATTATAAATGGGAATACTACTGCAACCAGATTTATGAGATGGACCAGTTCATCGGAGAATTAATCGATGCCCTTTCTCAAATTGATGAAGATGTAGTACTGGTTATGTATGGAGACCACCTGCCGACTATGGATCTTACAGTCACTGACGTGAAAAACCGTTATCTTTTCCAGACAGAATATGTAATCTGGGATAATATGGGACTGGAAAAGCAGGATAAGAATTTAGCTGCCTACCAGATGGCTGCAGAAGTTATGGACCGGGTAGGAATCCATGAAGGAAATGTTTTCCGTTTCCATCAGGCAAGAAAGAATACACAGGATTATCAGGTAGATCTGGAAATGCTCCAGTATGATATCCTCTACGGAGAGCACTATGTATATGACGGAGAGACTCCGTATGAAAAAACAGCTATGAAATTAGGTGTTGTGGATACCCAGTTTGAGGGCATTGAGGAAATTTCAGATGGCAGATACTATATACGGGGCGCTAATTTTACCCAGTCTTCTTATCTGGAAATAAACGGGGAACTTGTAGAAGCTACCTTTATTGACGAGAACACCCTGCTTGTGCTTACGGACCTTCTCCAGGATGGAGATGAAGTGGATATTGCTACCAGAAGCAACAGTTCTACCCACAGAGTCCTGACCAGAACAGAAAGCTATATTTATCACGAGCCTGAAGCAGGCAGCCAGGAGGCCGTTCTGACTCCGATTACAGATGAGGGAGAAGACAGTCAGGAACAGACAGCGGAAGAATCTCAAACAGATTCTCAGACAGAAGAGACCCAGGAAGAATAGAAAGCTTTTTTTCTCAGGCGACATAATTTGCTTGCATATTATCACCACTTCATTATAATGATAAGTGACCCCGGCAGCCCGCCAGGGCCAAACCATTATAACAGAAGTGGTGATTTTATTATGAAAGCCCAGTCTCAAAACAGAGACGGACGGGCTGCTTGCAGCCCAGGACGGCTATGTTTTCGAGACGCTAATCCATATGAGCAAGAAGGCCGGTAGGCCGGATTGCGAATATGGATAGGATTGCGGGAGCGCAGAGCGCGGAGCAATCCGTGGGCTTTCATAGCAGCGGAAAGTCTCAAAACAGAGACGGACGGGCTGCTTGCAGCCCAGTCGGGCTATGCTTTAGAGACGAGGGGTCTGCTTACCATTTCACAGAACAGGAGGGATACGGCTTGTTCACTTATGAAGAAGCGGTTCAATATATCGAAGATATACCAAAGTTTACAACAAAGAATAAACTGGAACATACCAGACAGTGCCTGGATCTTCTTGGAAGTCCCGATAAAGGGAAGAAGATCATACACGTAGCAGGGACCAATGGGAAAGGCAGTGTCTGTGCCTTTATTTCCACCATGCTGGAGGAAGGAGGCTATAAATGCGGACTCTTTACCTCTCCTCATCTTATGAAGATCAACGAGCGTTTTCAGATCAATGAGGTCATGGTTTCTGATGAAACCTTTCTGGAGGCTTTTTCCAGAGTAAAGGAAATGTCAGATTCTCTTGTAGGGAGAGGAGAATACCATCCCACATATTTTGAATTTCTTTTCCTTATGGGCATGTTGATTTTTCAAAAAGAAGAAGTAGACTATATTGTACTGGAGACAGGTCTGGGAGGAAGGCTGGATGCCACCAATTCCGTGAGAGAGCCTGTAGCCTGTGTGATCACATCGATCAGTCTGGATCATGTGGAATATCTGGGAAATACCATAGGACAGATAGCCGGGGAAAAAGCAGGAATCATAAAGCCAGGAGTTCCGGTGATCTTTGATGGAAATAATCCTGAGGCTGCTGAGGTAATAAGAGCCAGGGCAGAAAGCCTGGGATGCCCGTGGTATGCCATGAAGGAAGAGAATCAGAGAATGCTGGACTTTACCCCCGAAGGCATAGAGTTTGTATCTGATTCCAGAGTGTATGGAGAAACGGAACTGTTTATTCCTTTTATCGCCAGGTATCAGATGATGAATGCGGCTCTGGCTCTTGAGACGATGGGAGTTTTGAAAAATATCCATCATCTGGAAAAAGATACTCTGATACGAGGAATGAGGAATACCCGCTGGCAGGGAAGAATGGAGACCATACTTCCCGGAGTGATCGTAGATGGGGCTCACAATGAAGACGGAATCGCAAAATTTGTGGAGACTGTGGAATATTTTCAGAAAGACTATCCGATTACTTTACTGTTTTCCACAGTATCAGATAAAGATTTCCGGGATATGATCCATGAAATCTGCAGGGGTCTTCATTTCTCCAGTGTAGTGACTACAGAGATATGGGGAAGCAGAAAGCAGTCGGCAGCAGAACTTGCAGAGCTTTTTAAAGAAGAGGGATGCGAAGATGTTCATGCAGAGCCGGATCCGGGAAAAGCTTTCGACAGGGCATATGCTCAGAAGGGAAAAGGCCTGATGTTTGTGGCCGGTTCTCTTTATCTTGCAGGGGAGATAAAGGATTATGTAAGGAGGACGTTCCATGATTAATTTTGAAGAAGAACTGAAAAAATTTCAGCCATGTCTGGAAGTGGATGATGCAGAGGGCGCCATTTACAGGCAGGACCTGACAGATGTCATTGATATTCTGAAAGAAATGATAAAAGATAACAGCAGCACTTCAGATAAATAGGGGTGAAATTTATGAATTGTATGATATGCAACGCGCCGCTAAACGCCTCTGACCATTGCCCAAAGTGTGGATGCAAAGTGACAGCCCAGAAAAAAGCCTGGGCTCTGTCAGGCCTTTATTATAATCAGGGTTTGGAGAAGGCTCAGGTAAGGGACCTGTCAGGAGCCATTACCTGTCTGAAGCGAAGCCTGAAAATGAACAAACTGAATATACAGGCCAGGAATCTCCTCGGACTGGTATACTTTGAGACCGGAGAAGTGGTAGCGGCTCTCAGCCAGTGGGTAATCAGTAAGAATATGATGCCTCAGAATAATGTTGCAATAGGCTATATCGAGAAGCTTCAAAAAGACGGAAACCGGCTGGAAGAAATAAATAACAGCATAAAGAAATATAATCAGTGCCTGGAATACTGCAGAAGCGGCAATATAGATATGGCAAAACTGCAGCTGAAAAAAGTGCTGGCCAGCAATCCTAAGCTGATCAAAGGGTATCATCTCCTTTCTCTGATCTATATCCATGAGGAAGAGTATGAGAAAGCCAGAAGACAGCTGAAAGCAGCAGCTAAAATAGATAAAAGCAATACCACCACTCTCCGGTTTCTGAGAGAAGTGGAAGAACAGACAGGAAGAAGGACTAATCTGGAACCTAGGTTCGGCATGAGAGAAAAAGTGAGGGAAGGAAAAGACGGAAGTCTGATCTATAAATCGGGAAATGATGTTGTTATCCAGCCCCCAGAATTCCGGGAAAAGACCATTACCAATACATTGATAAACCTGATCCTTGGACTGGTTGTAGGAGCTGCCGCTCTCTGGTTTCTGGTAGTGCCTGCCATTACTCAGAATGTAAACGAGGCGGCTAATGAAAAGGTGGTGGACTACAGCAACCAGATGGCTACACAGGCAGCGGAGCTGGAGCGCCTTCAGGAGCAGATGAATGCCTCCCAGGAGTCTGTGGATACAGCCCAGAGCCAGATTGAAGCGGCGCAGCAGCAGACTACAGACTATGAAAACCTTTTAAAATCCTGGGATGAATATCAGCAGGGGAATTTTACCAACGCAGCCAATGCCATTGCAGAGGTAAATTCGGATAATCTTTCTGTAGAAGGGAAGAGCATCTATGACACTATCATGAACCAGGTGGGAGATACGCTGAAGCAGCAGTATCGGAATGAAGGAATCAACTATATAAATGCAGGGGACTATGACTCGGCCATCGAGAGTCTGCAGAAAGCTGTGAATATCGGAACCCAGGACAGAAGGTCCATGTATTACCTGGCCCAGGCGTATGCAGGGAAGGGCGATGTGGAAAATGCTGCTGCCTGGTATCAGAAGGTGGTGGACAACTATCCGGGAACCCAGAATGCTTTGGATGCCCAGGACTATATAGATGCACACAGCGATGAAATAAGTTCTGCAGACAGTGAAGATGATACCCAGAATGAGGGTGACAGCAGCAGTACTGCCGGAAATGAAGATGCCGTTCAAGGAACAACAGAAGAATAATCTGAAATAAACAGATGTATAAGAGAAACCTTGAGATAAAGGGGCTTTCCAAAGAAGGAAGGCTCCTTTTTCCGTACATAAGGAGACAGACTTTAAAATCGGAGGAGAGTATAGAAAGGGGAATGGGTTATGGAAGAATATATGAAAAAAAGAGGGACCATGCTTATTATTTATATTCCGCGAGAACTGGATCATCATTTTGCGGAACAGATAACCAGAGCCATAGATCAGGAGTTGGAAAGGGGAGCGGTCAGGCAGCTGGTTTTTGACTTTTCAAATACAGATTTTATGGACAGTTCGGGAATCGGAATGATCATGGGAAGAAAAAGACTTTTGAGCTACAGCGGAGGCACAGTCAGCGCCATTCATGTCAATGACAGGATACTGCGGATCATGCAGCTTTCAGGGATTTATAAACACATCGAGATCAGCCAGGAACCCGTATGGAATTACAGGAAAAGATAGGAGGAGAGGAACATGGAGAATAAAAATGAGATGATCTTAGAAGTGGAGAGCAGATCCTGTAATGAAGGGCTGGTGCGTATTGCAGTGGCGGCCTTCAGCACACAGCTGAATCCTACACTGGAAGAGGTAGCGGATATTAAGACTGCAGTTTCTGAAGCAATCACCAACTGTATCGTACATGCCTATGATACGTCCACGGAAAAAATCCGGGTGGAGTGCAGGAATAATAAGAGAGAGCTGACTGTGGTGGTGAAGGATACCGGGAAAGGGATAGAAGATATAGAAAAGGCTATGGAGCCCTTATATACTACCAGGCCGGAACAGGACCGGTCTGGAATGGGATTTGCCTTTATGGAGGCCTTTATGGATCAGGTAACGGTAGAGTCAGCTCCCGGAAAGGGGACTACGGTAACCATGAAAAAAGTTATAGGACGGCAGAATCCGGTTTTTGAATAGGAGGGCGTATGGACGATATCCTTGCCCTT
Source organism: Blautia sp. An81 (assembly GCF_002161285.1). GTDB lineage: Bacteria > Bacillota > Clostridia > Lachnospirales > Lachnospiraceae > Blautia > Blautia ornithocaccae. The sequence continues at coordinate 91,792 of NZ_NFHH01000006.1, read as the reverse complement.
ATCGGGCGTGTGCACCAAGGTGATAAGGAAGCAAGAGATATACTGGTAGAGAAAAATATGGGACTGGTCCACAGCATTGCCAGGAGATTCCAGAACCGGGGCGTAGAGATGGAGGACCTGCTTCAGATTGGAAGTATCGGACTTCTGAAAGCCATTGATAAATTTGATCTTTCTTATGATGTGAAATTCTCTACTTATGCAGTGCCTATGATCACAGGGGAGATCAAACGTTATCTTCGGGATGACGGGATGGTGAAAGTCAGCCGTTCTCTGAAGGAAACTGCGGCCAGAGCCTACGGGGCCAGAGAAATTTTTCTGCAGAAAAACAACAGGGAACCGGACATGGAGGAACTGGCCAGGGAAGTGGGGATATCCAGAGAAGAACTGGTCATGGCCCTGGAGTCAGGAGCTCAGATTGAATCTCTTCAGAAAACCATTTATGAAAGTGACGGCAGCGATATTTCTCTGGAAGACAAACTGCCTCAGGAGAAAAGCCAGCAGGAGGAAATCCTGAACAAAATGTTTCTGGAAGAAATCCTGGGAAGCCTCAGCGCTAAAGAGAGGGAATTGATTTATATGCGTTTCTTTCAGGAAAAGACACAGGCCTATATTGGAGAAAAAATGGGACTGTCTCAGGTCCAGGTTTCCCGGATGGAGAAAAAAATACTCAGCCGTCTCAGAGAGAAACTCTAGACGGACAGGAATAATTCCTCCCTGAACAGAGATACTATTCGTAGTAAATCAGGGAGGTTTTCTATGAGCGAAATGCTGTATATTCAAACAGAAAAAAACGTGGAAGTCCACAGTCCCCAGATATGCCTGGGTGATGTAGCCAAGCTGGCCTGTAATGACCAGAAGGTATTGGACCGGAACAGGGTACGTCGGATTATGATTATACCGGGAAAGGCCCAGGGAAGATATGTGGTTTCTGCAGTAGATCTGGTAAGGGCCGTTGCCAGGGAAGAAAAGAATGTGGATGTGACTCACATCGGGGAGGCAAATATCATAGTTACCTATAAGGAATCGCCGTCGGGAGGCAGATGGAAAGACCATATGAAGACGGCTTTTGTATGTATACTATCTTTTTTTGGCGCTGCTTTTTCTATTATGACGTTTAATACGGATGTAGACATCCAGACCCTTTTCCCCCGGCTTTATTATCAGCTTACCGGAACCACTCCCCAGGGATGGACAATCCTGGAAGCGGCCTATTCTATTGGAATTGGCGTTGGGGTTATCTTTTTTTTCAATCACTTTGGCCATGGAAAGACTACAAAAGATCCTTCTCCCATAGAAGTGCAGATGCGAACCTATGAGGAGGATGTGGACAAAGCACTGATCGCAGAGAAAAACAGAGGAGGAAAGGAGAAAAAGACATGAGTCTGGGACTGCTGCTTACCGGGATCACAGGCCTCTGCGGCGGAGCTGTGGCTGCTGCAGCCCTGTCAGCTTTTATCATAGGACTGGGTATTATTCCCAGATATGCAGGCATTACTCATACAGGAAGGCATATTCTTTTGTATGAAGATTTTCTGATTCTGGGATGCATAGCAGGAAATCTTATTTCTGTATATAATCTTGCTATACGAATAGGCAATCCAGGAGCTGCTTTTGCAGGCCTTTTTTTCGGGATTTTTCTGGGCAGCTGGATCATTGCCCTGGGAGAAGTGGTAAATGCATTTGCCATTGCAGCCAGGCATCTGGGTCTGAAGGAAGGTGCCGGGCTTATTATCCTGTCTATAGCTTTCGGAAAAACTTTAGGCAGTCTGCTTCAGTTTTGTGTATAAAACAGCCCTCAGTCCGCATACTACCAGTATATCAGTACAAGGAGGGCAAAGGCCATGGAACTGTCGCAGGAAGAACAGGAAAAGAAAAAAGCAAAGCAATATGAGGAATATGTAAAAAAGAAAACCCCAGTTCACAATCTGGCAAAAAATATGGCGGCGGCCTTTATAAGCGGAGGTCTTATCTGTACATTGGGACAGGCCATTATGAACTTTTGTCAATGGCAGGGAATGGATAAAGAGACAGGAGGGGCCTGGACTTCTTTGATTCTGGTCTTCCTCAGTGTGCTTTTTACCGGCCTGAACATTTATCCAAAACTGGCTAAATGGGGCGGTGCCGGAACACTGGTGCCGATTACCGGTTTTGCCAATTCTGTGGCGGCGCCTGCAATTGAGTATCAGAAGGAAGGCCAGGTATTCGGTATCGGCTGTAAGATATTTACTATCGCCGGTCCGGTTATTCTTTACGGAATACTGGTATCTTCTTTTCTGGGACTGATTTATTATTTTCTTCATATGTGGGGGATTGTATAATGGGACATACCATAGGAACACAAAGTATAGAATTTGACACTAGTGTATATGTTCTGGGCGCCGGGTCAGTTGTGGGTAAAAAAGAAGGAGAGGGACCTCTGGGTAAATATTTTGATAAGGTTGGACCAGAGGATGGCCTCTTTGGGTGTGCATCCTGGGAAGAGGCAGAAAGTACCCTTCAGAAAGATGCTCTTACCATTGCTATGGAAAAATCCGGGATTGAAAAAGAGAAGCTGCGCCTGATCTACGCGGGAGACCTGCTGGCCCAGACTATAGCCTCATCATTCGGGATCATGGGATTTCACAGACCGGTATATGGTCTGTATGGTGCCTGTGCCACCATGGGAGAAGCTCTGTCTCTGGCATCTATGGCGGTAGCGGGAGGATATGGAGAATATGTAGGTGCAGTTACTTCCAGCCATTTTTGCAGTGCGGAAAAAGAGTTCCGTTTTCCCCTGGCCTACGGCAGCCAAAGGCCTCTTTCAGCCACCTGGACAGTAACAGGAAGTGGCGCCTGTATTCTGGGAACCAGAAAAAGCCGTGCCAGGATAACCGGCATCACTACTGGTAAAATTGTAGATTTCGGACTGAAAGATTCTTATAATATGGGTGCCTGTATGGCGCCTGCAGCATCCAGCACCATAGAGGCAAACCTCAGGGATTTTGGAAGAAAGCCGGAGGATTATGACAGGATTATTACAGGAGACCTGGGAGAAATCGGCCAGAAGATTCTTTTCGACCTGCTGAAAAAGCAGGGAATTGATATAGAAGGACAGCATATGGACTGCGGCATAGAAATTTTTGACAATGAAACCCAGGATACTCATGCCGGGGGAAGCGGATGCGGATGTTCCGCAGCTACATTTGCCTCTTATATCCTTCCGAAAGTAGAAAAGGGAGAATGGAAAAGAGTTCTTTTTATTCCTACAGGGGCTCTTCTGTCAAAAGTCAGCTATAATGAGGGAAAAAGTGTCCCGGGCATTGCCCAGGCTGTAGTAGTAGAACATTGTTAAAGGAGAAGAAAATGGAATATATTCAGGCATTCTGGGTAGGTGGACTTATCTGCGCCCTGGTCCAGATCCTTCTGGACAAGACCAAGCTGCTTCCGGGGAGAGTTATGGTGCTTCTGGTATGTACAGGGGCATTTCTGGGCAGCCTGGGAATTTACGACAGGCTTATTGATTTTGCCGGAGCGGGAGCCAGTGTACCGCTGCTGGGCTTTGGAAACACACTTTTTAATGGTGTGAAAAAAGCAGTACTGGAACACGGATTTCTGGGGATTTTTATGGGCGGTTTTACTGCCAGTGCGGTGGGAATTTCGGCGGCCCTTATTTTCGGATATCTGGCCAGCCTTATTTTTAAACCTAAGATGAAAAACTAAGCTATACTTTTTTTCAAAATGATAGTATAATAAAAAGCAGTATAAAGGTCAGTGATGAGAAGAGGGGCTGTCACATGAGCGGATAGAGCAGGGGTTCATGTGGCAACCCCTTATACACGGCTGGATTTTGAACTATATTTACGGGAGGAAACTGAAGATGCTCCATGCATTCTCACGTTCAGAAGAACTTTTGGGAAAAGAAGGATTAAGAATACTGGCAGAGGTCAAGATTGCTGTGTTTGGAATTGGCGGAGTAGGCTCTTATGTAGTAGAAGCTCTTGCAAGGGCGGGAGTAGGGAGCCTTACATTAGTGGACCATGATGTAGTGAGCTTGACGAACCTGAACAGACAGCTGGTTGCACTGCGTTCTACCATGGGGAGAAAGAAGGTCCAGGTGGCCAAAGAGCGGATAATGGATATTAATCGGGATGCGGTAGTGCATACATACGATACCTTTTTTGGGGCTGAGACTGCGGATCTTTTTGATTTTTCATCCTATGACTATATTGTGGATGCAGTGGACACCGTGTCTGCAAAGCTGCTGCTGATAGAAAAAGCGAAAGAGGCAGGAGTTCCGGTTATTTCCTGTATGGGAACAGGCAATAAACTGAATCCTTCCAGTTTTCAGATCGCGGATATTTCCAAGACCAGCGTGTGTCCTCTGGCGAAAGTAATGAGGGCAGAGCTGAAGAAGCGTAAAATTAAAAAAGTAAAGGTTCTTTTTTCAACAGAGCCATTGCCGAAAGAAAGAAAAAGACGCCAGGGACAGCAGGAAAAGGAGCAGGAAGCTCCTGCCGAGACAAGAGGCGGTACAGGAAGGCCGGTTCCGGCCAGTGTGTCCTTTGTTCCAGGAGTGGCAGGCCTTATGATTGCGGGAGAAGTCATAAAAGACCTGGTTTTTAAAAATGATAAAAGGGGATTATTATAGGAAAATGGATTATAATAAAATAGAAAATAAATTTTGCGCCTGTCTGGGCAGCGATAATGTATATAGAAATGAGCCTATGAGAAAACATACCACTTTTCGCATTGGAGGTCCTGCAGATTTCTATCTCTGCCCCCACAGCGCAAAAGAAATACAGAAGACAGTGGCAATCTGCCGGGAAGAGGAGCTGCAGTATTTTATCCTTGGAAATGGCAGCAACCTTCTGGTCAGTGATCAGGGATACAGAGGCGTAGTGATCCAGCTCTGGAAAAATGTCAGCGATATTCTTGTAGAAGGATGCCGGATACGGGCCAAGGCCGGAGCCAGTCTTGCCAAAATAGCCGGGGAAGCTCTGGAAGAAGGGCTCACCGGAATGGAATTTGCAGCAGGAATTCCCGGAACTCTGGGAGGGGCAGTAGTAATGAATGCAGGAGCCTATGGAGGAGAGATGAAAGATATTCTCCAGGAAGTTCTGGTCATGGATGAACAGGGAGAAATTTTTACTCTGAAAAAGGAAGAACTGCATTTAGGTTACCGAACCAGTATTATAAAAGAAAAGGGATATATTGTTCTGGCGGCTGCACTGGAACTGAAACCAGGAGACAGGAAAGAAATCAAAGAAAAGATGGATGAGCTGAAGCAGAGAAGGGTAGAGAAACAGCCGCTGGATATGCCCAGTGCCGGCAGCACCTTTAAGCGTCCTGAGGGATACTTTGCCGGAAAATTGATCATGGATGCAGGTCTCAGGGGCTTTTCTGTGGGAGGCGCCCAGATATCTGAGAAGCACTGTGGATTTGTGGTAAATACTGGTAAAGCCACAGCAAATGATGTGCTGACACTGATCCGGGAAGTACAGAAGCGTGTTCGGGATAAATTTGGAGTGGAGTTAGAAACAGAAGTGAAATTTCTGGGAGAATTTTAGGAGGGGCTATGCGGTTTGTAATTGTTACAGGAATGTCAGGGGCAGGCAAAAGTACGGCATTAAAAATGCTGGAGGATATGGAATACTTTTGTGTGGATAATCTCCCAGTGCCTCTGATTGAAAAATTTATCCAGCTTATCCGAGACGGTGGTCCTGGAGAAATCGAGAGGGTTGCCGTAGGAATTGATGTGAGGAGCGGCAAGTCACTGGATGAGCTGGAATCTGTATTGGAAAATATTAAGTATCCGGGAACAAAAGTGGAAATCCTTTTTCTGGATGCCGATGACAGGGCTCTGGTAAAACGCTATAAAGAGACAAGAAGAAGCCATCCTCTGGCTGGCAGCGGACGGGTGGACGAAGGTATCAGAAGAGAGAGGGAGCGGCTGAAAGATCTGAAGCAGTATGCAGATTATATCCTGGATACCAGTAAACTCCTTACAAGAGAACTGAAAGAAGAGCTGGAAAAGATTTTTGTAGACAACCGGAACTTTAAAAACCTTATGGTGACGGTACTGTCCTTTGGGTTTAAGTATGGAATCCCTCAGGATGCGGACCTTGTTTTTGATGTACGTTTTCTGCCAAATCCTTATTACATAGAACAGCTCCGGCCTCTGAGCGGGAATGATCAGCCTGTGCGGGATTATGTAATGGGGTTTGACCTTGCCCATGAGTTTTCCGATAAACTGGAGGACATGATACGCTTTCTCATACCTAATTATATTGCGGAGGGAAAGACTCAGCTTGTGATCGGGGTGGGATGTACTGGAGGAAAGCACCGTTCTGTGACGCTGGCAAATGAACTTTACCGCCGCCTGGAGAAGAGCGAAGAATATGGACTGCGTATAGAACATAGAGATATAGAAAAGGATGGGAAGTAATGTCTTTTTCCAGAGAGGTAAAAGAAGAGCTGCTGAAGAAAATAGACAGCGCCAGACACTGCAGGATAGCGGAATTGTCTGCAATCATAGCTTTTAGTGGGGAAATATATACAGACCCCCAGGGAGAAATAAATCTGAGAATATCCTCGGAAAATTCGGCTATTGTAAGAAAGTGCTTTACATTGCTGGAAAAAACGTTTAAAATAAATGGCGAAGTTTCTATTGATGAAAGAATAGTCAAAAAAAACAACCGGTTTACAATTGACGTGGGAAATCAGGACATTACGGTAAAGGTTCTCCAGGCTGTGAAATTATTCACTGCAGACAGGAGGCCGGCGGCTGTACAGGGCCTGGTCAGTCAAATGGTGATTCAGAAGAATTGCTGTAAGCGGGCATTCCTGCGGGGGGCTTTTTTGTGCTCCGGGTCTATCAGCGATCCTACAAAATTTTATCATTTTGAGATTGTCTGTACCAGCCAGGAAAAGGCACGGCAGCTGCAGGAGCTGATTCAGTCTTTTGAAATTGATGCCAAGATTGTGAAACGCAAAAAGTATGATGTTGTTTATGTGAAAGAAGGCGCACAAATCGTAGAACTTTTAGGCCTTATGGGAGCTGGTGTTTCTCTGATGAATCTGGAAAATGTCCGGATACTTAAGGGAATGCGGAACACGGTGAACAGAAAGGTGAACTGCGAAACGGCAAACATTAACAAGACTGTAAATGCTGCGGTAAAACAGATGGAGGATATTGCGTATATCCGAGATACGGTAGGTCTTCACAGACTGCCTGAAAATCTGGAGGAAACGGCGCTGCTGCGTTTGGAATACCCTCAGGCGTCCCTGAAGGAGCTGGGAGCTCTTTTCTCGGTTCCCATAGGTAAGTCGGGAGTGAATCACAGACTCAGAAAGATCAGCAGCATAGCAGAACAGCTTAGAGGATTCAAGGAGGAACAAGTATGATTAGGAAACCGATAACTATTGGAATTTCAAATGGACTAGAGGCAAGGCCGATTGCCATGCTCGTTCAGATTGCCAGCCAGTATTCCAGCAGTATTTATCTGGAAAATGAGGAGAAGAGGGTAAACGCGAAGAGTATTATGGGAATGATGAGCCTTGGACTTGATGCTGGAGAAAAGGTAACGGTATCCATTGAAGGCGCAGATGAAGAAGAGGCCATGAAAGGAATTGAGGAATACCTGAGCAAGAAGTCCCATAAATAATGGTGGAATGTCTTACTTGGACCAATCAGCCCTGATATAGAATAATGTGAAAAAATGCCCCGGCAGTCAGTCAGGAAGAGATGAAAATTCTTTCTGCTGCTGCCGGGGTTTTGCTATGTACTAGTTTTTTACAGGATACTGCTGCCGGAACCAGTAAGTATAGAAATCTTCAAATCCAAGGGAACGGTACAGGTTTTTGGCTGGTATATTGCCCTGCACTACCTGAAGATAGGCGGAAGAAGCCCCCTGCCTGGTGGCTGCGTTTAAAAGGGAAAGGCAGATGGAGCGGCCAATATGGGACCCTCGATATTTATCTGCCACATGTATTGCATAGAGTCCCACATAGTCCCGGTCCAATATGCCAAGTCCAGTGCCGATCATCTCTCCTTTATCATACACAGAAGCAGCGATAACATCCTTAGGAATGGCTGCATACATAGAAGGGACGATTTTTCTGTGAATCTGATTAACTGTTCCTTTCATGTTGAAAAGTGCCTCCAGCCACTGAGGAGTGATATGGGGGCTGAGGACTACCTCACAGGAGATGTGTCCGGGAAGAGGGCCGCCAAGCTCCATGGTCATGACTTCTGTAATATGGGCAATATGGTATCCTCTTTCTGTAAGTTTTTGATCAAAGGAACTGTTGATCAATGGAGTAATCTTATAAATGGCGGGAGTTCCCCACCTTTCGTAAACTTCCTCACAGTAATCCAGCTTATCCACCAAGGGGATAGAGGAGGGGCCGATTTGTTCAATACAGTTGGTCCGGTGGGTATAAAAATAAGAAAAACGAAGGATCCAGCCGTCATAAATCTGCATTTGGTGAGAAGGCCATGCATTCAGAGACAGGTCTTCAATGGTTTTAATCTTATTTTTCAAAACAGATTCCACCTTTCATTTGGGATTAATGCCCATTATATAAGATAAGGAAGGAAGAAGCAAGCCCTGCCTTGCATTCAGAAGGAAGTTGTAGTAGAATCGAGATAGTTCTGAAAAACAAATGACAGGAGGCAGACAAGGATGAAGACTGAAAATGCATGGAAAAAATATACGGATAAAAAAGAAATTTTTGACTTCTGCGGAGCCTATAAGGAGTTTATGAGCCGCTGTAAGACAGAGCGGGAATGTATTGCTGAAATGATAAATATGGCCCGGAAGGCAGGATACAGAGACTTGGATGAGATTACTGCTCAGGGAATAGAACTGAAGCCGGGAGACAAAGTGTATGCCAACAATATGGGAAAGACCCTTGCCATGTACATTGTAGGCCAGGAGCCTATGGAAAAGGGAATGCGGATTCTGGGAGCTCATGTAGATTCTCCGAGACTGGATCTGAAACAGAATCCATTATATGAAGATACAGAACTGGCGATGATGGATACCCATTATTACGGAGGCGTGAAGAAATACCAGTGGGTGACTCTGCCAATGGCCCTTCACGGCGTAGTAGTTAAGAAGGATGGCGAAGTGGTCCAGGTAGTGATCGGGGAAAAGGAAGATGACCCGGTAGTAGGAATTTCCGATCTTCTGATCCATCTTTCCGGTAAGCAGATGCAGAAAAATGCTGCAGAAGTAGTAGAAGGTGAAAATCTGGATGTCCTGGTGGGAAGCATTCCTCTGACCGATGAGGAAAAAGAACCGGTAAAAGCTCAGATACTGGAGCTTCTGAAAGAACAGTATGGAATCGAAGAGGAAGATTTCTTATCAGCAGAATTAGAAGTAGTTCCTGCAGGACCTGCAAAAGATTACGGCCTGGACAGAAGTATGATCATGGCATACGGACATGATGACCGTGTCTGCGCATATCCTTCTTTTATGGCTATGCTGGCCCAGGATAAGGTGGAATATACTTCCGTGTGTCTTCTGGTTGATAAAGAGGAAATTGGAAGCGTGGGCGCTACAGGAATGCAGTCACGTTTCTTTGAAAATACAACAGCAGAGGTTATGAACGCAGCAGGACAGTACAGCGAGCTGAGTCTGAGAAGAGCCCTGAAAAATTCTATGATGCTTTCCTCTGATGTCAGTGCGGCCTTTGACCCCAACTATCCGGAAGTAATGGAGAAAAAGAATTCAGCTTATCTGGGACATGGTATTACTTTCAATAAATATACAGGTTCCAGAGGTAAGAGCGGCTCCAACGATGCCAATCCAGAATACATAGCAAGACTCCGGAAAGTCATGGAAGAAAATCAGGTAGCTTTCCAGACTGCGGAACTGGGGAAAGTCGACCAGGGAGGCGGCGGGACCATCGCCTATATTCTGGCAAACTATAATATGGAAGTAATTGACTGCGGCGTAGCTGTTCTGAACATGCATTCTCCATGGGAAATTGCCAGCAAGGTAGACATCTATGAAGCTTACAAAGGCTACTGTGCTTTCCTGAAAGAAATGTAACCATCAAAATGCAGACTGAAAATTCACTCTATACATCTTGGCTGAAAAATGTTAAGATAAAACAAATTACAAAAAATAGCAGCCAGGCTGTAAGGTAAGGAGTACAGAAATGTCAAAATTTTTGAAAATAATTGTGAATCTAGTCGTTATTGCGGCTATTGCAGTAGCTGCTGCCCTGCTGGTACCGCCCTTTGCAGGCATTGATACAGTTATGAATGATAATACAGAAACTGATACAAACTTGCCTGTGGGCTCTGTAGCTTACGGCAGAACTATAAACTCTCAGGAACTTGAGGTTGGAGACCGTATCATTTACAGCGAAGGCTCCAGCGATTATGTCTATGAGATTACAGATATGGATGCCAGTGCAGGAGCTTACAGAGTCAGGGATCCATATAATGAAAATAGTGATGACCAGAGCGTTACGATTCAGAAATCAATCTCACGTGTGATAGTTGTAGTTCCATTTATTGGATATGGGGCTATAGCTCTGCAGAGTACAGAAGGTCTTATTGTAGTAGGATTGGGAATTGTCTTTCTTATTATTCTTTTCATTCTTTCTGAAATCTGGAGAAAAGATAGAGATGAAGAAGAGGATGAGGACGAAGAGGAAGATGAGTCTGAGGAAGACTCCCAGGAAGAGGAAGAATCCGACGAGGATGAAGAGAAAGTACTTTCACGGAGAGAGCGGAGAAGACTGAAGAAAGAAGAGAAGCGCCGCAGAAAGCTGGAGAAGAAAGGTTATCTGGAGGACGAAGAGGAAGAGGAAACAGCAGCTGAGCTGGAAGAAAACATTCCGGAAACTTTTGAGACAGAGACAGAAGAGAGCGGGGAAGGAGATTCTCAGATAGAAGAGCTTGATAAGGCAATGGAAGAGGCCATGTCCTCTGTAGCTATGGGAATTTCACAGATAAGTGAGCCTGAGCAGGTACCTGATGCGACCATTGTCATGCCGGATATCCAGGAAATAGAGCAGACAGAAGAAAGCCCTGAAGAAGTTTTTGCAAAAACCGTAGAAACAGAAGTTCCTGAAACTGAGCCAGAGACAGAACTTGAGGACGCTCAGGAAATGGATATGTCTGAGAATGAGGCTGAGGATGAGATAGAAGAGCCGGAATCTTCTGAAGATCCAGGCGATACAATCATGATTCCTGAGGTTGAGGAGGAAGAAAGGATGCTAAATCCGGAAGCTGTTCCAAATGCTCCTTCTGTAGAAGAACTCCTGGCAAAGGCAAGAGCTGCAGGAGATGCACCGGAAGTAAAAGAAGATAAAGATAATCAGGTGACACTGCTGGATTATTCAGACATCCTTTGATTTCATCCACTTATGTTTCGAACAATATATTATATATAGAAGAAAAGCATCTGAAAGAGAAATTCTCCTTTCCGGTGCTTTCTTTTATGTATAAGAAAAAATACAAAAAAAATACAAAACAGAAGAAAAAAAGCTTGCAATCTGGAAAAACTTCTATTATACTAACAAGTGCTGTGACATGATAGCTGTGAAGCGCGAGGTTGCTGCCTATGTGGCAGGTTTTCCGTGGAGCGAATGTCAAGTTAGGAAACTGACGACAAGTCACTGTATAACATCAAGAGACTTACCACGAATGAGTGGGAGTGTGTGCAGATTTGAGATGACACACACGGGAATGTGTACAGTCGCCGCTTGTCGTACTACAAAAAGTGCGAAAAGGAGGAGACTTTTTTTATGGCAAGTCAAGTAATGAGAATCACTTTAAAAGCTTACGACCATCAGTTAGTAGATGCGTCTGCAGGCAAAATCATCGAAACTGTTAAGAAGAATGGAGCAACTGTTAGCGGACCGGTTCCCCTTCCTACAAAGAAAGAGGTTGTAACAATCCTGCGTGCGGTTCACAAATACAAAGATTCCAGAGAACAGTTCGAGCAGAGAACTCATAAAAGACTGATCGATATCATCGCACCAACACAGAAAACAGTAGACGCTCTGGCAAGACTGGAGATGCCTGCAGGTGTGTACATTGATATCAAGATGAAACAGAAATAATTCTGTTTGATGAAGAGATTATCCTTACAAGGTTGATATAGAAATATATATCGACTGTTTGTCTAGGATGATTGCACAACACAGTGTAATCCGCTGTAGATTCACAGGAGGTAAAAAATGAAGAAAGCAATCTTAGCTACTAAAGTCGGAATGACTCAAATCTTCAACGAAGACGGAGTGTTAACTCCAGTAACTGTATTGCAGGCTGGTCCTTGTGTAGTAACACAGGTTAAGACCATGGACAATGACGGCTATGAAGCAGTACAGGTTGGCTTTGGCGACAAGAGAGAAAACCTTGTGAACAAGCCAATGAAAGGACACTTTGACAAAGCCGGAGTTTCCTGCAGAAGATATGTAAGAGAGTTAAAGCTGGAAGGCGAATACTCCTTGGGACAGGAAATCAAAGCTGACATCTTTGCTGCAGGCGACAAGATTGACGCTACTGCAATCAGCAAAGGTAAAGGATTCCAGGGTGCTATCAAGAGACATGGACAGTCCAGAGGACCTATGACTCACGGTTCTAAATACCATCGTCATGCAGGTTCTAACGGTGCTTGTTCTGATCCGTCCAAAGTATTCAAAGGAAAAGGAATGCCAGGACAGATGGGACATGTAAAAGTGACTGTACAGAACCTTGAGATCGTAAGAGTAGATGCTGAAAATAATCTGCTTCTGGTTAAAGGCGCTGTTCCAGGACCTAAGAAATCCTTAGTTACAATTAAAGAAACAGTGAAAGCCGGCAAATAAAGTTTTCGTTGGAAAGGAGGACCATACAAATGGCAAACGTATCTGTTTATAATATGGAAGGCAAAGAAGTTGGAACAATGGAATTAAACGATGCGGTGTTCGGTGTAGAAATCAACGACCACTTAGTACATTTAGCTGTTGTTCGCCAGCTTGCAAATAATCGTCAGGGTACACAGAAAGCAAAAACACGTTCTGAAGTATCTGGCGGCGGAAGAAAACCTTGGAGACAGAAAGGAACTGGTCATGCAAGACAGGGTTCAACAAGAGCTCCACAGTGGACAGGCGGCGGTGTAGTATTCGCACCAACACCAAGAGATTATTCTCAGAAAATGAATAAGAAAGAAAGAAGAGCTGCTCTGAAATCTGTTCTTACAAGCAGAGTACAGGAGAACAAGCTCATCGTTCTGGAAGATCTGAAGTTAGATGAAGTAAAGACAAAAGCAATGCAGAATGTTTTAAATAACCTGAACGTTTCTAAAGCAATGGTAGTACTGGCTGACAATGATCAGAACGTAGTATTATCTACAAGAAACATTCCGGATGTGATCACAGCATTACCAAGTACTATCAATGTATACGATGTACTGAAATACAATACTCTGATCCTGACAAAGGCTTCTGCAGCAGCAATTGAGGAGGTATACGCATAATGGCAAACGTACAGTATTATGATGTAATCCTGAAACCGATTGTAACAGAGAAGAGCATGGCAGCCATGGGCGAAAAGAAATATACTTTCTTAGTACACACAGAGGCTAACAAGACCATGATCAAAGAAGCTGTTGAAAAAATGTTCGAAGGAACAAAAGTAAAATCTGTCAACACCATGAACTTAGATGGCAAGACAAAGAGAAGAGGAATGACCTTCGGAAAAACAGCTAAGACAAAGAAAGCTATCGTAACTCTTACAGAGGATAGCAAAGATATTGAAATTTTTGAGGGATTATAATTCACGAACCTTAACGAGGCAGAGCCGAAGGCGACAGCCGAGTTTAGTTGAGTGAACATACCCCCTACAAACTACGATGACAACTACAGCAGTCAAGAAAAAATAATCCGATATTTGGCTGCGGCAAAGAAACGCCAGGATATGTTGCATACTGGCGGACATGAAAGGAGAGACAGTAATGGGAATTAAAACCTACAGCCCATATACACCTTCCAGAAGACACATGACAGGTTCTGATTTCAGCGAGATCACAACCTCAACTCCAGAGAAATCTCTGGTTGTGTCCTTAAAGAAAAATGCTGGACGTAATAATCAAGGTAAAATCACAGTAAGACACCGCGGAGGCGGAAACAGAACAAAATACAGAATCGTTGACTTCAAGAGAAGAAAAGACGATATCCCCGCAACAGTTAAGACTATCGAATACGATCCGAACAGAACAGCCAACATCGCTCTGATCGCATATGCAGACGGTGAGAAGGCTTACATCTTAGCTCCAGAAGGATTAAAGGTTGGCATGAAGATCATGAACGGCGAAAACGCTGAAGTAAGACCTGGAAACTGCCTGCCTCTGACAAATATCCCAGTTGGTACTATGGTACACAACATTGAACTGTATCCGGGCAAAGGCGGACAGCTGGTTCGTTCTGCTGGTAACGGAGCACAGTTAATGGCAAAAGAAGGAAAATATGCAACACTTCGTCTTCCATCAGGCGAAATGAGAATGGTTCCTTTAAACTGCCGCGCATCTATCGGCGTAGTAGGAAACGGCGAGCACAGCCTTATCAACATCGGTAAAGCAGGACGTAAACGTCACATGGGCATCAGACCTACCGTTCGTGGTTCTGTTATGAACCCCAACGATCATCCACATGGTGGTGGTGAAGGTAAGACCGGTATCGGACGCCCAGGTCCATGTACTCCATGGGGCAAACCGGCTCTTGGCTTGAAGACAAGAAAGAAAAACAAACAGTCTAACAAGTTAATTGTAAGAAGAAGAGATGGCAAAACATTAGCTAAATAATAGGAGGTAAGACAATGGCTCGTTCATTAAAAAAAGGACCGTTCGCAGATAAAAGCTTACTGAAAAAAGTAGACGCTATGAATGCTGCCGGCGATAAGACAGTTATTAAAACCTGGTCACGTCGTTCCACAATTTTCCCTTCCTTCGTTGGACATACAATCGCTGTTCATGACGGAAGAAAACATGTGCCGGTTTATATTACAGAAGATATGGTTGGCCACAAACTTGGTGAGTTTGTTGCTACAAGAACTTATAGAGGACACGGCAAAGACGAGAAAAAATCAGGTGTTCGTTAATATTTGAAAGGAGGCTTTTATCATGGCAAAAGGACATAGAAGTCAGATTAAAAGAGCAAGAAATGCTAATAAAGATACAAGACCCTCTGCAAAGTTATCCTACGCAAGAATGTCCGTACAGAAAGCTTGCTACGTACTGGATGTTATCCGTGGCAAAGACGTGCAGACTGCACTTGGTATCTTAACATACAATCCAAGATACGCTTCCAGCGTCATCAAAAAATTACTGGAATCAGCTATTGCAAATGCTGAGAACAACAATGGTATGAATCCGGAAAATCTTTACATTGCAGAATGCTACGCAAACAAAGCGCCTACAATGAAGAGAATCAAACCGAGAGCACAGGGCAGAGCTTACAGAATCTTAAAGAGAAACTGCCATATCACAGTTGTATTGGATGAAAGATAAGGAGGAATATCATGGGACAGAAGGTTAACCCACACGGACTCAGAGTCGGCGTTATCAAAGACTGGGATTCCAAATGGTATGCTGAAGGCGATTTCGCTGACAACTTAGTGGAAGATTATAATATCAGAACATTTCTGAAAAAGAAATTATACAGCGCAGGTATCTCCAGAATCGAGATCGAAAGAGCATCTGACAGAGTAAAAGTTATTGTTTACACTGCTAAACCAGGTGTTGTTATCGGTAAAGGCGGTTCAGAGATCGAGAAAGTAAAAGCTGAATTACAGAAATTTACAGATAAAAAATTAGTTGTTGACATCAAAGAAGTAAAGAGACCGGATAAAGACGCTCAGCTGGTAGCAGAGAACATTGCTCTTCAGCTTGAGAACCGTATTTCCTTCCGTCGTGCTATGAAGTCTGCAATGTCCAGAACAATGAAAGCCGGCGCAAAGGGAATCAAAACCTCCGTATCCGGACGTCTGGGCGGCGCTGATATGGCTCGTACAGAGTTCTACAGCGAGGGAACCATTCCCCTTCAGACTTTAAGAGCAGATATCGACTATGGTTTCGCTGAAGCAGACACCACTTACGGCAAAGTTGGCGTTAAGACATGGGTCTACAATGGCGAAGTACTTCCAACAAAAGGAACTAAGGAAGGGAGCGATAAATAATTATGTTAATGCCAAAAAGAGTAAAACGTCGTAAACAATTCCGTGGCTCCATGAGAGGAAAAGCGTTAAGAGGAAATAAGATCAACTACGGTGAATTCGGTCTGGTTGCAACAGAGCCTTGCTGGATCAGATCCAACCAGATTGAGGCTGCCCGTGTTGCCATGACTCGTTATATCAAACGTGGCGGTAAAGTATGGATTAAAATTTTCCCAGATAAACCAGTAACAGCAAAACCAGCAGAAACACGTATGGGTTCCGGAAAAGGTGCCTTAGAATACTGGGTAGCAGTTGTAAAGCCAGGCAGAGTAATGTTTGAGATCGCAGGCGTTCCTGAGGAAACAGCTCGTGAGGCTCTGCGTCTTGCCATGCACAAGTTGCCAGTTAAATGTAAAATCGTTTCTCGTGCAGACTTAGAAGGCGGTGATAACAGTGAAAATTAAAAATTATGTAGAAGATTTAAGAACAAAATCAGCTGCAGAATTACAGGAAGAATTAGTAGCTGCTAAGAAGGAACTCTTTAACTTGAGATTTCAGAATGCAACAAATCAGCTGGACAACACAAGCAGAATTAAAGAAGTTCGCAAGAACATCGCTAGAATCCAGACTCTGATTGCTCAGAAGGCAAATGCGTAAGGAAGAAATTCCTATTAGATAGAAAGGAGCAGCATAATCGTGGAAAGAAATCTGAGAAAAACACGTGTTGGTAAAGTTGTCAGCAACAAGATGGACAAAACTATTGTAGTTGCTATCGAAGACCACGTAAAACATCCTCTTTACAAAAAGATCGTAAAGAGAACCTATAAATTAAAAGCACATGACGAAGAGAATACCTGCAACATCGGTGATACCGTAAAGGTTATGGAAACAAGACCTCTGTCCAAAGACAAGAGATGGAGACTTGTAGAAGTTGTAGAAAGAGTGAAATAATTGGTCTTCCAGTTATTGGAATATAGTTTGGAAATTCGTGAAGGAGGAATCCCAGCATGATTCAACAGGAAAGTAGACTTAGAGTCGCTGACAACACTGGTGCAAAAGAAATCCTCTGCATCCGTGTTATGGGCGGTTCTACTAGAAGATATGCCAATATCGGCGATGTTATCGTTGCTACGGTCAAAGATGCAACACCAGGCGGTGTTGTGAAAAAAGGTGACGTTGTAAAGGCAGTTGTTGTTCGTACTGTTAAAGGCGTTCGCCGTAAAGACGGCTCTTACATCAAATTTGATGAAAATGCAGCCGTTATCATCAAAGATGACAAGACACCAAGAGGAACCCGTATTTTTGGACCAGTAGCCAGAGAGCTTCGTGAGAAACAGTTTATGAAGATTGTTTCCTTAGCTCCAGAAGTATTATAGGAGGTAAGCCTGATGTTTAAGATTAAAAAAGGCGATACTGTTAAAGTTATCGCCGGCAAAGATAAAGACAAAGAAGGAAAAGTAATCTCTGTTAATCCGAAAAAAGGCGCTGTTCTGGTTGAAGGCGTAAACATGGTCACAAAACACACAAAACCATCCATGAGCAATCAGCAGGGCGGTATCGTAAACAAAGAAGCTTGGATCGATGCCTCCAACGTAATGGTTATGCATGAAGGTAAAGTTACCAGAATCGGCTTTAAAGTTGAGGATGGCAAGAAAGTGCGTGTGGCTAAGACTACAGGCAAAGTGATCGATTAATTGAGAGAGGAGGCCAACAAATGAGCAGACTTAAAGATATGTATAAAAATGAGATCGTAGATGCTATGATCAAAAAGTTTGGTTATAAAAATATCATGGAAGTGCCGAAACTCGATAAGATCGTTGTAAACATGGGTGTAGGCGAAGCAAAGGACAACGCAAAAGTTCTGGATGCAGCTGTTGCTGATATGGAGCTGATCACAGGCCAGAAGGCTGTGACAACAAAAGCGAAAAACTCCATTGCTAACTTCAAGATCCGTGAGGGTATGCCAATTGGTTGTAAAGTAACATTAAGAGGCGAGAAAATGTATGAGTTTGCAGATCGTCTCATCAACCTGGCACTGCCTCGTGTACGTGACTTCCGTGGTGTAAATCCTAACGCATTTGACGGAAGAGGAAATTATGCCCTTGGAATCAAAGAGCAGCTGATTTTCCCTGAAGTGGAATATGATAAAGTCGATAAAGTAAGAGGTATGGATGTTATTTTCGTAACCACTGCTAAAACAGACGAAGAAGCTCGTGAATTATTGACATTATTCAACATGCCATTTGCAAAGTAATTATAGGAGGGAAAATTCATGGCTAAAACAGCAATGAAAGTAAAACAGCAGCGTAAACAGAAATTCTCCACAAGAGAGTACAGCCGCTGCCGTATCTGTGGACGTCCACATGCATATTTAAGAAAATACGGTATCTGCCGTATCTGCTTCCGTGAGCTGGCATACAAAGGCCAGATCCCAGGAGTAAAAAAAGCAAGCTGGTAGGCCGAAAGCAACTTAGTGAAAGCAAGCCGAAAGGCGCAGCTTGAACTTAGTGCGAGGCCCTTCCCGAACCTTAGCGAAGCCGAGCCGAAGGCGAGAGATGAGCTTAGTTGAGGGAAGACACCCCGATAACTTTTAGCGAAGGCTGAATTTAGTGAGAGTGGTGTGCCGAACCGTTGCCAACACCCCTATACAGATGCAAGCCATCTGACAGTATAGTAATTAACATGAAAAGTCTAAATTAGGAGGAAACTATCATGACAATGAGCGATCCAATCGCAGATATGCTTACAAGAATCCGTAACGCGAACACTGCAAAACATGACACAGTAGATGTTCCATCATCTAAGATGAAACTTGCTATCGCAGATATTCTTTTAAAAGAAGGTTATATCGCAAAATATGACGTTCTGGAAGAAGGAAACTTTAAAACAATCCGTATCACTTTAAAATACGGTGCAGATAAAAACGAAAAGATCATCACAGGTCTGAAGAGAATTTCTAAACCAGGTCTGCGTATCTACGCCGGCAGCCAGGAAATTCCAAGAGTATTAGGAGGACTGGGAATTGCCATCCTTTCCACCAACCAGGGTGTGATCACAGACAAAGAAGCTAGAAAGCTCCACGTAGGCGGCGAAGTTCTGGCATTTGTTTGGTAATTTATCGAGATACTGAAAACAGAAGGGAACCATAATAGGCCCTTCCGAAAATCTAAGTAAGGAGGAAATTGGTATGTCACGTATTGGAAGACTGCCTGTAGCTGTTCCAGCTGGAGTAGAAGTAAAAGTAGCTGAGAACAATGTAGTGACTGTAAAAGGTCCTAAGGGAACACTTGAAAGAGCGTTACCTGTTGAAATGTCAATCAAAGTTGAAGATGGTCATGTTGTTGTAACAAGACCAAATGATTTAAAGAAAATGAAATCTTTACACGGTTTAACAAGAACCCTGATCCAGAACATGGTAATCGGTGTCAGCCAGGGATATGAAAAAACTCTGGAAGTAAACGGTGTAGGTTACAGAGCAGCAAAACAGGGTAAGAAATTAGTCCTGAACTTAGGATACTCTCATCCCGTTGAAATGGAAGATCCAGAAGGTCTGGAGTCCAAGGTAGACGGAAATAAGATCATCGTATCCGGTATCGATAAAGAAAGAGTCGGCCAGTATGCTGCTGAAATCAGAGATAAGAGAAAACCTGAACCTTACAAAGGTAAAGGTATTAAATATGCTGATGAAGTTATCAGACGTAAAGTTGGTAAGACTGGTAAGAAATAATTAAGGAGAGTGTAAAAATGGTTAGTAAAGTATCAAGAGCGAAAGTTCGCGCAAAAAAGCATAGAAGAATACGTAATCATCTCAGCGGCACCGCTGCTACACCTCGTTTAGCAGTATTCCGCAGCAATAATCATATGTATGCTCAAATTATTGACGATACAGTTGGAAAAACTCTGGTTTCTGCTTCTACAACTCAGAAAGATGTAAAAGCTGAATTAGAAAAAACCAATAACGTTGACGCCGCAGCATATTTAGGTACAGTTATTGCTAAGAGAGCAATCGAAGCTGGAATCAAAGAAGTTGTCTTTGACAGAGGCGGTTTTATATATCACGGAAAAATCAAAGCTTTAGCAGACGCAGCAAGAGAAGCTGGGTTAGAATTCTAATAAGGGAGGAAAAGAACACATGAAACGTTCTATTATTGATGCTAGTCAGCTTGAATTAGAAGAAAAAGTAGTATCAATCAAGCGTGTAACAAAGGTTGTTAAAGGTGGTCGTAACTTCCGTTTTTCAGCTTTAGTTGTTGTTGGTGACGGCAACGGACATGTTGGCGCTGGTTTAGGTAAAGCAGCTGAAATTCCTGAAGCGATCCGCAAAGGAAAAGAAGATGCTATGAAAAAATTGATTACTGTAGCAAGAGATGAAAACGGAAGTATTACCCATGACTTCGTAGGAAAATTCGGAAGCGCTCAGATGCTGATGAAGAAAGCTCCTGAAGGTACTGGTGTTATTGCCGGAGGTCCAGCTCGTGCGGTAATTGAACTTGCAGGTATTAAGAATATCCGTACAAAATGTATGGGTTCCCGTAACAAACAGAACGTTGTTCTGGCTACCATCGCAGGTTTAAGCCAGTTAAAGACTCCGGAAGAAGTTGCAAAACTTCGTGGAAAATCTGTAGACGAGATTTTTGCATAAGGAGGATTGAAAAATGGCAGATAAATTAAAAATCACTCTGGTGAAATCTACAATCGGTGCTGTTCCGAAACATAAAAAAACAGTAGAAGCTTTAGGTTTAAGAAAACTGAACAAAACAGTGGAAATGCCGGATAACGCAGCAGTGCGCGGAATGATCCAGCAGGTTAGACACTTAGTGAAAGTAGAAGAAATCTAAGATCAGCAGAAAAAGGAGGTGCCAACATGGATTTATCAAATTTAAGACCAGCAGAAGGCTCCAGACAGAGCGATAACTTCAGAAGAGGCCGTGGCCATGGTTCAGGAAACGGTAAGACAGCAGGTAAAGGCCATAAAGGACAGAAGGCTCGTTCCGGAGCTAAAAGACCAGGTTTCGAAGGCGGTCAGATGCCTTTATACAGAAGACTTCCAAAGAGAGGCTTCAAATGCAGAAACTCTAAGGAGATCATTGCAGTAAACGTTGATATTTTAAACAGATTTGAGGATGGAGCAGAGGTTACTCCAGCAGCTTTACTGGCTTCCGGCGCTATCTCTAAATTAGGAGACGGTGTAAAACTTCTGGGCAACGGTGAGTTAACAAAGAAGCTGAATGTAAAAGTTAATGCTGTAAGCGAAAGCGCTAAGGCAAAGATTGAAGCCGCAGGTGGAACAGTAGAGGTGATCTAATGCTGCAGACTCTTAAAAATGCCTTTAAGATAAAGGATGTAAGACGTCGAATTTTTTATGTACTGCTGATGCTGGTGATCATCCGTATAGGTTCCCAGCTTCCCATTCCGGGAGTAGACAGCGATTACTTTAAAGAATGGTTTGAGAGCCAGTCCAGTGATGCATTCAATTTTTTTGATGCATTCACTGGCGGTTCCTTTACCGAAATGTCCATATTTGCATTAAATATCACGCCGTACATTACTTCTTCCATTATTATCCAGCTTTTGACTATTGCAATTCCACAGTTAGAGGAAATGCATCGCGATGGTGAAGAGGGAAGGAAGAAACTTACAGCAATTACCCGTTATGTTACGGTAGGTCTGGCTCTTTTCCAGTCTGTTGCTATGACTGTAGGCTTCGGAAACAGAGGGCTGATTCCGGATATGACAGTGGTAAAAGGTATTGTGGTAGTAGCTTGCCTGACCGCAGGCTCCAGTATGCTGATGTGGATTGGTGAGCGGATTACTGAGAACGGTGTGGGTAATGGTATATCTATTGTCCTGATGATTAATATCGTATCCAGGATCCCCAATGATCTGGTTAGCCTGTTTCAGACCTTTGTACAGGGAAAAACCATTGCCAGAGGCGCTTTAGCGGCTTTGATCATTGCAGCGATCATTCTTCTTGTGGTAGTCCTGGTATTGATCCTGAACGGCGGTATCCGCAGAATTCCGGTACAGTATTCTAAGAAGATGGTTGGAAGAAAAGTTATGGGCGGACAGTCCAGCTCTATTCCGTTGAAAGTAAATACTGCCGGTGTTATTCCCATTATCTTTGCCTCTTCGCTGATGTCTTTCCCTGTGATCATCGCAAGTTTTCTGGGTAAGACAGATGGAACAGGCATTGGAAGCCAGATTATGAGAGGTTTGACTTCCAGCAACTGGTTTAACCCCAGTCAGCCAATATATTCCCTGGGACTGGTACTGTATATTGTACTGGTAATCTTTTTTGCTTATTTCTATACGTCTATTACTTTCAATCCCATGGAAGTAGCAGACAATATGAAAAAGCAGGGTGGCTTTGTCCCGGGTATCCGTCCCGGAAAACCAACCCAGGAATATCTGGAGAAAATCCTGAGTTACATTATCTTCATAGGTGCTGCGGGACTTGTTATCGTAGCGGTGATTCCTTTCTTCTTTAACGGAGTTTTCGGTGCCAATGTTTCCTTTGGCGGAACATCTCTCATCATTGTTGTAGGTGTTGTATTGGAAACATTGAAACAGATTGAATCACGTATGCTGGTGCGTAACTACAGAGGCTTTTTAAGTGAATAAGAGGGTTTGAAAAGATAAAACCCTATAGGAAAGAGACCGTCGCAGGAATGGCAGATTTTCAGTAACTGTAAAATCTTCAGTTTCTGTGGCTGTCTCTAAAATATTATATGGCGAAAAATCTGTAATTGGTGTATTATGATGTCAGGGCGCCTGACTGGCGCCGGCTAAAGCGGAGCTTTGGGAGCGTACTGCAGCCAAAATCCGCCACATTGTAGCAGAAAGGGGAAAAGGTATGAAGATTATCATGTTAGGCGCACCTGGTGCGGGAAAAGGCACACAGGCAAAGAAAATTGCCCAGAAATATGGAATTCCCCATATTTCTACCGGAGATATTTTCCGGGCAAACATCAAAAATGGGACAGAATTAGGAAAGAAAGCAAAAACTTATATGGATCAGGGACTTCTGGTTCCCGATGAGCTGACGGTGGATCTGGTAATTGACAGAGTAAACCAGGAAGACTGTAAAAACGGATATATCCTGGACGGATTTCCAAGAACAATCCCCCAGGCAGAAAGCCTGGATGCAGCCCTTGCAAAGATGGGACAGAAAGTAGATTATGCTATCAACGTTGAAGTTCCTGATGAGAACATTATTAACCGTATGTCAGGCAGAAGAGCCTGTGTAGGCTGCGGAGCTACTTATCATATTAAGTATAATCCTCCAAAGACAGAGGATGTCTGCGATGCATGCGGCGAGAAGCTGATTTTAAGAGATGATGATAAGCCGGAAACTGTTCAGAAGCGCCTTGGCGTATATCATGACCAGACCCAGCCTCTTATCGATTACTACGGAAAAGCCGGAGTGCTCAAAGAAGTTGACGGTACTGTTGACATGGAGGACGTGTTCCAGGCTATCGTGGATATATTAGGAGCGTAATAAACATGTCAGTAACAATAAAAACTGCCAGAGAGATTGAACTTATGAGAGAGGCAGGCAGACTTCTGGAAAAAGTACATGATGAACTGGCCGATTTTGTAAAACCGGGAATCAGTACTCTGGATATTGACAGGTTCGGAGAAAAGCTTATCAGGAGCCTGGGCTGTACTCCCAATTTTTTAAACTACAATGGCTATCCGGCTTCTATCTGTGTGTCGGTAAACGATGAAGTGGTCCATGGTATTCCCAAAAAGAACAGGATCCTTCAGGAGGGAGATATCGTCAGTCTGGATGCGGGACTGATTTATAAAGGGTATCATTCAGATGCAGCCAGAACTCATGCTGTGGGGAAAATTTCCCCGGAGGCTCAGCAGCTGATCAATGTGACAAGGGAGAGCTTCTTTGAAGGAATCAAATATGCCAAAGCAGGAAACCATCTTCATGATATATCTGCTGCTATCGGCAATTACGCTGGGCAATTCGGATATGGAGTAGTACGGGACCTGGTAGGACACGGTATCGGCACCCATCTTCATGAAGATCCGCAGATTCCCAATTTTCCTCAGAAGAGAAGGGGAATTCGATTGATCCCCGGTATGACTTTGGCTATCGAACCTATGATCAATCAGGGAAGAGCCGATGTGGAATGGCTGGATGATGACTGGACAGTGGTAACCCAGGACGGTTCTCTGTCTGCCCATTATGAAAATACCATTCTGATCACAGAGGACGAGCCGGAAATCCTCACTCTTTCCAGATAGAAGGAGAAACTATGAGAGACTTTAAAACGGGGATGCTGGCTGTATCCAAGGCTGGACATGATAAAGGCAGATTATATGTGGTGATAAAAGCTGACCAGGAATATGTATATCTTGCAGACGGAAAGAACCGCAGTGTCTGCCAGCCTAAGAAAAAGAAACAGAAACACATTCAGATCAATTATCATATTCCCATGGTTCTTGCAAAGGCCCTGGAAACAGAACAGGAACTTAAAGATGAACAGATAAAAAAAGCCATTAAAGACTATAAAAATCAACAGGAGGTTTAAGTTTTATGTCAAAGGCAGATGTTATTGAAGTAGAAGGAACGGTAGTTGAAAAATTGCCAAACGCCATGTTTAAAGTAGAACTGGAAAATAAACATGTGATCCTGGCTCATATCAGCGGAAAGTTAAGGATGAACTTCATCCGTATCCTTCCGGGAGACAAGGTTACCATTGAAATGTCACCTTACGATCTGAGCAAGGGAAGGATCATCTGGAGAGATAAATAAATTGCAGACACCCTGTAAGAAGCAGTTTCAGTCCGCTTCACACAGGGTGTTTTCAATTCTTCTTTTAGCCCGAAAAGCTGCAAAGATTAAAATTTCATAAAAAAGTTCTTGCATTCTTGTCATAGAGGTGTTATTATATCAAATGTACTTTTATGCTCAGAAAGGAGGAAGAACAGTGAAGGTAAGATCATCTGTAAAACCAATTTGCGAAAAGTGCAAGGTTATCAAAAGAAAGGGAAGCATCAGAATTATCTGTGAAAACCCAAAACACAAACAGCGTCAGGGCTAATTTTTGAAGACTGGATAATGACAAAGATTAGTTACTGACGATTTGTTTGTGTTAATTTTAGTGCGGCTGCAGTATGAACCGCCAGGAGGCGTTGTTCATGCTGATCAAATATAGTAATATTAGTATGATACGCAAGGTATCATCTCCTGTGGCTGTCTGTACCGAGAGGACAGCGGAAGAATATTGCTTAATACCGGTATACGCCAATACCGGAAAGGCTGCGTAAAATTATAAAAGGAAGGCAGAACTTTCCTTTCAGCGGCTGGACGCATAGAACCCCGTCAATTTTATGTGTCTCAATTAGGAACAATATTAACAGAAAATGGAGGAAAAAATACATGGCTCGTATAGCTGGTGTAGACTTACCAAGAGAAAAACGTATTGAGATCGGTCTGACATATATCTACGGAATCGGAAGAGCAAGTGCAGACCGTATCCTGGAAAAAGCAGGCGTAAATCCTGACACTCGTGTCAGAGATATCACTGACGAAGAAGTTGGAAAGATCCGTGATGCGATTGAAGAGTTAGAGATCCCGGTAGAAGGTGATCTGAGAAGAGAGATCGCTCTGAATATCAAGAGACTTCAGGAGATTGGATGCTACAGAGGTATCCGTCATCGTAAAGGACTTCCTGTTCGTGGACAGAAGACTAAGACAAATGCAAGAACAAGAAAAGGTCCTAAGAGAACAGTTGCTAACAAGAAGAAATAATAAGCGGACTGTTTGATTTAGAAATTTACCAAGAGTTTGAATATTAGAGAAAGTAGGTTAGTTTAGAAATGGCTAAAGTTACAAAAAAAGTGACAAAAAAGCGTGTTAAGAAAAACGTTGAACGCGGACAGGCACATATCCAGTCTTCTTTCAATAACACAATCGTTACATTGACAGATGCTGAGGGAAATGCTTTATCTTGGGCAAGTGCCGGTGGTCTGGGATTTAAAGGTTCAAGGAAATCTACTCCATATGCAGCTCAGATGGCTGCAGAAACAGCTGCAAAAGCAGCAATTGTTCATGGTCTGAAGACTGTTGACGTTTTTGTAAAAGGACCTGGTTCAGGAAGAGAAGCAGCAATCCGTGCACTGGCAGCATGCGGCATCGAAGTTACAAGCATTAAAGACGTAACACCGGTTCCACACAATGGTTGCCGTCCACCAAAACGCAGAAGAGTCTAATTAGGAGGTCAAATAATCATGGCAGTAAATAGAGTACCAGTTCTGAAAAGATGCAGGTCCTTAGGTCTGGACCCGGTATATTTAGGAATAGATAAAAAATCTACCAGACAGTTAAAAAGATCAAACAGAAAAGTGTCTGAGTACGGACTTCAGTTAAAAGAAAAACAGAAAGCAAAATTCATCTATGGCGTTCTGGAAAAACCATTCCGCAACTACTATAAGAAAGCAGACCAGAAACCAGGACAGACAGGTGAAAACCTGATGGTTATGCTGGAAACACGTCTGGACAACGTGATCTTCCGTCTTGGATTAGCAAGAACAAGAAAAGAAGCAAGACAGATCGTTGACCACAAACACGTATTAGTAAACGGAAAACAGGTGAACATTCCTTCTTACCTGGTAAAGGCTGGAGATGTTATTGAAATCAAAGAGAAATGCAAAGGCTCTCAGAGATATAAAGATATTCTGGAAGTAACTGGCGGACGTCTTGTTCCGGCTTGGCTGGATGTTGACCAGGAAGCTCTGAAAGGTGAAGTGAAGGCGCTTCCTACAAGAGAAGAGATCGACGTACCTGTAAATGAAATGTTAATCGTCGAGTTGTACTCCAAATAATTAAGGATTATGCACGTAGCAAGGAGGGCTTTGCATGTTCGATTTTAATAAACCCAAAATTCAAATCACAGAGATGTCTGATGATAAGAGATATGGGAAATTTGTGGTAGAGCCGCTGGAAAGAGGATATGGCATTACACTGGGAAATTCTTTAAGAAGGATCATGCTTTCTTCTTTGCCGGGAGCTGCCGTAAGCCAGGTGAAAATTGATGGGGTTCTCCATGAATTCAGTTCTATTCCGGGAGTAAAGGAAGATGTGACGGAAATCGTCATGAACCTGAAGAATCTGGCAATTAAGAACTTAAGCGACAGCAATGAGCCGAAAACTGCTTATATTGAGTTTGAAGGCGAAGGTGTTGTTACCGGCGCTGATATCCAGGTTGACCAGGATCTTGAGATTCTGAATCCAGATCAGGTGATTGCAACCTTAAACGGCGGAGCAGACTGCAAATTTAATGCAGAGCTGACAATTACAAAAGGCCGTGGATATGTAAGTGCTGATAAAGGAAAAACAGACGACATGCCAATCGGCGTGATCGCAGTAGATGCGATCTACACTCCTGTAGAGCGTGTCAATATGTCCGTAGAAAATACCCGTGTAGGTCAGGTGACTGACTTTGATAAACTGACACTGGATATCTATACAAACGGAACACTGGATGCAGACGAGGCTGTAAGTCTTGCTGCGAAAGTGCTCAGCGAGCATTTAAGCCTCTTCGTCGATCTTTCTGAGAGCGCAAAGACTGCAGAAGTCATGATCGAGAAAGAAGACAATGAGAAAGAAAAAGTACTGGAGATGAACATTGATGAGCTGGAGCTTTCTGTTCGTTCCTATAACTGCTTAAAACGTGCTGGCATCAATACTGTTGAAGAGCTTTGCAACCGTACGCCGGAAGATATGATGAAGGTTCGTAATCTGGGCCGGAAGTCTCTGGAAGAAGTACTGGCGAAGCTGAAAGAATTAGGCTTACAGTTAAATCCAAGCGAAGAGTAAGCCATATAACATTATGGAAATAAAGCAATACGTCAGTAAGACCGATGAAAGCATGGCGTATTGTTCCACAAATGGAGGAAATCAAAAATGGCAAAGTATAGAAAATTAGGCAGAACATCTGATCAGAGAAAAGCATTACTCAGAAATCAGGTTACAAATCTGTTATACCATGGAAAAATTGTTACAACTGAGACAAGAGCCAAAGAAGTCCGCAAGATCGCTGAAGGCCTTATTGCTATGGCTGTTCGCGAAAAAGACAACTTTGAGACTGTTACAGTTACAGCAAAAGTTGCCCGCAAAGATGCTGAAGGCAAGAGAGTAAAAGAAGTTGTAGACGGCAAGAAAGTTACCGTATATGACGAAGTACAGAAAGAGATCAAGAAAGATGCTCCTTCCAGATTACATGCCAGAAGACAGATGCTGAAAGTCTTCTATCCTGTAACAGAAGTTCCTGCTGCAGCAGCTGGCAAAAAGAAAAACACAAAGAATGTAGACATGGTAGAGAAAATGTTTACAGAAATCGCTCCAAAATACGCTGACCGCAATGGTGGTTATACAAGAATCATCAAAATCGGTCCTCGTAAAGGCGATGCCGCAATGGAAGTTGTATTAGAGCTGGTATAAGCTTCTGTAATTTTCTGAGCGAGAAGAGCGGAAAGATATGGAAAAGAAGTTATCTCACTTAAAAGCGGGAGATAACTTCTTTTTTTTACCTTGTCTCATAATTGTAAAAGTAGTAAAATTAAGAATCAAAACTTCTGGAAAAGGTTAATAGTGACTGGAGGAAATTTATGGGCAAAAAAATGTTATTCATATTTAATCCCAGGTCAGGAAAGGGAAGTATCAAAACTCGTCTTATGGATATCCTGGATATTTTTGTAAAAGGAGGATATGAAGTTACGGTACATCCTACCCAGGCCTATATGGATGGATTTAAAATAGCAAGGAAAAAAGCGGGAGAATATGATATTGTAGTTGCCAGCGGTGGAGACGGCACATTAGATGAGATCGTTTCCGGTATGCTGCGGGTAGATTGCACTACGCCTGTAGGCTATATTCCTGCGGGCAGTACTAATGATTTTGCCAATAGTCTGCATATTTCCAAGAATATGCTCCAGGCAGCTACAGATATTGTGGAAGGAGTACCCCATGCTTTTGATGTGGGGAAATTTAATCAGGACTATTTTGTATATATTGCAGCTTTTGGCCTTTTCACGGACGTTTCTTATGAAACAAACCAGGATTTGAAAAATATCCTGGGCCATGCAGCATATATATTAGAAGGAACTCAGAGGATTTTTAATATTAAGTCTTATAAACTCCAGGTTATAAGTGAAGAAGTGAATCTGGAGGGGGAATTTATTTTCGGAATGGTGAGTAATTCCACTTCAGTGGGAGGATTTAAGAAACTCACAGGTCCAGATGTAATGCTGGATGACGGAGTATTTGAGGTTATGTTTATCCGAATGCCCAAAACACTTTTAGAGCTTAACGAGATTATTGCCTCTTTGGTAGGCGGAAATGATACAAAGATGATTGAGGCCTTTAAAACCTCTTCTCTGACCGTTATTGGGGAAGAGGAGATTCCCTGGACTCTTGACGGAGAGTACGGCGGGGAACATGACAGGGTAGAAATCCGGAATCTGAAGCATGCAGTGAAGATTATGCTGCCCGTAAATGACAAAGTACCGCTGATCAACAATGCAAATGAGACGGAGAATATAGAAGAGAAAGAGCAGGAAGAACAGAAGGAACAGGAAATAACCCCACAGTAAAAGAAACCTCTGAAGAAACACTGTCATATGATATAGAAATTGATAAATGATGGTGTATTATGAACTGGACTGCTTTTCTTAATGTAATCCTGTTGATTGCTGCACTGACCACAGATTCTTTTGTGGTCAGTTTTTCATATGGCGCTCAGAATGTGAAAATGTCCATGAAAATGATTTTGGTCATGAATCTTGTGATGAGTTTTCTTCTGGCTGGCGGAATCTGCACTGGGAGGGTTATGGAAGGTTTTTTTCCCAGGAACATTGCTATTGCTGCAGGTGCGCTGGTCCTTCTGGGAATGGGGGGATATAGAATATGGAAATTCTTACAGGGCAGGAGAAGCGGGGAGGAACAGGAGGTTCAGGAACTGGATTGTTTCCAGGGAATTCTACTGGCCCTTATTCTTTCCCTGGACGGATTGGCGGCAGGCATCGGCACAGGACTGGTACAGGCTGAAGAGGGGCTCCTGATTCCCGGCGTTTTTCTTGGAGGCATTCTTATGATGGAGGCCGGATGGAGAGCAGGAAATCATTTTCGACATGTTTTTCGGAAAGATATTTCCTGGATAAGCGGCATCTGTCTGTTGATCCTTGGAGCGGGAACTTTATGTAAACTGTAAAAAACACTTGCATTTTCAGGGTTTTTGCGGTATCTTAGTAACAGTTTTAAAAAATTGTAAAAGAGGAAGGAGCCGGAGTATGGGCGAATATACCAATGTAACCGAGATATTTGGAGAAGATGTATTTAATGATTTCGTGATGCAGCAGCGTCTCCCGAAGAAAGTCTATAAGGAATTAAAACAGACAATACTGGAGGGCAAGGAGCTGTCTCTGGAGATGGCAGACGTTATCGCCCATGAAATGAAAGAATGGGCCATTGAAAAAGGCGCTACTCACTATACCCATTGGTTTCAGCCTCTTACTGGCGTAACAGCAGAGAAACATGACGCCTTTATCACTGCACCTCAGCCAAATGGTAAGGTCCTTATGAGTTTTTCAGGAAAGGAACTGATAAAGGGAGAGCCAGATGCTTCTTCTTTTCCATCCGGAGGTCTGCGGGCTACTTTCGAGGCCAGAGGCTATACTGCCTGGGACTGCACTTCCCCGGCTTTTGTAAGACATGATGCGGCAGGAGCAACTCTCTGTATTCCTACAGCCTTTTGCTCCTACACAGGGGAGGCTCTGGACCAGAAGACCCCTCTTCTCCGCTCCATGCAGGCAGTAGGCACTCAGGCCCTTCGCTTGGTACGGCTTTTTGGCGATACCACTGCGAAAAGGGTGATTCCTTCTGTTGGGGCAGAACAGGAATATTTCCTGGTCAGCGAGAAGATGTTCAGCAGAAGAAAAGACCTGGTGTTTACAGGCAGGACTCTTTTTGGAGCCATGCCTCCTAAAGGGCAGGAGCTGGATGACCACTATCTGGGAACTATCCGCCAGAGAGTTTCTGCATATATGAAACATGTAAATGAGGAACTCTGGAAACTGGGAGTAACTTCCAAGACCCAGCATAACGAAGTGGCTCCTGCACAGCATGAACTGGCGCCGATCTATGCGGAAGCTAATGTAGAGGTAGACCACAACCAGATCATTATGCAGACATTGAAACGAGTAGCATCTCAGCATGGCATGAAGTGTCTTCTTCATGAGAAACCTTTTGCAGGGGTAAATGGTTCAGGAAAGCATAATAACTGGTCTCTGACCACAGACACAGGAGTCAATCTTTTAGATCCGGGAAATACTCCTCATGAAAATATCCAGTTCCTTCTTATTTTAAGCTGCGTCCTCAAAGCTGTTGACAGACATGCAGATCTTCTGAGAGAGTCAGCTTCTGATGTAGGAAATGATCATCGTCTGGGGGCAAATGAGGCGCCGCCGGCCATCGTTTCTGTATTTTTGGGAGATCAGCTTACAGATGTAATGAACCAGCTGATCACAACCGGTATGGCAGACCACAGTATTGAAAGTGAAAAGCTGGAAACCGGAGTAAAATCCATTCCAGAGTTTATGAGAGATACTACAGACAGGAACAGAACCTCACCATTTGCCTTTACAGGAAATAAATTTGAGTTCCGTATGGTGGGTTCCAGAGATTCTATCGCTCCGGCAAACGTGGTGCTGAATACCATTGTTGCAGAAGCCTTTAAAGAGGCCTGCGATGAGCTGGAAAAGGCAGAAGACTTCAGCCTGGCTGTTCATGATCTGATCAAGAAAAACTTTACGGAGCACCAGAGGATCGTATTCAACGGAAACGGATATTCTCAGGAGTGGGTGGAAGAAGCTGAAAGAAGAGGCCTTCCCAACCTGACCTGCATGGTAGAGGCAGTAGATGTAATGACTTCAGATAAAGCAGTGGAGCTTTTCGAAAAGTTCGGAGTATTTACAAAAGCAGAATTGGAGTCCAGACAGGAGATTAAATACGAGACTTATTCCAAGGCAATCAATATTGAGGCAAAGACCATGATTGATATTGCTGGAAAACAGATTATTCCGGCAGTGATCAAATATACGAAGAATCTGGCAGACGCCATTAACTCTATTGTTTCTGCCGGTGTGCTGGATGTAGATGTGCAGACTGAACTTTTGCAGACCACATCCCGCCTTCTGAAAGAGACCAGAGACGCCCTGGAAAACCTTAAGACTGTATCTGAAAAAGCCCATGGAATGTCAGACGGCAGAGATAAGGCATATTTCTATCGCCGTCAGGTGATCCCAGCCATGGACGCCCTGAGAAAACCAGTTGATGAACTGGAAATGATCGTTGACAAAGAAGTCTGGCCAATGCCGTCCTACGGAGATCTTTTATTCGAAGTATAGGAACTTCAGAAAGTCCGGGGCTGCTGCATGAAACAAGATATCTGTTCAATGCGGCAGCCTTGTTTCTGTTATGGGCAAAATCAGGAGAAAGGAAAAAGATGGACCATACATTAGATTTTTTAAGAGAGCAACAGGTAGACAGAGAACTGATCCAGGAGGTAGAAGCCTTCAGGAGCCGTTATCCTGTAGAGGAGGAAGAAAAGAACAGAGTATCCCAGCCGGATATGCCTTTTTATGGAAAAGAAGTATTGGAAATGGGAATTGCTGCAGTGCTTCAGGGGGAGAATATTCTTCTCACAGGAGCCAAGGCCACAGGGAAAAATATCCTGGCAGAAAATCTGGCATGGATTTTTGGGCGGCCTGTCTATAATGTTTCTTTTCATGTGAATACAAACAGCGGAGATCTGATCGGAACAGACACTTTTGCGGACAACCGGGTACAGCTTCGAAAAGGCAGCATATACCGCTGCGCCCAGTATGGAGGCTTCGGCATCCTGGATGAGATCAATATGGCTAAGAACGATGCGGTTTCCGTACTCCATGCTGCACTGGACTACAGAAGGTGTATTGATGTGCCTGGATATGACCGGATTGATATGCACGAAGCTGCCCGGTTTATTGCTACCATGAATTATGGATATGCAGGTACGAAAGAGCTGAACGAAGCTCTGGTTTCCCGCTTCCTGGTCATTGACATGCCTGCCCAGGATGAAGAGACGCTGGAATTTATCCTGAAAAGGAAATTTCCAAAGATCAGGGAAAATGCTCTGAAACAGTGGATCGGCCTTTTTATGGACCTGCAGCTGAAAGCATATAACAGTGAGATCACCACCAAGGCCCTGGATCTGCGAGGGGTTATCGGAGCGCTGAAGACAGTAGAAAAAGGATTGAAACCGGCTCTTGCAGTGAAAATGGGAGTAGTGAATAAATGCTTTGATATTTTTGAAAAAGAGATCGTACAGGATGTAGTGATGACCAGGATACCTGATTCCTGGACAGCCGGGGATGTATTTGAAGAATAGAGGAAATTATGGATGAATTTCAGCTGGAACTGGAAAACAGAATAAAGAATCTTATGTGGACAGTAAGCGGGGATTATGGCCTGGAATTTAAACCAGATCTTCAGACATTTACCCGTTCAAAATATATTGCCCTTTATGACGGCATTAAACAGGGAGCCTTTGCGAAATATTTTGACAGAGAAGCATATTCCCTGTACCTGGTGAAGAAAATCTATCTTCATGCCATGGAGGCTCCCCTTATGAGTCTTGCACAGCTTTGTATTGAATTTGCAGTTTCAGGGAAGATTATTAAAGAGCGGGAGGGAGTTGCTTCCATAAGAAAAAAGGCCTGTGAAGATGTTCTGGAGAAGGATTTTCACCGCCTCCAGGAAAACGGGGCAGGAAGACTGAAGATTTCCCTGTTCAGGGAGGTCCTCAGGGGCCATGAGCCGGCCCCTGCCAGACAGCGGAAATGGATGGATATGGCAGAAAGCCTGGATAAGGCGGAAAACACCATGGATATCATAAAAGTCACAGACCAGCTTTATAACGAAGTAGTAGATCCCTATTTTGAACGGCAGCACGGAAATCTGGAAAAGGTCCTGGCAGTGACCCTGGAAGAACTGGCGGAATTTTCCTGGCAGGACTATCTGGACGAAGAAGCTTTAAACGGAAGTCTGGAGACTTATCTGGATAAGGTCTCAGAGAATATGACAAATCTGGATCAGATGGAGACAGGAGAGGACCAGGAGGAGTCAGAACAGGTAGAAAACAAAAAGCGTGTTCTGGTAGTCGATGAGAAAGCTCTTCAGAAGGTATACTCCTATGTAGAAAGAAACTATGGGAAAACTTTTCTGAAAGAGTCTGAGGAGAAAAGGCTGAACTATCTTTTGTGCAGAGGGATCCACGGAGACTGCAGCCTGTATTTTACCAGGGGTATCCTGAAAGA
Organism: Blautia sp. An81; assembly: GCF_002161285.1. GTDB lineage: Bacteria > Bacillota > Clostridia > Lachnospirales > Lachnospiraceae > Blautia > Blautia ornithocaccae. The sequence goes on along the minus strand of NZ_NFHH01000006.1, from coordinate 57,288 downwards.
TCCGGTACTGAGAAATTATCAGTATGAGTATGCCAGAAAGCAGAAAGATAAAAACCTTTATGAATATTATGATAATCATCGTCTGGTAAAAAATAATATCCAGATACTGACAGACATGCTGAAGAAGACACTGGTCATGCGGGATGAGGCAGAGGAAACTCTTTCTGACCGAGGGGTCGTGATCCCTTCCAGACTCTGGAGGATAGGAAGGACAGAGGACGCGAAGGTTTTTAAAAGAGAGCTCCATGCAGAAAGTTCCAGTTTTGTGGTAGATGTTCTGATTGACGCCAGCGGTTCTCAGAGGAGCCGCCAGGGCCAGGTGGCTATCCAGGCATATATTCTAAGTGAGTCTTTAAGTAATGTAGGGATCCCTCATCGGGTAATGAGTTTTTGCACCTTCTGGGACTATACCATTCTGCACCAGTTCCGGGACTATGATTCGGACAGGAAAGAAAACGGAAACATTTTTGAATATATTACTTCATCTAATAACCGGGACGGCCTTGCAATTAAGGCAGCAGGTCAGGGGCTGACAGCCAGAGACGAGGAGCACAAGATATTGATCATTTTAAGCGACGGAAGACCTTATGACGTAATCCTGAACAGGCCAAATGCCAGAAATCCCCAGCCCTATCAAGGCAAATATGCAGTCCAGGACACTGGCTTTGAGGTGCGGAAACTGCGGAATCAGGGAGTCTGTGTTCTGGGAGTTTTTGCCGGGGAAGAAAAGGACCTGGCGGCAGAGAAGAAGATATTCGGAAAAGATTTTGCCTATATACGGAATATTTCCGGCTTTTCACCGGTAGTAGGTCGCTATCTGATGAAACAGCTGGAAAAAGATATTTGACGGAGCTGAAATATGAACGGAAAAGTAGAAATTATGGGAATTTCTCTGGACATTTGTTCAGTGGAAGAAATTATGGAGAGTATTAATGTCCACTGGAATCAGGAGGAATCCCTGTCCACCTATGGGGCACTTACCATGAAGCTTTTTGTGGAAGCTCAGAAAGATCCTGAGCTGAAGGCCTATATTGAAATGCTGGATAAAGCAGTGCCTGATGATACGGAGATACTGTGGGCAGCAGGACTCCATGACAGTGAAATGGAAGAGGAGATTACTCAGCACGGGTTTATTGGTACTCTCTTCTGGCTTCTTGCCCAATATAAGAATCGTATCTTTATTCTGGGAGAAGACCAGGAGGATGCGGAAGGAATGTTCCGGTACCTGAAAGAAAAATATCCGGAAATTGTTATTACTGGAAGAGACAGCCTGCTGACAGGAGAGACAGACCAGGTGGACAGAGTGATCAATGAGATTAATGCCCTCAGTCCTCAGGCTGTCCTAAGCTGTTCCAGAACTTATGAATTGGAGAAATTTGTGAGTAAAAACCGAAAAATTGTTAATACGAGAGTGTGGTTCAGCCTGGGAAACTGCCAGGAAATCTGGAAGGGACCGGGACTGAAGCCGGCCTGGCTGGGAAAAATCATGGAAAAAAATATTTTTAAAAAGATGGTTTCCAGTTATAAAGAAGAAAAGAAGGAAATATGAAGAAATTATTACAAATGAAAAAAATATGTAATAATTTTAGATTTTCTCTTTATTTTTTCAGGATTATGTATTAGTATATATAGTAGGGTTTTTTATATTATGGGATACAAATTAATAAAACTATATGATGAAAGAGGGAGACAAGATGATTTCAAACCAGATACTTCAAAATACTCTGGATGGGTTAAAAGAAATATCCAGAACAGATTTTTGTGTAACCGATATGGAAGGAAAGGTATTGGCCACTACCTATCCTGAAAGCGTATGCGGAGAAGAAGAGATTATGGCTTTTGCCAATTCTCCCGCAGACAGCCAGGTGGTAAGGAACAATCTGTATTTTAAAATATATGATGATCATCAGCTGGAATACATATTGGTGTTAGATGGTGATGCAGAGGATGCCTATACCCTGGGAAAACTTGTAACGTTCCAGATCCAGGGCCTGCTCACTGCTTACAAGGAGAGATTTAATAAAGACAATTTTATAAAGAATCTTCTTCTTGACAATCTTTTGCTGGTGGATATCCAAAACCGGGCCAAAAAGCTCCATATTGAATCTGATGCCCGCAGAGTTGTATATATTCTGGAGACCAATCAGGACAAAGACTATGGTTCCCTGGAAAATATTAAGAATCTTCTAGGAGGAAAATCAGGAGACTTTGTTACTGCTGTAGACGAGAAGAGCATTATTATCGTAAAGGAGCTGGCTCCCGCTGATGATTATGCACAGCTTGAAAAAGCGGCCTACACCATTTTGTCTACCCTGGGAGTAGAGCGAGACGGAAAGACCCACATTGCTTATGGAACCATTGTAAAGGAACTTAAGGAAGTTTCACGGTCTTATAAGGAGGCCAGAATGGCTCTGGACGTGGGCAAGATTTTCTTTGGAGAGAGAGAAGTTATTGCCTATAGTTCCCTGGGAATCGGACGTCTGATCTATCAGCTCCCTATTCCTCTGTGCAAAATGTTCATACGGGAAATCTTTGACGGAAAATCTCCCGATGACTTTGACGAGGAGACGCTGACTACCATTAACAAGTTCTTTGAGAACAGCCTGAATGTTTCAGAAACCTCCAGGCAGCTATATATACACAGGAACACACTGGTCTACAGGCTTGATAAGCTCCAGAAAAGCACAGGCCTGGATCTGAGGGTGTTTGAAGATGCGATTACTTTTAAGATCGCTCTGATGGTAGTGAAGTATATGAAATACATGGAAACGCTTGATTACTAAAGAGAGATTTTCTCTCAATAGGAAAACAGGAGGTTATTATGATTGATTTAGTGGACGTGAGCAAGTCATACAGCAAGGGCCAGCCGGCCATTGACCATATGAATCTTCACGTAGAGAAGGGTGAATTTGTGTTCGTAGTGGGAAACAGCGGTTCAGGGAAATCCACTCTGATCAAGCTTCTTTTAAAAGAATTGGATCCTACTAGCGGAACCATCACAGTAAACGGCCAGCAGCTGAATAAGCTGAGACGGAGAAAGGTAGCCAAATACCGCAGGGGAGTCGGTGTTGTGTTCCAGGATTTCCGTCTGCTGAAGGACAGAAATGTCTATGAAAACGTGGCCTTTGCCCAAAGGGTTATTGAGCGCCCTACCCGTATTATCCGGAAAAGAGTCCCTGAAGTACTGACTCTGGTAGGTCTGGCTGAAAAATACAAGTCAAAACCAGACCAGCTCTCAGGAGGCGAGCAGCAGAGAGTTGCTCTTGCCCGAGCTCTGGTAAACAGACCGAGTATTCTGCTGGCTGACGAGCCTACAGGTAATCTGGATCCTAAAAACTCCTTTGAGATCATGAAGCTTCTGGAGGAGATCAATGAAAGAGGCACCACTGTCCTTGTAGTTACTCACAACAGAGAAATCGTCAACGCTTTCAGAAAACGTGTGATCACCATGAAGAAAGGCGTGATTGTCAGCGACGAACAGGAAGGGGAATATCGGAATGCGAATTAGTACCATTGCATACATATTTAAACAGGGATTTAAAAATATCTGGCGTAACCTGCGGTTCTCTCTGGCATCTATTTCCACTATGGCAGCCTGTATCTTCCTCTTTGGACTGTTTCTGGCATTGGTCATGAACTTCAATCATATTGTCCATTCTGCTGAGGAAGGAATTGCCATACTGGTGTATTTTGATGAGGGCATCACCCAGGATCAGATTGATGATATCGGAAGAGAACTGGAAGACCGGCCAGAAGTAGCAGAGATAGACTATATATCTGCTGATGAGGCATGGGAAGCTTACAGCAAGGTATATCTTGGAGAGGATAATGCAGAACTGGCAGAAGGTTTTATGCAGGATAATCCCTTAGCAAACTCCTCCAGATATGATGTGTATCTGGATAATGTAGAGGGACAGGAAGAGCTGGTTTCTTTTGCAGAGAGTCTGGATGGAGTGAGAAAGGTAGAACAGTCCGAAGCAGCAGCAGATGTTCTTTCCACCTTTAACCGGCTGATCGGATATGTGTCTATTGCTATTGTAGTGATCCTTCTGGCAGTGGCCTTCTTCCTGATCAGAAACACTATTACCATGGGTATTTCTGTACGACAGGAAGAAATCGGTATCATGAAACTGATAGGGGCTACAGACTTCTTTGTAAGATCTCCTTTCGTAATAGAAGGAATCCTTCTGGGAGCTATTGGAGCTGCAATCCCTATCTGCATACTATACTTCTTATACGAAAGAATCATTACTTATGTAATTGAAAGATTTCAGAATCTGGGAAGCTTTCTTCAGTTCTTGCCTGTAGCTGATGTCTTCCAGTATCTGGTTCCCATCGGACTGGGACTTGGAATCGGCATCGGTTTTATAGGAAGTATTTTCTCAGTAAGAAAGCACCTCAGAGTGTGATCATAACCAAAGAGCAAGGTTAGCAAAGCTGGCAGGGCACACAGGATTGTGGGTCTTGCCAGTATTTATATCAGAGAAAAAAATCGGAGGACGGAAAATGGAACAGGGCAGGTTCAGAAAAGGCTTTATACTTGGCATTGTCTGCACGCTGATCATCGGAGGCGGCGGACTGAAGATTTACGACGTAGTTCAGTCTAATGAGAGGAACCAGGGAGCAGTGACAGACAGCTTTGTACAGAAGGCAAAGTATATCGAAGAGACAGTGAAGGAAAGCTATACCGGGGATATAGACGATGAGCAGATGGAAGAATATATGTATAAAGGGATGATGGCAAGCCTTGGGGACCCATATTCCGCTTATTATACCAGTGAGGAATATGAAGAGCTGACTACGGAAACCACAGGCTCCTATGAAGGAATCGGCGTGGTAATGCAGCAGGATGTAAACACTGGAGAAGTAAAGGTGGTCCGCTGTTATGAGGGAGCACCGGGAGAAAAAGCAGGACTTTTGCCGGAGGATGTGCTGGTAGAGGTTAATGGAGAGTCTGTTTCTGGTATGGAATTGTCGGAAGTAGTAGACAAAGTAAAAAGCTCTCAGGACCAGGTGGCCCATCTGACCATTGCCAGAGAAGGTGAGAGCGAATACCTGGAGATCGATGTGCATCTGGAAGAGGTAAATATTCCTGTAGTACAGTCCGAAATGCTGGAGGACAATATCGGCTATATTGCCCTTTATGAATTTACCGAGCAGACGGAACCTCAGTATATGGAAGCTTTTGAAGCACTGAAAGACCAGGGAATGGAACGACTGATCATAGATGTAAGGAATAATCCGGGAGGTCTGCTCACATCTGTATGTGATATCCTGGAAGATATCCTTCCTGAGGGCCTGATCGTGTATACAGAGGATAAGAATGGAGAAAGAGAGGAATATACCTGTGATGGAGAAAATGAGCTGGATATTCCTCTGGCAGTTTTGGTAAATGGCAACAGTGCCAGTGCTTCTGAGATTTTTGCAGGAGCAATTCAGGACTACAGTAAAGGAACGATTGTGGGAACCACTACTTTTGGCAAGGGAATTGTCCAGAGTCTCATTCCTTTTAATGATGGCAGCGCTATTAAAACTACAACAGCGAAATATTATACACCCAGTGGAAAATGTATCCACGGAACAGGAATCCAGCCGGATGTAGAGGTGGAACTGAGTGAAGGCCTTGAACAGGAGACTTCAATTTCCCATGAAGAAGACAATCAGCTTCAGAAGGCTATAGAAGTAGTCAAAGGCTCCGAAGCTGGATGAAACAGGAACCTTTCTTGACAGAGAAGTAAGGCTGTGCTACAGTTACTACTATCTGAAAGGACTGGAATGATGCTTATGAAGAAGATAAAAAAGGAAGAACTGTACTCCATACCAAATTGTATGGGGTACTTTCGCATTTTACTGATACCGGTATTCTGCTGGATTTATCTGAGGGCAGAAAGACCTGGAGATTATTATCTGGCAGCAGGCATAATCCTGCTGTCTTATATTACAGATTTCCTGGACGGGCAGGTGGCAAGACGATTTCACATGATCACAGAGTTTGGAAAGTTTCTGGACCCGGTTGCAGATAAACTGACCCATGGGGCTGTTGCCCTTTGTCTGGTCTTCCGATATGAAAAGATGATTTATCTGTTTCTTCTGATGCTCCTGAAGGAAGGCTTTATGACTGTTATGGGAATCATAAATCTTCGTCACGGAAGAAAACTGGACGGGGCAAAATGGTTCGGCAAGGTATGTACAGGCTCTCTCTTTGTCCTGCTTTTTCTGTTAGTCTGCTGGCCGGCAATCCCCGGTGTCTGGGCGGACCGTCTGATCAGTCTGGAAATTTTGATCATGGCTCTTACACTTATTCTGTATATACCGGAATTTTACAGGATGATCAGGTCCTGGGACAGAAAGTAATAGGTGAGATGATGATTCTAAGATATATATTTTATTTTTTGCTGGCATATCTTTCCGGAGGAATCATGTTTGGATACTGGATCCCAAAGATATTCTGCGGCCTGGATGTAAGAGAACTGAGCAAAGATGGAAATCCGGGTACAGCCAATGCCTTTACTTATGCAGGCCCTGCATGGGGGATGCTGGTCCTTATCTGTGATATCCTGAAAGGATTTCTGCCTGTCCATCTGGCGGCAGGAGAACTGGGAACGGAGCAGATGGGATTTGCTCTCATCATGGCCGGACCAGTGATAGGCCATGCATGTCCTATCCAGGGAGGAAGAGAGAAGGGCGGAAAAGGAATTGCCGTGACTTTTGGCGTTCTGGCAGGTTTGTATCCTTTTTTGGACAGTCTGGAGCTGCTGATTTTCTGGTATCTGCTGTTTTCATTGGTGATCATTGTCAACCCTCACAGCCTCAGGACGGGAGTGACCTATCTCTGTTGGCTGGTAAGCAGCATTCTATGCAAAATACACCCGTCTGTTGCAGCAGGAACATTTTTGATTTCTGCAGTAGTCCTGGATAAACATAAAGAAGAATTGAGACATACAGAAGACAGAAAAATAAGTTTTATATTCAGGAGAAATTAGGAAATGAAAGTATTGATCTTATCCTGCAAGACAGGAGGGGGACATGATGCCGCAGGAATGGCTCTGAAAGAAGAACTGGAAAGCAGAGGACACCAGGGGATCATGTTCGATTATCTGGTCCTGGCAGGGCAGAAAGTATCCAATGCAGTAGAGGATGTATATGTAAATACAGTTAAGAAAACGCCCCATGTATTCGGGGCTGTGTACAATATTGGCATGGCAGTGAGTCGGATTGCCAGAAAATCTCCCGTATATTATGTGAATTCCAGAATGGCAAAGTATCTTCAGCCATATCTGGAAGAGGAGGATTTTGATGCAGTTCTTATGCCCCATCTCTATCCGGCAGAGACTCTGACCTATATGAAAAGAAAGGGAATTAGGCTGCCCCTTACCCTGGCGGTTATGACGGACTACACCTGTATTCCTTTCTGGGAAGAGACGGAGTGTGATTATTATATCATTCCTCACGAAGAACTGACGGAAACATGCGTCAAAAGAGGGATGCCCAGGGAGAAACTTTTGCCTTTGGGAATCCCGGTAAGCCGCCGGTTCCGCCTGAAAGCAGATAAAAAGAAGGCCAGAGAGTATCTGGGATTTCCTTCAGAGAAAAAAATATATCTGCTCATGGGCGGCAGTATGGGAGCAGGTGACCTGGAGAAACTTACGGAAAGGCTTTGGAAAGAAGTAGGAGGCAGAGACTGCGTAGCTATTATCTGCGGAAGCAATAAAAAGATTTTCCAGAAGCTGAAAAAGAAATATGGCGGGGAGAAAAACTTCTTTATAATCGGGAAGACCAGGCAGATGGAACTATATATGAAAGCCTGCGATATTATCTATACTAAGCCGGGAGGACTGACCTCTACAGAGGCAGCAGTATCTGGGATTCCCATTGTCCATACAGCCCCCATACCTGGCTGTGAGACTGCCAATAGAAAGTTCTTTGAGAAGCATAAGATGTCTTTGTCCCCCAGGACTATAGACAGACAGGTGGCGGAAGGAATCCGGCTGCTGGAATCTCCAGAACGGGTACAGGCTATGGTAGAGGCCCAGAGAAACTGTATCTCTGGAAAAGCCGCGGCTAAAATTGTAGACTTCCTGGAGAAAAGTGTGTCTGCAGGAAAACATTGATATGGAAGGGGAAAAAGACTATAATAGAAAAAATGGATTCCCGGACGTATTGGGCGTGAAAGGCCATGCCAGAGCGTAAGGAACCTGGAAAGGATGAAGTGGTAATGATAGCAGATAAGATGAAAAGTTTTGTGAAAAACAGTTCCGCTATTCGCGCTATGTTTGAAGAAGGAAAGAAAATGGCGGAAAAATACGGTGCAGAGAATGTTTATGATTTCAGTCTTGGAAACCCTAATGTTCCTGCACCTGTAAAAGTGAAAGAAGCCATTATAGAAGAGCTGGAAAAAGAGGACCCGGTAATGCTCCACGGCTATATGAGCAACAGCGGTTATGAGGATGTGCGGCAGGCAGTTGCAGAATCTCTGAACCAGCGGTTCAGCACAGCCTTCCATGAAAATAATATTGTTATGACGGTGGGAGCAGCAGGAGGCTTAAATGTAATCCTGAAAGCTATCCTGAACCCAGGGGACCAGGTACTTGTGTTTGCTCCCTATTTTGGTGAATACAATTCCTATGTGGAAAATTATGACGGAGAGGTGACAGTGGTAAGCCCCAATACAGAGACTTTCCAGCCCAACCTGACAGAAATGGAAGAAAAGATTACCGAGAAGACAAAAGCGGTAATTGTCAATTCTCCCAATAATCCTACCGGAGTGGTATATTCAGAAGCAACGATTAAAGCTATGGCTGAAATCCTGGCTAAAAAAGAGCAGGAATTTGGCACAGATATTTATCTGATTTCTGACGAACCTTACCGGGAGCTGGCCTATGATGGCGTGGAGGTTCCCTATCTTACAAAATATTATAAGGACACGATTGTGGGATATTCCTTCAGCAAATCCCTGTCCCTTCCAGGAGAGCGCATCGGCTATCTGGTAATACCAGATGAAGCTGCTGATTCCTCCGATCTTCAAAGCGCTGCCAATGTGGCCACCAGGATTTTGGGATTTGTAAACGCTCCTTCTCTTATGCAGAGGGCAGTGGCTAAATGCCTGGATGCAAAGGCCGATGTTCCTTACTATGACAGGAACCGGAACGCTTTGTATCAGGGATTGAAAGAGCTGGGATTTTCCTGTATAAAGCCAGAGGGAGCTTTCTATCTTTTTGTAAAGTCTCCGGTAGAAGACGAGCAGGTATTCTGCCAGGCGGCAAAGAAGCACCATATACTCATCGTGCCAGGTTCATCTTTTGCCTGCCCGGGATATGTACGGATTGCCTACTGTGTGGCCTATGAGACCATACTTAATTCCATGCCGGGATTTGCCAAGCTGGCGGAAGAGTTTGGAGTGAAGAAATAATCGATGATAAAGCAGTCCGTGAGACCTTCACGGGCTGTTTTCTTATATGAAGAAGAATGAAAAAGAGAAATGCCCTGCAGGGGAGCTGCAGAGCATTTCGAGGGGAGTATAAATAATTAAATAAGGGGTTAGTCCATGTATAAATTATACTGTGCTTTATGGGCTTAAAATGCCTATAAATCAAGGCTTTTCTGCATTGTATAGTTTGTACTGGATCATGTTAGAATGTGGAATCTTGGGTAAAAGTTGGGTACAAATTGGGTAGGATCAATGGGAAATTGGAAGTTTTAGAAACAAGAAAACAGAAGCGGAGTCTCCTATGGAGATTCTGCCTTTTTCTTTTGCAGCAAATATGATTGTATAAAAAGAGAGTTTCAGTTATAATGAGAAAATAGTGGAAGGAGGAAGGCTGTCATGAGATATGCGTCACCGTATACACCAGGGGCAGGAGCCATGCCCCGTTACCTTGCAGGCCGTGAATCTATGCTGGAAGAAGCAGATAAAATATTAGAAGCAGTAGCAATGGGATATCCGCAAAAGCCTGTTATTTATTATGGACTGCGAGGGGTAGGAAAAACAGTTTTATTGAATGCTATTGAAGAAAAGGCAGAAGAATTGGACATTTTGTATGCTCACATCGAGATTGCAGAAAAAAGAAGCTTTATTGTTCAGATAGCAAATGCCTCTAAAAAAATTATTCACCGCATGAGTGTCATAGAATCCGTAAAAGATTTAGGACATAAGGCATTGGGAATACTCCAGGCATTTCAGGTGACTTATAATCCAGAAGAACAAACCTTTACAGCAGGGATTGCAGAACCCTCTATGTATGTATCTTCAGGGGTCCTGTCAGATGATCTGACAGAAATGTTTGTGGCAATGGGACGAATGGCAGCAAAGGCAAAAAGGGCAATCTGTTTTTTCGTAGATGAGATTCAATATATGAAGCCTAATGAAATGGAGGCTCTGATAAATGCGTTACACAGGGTAAACCAACTGCGATTACCCATTACGATATATGGTGCAGGCCTTCCCAAGATCTTGAAAATTTTGGGGGAGGTAAAATTTTATTCCGAGAGACTATTTCAATATATTGAGGTTGCAGAGCTATCTGACCATGCGGCAACGGACGCCATTGTTAAACCGGCAACGGAGCTGGGGGTTCAGTATGAAGAAGAAGCAGTAGAAGAAATAAAAGAATGGAGCAAGGGATATCCATTTTTTATTCAGGAACTATGTAATACAATTTGGGAAGAGACAGGGAGCGAGATTATTAAAAAATCCGATGTAGAGCGTGTGATACCAGTTTTTCTGGACAAATTGGATAAGGGATTCTTTAAAATACGATATGATCGCTGCACGAAAAAAGAGCATGATTTTTTGTTTGCTATGGTCAGATGTGGAAGTTTGCCATGTACGATTTCCAATGTGGCGAAGATTTTAGGAAAAAGGGTAAGCTCTATATCACCCACCAGAGCACAGCTTATCAGCAAGGGAATTATTTATTCTACTGGGCATGGTGAGATTGATTTTACTGTGCCACAGTTTGATAGGTACTTAAAAAGAATCAACCCTGATTTAATCATAGAGAGTATTGAAGCTGATGAGTAGAAATACCTGAAAATGTTTATAGAAAATCCGGCAAGAGGAATTTATCTCCTCAAGCCGGATTTTATAGGTCTGAGTCATCCCAATTTTTAGAATTGAAGATACATCTTCCACAGTTAATATGTCATCATAAGCTTCAAACATGGTTAGCGCCCCTTTCCCTGGAACTGCAAGGTTATGGGTGGAAGAGGCCGGAAAGCCATCTTGGGTAAAAGTTGGGTACAGGTAAGAGAATTTCACACATTAAAGTGCGAAGGTGAAAGAGGGCTAACCCTGAAAACCCCGATAGATCCAAAGAGAAATGCCCTGCAGGGGAGCTGCAGAGCATTTCGAGGGGAGTATAAATAATTAAATAAGGGGTTATAATGTAAAAAAAATTTTTTGAAGGGTAAATTCTTTTTACAACCCATATTATAATATAAAAGGAAAAAAAAAGCAATAATATTATTTTTTTCTTAAAAATTTCTGCAAGATTTATTTTTGCCTGTTCATAATAAAAAAACAATATTTTAACAATTTCCCGGAGAATATTTTCACACAATGTAGAAATACTAGGATTGTAACAAAAATGTTCAATCAGGAGGTAATGATAATGGCTAAGAATTATAGCAGCGAAAACAGCAAAAACAAATCAGGAGCATCCAACAGCAGAAATACATTTGTAGAAAACTGCTCAGATAGTTACGAAAGCAACAAAGAGAAAAATGCGCAGAATTCTGGAAAAGCCAAGAATAAAAACACATCAGCTAACAAAAATACTTTTAAATCCGAGTATTAATCGGCTGACATGAAAGCTGCTCCGGGGACCGAAAAGGTCTGCCGGAGCAGCTTTTTCTACATATAGTTTTCTTAAAAAGAGCATATGCGCCTTTGCTAAGAGAGGCAGCCTTTTTGCTGCATATACTAAAAGAAAAAGGAGTATTTTTTTCATGCAGAGTATAGACACTGTTTCTGCGGAAGAACTGGATTCTTATATCGGCAGACAGGATGCCGTCATCATAGATCTGCGGGAGAAAGAAGCTTATGAAAAAAGCCATCTGAAAACCGCTGTAAACATTCCTTATGAGGAGCTTGAGAAGTGCAGAAAAATACCCAGGCGGAAACTTCTGGTCTTATACTGCGAGAGAGGAAGCGCCAGCCTGTTTGCAGCCAGGGAGCTGATGAAGATGGGATTCAGGGTGAAATCCGTAGTGGGAGGAATCCGATGTTATCAAGGTTCAAACTTGTATTTTCCTGCTGGTCATAGTAGAATAAAGAATAAAATACCTGAAAATCTCTGAGAATCTCAGGGAAAAAGACTAAAGGAGAACAGAAGATATGAAATATATGTTTGCATCAGATATTCACGGCTCCGCATATTACTGCAATAAGATGCTGGAAGCATACCAGAAAGAAAAGGCAGACCGTCTGGTCCTGCTGGGAGATCTGCTGTACCATGGCCCCAGAAATGACCTTCCAAAGGACTATGCTCCCAAACAGGTGATCGCCATGCTCAATCAATGGAAGGAGCACCTTTATGTTGTCCGGGGAAACTGTGACGCAGAGGTGGACCAGATGGTTCTGCAATTTCCCATCATGGCAGATTACTGTATCCTGATGGACGGAGAGCGCACGATCTACTGCAGCCATGGACATGTTTACAATGAGGAGAATCTTCCTCCTATGAAAAACGGCGATATATTTATTCATGGACATACTCATGTGCTCCGGGCTGATAAGAAAGAAAACTATACAATCCTCAATCCGGGCTCTGTATCTATTCCAAAAGAAGGAAATATCCCTACCTATGCTGTCCTGGAGAATGGAATTTTCAGCATCCGTGGCTTTGAAGGAGAAATTGTGAAGGAGTTACAGCTTTAATGGATGAGAGATATGAGCTGATCGCGCCCTGCCACTTTGGTCTGGAAGCGGTTTTAAAAAGAGAAATTCAGAACCTGGGATATGAGATCAGCCAGGTAGAAGATGGAAAGGTGACCTTTCTGGGGGACGCCGGTGCAATAGCCAGAGCAAATATTTTTCTCAGGACTACAGAGAGGATTCTCCTGAAAGCAGGACAGATTAAGGCAGAAACCTTCGATGAGCTTTTTGAAAAAACCAAGGCCCTTCCCTGGGAAAAGTATATCCCAGTCAACGGAAAATTCTGGATAGCTAAGGCAAACTCTGTAAAGAGCAAGCTTTTCAGTCCCTCTGATATCCAGTCTATCATGAAAAAAGCCATAGTGGAACGTTTGAAACAGGTTTATCATGTAGAATGGTTTGCAGAGGATGGGCCAGAGTACCCTATCCGGGTGGCCTTTATGAAAGACCAGGCAACTATAGGTATAGATACCAGCGGCGTTTCTCTCCATAAGAGGGGATACCGCCGTCTCACCAGTAAGGCGCCTATTACAGAGACCCTGGCAGCAGCCCTTCTTATGCTTACGCCCTGGAATAAGGACAGGATTCTGGTGGATCCATTCTGCGGCAGCGGTACTTTTCCTATAGAAGCAGCCCTGATGGCCGCCAATATTGCTCCGGGAATGAACCGTACTTTTCTGGCTGAGGACTGGAAAAATCTGATTCCCAGAAAACACTGGTATTATGCCCATGACGAAGCGGAGAGTCTTGTAAACAGAAATATACAGACAGATATCCAGGGATATGACCTGGACAGCCAGATGATAAAAGCAGCCAGAGAAAATGCCAGAGTCGCAGGAGTGGAAGAGCTTATCCATTTTCAGGCCAGAGATGTGAAAGACCTGAGACACTCTAAAAAGTATGGATTTATTGTGACCAATCCTCCATATGGAGAACGGCTGGAGGAAAGAGAAAATCTGCCTGCCATTTATACCAGCCTGGGAAAAAGTTTTGCAGGTCTGGACTCCTGGTCTCTGTATGTGATAACAGCCTTTACAGATGCAGAAAAGTATATTGGCCGAAAAGCAGACAAAAACCGGAAAATCTACAATGGCATGATGAAGACATATTTTTACCAGTTTCCGGGACCAAAGCCGCCTAAAAGAAAAGTCCTGCAGGAAGGGAAGGAATAGAAGAACATGAGAAGAATGATATTTGCCACAGGCAATGAGAATAAAATGGTAGAAATCAGAGAAATCCTGGGAGAGCTTCCTCTGGAGATCCAGTCAATGAAAGAGGCGGGAGTATATGCGGATGTTGATGAAAACGGCAGCACTTTTGAGGAAAATGCCCTGATCAAGGCCCGGGCCATCTGTAAGCTGGCAGGAGAAATGGTGCTGGCCGATGATTCCGGCCTGGAGATTGATTATTTGAATAAGGAACCGGGCATCTATTCCGCAAGATATATGGGAGAAGATACTTCCTATAGAATTAAGAATCAGAACCTTATTGACCGTCTGGAAGGGGTGCCGGATGAAAAGCGTACTGCCCGCTTTGTCTGCGCCATTGCCGCAGTGTTTCCTGATGGAAGAGAATTTGTGGTAAGAGGCACTGTAGAGGGAAGGATCGGATACGAGGAAAAGGGAGAGAACGGTTTTGGATACGACCCTATTTTTTATCTCCCAGAGCGGGGAATGACCACTGCACAGCTTCCCCCGGAAGAAAAAAACAGCATCAGCCACAGAGGAAACGCTCTGAGAAAAATGAAGGAGATATTGGAGAAAGAAGAGATATTATAAGTAAAACGAGGGGCAAAGATATGAAAATATTAATAGTCAGCGATACCCACGGTCATGAAAGAAACTTGAAAAAAGTAATAGAAAAAGTGGGACAGACAGATCTCTTTATTCATTTGGGAGATATTGAGGGCCATGAAGATTATATAGAAGCATTGGCGGACTGTCCTGTTCATATGGTATCAGGAAATAATGATTTTTTCTCCGACCTTCCCCGGGAAGAAGAGTTTCAGCTGGGAAGATACCGTGTGCTGATCACCCATGGTCATTATTATGGAGTCTCTGTGGGAACAGACAGACTGAAAGAGGAGGCCCGTTCCAGAAATATAGATATCGTTATGTATGGACATACTCATCGCCCGGAGATTGATATTGACGACCATGTGACGGTCCTGAATCCGGGGAGCCTTTCCTATCCAAGGCAATGGGGAAGAAAACCCAGCTATATGCTTATGGAAATTGACCGGGAAGGAGAGGCCCATTATACGATTAACTACATAGAAAATTAGAAGAAGCCGGAGAAATACTGCCGCTGTGTCCCATCCCCGGAAACTAAAAAACAGAAGTGAAAAAAATATGAAAAAAATTATAAAAAAAGTGTTGACTTTTGTTTTTTCGTATGGTATATTTAACTTCGTCGTCAAGCGAAGGTGCTGACGGCAAGAAAAAAACACCACGGGGTGTGGCTCAGCTTGGCTAGAGCGCCTGGTTTGGGACCAGGAGGTCGCAGGTTCGAATCCTGTCACCCCGATTCATGCGGGTGTAGTTCAGTGGTAGAACACCAGCCTTCCAAGCTGGATATGTGGGTTCGATTCCCATCACCCGCTCTTGCATCAATATCTGATGCTGATGTGTTTGTAGCTCAGCTGGATAGAGCAACGGCCTTCTAAGCCGTGGGTCGGGGGTTCGAATCCCTCCAAGCACGCTTGCATATAAAATGCATCAATAAATATGGTGGGTATAGCGCAGTTGGTTAGCGCGCCAGATTGTGGCTCTGGAGGCCAAGGGTTCGAATCCCTTTATCCACCTTAGCCGTAAGGCGGTCTTGGGCTATCGCCAAGCGGTAAGGCACAGGACTTTGACTCCTGCACTCGCTGGTTCGAATCCAGCTAGCCCAGTTGACATTATGGAGCATTAGCTCAGTCGGTAGAGCACTTGACTTTTAATCAAGTTGTCCGGGGTTCGAATCCCCGATGCTTCACTTTGTAGGAGTGGCTTAAATCCATAAATGGATTTGAGCCTTTTTTCTTTCAATAATATATGTTATGCGGATATGGCGGAATTGGCAGACGCGCCAGATTTAGGTTCTGGTGTCTACGACGTGCAGGTTCAAGTCCTGTTATCCGCAGTTGAATTTTTATAGATACCGGAGAGGATGTTTATGAATCTGTCTCCGGTATCTGTCGTCCTTCATGATTAATAGAATAATGATCTTTATAGATAAGCTGGGAAATAGGAACAAATTCATATCCTTTGTCCTGAAGGGTAGTGATAACGGTATCTAAAGCGTTGGTGATGTATTTGGCGCCGTTATGACAGAGAATAATACTTCCGTTTCCCAGTTTTTCATTTTCCGTTATCCGTTGGATAATATCCTGGGCGCCGTAGTCTTTCCAGTCAAGAGAATCAATATCCCATTGTATGGGGTAGTATCCGTTTTCATTGGCACAGGAGATGACTTGGTCATTATAGTCGCCGTAAGGCGCCCGGAAAAGGAACATATCGTGGCCGGTGAGCTGTTTTACCTTGTTGTGGACGCTCATAAGTTCCTGGACCTGTTCGGCTTCTTCCAGCTGGCTCATATAGGGATGACTCTGGCTGTGATTGCCCAGGTCATGGCCTGCCTCATATATTTTTACTACTTCTTCGGGATAACTGTCCACCCATTGTCCAGTCATGAAAAAGGTTGCCTTTACATCGTGGGCGGCCAGGATATCCAGAATAGTCTGTGTGTATTCATTTCCCCAGCCTGAATCGAAACTGAGGGAAATCTGGGGTTTATCCGTTTCTACACAGTAGATGGGAAGTTTCCGGCTGCCGGAAGTGTTTGCTACAGAAATGAATCGTGGAATGTAGGTTGTTCCGCACAGGATAAGAAGAGCGGTAAAGCCCAGGATAAGGACTGTATTAAAGATTCGTTTTGACATTATAAGCTGCCTTTCAGAACAGACTTGATATGATTGTATGCTTACTGCTGCAGAAAAATAACACAGACGCCGACAAAAAATGCGGCGCCTGTGTTATTCACTGTAGAAATGGCTGTGCTCCTCTTCCAGTTCCTGAAATAATTGAGCAAAAGTCCAGAAGCAGTTCTGGGCTGTGAGAACGGCTTTTAAAGCCACCTGAGGAAACAATCCTTTTTTCATGGAATCCAGGAGCATGTCCAGCTTTTCCTCGGTAAAATTACACATGATGAGAACATCTTTGGTAACTTCAGGTGTGCTTTGGAAGGGCGGTATTTTCCTTGGGGGAAATCCTTTTACCTTTGCCAGATGTCCTACTGTCTGGAGAAGATGAGCCGCTGTAACGGGTACCAGATCGATGCCCATATGGCTCAGGGCTTTTTCCATGGATTTCCTTTTTTCTTCCTGTCCGTTG
Source organism: Blautia sp. An81 (assembly GCF_002161285.1). Lineage (GTDB taxonomy): Bacteria > Bacillota > Clostridia > Lachnospirales > Lachnospiraceae > Blautia > Blautia ornithocaccae. Next base: position 40,041 of record NZ_NFHH01000006.1, on the reverse strand, counting down.
TCATAGTATAAAATCATTGGCTTGCGAACAATCATATGCGTCCCCCTCTGCTGTAATCTGTTAATTTAATCATATACTCAGTGCCGGTAAAATTCAACGGTTTTCAAAAAGATTTCTGGATAAACTGTAATTATTGACAATCCCCTCCCTGTTTCGTATACTTAGGGCTAAGTAAGCAGAGAGGGATGAAAAATTGGATAAGATTAATGTACATCTTTTAGGAAGACCATATGTAGAACTGAATGGAAAACGAGTAAACTTTCCTTATAAAAAAGCAGAGGGTTTTTTCTATTATCTCTGTGTGAAAAAAGACATCACAAGAGAAGAGATTATCTATGTCCTCTGGGGCGCGGATAACGAGAATGTAGGAAGAAAGAATCTGAGAGAAGCTGTATATCAGATAAAGAAGCTTTTGGGAAAGGAAATATTGGTTACGGAAGGACATACGGGCATATCCCTGAATCCTCTCAGTATGCCGGAAATTGACTGGGATAAGATAGGGGAAGACTATATTCCTGAAAGTGAAGAAGATGGTTTTCTGTCACATTTTCATATTAAAAACTGCTATGAATTTGAAGAATGGGTTTCATCCATGCGGGAACAGTATAATCAGCATATTATGAAATCCGTGAGAGAAAAGCTTTTCCAGGCAAACATACAAAAGGATATGGGACAGGTACAGAAATATGGAAATATGCTGATACGGCAGGATCCGTACAATGAGGAACTTTACCAGGAAATCATGGAGATTTACGCAGCTGGAGGAAACTATAATATGGCTATAAAGCTCTATTATGATCTGGAAAAGACTCTGTCAGAAGATTTGGGAGTGGAGCCTTCTGGCGAGATCACACAGTTGTTTCACCGTATTTTCAATGTTAAGGGGAATGTAGCACAGACAGGAGAGAGCTGGAATGTATCTTTTGTAGGAAGAACTCAGGAAATCTATCAGATCAGCCAGTGCATTACTGGCATTGGTCAGTCTGGAGCTCCAAGATGTGTGGCTATTGCAGGAGAGGAAGGAGTGGGAAAAACCGCTCTATTGAATAAAGCGGCCCAGATGGCTAAGGGGTATCAGAGGGTTATTCTCCACGCGGCCTGCTATTCTGAAGAAAAAGAGTTTTATCTTCGGCCATGGAATGATATTTTTTGGGAACTGGAGCAGTGTGTAGAGAGCGGGATTTTTGAAGCAGATTTGATTCAGGAGGAAAAGCAGCAGCTCCATCAGCTCATCAGAGGCACAGGAGGAGAAAAGCCAGGAGAAATCCGGCAGCCCTCTTTCCAGAGTATTGAGCGCGTTGCCATAGAAATGTGCAGGAAGCTTACCAAAAGCCACAGGCTGATGCTTTTCTTTGATGATGTCCAGTGGATGGACACCATGAGCTTTCAGCTTCTTAACAGACTCCTTCTTACTCTGGGGACAGAGAAAATCCTTTTTATATGTACTTATAATCAAAACAGTGATCAGGAAGTTATAGAAGCAATGGAAAAATTGATTCGCCAGGATCTTCTTACCACTTTTTCCATTGAGCCGTTTACAAAACAGGAGACAGAGGAGCTGCTCCACCGGCATCTTCCCCAGTTAGACGAAGAGAATGAAAAGAAAGAGCAGATTTACGAGATGACAGAAGGAAATGCTTTCTTTTTAATGGAGATGATCAATTACATTAAAGAGAAAGGATTTACCCTTGAAATATCGCCAAAAGCCAATAATGTGATCAAGGCCCGTCTGGCAGGGCTGCCAGAGGCTGAAAACCAGGTGCTCAGTTGTATGTCTGTATTTCCGGAAAAAATCACTATAGAGGAGCTGGAACTGCTGCTGCCGGATATGGACAGACTGACTCTTGTGCGGATACTGGAAAAGCTCCAGGAAAGACATCTGATAAAGGAAACGCTTGTAGGCTGGAATATATATTATGAATTTGTCCACAGAGTTTTCCGGGAATATATTTATGAGCATCAGAGTCAGGGAAAGAGAAGAGTCTGCCACCAGATACTGGCAAAGTATTATGAGGAACAGGGGAAAACAAAACCCAATTTTCCCACCCTTCCTATGACAATCTATCATTATGAGAGATGCCATGACCAGGCAAAGACTTATGAATATAAAATTGCCTATCTTAATGAATACTATACTCTGGTCAATGAGAACTTTCCTATTCTCCATTGGGAGATTGAAGAAGGGGAGGAAGAACCTGCATTGGCTGCAGGAGCCGCTCAGATGATGGACTTGGCTGATGAGGTGATCCGCCTTTCGGATACTTCCCCTAAAGTACAGGAAATGAAAATGCGAATGTACTATTTAAAGGGCCGGTATAATATTGCCCAGGGAGAATATGAGCTAGGGCTGGAGGGAATCCGGCAGAGCATAGAGCTGGCGGAAAAGCTTGGCAGTGTAAAAACACTTCTGAACTGTTATAAGCAGATGAGCTTTTACGGAATCCAGGTGGAAGCCCCAGAACTGGTGAAGGAATATCTGGATAAAGGATTTGCTCTTCTCCAGGAAGAGGAAAATGAGGAAAGGGGAGTATTTACCCGGCTTTTAGGTTGGTATTATCTGTATAAAAAAGACTACGAGAAAGCGGAGGAGAAGTTCCTGGAGGCAGTTGAGCTTTTCCAGAAGCCAGAGTCTCAGGAGGGATGTCTCCATATCAGTATTGCCGCCTGCTACGGATATCTGGGAGATTTATACAGAGAACAGGGGAAACTGGAAGAAGCAGCAGGCTATTATGAAACTGCGCTGAAAACAGGGACTGACAAAGTAATGGCTAACGGCCTGGGACAGTTCTATTCCGGCCTGGGACAGGTACGTCTGCTTCAGGGCAGATACGAAGAGGGAGAGAAGTACCTCAAAGAGGCCATAGAATGTCTGAAGCGCCATGGATATTACTGGGGAAGAGAAAAAGCCGAGGCCTGTATGGCCCTTCTGCTGTTGAAAATCGGAAGAAAGGAAGAGGCAAGAGAATATTTTAAAGAGAGCCGGAGAATTTCAGAGAAAATAAAAAATCCTTCTACAGAGTTGCTTCTGAGGGAAGTAGAGAGAGAATTAAAATAAGCCTTTCACAAAAAAGACTGTGTCTGTCTGTTGGAACAGCCGGTCTTTTCTTATGGCAGCGGACAGCGTACAAGGCTTGCTGACTTGTGTGTTTTTTTGACTTTTGCACGATAAAACTTTAAAAAGGTAATTTGGCAAAAATGCGCATAAGTGACATGCTAATAGAGTGTATTAATGTAAAAATAACAAAATAAATAAAATAAAAAGAGAAGATGTTATGCAATTTGACGCCTGTTGACGATTTTTAGACACCCTAAGATGTATAATTTTTTACATACTATAATATAACGAAAAGAGGGTGTGATATGAGTAACATAATGATTACGGGTAAAGACCTGACACTGGATCAGATTGCAGCCATCTGTCGGGACCATGCCAAAATAGAATTGGCAGAAGAAGCAAAAAGGCAGATTGTTGAATCTAGAAAAGTAGTAGATCAGCTGGTGGAAGAGGAAAAAGTAGTTTATGGAATCACCACCGGATTCGGAAAGTTCAGTGACGTGGTGATTTCCCAGGACCAGTGCAAGGCCCTCCAGAAAAATCTGATCATTACTCATGCGGTAGGCGCAGGAGATCCTTTTAGAGAGGATATTGCCAGAGGAATTATGCTTCTGAGAATCAATAATCTGGTAAAGGGATTTTCTGGTATCCGTCTTGAGACTGTACAGACCATGGTGGATATGCTGAATAAGGGAGTAACAGCCTTTATTCCTGAAAAAGGTTCTCTTGGAGCTTCCGGTGATCTGGCTCCGCTGTCCCATATGGTACTGCCTATGCTGGGACTGGGCATGGCCTACTATCAGGGAGAACTGCTTCCAGGCGCAGAAGCCATGAAACGTGCAGGAATTCCTACTATTGAACTGTCAGCAAAAGAAGGACTGGCGCTGAATAACGGTACTCAGGCCATGACTTCTGCTGGTGCTCTGGCCGTTTACGATGCTTTGAACCTGTTAAAGGTAGCAGATATTACAGATGCACTGTGCTTCGAAGCTCAGAATGGTGTAGTAGATGCTCTGGATCCAAGAGTTCATGAGGTACGTCCACATTCTGGACAGCTTGCTACAGCCAGAAACCTGCTGAGACTGCTGGAGGGAAGTAAAAATACTACCCGTCAGGGAGAAATCCGTGTACAGGATGCCTATTCTTTAAGATGTTCACCGCAGATTCACGGAGCCAGCAAGGATGCCATCAACTACGTGCTGGATAAGGTAAATATTGAGATTAACTCTGTGACTGACAACCCGATTATCTTCAAAGAAGATCAGGCCGGCATCTCCGGAGGAAACTTCCATGGACAGCCAATGGCATTAAGCTTTGACTTCCTGGGAATCGGTGTAGCAGAACTGGCAAACGTATCTGAGAGAAGAATTGAGCGTCTGGTAAATCCTGCTTACAGCAACCTTCCTGCATTCCTGACTCCACACGGCGGCGTATGCTCTGGATTTATGATTGTTCAGTATTCCGCAGCAGCTCTGGTATCAGAGAATAAAGTGCTGGCTCATCCGGCATCTGTAGACAGTATTCCATCTTCTGCAGGACAGGAAGACCATGTATCTATGGGAACCATTGCAGCCAGAAAAGCCGGAGAAATCGCCGGAAACGTAAGAAGAGTACTGGCTATGGAATTGATGGTTGCCTGCCAGGGAATCGATATGAGAGGAAATAAGGGCCTTGGAAAAGGAACCCAGGCAGCTTACGACCTGGTGCGCAGTAAAGTGGCTACTCTGGACGACGACAGAGAGCTGTACGGGGATATCAATTACTGCGAACAGATCATTGCAGATGGTTCATTAGTAAAAGCCGTAGAAGAAGCTATTGGCGGAGAAATTGAAACAAAATAAAGAAGGTGTGAAAACTGCCGCCTCTGTATTTTGAGAGGGACCCCTTTGACAGAGGCGGCTATGTAAAAAAGAGGGAGGTATTTCTATGTCAAATTTACTTAATCCTGTAATTGTGGCAGTTATACTGTTGTGTGTGCTCTGCCTGTTAAAGGTAAACGTATTGCTGTCCATGCTGATTTCCCTGTTTGTAGCAGGACTTATCGGAGGACTTCCGATTGTGGCAGACGAGGGTGTCAGCATTATGAATTCTATTACCACCGGTTTTTCCAGTAACGCAGAAACAGCTCTGGCTTACGTGCTCCTGGGAACTCTGGCATCCTGTATGGCCTATACGGGAATAACAGAAATTTTATCTAAAAAGATTGCAAAAATCGTAAAGGGAAATAAGTGGATATTGCTGGCAATCCTGCTGGTAATCGCCTGTGCATCTCAGAACATTGTACCGATCCATATCGCATACATTCCAATTCTGGTTCCGCCGCTTTTATCTATGATGAATAAGATGAAGCTGGACAGACGTGGTGTGGCATGTACTATCGCTTTCGGTCATAAGGCGCCGTATATCGCAATCCCTATGGGATTTGGTCTGATTTTCATGACTATCATCCGCGATAATATTAACGATAACGTAGATCCTTCCTGGGGATGGAATATCACCATAGGACAGATTACATCTGTAAACTGGATTCTTGCTGTATCTATGCTCATCGGTCTGGCTATCGCTGTGTTCGTTTCATACAGAAAACCAAGAGAATATAAAGATATTCCTCTGGAAGGCGTACATGAGCTGGAAGACCTGCATTTGAAACGTGAACACTGGGTAACTCTGATCGCGCTGGTAGTAGTTGTAGTCCTTCAGATCGTATTCAGTTCTCTGCCGGTAGCAGCCTTAGGCGGTCTGCTTGTAATGTTTATCTTCCGTGCTGTAAAACCGCAGGATATTGATGACCAGTTCCAGGGTGGCGTAAAATTGATGGGATTCATTGCATTCGTTATGCTGGTAGCAGGCGGATTTGCAACTGTACTTCAGAACACAGGAGCAGTAGATGCTCTGGTACAAAGCGCGATTTCCTTAATGGGCGGCAACAAGTGGATTGCAGCAACTATCATTACACTCATCGGACTGCTGGTTACTATGGGTATCGGAACTTCCTTTGGTACAGTTCCTGTCCTTGCAGTACTGTATGTGCCTCTGTGCTATCAGATGGGATTCTCTCCTGCAGCAACTATCGTTCTGATGTCTGCAGCAGCAGCTCTGGGCGATGCAGGATCACCTGCTTCTGATACAACCCTTGGACCAACATCTGGTTTGAATGCTGATGGACAGCATGACCATATCTGGGATACTTGTGTACCTACATTCCTGCACTTTAATATCCCGCTGATGATCGCAGCCATCATTGCAGCACAGATTCTGTAATAGAAGAATAGTTACATAATGAAACCTTTAATGAAAAGTCTGCCTCATAATGGGGCAGACTTTTCACTGTATGGAGAATTCTTTTTTCTGCTCTTGATGAAAAAAATAAAACTGTACGAAAATACTCTGGTAACATGCAGAGAAATGTGATAGACTGAGTATAGCTTTAGGAAAAAGCTGAAATACTGAATTTTATAGGAGGTACGAAACGATGCAGAAATATGTATGTGAACCATGTGGATATGTATATGATCCCGAAGTAGGTGATCCGGATAGCGGAATCGCACCAGGAACAGCTTTTGAAGATCTGCCAGAAGACTGGGTATGCCCAATCTGCGGCGTAGGCAAAGAAGACTTTGTTCCGGAAGACTGATCAGTTTCCCAGAGGAAAAACCCCGTTGTTTATGCAGCGGGGTTTTGTTTTATCCGTCTATAAGGACTCCCCCGGTCAGGGAGTGAAGATAATCAATATTATCATAACTTTTCACAATTTCCTGAAGCTTCAGGATAGGGCCCGAAAGGAACTTGTCTTTATGGTAGACAAAACTGAACTGCCGGTTCCATTCATGGCTGGAGCTGGTAAAGACATAGACCTTATGAGCTTTCAGGTCTTTCTCCAACAGCCGCAGAGAAATCACTGCCAGACAGCCATTGATCTTTACTGCATTAAGGATGCCGTCGGGGGTGGTCTCCTCAAAGGCTGTTCGGATATGAAGATGGTGACGATGGATAAAGGTTTCAAAAAGTTCTCTGGTACCGCTTCCGAATTCCCGCATAACAAAAGGCTGCTCGTTCAATTCTGTTACCTTAATCGCAGATTTTCCGGCAAAAGGGTGGTCTGCGCTGCAGACCAGGACCAGCATATCCTGGACCATGGGAATGGATACCAGATCCGGACTTTTAATCTGCCCTTCCACTATAGCCACATCCAGCTCCATATTCAGCAGCTTCTGCTCAATAATCCTGGTATTATTTACATAAGAATACAGCTCCAGATCGGGACAGGATTTTTTCAGATCCCGGATCATATAGGACAGGATACTGCTTCCCAGAGTAATGGTGCCTCCGATGCGGAGACGTTGTATCCGGCTTTCCTGGGCCATATTTTGTTCTATCAGATCAAATTGGGTTACTACAGGTCTGGCATAGCTGTACAGCCGTTTCCCGGCTTCTGTGATAAACAGTTTTTTTGAAAGCCGTTCAAAAAGCAGAGTCTGGTAATGCTCCTCAAGCTCTCGGATAGCCTGGCTGACAGAGGGCTGGGATATGTAGAGTTTTTCTGCCGCAGAACTCATTTTTCCGGTGTCCGCTACGGTAATGAAGATTTTCAGATGGCGTATGGTCATAAAAGTTCCTCTGTATCATTATAAGATTTACCTATGAGTTATATAAAATTATATTTCTTTTCTTATACTATTGCAAGTGCTATAATAAGGGCAAGTGAAAAGTTATCTATAAGACAGAACAGAAGAAAAGAGGAGAATAAGCATGAAGGTTCTTATTATCGGCGGTGTGGCGGCAGGTACTAAGGTAGCTGCAAAGCTGAAGAGAGAAAACAGAGGGGCAGAAGTTTTGCTCCTTACGAAGAGTGAAGATATTTCTTATGCCGGCTGCGGGCTTCCCTATTACGTGGGAGATGTGATCCATGAGAGAAGCCAGCTCATTGTAAACACGCCTCAGTCTTTTGCTAAACTTACCGGCGCTGAGGTGAAGACTGGCATAGAAGTTACAGCTTTGAACAGAGAAGAAAAGAAGGTAACGGCCAGAGATGTTAAAACAGGAGAAACAGCAGAGTATTCTTATGACAAGCTGGTCATTGCAACAGGGGCTTCTCCCATTGCGCCGCCTATTGAAGGGATGGGGCTGAAGAATATTTTCTTTATGCGTACGCCTCAGGATGCAGAAGATCTGAGAAAAGCTGTGGAAGCCGGCGGGATCAAGCGGGCAGTCATTGCCGGCGGCGGATTTATCGGCCTGGAAGTTGCAGAAAATCTTATGAACAGAGGCGTCCGTACTACAGTGATCGACATGGCTCCTCATATCATGCCTGGATTTGATCCGGAAATGGCTGGATATGTAGAGGATTATCTGGCAGATAATGGAATTATGGTCATGACTAATACAAGACTGGAGGGAGTAGAAGGCACGGAATGCGTAGAGAAGGTTAAGACTTCACGGAGGGCCATTAAGGCAGACGCCCTTATCATGTCTCTGGGAATCCGCGCCAATACAGCTTTCCTGGAAGGAACAGGACTGGAGCTGGCTCCGAACCGCACGATTCTGGTGGACGAGCATCTCAGGACAAATGATCCGGATATCTATGCTCTTGGAGACTGTGCAATGATCACGAACCGCATGACCGGAAAGAGAGCCTGGTCTCCTATGGGCTCTTCTGCTAACATTGAAGGAAGGATCGCTGCCCAGAATCTTGCAGGAGCAGATCTGACTTATCCGGGAGTACTGGGAACCGGCGTGGTAAAATTGCCTGGACTGAATGCAGGCCGTAGCGGTCTTAATGAAGAAACAGCCAGGGCAGAAGGCCATGATGTGATAACAGTGACTACAGTGGTTGATGATAAGGCCCACTATTATCCAGGTGCCGGCAATTTTATTGTGAAGATGATTGCCGACAGGACTACAGGAGAATTCTTGGGTATCCAGGTCCTGGGAAAAGGTGCTGTAGATAAAATGGTAGATATTGCAGTGACAGCTATTAGTCTGAAGGCAACAGTATATCAGCTGAGAGACTTGGATTTCGCCTATGCTCCTCCTTTTTCTACAGCCATTCATCCCTTTGGTCATACCATTAACGTGCTGCTCAACAAGATGGAAGGCAAGCTGGATACCTTTACTCCTGCAGAATTCCAGGAAGGAAAGGCTGCAGGATATACCATTTTGGATGCGGGTATGGCTCCTGCCATTGAGGGAGCAGAGTTTATCAATCCTGCAGAGGTAGAAGGAGATCTTCCAGGACATGATAAAGAGGAAAAGCTTCTTCTGGTATGCACCAAAGGAAAACGGGCTTATCTCCTTCAGAACCGGCTGAAATATTACGGATATACTAATACCAAAGTGCTGGAAGGCGGAACTGCTTTTAACGGCACAGAGCTGTCTACAGAAGAATAAAAAAGAATATAGGAGGAAATTTTTATGGCAACACTTACCGTAAGCAAAGAGGATGAAAAGAGAGTGAAAGCCCTGGGCTTTCTCAGCAATAAAGGAACAGACAATTTTTCCGGAAGGATTATCACAAAAAACGGAAAGATTACTGCTGACCAGCAGATTGCTATTGGCGAGGCTGCAAAAAAGTTCGGCAATGGAAATGTTACATATACAACCCGTCTTACTGTAGAAGTCCAGGGGATTCCCTATGAGAAGATTGATGAATTCCGGGCATTTATCCAGGAGGCAGGACTGGATACAGGAGGAACAGGTTCTAAAGTACGTCCGGTAGTATCCTGCAAGGGTACTACCTGCCAGTATGGACTCATTGATACCTTTGGCCTTTCCGAGGAAATCCATGAGAAGTTTTATGTGGGATACCGTGGAGTAAAGCTGCCTCATAAATTCAAAATTGCTGTAGGCGGATGTCCAAACAATTGTGTAAAGCCAAACCTCAACGACCTGGGAATTATTGGACAGATGGTTCCAAATTATGATGAAGACCTTTGCAACGGCTGCAAGAAGTGCGGTGTGGTTAAAGCCTGTCCAGTAGGAGCTGCTGCAGTTGTAGACGGTTTGATGGAGATTGATAAGGAAAAATGTATTAACTGCGGACGGTGCATTGGAAGCTGCCATTTTGATGCTATTGAAGATGGGGTAAACGGCTATAAGGTTTATATTGGAGGAAGATGGGGAAAGAAAATTTCCATGGGCAAGACCCTGAATAAAATCTTTACATCCAAAGAGGAAGTCCTCAAACTGGTAGAAAAAGCCATCCTTCTTTACAGAGAACAGGGAAAGACCGGAGAACGTTTTGCAGAGACGGTAGACAGACTGGGGTTTGAAAGTGTAGAAGCCCAGCTCCTCTCAGATGATATCCTGGACAGAAAGCAGGAAATCCTGGAAGCGAAGCTTCATGAAGCAGGAGGAGCTACCTGCTGATAAAGGACAGAAAAACTTGTCCGTAGGCAGAGGAAAAGAATGGTTCTCCCGTTGACAAATGAAATACAGATTGCTATGATAAAGCAAAGAGAAAGAAGAGGGTATCTTGAAGAAAAGAGGCCCTCTTTTCCTTTGGAAAATTCAGAAATCGGGAGGTAGGTATATGAAATTCACAAAGATGCACGGTATCGGTAACGACTATGTTTATGTAAACTGCTTTACAGAGAAGATAGACAATCCCTCAGAAGTTTCCAGGAAGGTCAGTGACCGCCATTTTGGTATTGGCTCTGACGGCCTGATTCTCATAAAGCCTTCTGAAAAGGCAGATTTTGAGATGGAAATGTACAATGCAGACGGAAGCCAGGGAGCTATGTGCGGCAATGGCATCCGCTGTGTGGCAAAGTATGTCTATGATTATGGCCTTACGGATAAGACCAGTATCTCTGTGGACACAAAAAGCGGCATAAAATATCTGGATCTGACTGTAAAAGAGGGAAAGGTGAAAGAAGTCCGTGTAAATATGGGCTCTCCCATACTGGAAACAGGAAAGATTCCTATGATTTATTCCAAGAGTCCGGTAATCAGCCAGCCTTTGAATGTGGCTCAGGAGATTTATGAGGTGACCGCAGTTTCTATGGGAAATCCTCATGCAGTGGTCTATATGGAAGATGTAAAAAATCTGAAGATTGAAGAAGTGGGACCTTTTTTTGAAAAGAACAAAGCTTTTCCAGAAAGTGTAAATACAGAATTTGTCCGGGTAATTGACAGGAATACTGTAGAAATGCGTGTCTGGGAGAGAGGCAGCGGAGAGACCCTGGCCTGTGGTACAGGGGCATGTGCCGTTACAGTGGCCAGTGTGCTAAACAGCTATACAGATGATGAAGTGACGGTGCACCTTTTAGGAGGAGATCTGAAAATATTCTGGGACAGAAAGGAAAATCTGGTGTATATGACCGGCCCTGCAGAGGTAGTCTTTGACGGGGAGATTACACTGTAGGAGACGATGGGAAACAAAAGATGGCATTTATGAAAAAGAAGACGAGTATTGAAGACAAAAGGTTTTATCGGGATGTTCTGCGGCTGGTCATGCCTATGGCAGTCCAGAATCTCATTAATGTAGGGGTGACCTCTACAGATGTAATTATGCTGGGAAGGGTAAGCGAGACGGCTCTCTCAGGCGTGTCCCTTGCAAATCAGGTGTATTTTATCCTAAGCCTGCTGTATTTCGGACTGACATCGGGAGCTTGTGTTCTCACTGCCCAGTACTGGGGAAAAAAGGATACCAGGACAATTGAAAAGGTTATGGGGATGTCTTTTCGTATTTCCATTGGAGCGGGCATTGTTTTTGGAGCTGCAGCAATCTTTATTCCTCAGTATCTGATGCTGATTTTTACTTCAGACCAGGCAGTTATTGCAGAAGGAGTAGCTTATCTGAGGATTGCAGGATTCTCCTATGTTTTGTCAGCCTTTACGAATGTATATCTGAATATCATCAGAAGCATTGAGCGGGTGATCATTGCCACAGTGGTCTATGGAGTTTCTCTCTGCGCCAATATTATACTGAACTCCATTTTTATCTTTGGTCTTCTGGGAGCGCCGGCAATGGGGTCTGCAGGAGCTGCTCTGGGAACCTTGCTTTCCAGAGCAATTGAAGTTATCATAGTAGTGTACTATGCTCAGAAAAAGAACGACGTGGTGAAGATTCATATAAAGGATCTTTTTGTAAAAGACAAGGCTCTGGGAAGAGACTTTTTTACCTATGCTTTTCCCGTACTTTTAAATGAGCTGGCATGGGGTGCAGGAATGGCAGCTATTTCTGCTATTGTAGGCCATCTGGGAAGTGCTGCGGTAGCAGCTCATTCTGTGGCTCAGGTGTGCCGGCAGCTTTCTATGGTCATCGGCTTTGGTATCTCCAGCGCTACGGCTATTATGATCGGCAAAGCCATTGGAGAGAAGAAAGAAGAACTGGCAAGGGAATATGGCAGCCGCTTTGTAAAGCTGTCCATTGTCTGCGGTATAGGAGGAGCTGTGGTAATATTAGCCATTTCTCCGCTGCTGCCCATGTTTTTGAAATTGACCCCTCTGGCCAAGAGCTATCTTACGGCTATGATGCTTATCATGTCCTATTATGTGATCGGGCAGTCTCTGAACAGCACTATCGTAGTAGGGGTGCTCCGGGCAGGGGGAGATACCAGATTCGGACTTTTCCTGGACGTAGGGGTTATGTGGCTCTGCTCCATATTAGGAGCGGCAGTGGGGGCCTTTGTCATAGGAATCCCTATGCCATGGGTTTATATCCTTCTGTGCAGTGACGAGGTGATTAAGGTGCCTTTCTCACTGCAGAGATATAAGAGTTACCGCTGGCTGCGGAACGTAACCAGATAAAATGTCACAAAAGATTGGAGATGTTCACTGGATGAAATTAAATGAGACACCGATTGAAAAAGACTTCCGGGTGGCAAATGTTCGGGAAAGTGAAAAAATCCTCCGCCGGCTGGAGGCTCTGGGTATCCTGGAAGGGACCAGAGTGCGGGTGCTGAATCGGAAGAGAAATGGAGCAACGATTATTAAAGTCCGGGGCAGCCGCTGGGCTCTTGGAAATGACATTGCCCAGGGAATAGAAGTGGAGGAACTTACAGATGAAGAGTGAGATACGTGTAGGATTTGCGGGAAATCCCAACTGCGGCAAGACCACACTCTTTAACGCCTATACAGGTGCAAATTTGAAAGTGGCAAACTGGCCGGGAGTTACAGTAGAAAAAAAAGAGGGAGAGACTGAATACAAAGGCAGGAAAATGCGTCTTATTGACCTTCCCGGAATTTACAGTCTGACTTCCTATTCCATGGAGGAAAAAGTCTCCAGAAAGGTAATCCTGGGAGATGAGGTGGATATTATTGTAGACGTGGTGGATGCCTCGGCTCTGGAGCGAAACCTGTATCTGACGCTCCAGCTTCTGGAACTGGGAAAACCTGTGGTAGTTGCCCTGAATATGATGGACATTGTGGAAGAGCGGGGAATGGAGATTGACCTTCATCGTCTTCCGGAGCTGTTGGGAAATATTCCTGTAGTGCCGGTATCTGCCAGAAAGCGTACCGGTCTGGACGTGCTTCTCCATGCAGTAGAGCACCATTATGAAGAACAGACAGCAGATCCTGTAGTGGAATATTCTCGGGAAATTGAGGAGAAAATCCAGGAAATCAGCAATCGGATACAGAAGCAGTATCCGGAAAGCAAAAATCTTCGGTGGCACAGCATCAAAATCCTGGAAAATGATGAGCAGATCATAGAAGAGCAGCCTGTGGACATTTCTGATATTGCAGATAAGAACTATGAAAAGCAGATTATCAATGAAAAATACAACTATATTGAGGAAATCATAGAGGAGTGTGTGTTCTATAAAGGAAACCGTCAGTCTATGACAGAAAAGGCAGACAGGATTCTGACCCACCCTGTGGCAGGAGTTCCCGTGTTTTTATGTATTATGGCCCTGGTATTTTTCCTGACCTTTACAGTAGGAGATGCCGTTAAGGGAGTCTTTGAGCTGGGCCTTGACTGGGCTTTTGAGGCAGCCAGAACGGCTCTTACAGCCCTGGGCGCTTCTGGCTGGGTCTGTTCACTGGTGGTAGACGGGATTATGTCCGGTGTAGGCGGCATCCTGACCTTCCTTCCAAATATCTTTATCCTGTTTCTGGCCCTGGCTTTTCTGGAGGACAGCGGCTATATGGCAAGAGTGGCTTATGTCATGGATGGGATCATGGGAAAAGTGGGGCTGTCCGGCAAAGCTTTTCTGCCTATGGTACTGGGCTTTGGCTGTACGGTACCGGCAGTAATGGCCACCAGAACTCTGGAAAATGAGGAGGACAGAAAGAAGACCATCCTTCTTACACCTTTCATGTCCTGTTCTGCACGTCTGCCTATTTATGTGCTGTTTGCAGATGTATTTTTTGGAAAATACGCCATGGTGGCGGCATTCTCCCTTTATGCTTTGGGAATGATCGTGGCGATCCTTCTGGCTCTCATCATCGGGAAAGTATGGAAAACAGATAAAAAAATACCTCTTCTTATTGAGCTGCCGGATTACAAGGTGCCAAATCCCAGGACTATCCGGATTTATGTGTGGGAGAAGGTAAAGGATTATCTCACAAAAGCAGGAACTACAATCTTCGTAGCTTCGATTGTGATCTGGTTTATCCTGAACTATAATTTTCAGGGAATGACCAGCGATGTGACTACAAGTTTCGGCGCTATGATCGGAAAAGTCCTGGCTCCGGTACTGATACCTGCAGGGCTGGGAACCTGGCAGATCGTAGTGGCGCTGATTTCCGGACTTTCCGCAAAAGAAGTGGTGATTTCCAGCTTTTCCGTTCTTTACGGAGTCAATAATATCAGTTCTCCTGAGGGAATGACCACTCTTTCCCAGGCTCTGGGAGCAATTGGGTTTGGCCCCCTGAACGCTTATGCGCTGATGGTATTCTGCCTGCTGTATACCCCTTGTGTGGCTACATTGGCTACAGTCAGGAAGGAGACCCATTCTACTTCCTGGACATTGAAAATGGTGGTCTTCCAGCTCCTGCTGGCTTATGCTGCGGCAGTGCTGGTGTTCCAGGTGGGAAGCCTTCTGGGGCTGTAAAAGAATTTTTATAGAAGGAGAAATAAATGGATATTCTTCTTGCAGCGGTAAATGCAAAATATATTCATACAAACCTGGCAGTCTACAGCCTGAAGGCTTACTGCCAGGAGTTCTCTCAGAGGATTTCTCTGAGGGAATATACGATTAATCAGGAAAAAGACCAGATATTGAAGGATATATATCACAGGGCCCCCAGGGTTCTGTGTTTTTCCTGTTATATCTGGAATATTTCTTATGTGAAAGAACTTATCAGAGATATTCATAAGATTCTGCCGGACACGGTTATCTGGACAGGTGGACCAGAAGTATCCTATGATGCAGAGAACTTTCTCAGGGAAATGCCGGAGGTCTTTGGCGTTATGCTGGGAGAGGGAGAAGAAACTTTCCGGAATCTGGTAAAATATTATGTAAACTCTGGGCTGGAAGATGGCCCTGCTCTTTCTACTGTTCCGGGAATCTGTTTCCGGGACAAGGAGAGCCTGGTAAATACCGGATTTCCGGAAGTTCTGGACATGGACCGGCTGATATTTCCCTATGAAGACCTGTCTTTATTTGCTCATAAGATCCTGTACTATGAGAGCAGCAGAGGCTGTCCTTTTTCCTGCAGCTACTGTCTGTCTTCTGTGGACAAAAAACTTCGGTTTAAAAGTCTGGAACTGGTAAAAAAGGAACTGGAGATTTTTCTGGAGCGTAAAGTGCCTCAGGTAAAATTTGTAGACAGGACCTTTAACTGCCGGGAGAGCCATGCCCTGGAAATATGGCAGTATATTAAGGAACACGACAATGGAGTGACGAATTTTCACTTTGAGATTGGCGCCGACCTTCTCACTCAAAAGGAAATAGAGCTGATCAGGACCATGCGTCCCGGACTGATACAGCTGGAAATCGGAGTTCAGTCTACCAACGAAAAGACCCTTCGGGAAATCCGCAGGTACGCTCCCTTTGAAAAGATCGCGGCCAATGTACTGGCAGTGAATGAAGGAGGGAATATCCATCAGCATCTGGACTTGATCGCAGGACTTCCCTGGGAGGACTATGAGAGTTTCCGGAAATCTTTCAATGAGGTCTATGCCCTTTCTCCAAACCAGCTTCAGCTGGGATTTTTAAAAGTCCTGAAGGGCTCTTATATGCATGAAAAGGCCCAAGACTACGGCTGTCTCTATAAAGACAGGGAACCCTATGAAGTTCTCGGAACCCGGTGGCTTTCCTATCAGGATATTATCCGCCTGAAAAGCGTAGAAGAGATGACGGAAATCTATTACAACAGCGGGCAGTTTTCTCATACCATACAGGCCGCAGTACAAGAATTCCCGGAGCCATTTTCCTTCTATGAAGCACTTGGGAAATTTTATGAGGAAAAAGGATATGACACTTTGTCCCATTCCAGGATCCGCAGATATGAAATTCTTCTGGAATTTTTGGAAACGGCAGGGAGTTCCTGCCTGGAGTTTTACCGGCAGCTGATGGTCTATGACCTTTACGCCAGGGAAAATATGAAGACCAGACCTTCCTGGGCGCCGGAGAGAAAGGCTTATAAAGACAAGATTCAGGCTTTTTATGAGAGAGAAAAAGAAGGGCCTCGATATCTTTCCGGATACCGAGAGTATTCTTCCAGACAGATGGAAAAAATGACCCACCTGGAAATTTTTTCCTGGAATGTAGCAGAAGGAAAGAAGGAAGAGGGAATTTATCCGGTGCTTTTTGATTATCAGAAGAGAAGCCCCCTGACCTGGGATGCGGCGGCTTTTCTGGTGGAACTGTAAGGAACAGAGAAAGAGGTGGATCATGGCTTCAAAAAGGACAAAAGAGATTCTTGCCAGGCTGGATGAGGTTTATACCAGAGAATATAAATGTTATTTAAATTATGAGACCCCGGAACAGCTTCTGGTAGCCACTATGCTCAGCGCCCAGTGTACCGATGCCAGGGTGAATGTGGTGACCAAGGACCTGTTTCAGAAATATCCGGATATGGAGGCTTTCGCCAGGGCAGACCTGGAAGAGCTGGAACAGGATATCAAGCCTACGGGATTCTATCATAACAAGGCGAAGAATATTATTGGATGTGCCAGGAAAATCTGCCTGGAGTTTGACGGGAAAGTGCCGGAAAGTCTGGAAGACCTGGTAAGCCTTCCCGGAGTGGGGAGAAAAACTGCCAATGTGATCAGGGGAAATATTTTCCATGAGCCCAGTATAGTGGTAGATACCCATGTTAAAAGGATTTCCAGGCGGCTGGGATTTACAAAAGAAACAGATCCGGAGAAGATAGAGATGGAGCTGATGAAGGTGCTGCCAAAGGACCACTGGATCCTCTACAATATCCAGATCATTACTTTTGGGCGCCAGATCTGCTTTGCCAGGTCCCCGAAATGCCAGGAATGTTTCCTGACAGAATATTGTACAGAGTATAAAGAAAAGCAAAAGAAAAGCAGGAAAAAATCATGAGAGAATATGTATCTCTGGACCTGGAGACTACAGGTCTGGAACCGAAAAAGGACAGGATCATTGAAATCGGAGCAGTGAAGATCCGAGATGGTCAGATACAGGAGACCTATGCTACTTTGGTGGACCCGCAGACGAAAATCCCGGAGAGGATCACAGAGCTTACCGGTATCAGCAGCCGGATGGTGGAGGGAAAACCCTTTGGACAGGAGGCAGTGAAAGGCCTTCTGGATTTCTGCGGGGAACTTCCTCTTCTGGGCCATAATATTATGTTTGATTATAGCTTCGTAAAGCATAGTGCAGTGAATATGGGCATGGATTTTGAGAAAAAGGGTATGGATACTCTGAAGCTTGCCAGAAATCTTCTGCCGGACCTGGAGAGCAAAAGTCTTCAGAACCTGAGACAGTATTACCACCTTCCTCAGGAAGAAGCTCACAGGGCCTTAGAGGACGCTCTGACTACTTTCCGCCTTTATGAAAGGCTCAGGGAAGAGTTTGAAGAGAAAAATCCCCAGCTTTTCTGCCATCAGGAACTGATCTGCAAAGTGAAGCGCCAGGGCCCTATTACTCCGGCCCAAAAACGTTACTTGCAGGATTTAGTAAAATATCATAGAATAAACCTTGACACAGAGCCGGAGAGTCTGACTAAAAACGAAGCCTCCCGGCTGATCGATACAATTCTGGGAACTTATGGAAAGATTGTGAGGTAAGAGAATATGAGAAATAGAAAGGATTCTAAAAAGCAGCGGATTTTTGCAGCTGTGCTGGCCGTGATCATCGTGCTGGCTATGGTGGTGCCCATGGCGGCATATGCGTTGTAGGAATAACAACAGGTAAGACCAGGGGGCGGGCCCCTGGAGACGGAGGTTTGGAAGATGAAAATTGGGAAATTACCGGAACCTATGCTGATACGTTCCGTTTTGAAAGAGGTAGAGCACAGAAGAGATGAGGTGCTGGTAGGCCCTGCAGTGGGTCAGGACTGCGCCGTAGTGGAACTGGGAGAGGGAGAGGTTTTTGTACTTTCTACAGACCCTATTACCGGAACTACGAAGGACATTGGACGGCACAGCGTCCATATTACAGCCAATGATCTGGCTGCTTCCGGAGCAGACCCTCTGGGAGTTATGCTGACGATCCTTCTCACTCCGGATACCAGGGAAGAGGAACTTAAAGAGATGATGCGGGGAGTAGAAGGGGCCTGTAAAGAGCTGAACATGGAAGTCATGGGCGGACACACAGAGATTACCCATGTGGTAAAGCAGCCGCTGATTTCGCTTACTGGCGTGGGAAAGATGAAAAAGAACAGAGTGCTGACTACAGCTGCTGTAAGACCTGGCCAGGATATTGTGATCACTAAGTGGATTGGCCTGGAAGGTACATCTGTAGCAGCAAAAGAAAAGGAAACAGAGCTTCTGGAAAAATTCGCCCCTTCTTTTGTAGAGACTGCCAAGAATTTTGACCAGTATCTTTCTGTGCTTCCTGAGGCCAGGATTGCAAGAGAGTGGAGCATTTCTGCTATGCATGATATTACTGAGGGAGGAGTTTTCGGGGCTCTCTGGGAAATGGGAAGCGGTTCCGGCGTAGGCCTGGACATTGACCTGAAAAAAATTCCCATCCGTCAGGAAACCGTAGAGGTATGCGAGACTCTGGGCCTGAACCCTTATATCCTCATGTCCAGCGGTTCTATGATGATCGCTGCAGATGACGGGTACGGCCTGGCAGAGAAACTGAAGCAGGCAGGAATCCCTGCCTCCGTAGTTGGGAAAGCTACTGAAGGAAATGACAGGATACTGAGAAATGGTGAAGACACCAGATACCTGGATAAGCCTCAGAGCGATGAACTCTACAAAATCTATCAGTAACAGAGGAAGAAAAAATGGCAAAGTTGAATATTGTACTGTATGAGCCGGAAATTCCTGCCAACACAGGAAATATCGGCAGGACCTGTGTGGCTACAGGAACCAGACTTCATCTTATAGAGCCTTTAGGATTCAGGCTGAATGAGAAGGCTATTAAAAGAGCAGGGATGGACTACTGGAAAGACCTGGATGTGACCACTTATCTGAACTACCAGGATTTCCTGGAAAAAAATCCCGGGGCAAAGATTTATATGGCTACGACCAAAGCCCCTCAGATTTACACAGAGGTTCATTACGAAGAGGACTGCTATATTATGTTCGGAAAGGAAAGCGCCGGGATTCCCGAGGAAATCCTTTTGGAGAACCAGGAGACTGCTATCCGGATTCCCATGATAGGGGATATCCGTTCGCTGAATCTCAGCAACTCTGTGGCCATTGTCCTTTATGAGGCTCTGCGGCAGAATCGTTTCGACCATATGCAGCTGGAAGGACATTTGACAAAATATCAGTGGAAATAAAGGAGCTGCTGCATTAATCAAAATCGAGAATATTTATACATTTTCTTGCTCAGTCTGCGCCGCTTTGAGCCTATGGTCTCAAAGCAGTGCTCGACGAATTCGCATAAAATGTATAAATATTTCTGACATATGATTAATGCAGCAGCTCCTTTTGACTTTCGGAAAAGGAAGAAGGATGATATGGTTTCCCGGGCTCAGATTTCTTTTTCCTGACTTTTAGCCAGGGTAAAAATAAATTCCGTGCCAACCCCTTCTGTGCTGATCACGTTGATATTCTGCTGGTGGGCATTGATGATTTCCTTTACAATAGAAAGGCCCAGGCCTGTGCCCTTCCGGTCCTTTCCTCTGGAAGAATCAATCTTATAAAATCTGTCCCAGATTTTGGACAGATTTGCCTTGGCAATACCGCATCCCATATCTTTTACAGAGACGAAGACAGTTTCGTGTTTCAGGGAAGATTCAATTTTAATTACAGAATCTTCGGGACTGAACTTAATGGCGTTGTCAATAAGGTTATAAAGCACCTGCTGGATCTGGACCATGTCTGCGTGGACAAAAAGAGTCTGTCCTGTAAGGAGCAGTTCAATGGAAATCCGCCGGTCCCTGCAGGTTCCTTCGAAGGTGGCAGCGGTGGTTTTGATCACATTGTTGATATCAAAATCCGAATAGTCCAGGTGCCTGCCCTTCTGGTCCAGATTATTCAGGGTCAGAAGACTTTCTGTCAGCTTATAAAGCCGGTCTGTTTCAAAGACTACGATTTTCAGATATTTTTCCTGGAGCTCAGGGGGAATAGTCCCGTCCAGGATAGCTTCCGTGTACCCTTTAATAGAGGTAAGGGGAGAGCGGAAATCATGAGACACGTTGGCAATAAACTTTTTCTGATAGTTCCCTGTCATGTCCAGTTCATCTGACATATAGTTCAGAGTCAGAGCCAGATAACCCAGCTCATCTTCCTTATCCAAGGGGATATTATATTTCAGATTTCCTGAGGCGAAAGCGTCTGCTCCCTGAATGATTTTTTTCAGAGGCCGGTAGATCATAAAAGAAAAAACCGGGATAATGGCTGCCAGGATTGCCAGGAAAACGAAAAAGACTATATAAATGATATTTAAAATATCATCTCGCTGCTCGTATATTACAGACATGGGCAGGTGGATGGCCACATACCCATTTACGCTCATATTCAAGGTTACAGGAACCATAACGCTTAACTGCTCCTGGGAAAATTCGTTGAAAAAATTTCCCACCTGATAATAAGAGCCGCTGGCAGTTCCCGGATCAAAGTCCTCGATCACAGGATAATCCTCTGTGTACAGTTCTTCATCTGTGTTCATGAGGATTTCTCCCTGAGGACTGATCAGCCAGATAGAGCAGTCCTGGTAGGAGGCTACGGTACAGAGATTCTGGTAGGTGTCTTCCGGCGAAATCGTTTCTCTGTAATACTTGGTGGCCCGGTTGGAGGCAATGTCTGTGGCCTCCCGGTACAGCTGGTTGCTGTATACGGATTCCACATGCCGCTCTGCCATGGAGCTGCCTGCCAGGGCCACCGTGAAAAAGCCGATAAAACCCAGTATAAAAAATGCCAGGACAAATTTTATATACAGGTATTTTTTCATTTGTTTTTAACCTCAAATTTATAGCCGATTCCCCAGACGGTGGCAATAGACCAGGCCGGGTGGTCTTTTATCTTTTCCCTGAGACGTTTGATGTGTACGTCTACAGTTCTGGTATCTCCGATGTATTCATAGCCCCAGATATGGTCCAGAAGCTGCTCTCTGGTAAACACCTGATTGGGAGAGGAAGCAAGGAAATAAAGAAGCTCCAGTTCCTTTGGAGGCATGTCGATCTGGTTTCCGTAATAGATTACCGAGTAATTGGTCAGGTTAATGGCCAGATCCGGATATTCCACATATTTTCCCGCAGGCTGAGTGGCGGGGGCCACAGTAGGCTGATATCTGCGAAGAACCGCTTTTACTCTGGCCACCAGCTCTTTGGAGTCAAAGGGCTTGATCATATAGTCGTCTGCGCCAAGCTCCAAGCCCAGGACCTTGTCAAAAATCTCTCCCTTGGCGGAGAGCATGATAATAGGTACATTGGATTTATGACGGATTTCCCGGCACACCTGATAGCCGTCCATTCCTGGCAGCATCAGATCCAGCAGGATCAGATTGGGAGCAAAAGAGGCGAAAGCCTTCAGGGCCTCTTCTCCGTCATTTACAATTTTGGTGTCGTAACATTCCTTGGTAAGATACAGAGAGATCAGCTCTGCAATATTGTTGTCGTCATCTACAATGAGTATTTTCTGTTTTACAGCCATATTTATCCCCCTTACTTTTTAAATTCTACAATAGTTACCCCGGCGTCTCCTTCTCCAAATTCCGCCAGATGGAAATTATCTACGTATTTCAGACGTTTCAGATAATTATGAACGCCTTTCCGCAAAGCGCCGGTGCCTTTGCCGTGTACGATACGGACACTGCTTAAATGAGCCAGATAAGCGTCGTCCAGATACTTATCCAGTTCTGCTACGGCTTCGTCTACAGTTTTTCCAAGAAGATTAATCTCTGTTCTCACAGAAGCGGATTTACTCATACGGATTTTTCCGGCTCCTGTTTTCTGAAGAGATGGTCCGGTGATCACTGGCTCGTCAATAAGCTCCAGATCGGAAAGAGCTACTTTGGAGCGGAGAATACCCATCTGTACATAGACCATACCCTTGGCGTCTGGTTTGGAACTGATCGTGCCTTTTACATTCAGGCTTAATACCCGAACGCTGTCTCCCAGGGAAATATCCTTGGGCGTAAGAGAAGATTTCTTTTTCTCCGGAGTTTTCAGAGCGATTTTCTTTCCCGTATCATTGACGCGTTTCCGGAGCTTTTCCCTTTGAGCCTCCAGTTCTTTGGCACTGAGGGTCTCTTTGCCGGCTTTGTTGAAAATCTTCATGGTCTGGTCTGCATATTCCTTAGCCTCCCGCAGAATCCGGTGGGCTTCTTCATTAGCATTTCTCAGGATTTTTTCCTTCTGCTGATCCAGCCGGTCTTCTTTGGCCTCCAGCCGAGCCTTCAGTTCCTTAATCTCTTCTTTGTATTTTGCGATTTCCTCCTGTTCTGATTCAATGGTTTTCCGGCTTTCTTCCAGAGAAGTGAGCACATCCTCAAAAGATTCATCCTCCTGACTGATCTGCTCTTTAGCCTTTTCAATAATATAATCCGGCAGACCCAGTTTACTGGAAATCGCAAAAGCGTTGCTCTTTCCGGGAACGCCGATAAGGAGGCGGTAGGTAGGCCGGAGGGTTTCTACATCAAATTCACAGGAGGCATTCTCTACTCCCTGAGTGGAGAGTGCATAAACTTTCAGTTCGCTGTAGTGTGTGGTTGCCATTGTACGGATTCCCTGCCTGTGGAGATGGGAAAGTATGGCAATGGCCAGAGCCGCGCCTTCCGTAGGGTCGGTTCCGGCTCCCAGTTCGTCGAAGAGGACCAGGGAATCCCGGTCTGCCTTTTCCAGAAAACGGACCACATTGGTCATGTGAGAGGAAAAGGTACTGAGAGACTGTTCAATGCTCTGCTCGTCTCCAATGTCAGCATAAACCTCTTTAAACACGCTGAGACGGGAGTTGTCAAAAGCGGGAATATGAAGTCCTGACTGTCCCATAAGAGTGAGGAGTCCTACTGTTTTCAGTGACACCGTCTTTCCGCCGGTGTTGGGGCCGGTAACGATGAGAAGGTCGAAGGTTTCTCCCAGACGGATGTCAATAGGGACTACCTGATGCTTTTCGATCAATGGATGCCGGGCTTTCTTTAAATCGATAATGCCCTCAGTGTTAAACCTGGGTTCTGTGGCGTTCTGAGACTTGGCCAGAAGAGCCCGGGCGAAGATAAAGTCAAGCTGGGCCAGAATTTTCAGATCGTCCTGGATCAGTTCCAGACTTTCGGCGGCAGCCTGGCTGAGATTGGAGAGAATGATTTCAATCTCTGCCTGTTCTTTGGCCTCCAGTTCCCGCAGATCATTATTCAGTTTTACTACAGCCATAGGCTCTACGAATACTGTTGAGCCAGTGGAGGACTGGTCATGTATCATTCCGGGGACCTGACCTCTGTATTCTGATTTTACAGGAATACAGTATCGTCCATTACGCATGGTAATCACTCCGTCCTGAAGATAGGTCCTGGCACTTCCGCTGATGTAGGAAGACAGCTGGCTGTGTATTTTTTCATTGATGTTTTTCATATTCCGGCGTACCTGACGGAGTCCCGGACTGGCGTCATCTGCAATTTCTTCCGGAGTCAGGATACAGCGGCGGATTTCTGAAGACAGGGGAGTAAGAGGTTCCAGAACCTGAAACATTCCGTCCAGGGAATCGGTATTCTCATCCTCTGTGTCTTTCCGGGAATAGGCTTTTGCCCGTCCGGCATTTTCCAGAAGTCCTGCAATATCCAGAAGCTCTCCGGTTCCAAGAGAAGCACCTACTTCCAACCTTTTCAGAGAACCACGGATATCCTTCACTCCGCCGAAGGAAAGGG
This sequence comes from Blautia sp. An81, assembly GCF_002161285.1. Lineage (GTDB taxonomy): Bacteria > Bacillota > Clostridia > Lachnospirales > Lachnospiraceae > Blautia > Blautia ornithocaccae. The sequence continues at coordinate 15,651 of NZ_NFHH01000006.1, read as the reverse complement.
AGCCTTTCTGATAGACCCGGGAAAGTGCGTCAGCCGTTTCCTGCTGCATAAGCTCAATCTCTGCCAGTTCCGCAGAGGGCATAAGGCGCCGGCACATGTCCTTTCCAAGGCTGGAAGTGGCAAAACTCTCCAGCTGCTCTGTGATTTTATAATATTCTAAAGTCTTTAATGCTTTTTCATTCATATTGTCCACCTTGTCAGATTCCATTTTTTCCTGGGGCAAAGGCCTCAGGGGACACTTGTATGTCTTCTCTATTCTACATGAAATGCCTGAGAATGAAAAGGTTTTGGGCTTCTTTTTTTCTTTTAGAAAGATGTTTATTTGTATATTCTTCATAAAAAGTTCATAAATTTTCAGTATAATAGACAAAAATATGCCGTTGAGCATTTGTGAATCTGACAGACGGAGAGCAAAGGATATGGGCGAAGATAGAAGAGAAGAGATACAGGCGTATGAAGAATCCCGGGAGACCCCAGAAAAGAAAGGGGAACAGGAAAGAGTTCCGGAACCGGGAAAGGAGAGTCAGGTCCAGGAGAATACCCGGGAAGCTGCAGAAGAGACTCAGAAACAGGAGAACTTTCTGGAAGCGGCGGAGGCGGAAGATGACGGAAGCTCTTATGAATTTATGAAAGAGACAATTAAAGCAAAACCTCTGGATAAAAAGAAAATAGCCAGACAGGCAGGAAAGCTGGTGGGTTCCGGCGCAGTATTTGGGTTGGCGGCAGCCCTGGTTTTCGGTGCCCTGGCGCCGGCATTCCTGGAAGAGGCAAGGGCGAGAAAAAGCGCCCAGGAGGTACAGTTTCAGAACAGTACGGAAGAGACTGAGGAAGAACAGGAAGATACTCAGGAAGAAGAACAGGAGGATACCCAGGAACAGACAACAATCATCCAGGAAATGACCCCAGAGGATTATCAGACTTTATATGCGGATATTTTTTCAACTGCTCAGGAAGCGGAAAAGGCTATAGTAACGGTTACCAGCAGCCAGAATACCCAGGACTGGTTCCAGACGCCTTATGAGAGTTCGATTTCCGGGCTTTTGGTGGCAGAAAGCGGAGAAGAATATTATATCCTTACAGAGTATCGGATCGTGGAAAAGGTAGACCGGATCCATGTTACTTTTTGTGATGGAAAGATGATTGAAGCCCGGTTCCAGAAAGCAGATACCAATACTGGCTTTGCTATTTTAAAGGTTCCGAAGTCAGAAGTGCCTGCAGAGACCCAGCAGGCAGTAGCTATTGCACCCTTGGGCGAGTCCTATAATGTAAGACAGGGAGAACCTGTGCTTGCAATTGGCTGTCCTATGGGGTATAGTGATTCTGTTGGCTACGGAATCGTAACTTCTACTTCAAATACAGTATCTAAGATAGATGCAGAATATGGTCTTATTACTACCGATATTACCGGCAGCAGCCAGGGAAGCGGCGTGATTGTAAATTTGGATGGGGAGATTATCGGCATTATTGCCCAGTCTTTTGCTAATGAAGATACCCAGAATCTCATCACAGGTCTGTCTATTTCTGACAGCAGAGAATTGATCCAGACCCTTTCAGGCAATCAGGATATTATCTATATGGGCATTACCGGAGAGAATATCACCTCAGAGATTTCCGAAAAGAAGGGAATCCCGGTGGGAGTTTTTGTGGAAAAAGTAGAGGTGGATTCTCCTGCTATGCAGGTGGGGATCCAGAACGGCGATGTGATTACGGAAGTCAATGGAGAAAAAGTGGAGACTGTCAAAGGATACCAGCAGCAGCTGAAAGCCTGCAAAAACGGAGATACCATAAAAGTCAAGGCCATGCGCCAGGGAACGGAAGGTTATGTGGAAGTATCCTTTGAGGTTACGCTAAAGGCAAAATAGAAAGGGCATTGAAAGATGAAATTTATTAACGAACTCCGGGAAGGGGAAAAGATTTCAGGTATATATTTATGCAAACACAAACAGGCGGCAGTAACTAAAAACGGGAAGCCTTATGAAAATCTGATTCTTCAGGATAAAACAGGGACTATTGACGGAAAAATCTGGGAGCCGAATTCTCTGGGAATCGATGAATTCGAGCCTCTGGATTACATAGACGTGGTAGGAGATGTGACCAGTTTTCAGGGGAGCCTGCAGGTGAGTATCAAACGGGCCAGAAAAGCAGGAGAAGGAGAATATGAGCCTGGAAATTATCTTCCTGTAAGCGACAAGAATGTGGATACTATGTATCAGGAACTGCTGGGTTTTGCAGCCCAGGTGAAAAATCCTTATCTTCACAGACTGCTGGTCAGCTTCTTCCAGGAAGACGAAGAATTTGTCCGGGCGTTTAAAGGGAATTCTGCAGCAAAGACGGTCCATCACGGATTTATCGGCGGCCTTTTAGAGCATACCCTGAGTGTAGTGAAGCTCTGCCAGTATTACTGCAGGACTTACCCTATACTGAATCAGGACCTGCTGATCACAACGGCCATGCTCCATGACATTGGAAAAACAAAGGAGCTGAGTCCTTTTCCAAAAAACGATTATACCGATGACGGCCAGCTTCTGGGCCATATTATGATGGGAGCAGAAATGATCCATGACAAGGCCAGAGAAATTCCGGGATTTCCGGAGAAACTGGAAAGTGAAGTGAAACACTGCATCCTGGCCCATCACGGTGAACTGGAATATGGTTCTCCGAAAAAACCGGCGCTGGCAGAGGCTGTGGCCCTGAACCTGGCGGACAATACAGACGCCAAGATGGAAACTCTCACAGAGATATTCAACGGAGCAGGAGAGCAGAAAGACTGGCTGGGATATAACCGCTTCTTTGAATCCAATCTTCGGAAGAGCAGTTTATAAGAGAGAAAAAGCAGAAGCTGACTGGTATAAAAAAGAATGCCGGCAGTTTTTGCTTTTTTTATGAAAAGCACCTCCATGTACAAGACGGCGTCTGGCTCTTGCACACTGAATGCTGCAGAACCAAAGCCCAGTCAGGAGAGGAACAGAAAAACAGAGGGAGATTCTATGGAATTTAAGAAAAATGATATTTTGACGATAGATATTGAAGATATGGGACATGATGGAGAAGGTATCGGAAAAGCGGAGGGCTATACCCTTTTTGTAAAGGACACAGTTATCGGTGACCGGGCAGAAGTGAAAATCATGAAAGCTAAAAAAAATTATGGATATGCCCGGCTGCTCCAGGTCCTCAAACCTTCTCAGGACCGAAGGGAACCAAGATGTTCTATTGCAAGGGCTTGTGGAGGCTGCCAGCTGCAATTCCTTTCTTATGAAAAACAGCTGGAATTTAAGAAGAACAAAGTTCTGGGAAACCTCCAGCGGATCGGGGGATTTACCAATATACAGGCGGACAGAGTCATTGGGATGGAGGAACCCTGGCACTACCGAAATAAAGCCCAGTTCCCTGTAGGACGCAGTAAAGAAGGGAAGATTATTACTGGATTTTATGCGGGAAGAACCCACAGCATTGTGGCCAACCAGGACTGCCTTCTGGGCGTGGAAGTAAATCAGGAAATCCTGAACAGGATTCTGAACTATATGGAAACCTGTCATGTGGAGCCTTACGATGAAAAGACTGGAACAGGACTGGTCCGCCACATCCTTCTCAGATATGGATTTAAAACCGGAGAAATTATGGTCTGCCTGATCATCAATGGAGACAGGATTCCTGACCAGGACAAGTTTGTGGAGGCTTTAAAGTATATTTCAGGTATGACCAGCATCTCCCTGAATGTGAATACAAAGAGGAATAATGTAATCCTGGGAGAGAAGATAATCCCTCTTTGGGGAAAAGAGTATATCACAGATTATATTGGAGAAATCCAATACCAGATTTCTCCCTTGTCTTTCTACCAGGTAAACCCTATACAGACAGAAAAACTTTACGGAACCGCCCTGGAATATGCCGGCCTTACAGGAAAAGAGACAGTCTGGGACCTTTACTGCGGAATCGGGACGATCTCTCTGTTTCTGGCCCAGAAGGCAAAACAGGTTTATGGGGTGGAAATCGTTCCCCCGGCAATCGAGGACGCCAAAAGAAATGCTAAGCTCAATGAGATTTCCAATGCAGAATTTTTCGTGGGAAAAGCGGAGGAGGTCCTTCCTGAGAAATACGAGAAAGAGGGAATCCGTGCAGACGTTATCGTAGTAGATCCCCCAAGAAAAGGCTGCGATGGAGCAGTGCTCCAGACTATGCTGAAAATGCAGCCGGAAAAAATTGTGTATGTAAGCTGCGACTCTGCAACACTGGCAAGGGATTTGAAAGTGCTGTGTGAGAAGGAATATCAGGTGGAGAAAGTGGCGGTGTGCGATATGTTTCCTCAGGGGGTTCATGTAGAAAGTGTATGCCTTTTAAATCGAAGGAATGAATAGATGAGCTGCAGAGCAATGGGGAAATGCGGCCAGATGATAATGTAAGAGGAGAAATAGAACGAATGCATAAACATTTTGAAATCAGTTATTTGCCACTTGCCATTTCGCTTCTCGCATTAGAACAGGCAGAACTACCGTCTTTTCTTGGCTCAACCTTGCGAGGGGCGATTGGGCAGTCCCTGCTCCAAGTGGATAAGGAGGCCAGTGCTTTTTTATATCGGAATGGTGAATCGCTGGATACTGATAGAAACCAGGTGGTTGTAAAGCCGTATATGATTATTCCGCCGGAGATTTGTGCGCCACGGAATATGATCAGACGGGGAGAGAAAATCAACTTTGAGTTTTGGCTATTTGGAAATGCATCAAAATATGCCCCTTCTTTAATCTTAGCGCTAGAACATATTCAAGAATTTGGTCTGGGAGCGTACAGATATCCATTCTGTCTCTCAGAAGTTGTAAATAGCCATACACAGAGACTTATCTGGCGTAATGGGAGTGTCAGTAAATTGGACATGAGCGCAACCTTTATCCAAGGTTTTGAGTTGACAAAGGTTACAGGTGTGATAATAAAGATATGTACGCCTCTAAGAATCCGGCGTGGAGGGCAGATGGTAAAAAGCTTACCATTTATGACTCTGATACGGAATATTATAAATCGGATTACGATGATAGCAGAAAGATATGGAGGCTGGGTAGACAGATCAGAAGCAGAGAAACTGCAGGCACTTGCGGCGGAAGTATGTACCATAAGAGAAGAGCTTAGAATAGAACCAATGGTGCGTTATTCCAATCGTACAAATAGGAAAATGGATTTTAGTGGCCTAATGGGGGAGCTGGAATATAGAGGAGACCTGACACCTTTTGTACCATGGCTGTATGCAGCACAAAGACTGCATATTGGAAGAAATACAACATTTGGAATGGGAAAAATAAGAGTATATTTCATATGAGACAGTTGGAAGAAACGATTGTTTTGATGTGCCTGTTGGATATGTTGTGGAAGTATGGCGGTTTATTCTCGTAGAAATGTATGCAGGGGCGTGAGGCAGAGATTATAGAGGCCAGAGAAAAATATTTAGACAATGAGAAGTGGCATATCATAGAAACTCAGTATATTGGCAATGTTCAATAAGAAAAAGATGAAACAGATGACAAATGCGAATCTTAAGCGAACATGGATTTGCCAGGAGATTCGCACCAAAATGGATAGTACCGTGAAGGGCTGAAAAGGCTTAGACAGAGCCATACAGCTTGCATTGCGAAGAGAACATTGGTATAATTGTATAAAAATCAGTGTCGAATCAGATGATGATTTGTACAAAATTGGTGTCGTTCCCTACGCGGGAACGTGGATTGAAACAATATTATTGCCCTGCTTCTGGTCTCCAAGCACCGTCGTTCCCTACGCGGGAACGTGGATTGAAACGTCACAAATGCTGTCACAAGCCCGTACCGATTGCTGTCGTTCCCTACGCGGGAACGTGGATTGAAACTCTCTGGCATACAGAACGCCATGAACTCTGCCAGTCGTTCCCTACGCGGGAACGTGGATTGAAACTGTTAATGACCTTGGAACAAAAGCAAAGACAGCGTGTCGTTCCCTACGCGGGAACGTGGATTGAAACCTCCCCAGTAATCTATATATTGAATGAACTCCTTGGTCGTTCCCTACGCGGGAACGTGGATTGAAACCAATGATACTTGTGGCGATCACCCAGATAGCACGTCGTTCCCTACGCGGGAACGTGGATTGAAACCTGCGTGTCCGAAGAAGCTTCCGGAGGGCAAGAAAGTCGTTCCCTACGCGGGAACGTGGATTGAAACACAAGACAAGTCTGAAAGGCGTAGACGATTATCGTCGTTCCCTACGCGGGAACGTGGATTGAAACCTGCTCCTCCAGGACTTCCGTCACCGTTTCCTCCAGTCGTTCCCTACGCGGGAACGTGGATTGAAACTCAAAAAATAGAAAATGATTTTTTGAAGAAGACCGTCGTTCCCTACGCGGGAACGTGGATTGAAACTGGGTTGGGCTATGCAGCTCAGATAGCCGGTGGAGTCGTTCCCTACGCGGGAACGTGGATTGAAACCAGATACCTTGAAGCGCCTATATATCTGACAGATCAGTCGTTCCCTACGCGGGAACGTGGATTGAAACCATGACAGCTACATGGATATCGGCAACTATGAGGAGGTCGTTCCCTACGCGGGAACGTGGATTAAAACAGTATATTCTTTGCTGTTTGGCTACCGCCGATATGCCATTTCCCTGTTGAAAATGTAGATTGTAGCTAGTTAATGTTGGAATATCTAAGTCTCACGGAAGAATGTGCATGGAATTGTATGATTATAAAATGATTTTGCACAAGATTTTCTGAACTCTGTCAAAAGAATATTGAGTGATAAATGTTTAAGGATACGGTTAGAAATAAATGAAATAGGCTTGAACATTATTTTTTATCGGAGTATAAAATTGTAATATAGAAAAGAGGAAGAAATCATGGAATTTTTTGCACATATTGACAGGGAACGTATACAGTCAATAAAGGAACACTCATATGGAACCGCAGACAAAGCAGGAAATTTTGCTAGTAGTTTCAGAAAGGCGGACTGGGGCTATTTCTGTGGTATGATTCATGACATAGGAAAATACTCTCTTCCATTTCAGGAAAAAATCAAGAATAACAGCAACAAGAAAGTAGACCATTCTACTGCAGGAGCAAAGGTATGTTTTGAAAAAGGCGGGATGTATAGTTTTATGGGTTACTGCATTGCCGGACATCATTCAGGACTGCCGGATTACGGGAATTCTTCAGACACAGGAAATGCGCCTACATTAGAAGGGAGAAAGAAAAAACAGATTGAGGATTACAGTGCTTATAAAAATGAAATTCAAATTCCTGAGATAAAAACCATTCCATTTGACCCAAGGAAAACGCCAGATCCAGATTTCTCACTAAGTGTGTTTATCCGAATGATATATTCGTGCCTTGTAGATGCAGACTTTCTGGATACGGAAAATTTTATGAAGAATGGGGGAACACAGAGAGAAGCAGGGGAAAATCCAGAGGCGCTTCTTAAGAAACTGAAAGATCATGTTGCTGGATGGCTGCTGAACAAGGATATAGATACTGTAAATGGAAGAAGAACAGAGATATTAAGAAATTGTTTCGAATATGGACAAATGGAAAGGGGAATATTTCAACTTACTGTGCCTACTGGCGGGGGAAAAACCATTGCATCATTGGCATTTGCTCTTCAGCATGCGGTAAAGAATCATATGGACCGTGTTATTTATGTGATTCCGTATACAAGTATTATTGAACAGAACGCAGAAGTGTTCCGAGAGATACTGGGAGATCAGAATGTCCTGGAAAATCATTATAATGTTGATTATGAAAGCTCGGAAGAACTGAAGCCTATGCAGCTTGCAGCGGAGAATTGGGACAAACCGGTAGTGGTGACTACCAATGTGCAGTTCTTCGAGTCCTTGTTTGCAAATAAGTCTTCTAAATGCAGAAAACTGCATAATATAGCCAACAGTGTTATCATATTTGATGAAGCTCAGATGCTCCCTACAGACTATTTGAAACCCTGTATTGCGATGATGGAAGAACTGGTCACTAATTTTCGTTCCAGTATTGTACTTTGTACAGCAACACAACCGGCGTTGACTCCTCTTTTTAGGAGAAAAATGCCGATTATAGAGCTTTGTCCGAGAGTAGAGGAACAGTTTCAGTTTTTTGAGAGAGTAACCTTCAAAAATATTGGAACAGTTTCGGAAGAAGAACTTATTGAGAAACTAGAACAGGAATATCAGGCACTCTGTATTGTAAACACGAAGAAACGAGCCCAGAAGATTTATCAGACAATGAAAGGAGAGGGAGTCTTTCATTTGTCTACTACAATGTATCCAAAACACAGACGGAGAGTTTTGGAAAAGGTTAGAACATTGCTGGGAAATGGAGACAAATGCATTCTGATTTCCACAAGCCTTGTAGAAGCCGGAGTTGATCTGGATTTTCATTCTGTATATAGACAGTTGTCAGGAGTCGATTCCATGATCCAAGCGGCAGGCAGATGCAACAGGGAAGGAAAGCGAGATGTAAAAGAAAGCTTTGCATATATTTTTCAGTTTGAAGAAAAAGAAAATGTACCCGGACAGCAGCTTCAGATTGATGTATCAAAGATGCTGGCCTCAGAGGGTGTGGATATCTCATCTTTGTGCGGGATAGAAAGATATTTTGAAGTGCTTTATCATTTCCGGGGTGAAAGTCTGGATAAAAAGAAGATCCTTGAGGAATTTAAGAACAAACGATATAATTTTACAACAGCGGCACAAAATTTTAAACTGATCGAAGAAAATACATCCACTGTCTTTATCAGCATAGAAGAAGAGGCGGAAGAACTTCTTCGGCAGATGAAATATCAGGGCTATACAAAGGCGGGAATGCGCAAAGCTGGACAGTACTGTGTTCAATTATACGAGAACGATATCGAGAAGCTTCAAGGGGCAGGAATGCTCAGACCGGTTTCAGAGGATATGGAAGACTTCTTTGAACTTGTAAATAAGAGACAATATACGGAAGAGATGGGATTGGATCTCAATGTTGAGGTGGGAATAGCAGTATTGATGTGAAGAAAAAGCAACAGCAGTGTAAAAGAATAAATGTTCTTCTACACCGCTGTTGTTTTTGATTTACTAAAAATATTATTGTTTCAATCCTCAGGATAACCTGACGAAGTTAGTATATCAAAAAAGCGAAATGATTTGTAGATAGATAATTATATTTCAATAAAAGTTTAAGTAACAAAATAATAAACATATTGCACTTATAAGTAAGAAGTGATATAGTACATTATATATAGATATTGCTGATTTTGATACGAAATATTCGATAAATACGATAAAAATCACGACAATGTGGTATAAAAATAATTAGAAAATTTTTTGGGAATGCAAGGAAATATGAGGTAAGGATGAGTAGGGAGGTAATATATGGTTCTATATCACGGCAGCAAACAGATCGTAGAATATCCCGAAATAAGAAAAGCGAAATTTAACAAGGACTTTTATTTCGGTTTTTACTGCACCAGATATGAAGAGCAGGCAAAGAGATGGGCGGCCCGTTACGGTGAAAATGGGTATCTGAATAAATATGAGTATGTGCCAGACAATAACCTCAGGTATAAAGTGTTTGATAAAATGACAGAAGAGTGGCTGGATTTTATTGTTGCATGCCGCAGCGGAAAATCTCACACATACGATATAGTAGAAGGCCCCATGGCAGATGATACGATTTATAATTATGTCCAGAACTATATGGATGGGAAAATTTCAAGGGCTGCCTTCTGGGAATTGGCGAAGTTTAAGTATCCGACGCATCAGATTAGTTTTCACACGATTTCTGCCCTTGATACATTGAAATATATTGGAAGCGAGGTTGTATATGGGAACAAGAAATAACAATGGACTTTTCTTTACCTGTAGTCTGATCGAATATATTGGTCGCAGCATAAAGAGGACACGATGTGAAGTTGCAGATTTTTTGGGAAAAGACAGGATCAAAAGAATTTATGAATATGCAGATGTCTTTCATTGTGAGCCGATTGAAAAGATTGCAGATGAATTTATTGAAGAATCTCAAATGACGGAAGGAAATTTTGATAATGTGAAAGACTGTCGATATACTGTTCCGGGATATTGGGATATCGGGGAGGTATATGAACGGCTGATTGAAGATTCCTATGATGATGAGAACATTGTAGATGGTATATGGGAAGTATACCATTCCTGGATTGACGGAAAAATTTCGGATTATAATACTGATTTCTACTATCAGCCGAGAGATTATATAGCGGAATGTTATAAAGCGGGAGAAATTTTATAGATGAAAAGAAGGGAGGCGAACTGGAGATGGGAATGGGTGTAAAGGTAAGAGTGTGGGGAAATTATGCACTTTTTTCCCGCCCGGAAATGAAAGTCGAAAGGTGTTCCTATGATGTGATGACTCCATCGGCAGCAAGAGGGATTCTGGAGGCCGTTTACTGGCATCCGGGGATGCGATGGGTGATCGACAAGATTCATGTGGTCAATCCTGTTCAGTTTACCAGCGTGCGTCGGAATGAAGTGAAAAGTAAAATATCTGCCGGAAATGTGCTCCAGGTCTATAACGGAGCAAAGAAGCCGTTATACATAAGTACAAAATCAGAAATTGTTCAGCGGGCCTCTCTCTTGCTGCGGGATGTGGAATATGTGATTGAAGCACACTTTGAGATGACAGAACGGGCAAATGAAACAGACAATCCAGGTAAATTTAAGGACATTATCATGCGGAGATTAAAAAGGGGAGAATGCTTCCATATGCCCTATTTTGGCTGCAGGGAGTTTCCAGCTAATTTTTGTTTATGGGAAGAGGGAGAAATTCGGACAGCGTATGATGATGTAGAAGAAAAAGACCTGGGATTTATGCTTTTTGACATGGACTATTCGGATAGAAATAATATCCGGCCAATGTTTTTTCGTGCAGTTATGAAGCGGGGTGTATTGGATTTGAGAGACTGTGAGGTGATACGATGATCTTGCAGGCGTTAGTAAATCATTATGAAAATCTTGCAGAACGGGGAAAGGTAGACCAGGAAGGCTGGAGTAAAGCGAAAGTCTCCTATGCAATCAACCTTTCAAAAGACGGAAAAATCTTAGGAATCTTTTCTCTAAAGCAGGAGGAAGAACGAGGAAAGAAGAGAGTGTGGGTTCCACGACAGATAAAGGTACCGGAGATGGTAACCCGGTCATCGGGAGTCTCAGCTAATTTTTTGTGTGATAATTCAAAATATATGTTGGGTATTGATGAGAATGGTACAAATCAGAGAGCTCTTGAATGTTTTGAGGCGGCCAAGAAAAGACATTTGTGGATGCTTCGTGAAACAGAAGGGGACATGGCACAGGCAGTCAAAAATTTTTTTGAAACATGGAATCCAGAGAAAGCGGAGGAATGTGATGAAATCAGGGAAAAGTGGGAAGAAATCACAGACGGTGGCAATCTGGTCTTCTGTAGGGGGGTAAAATATGCTCAGGATGATCCATGTATACAGGAAACATGGGAGGAGGCAAGAAATGAGTCATCAGAAGATGAGCAGGCAGGTATCTGCCTTGTAACAGGAAAAGAGGCACCGATTTCCAGAATACATAAAACGATCAGGGGGGTTCCGGGAGCACAATCTAGTGGTGCAGCTCTGGTCTCATTTAATGCGCCTGCTTTTGAATCTTACGGGAAGGAGCAGAGCTACAATGCTCCGGTAGGAAAACATGCCGAGTTTGCCTATACTACAGCATTGAATTATCTGTTAGATCAGAGAAAATATACATTTCAGCTTGGAGATTCCATGATCATATTCTGGGCAGAGAATGCAGAGGAAGCGTATCAGACAGCATTTTTTGACTCAGTTGACCCGAAACCTGACAATCAAGAAGAAATAAGAGGAATCTTTGAAAATTTGAAAATGAACAGGGCAGTTCAAATTGGCAATGTCACATTAAATCCGGAACAGCAATTTTATATTCTGGCTCTCGCTCCCAATGCGGCGAGACTTTCTGTGCGATTCTTTTATCAGAATTCTTTCGGAAACATACTTAAGAACCTTTCTGAACACTACGAAAGAATGTCGGTTGTAAGACCTTCCTGGGAAGACAAAGAATATATGGGAATCAGAGATATGCTTTTTGAGACAGTGAATCAGAACTCGAAAGACAAATCCCCTGTTCCCAATATGGCAGCATTTGTTCTCAAGGCAATTCTGTCGGGAGTCAGATATCCAGCAAGCCTTTATACAGATATTTTAATCAGGATACGGGCAGAACAGGGAAAAGTCACTTGGGGAAAAGCCGGAATCATCAAGGCATATTTGATACGAAATATGAATTGGAAAGAGGGAGGAAAATATATGGGACTGAATGAGGAGAGTAGGGAAACATCATATGTGCTTGGAAGGCTGTTTTCTGTATTAGAGTCAATTCAGATGGATGCAAATCCGGGGATCAAGGCAACAATCCGGGACCGTTATTTTAATTCGGCCTGTGCCACGCCTGCGTCAATTTTTCCGGTGTTGATAAAGTTGAAAAATAGCCATATGAAAAAATTGGAACGTGAGAAAGGCGGAGCAAAGGTATATTATGAGAAGCTGTTGACGGAACTTATGGGGAAATTAAATGAATATCCAAAACGTCTGTCACTGGAGGAACAGGGGAAATTCATTCTCGGATATTATCACCAGGTACAGAGAAAGTACGAAAAAAAGGAGGAAAAATAGATGAGTGAAGTGATTAAAAACAGATATGAATTTGTTGTGCTGTTTGACGTGGAAAACGGAAATCCCAATGGAGATCCTGATGCTGGCAACATGCCGAGAATTGACCCGGAAAGCGGACTTGGCCTTGTAACAGACGTATGTCTGAAACGTAAGATTAGGAATTATGTGGAAACAGTGAAGGAAGATTCAGAAGGATTTCAAATTTATATAAAGGAAGATGTTCCTCTGAACAGAAGCGACAGAGAGGCATGCAAAAGCCTCGGAATACAGGAGACGGAAGATAAAAAGGTAACAGAGGCACTGAAAAAACTAAAGAAAAGTGATCCTGATGCAGATGTGAAATTAAGGGATTATATGTGCAGGAACTTCTATGATATCCGCACATTTGGTGCAGTTATGACTACATTTGTGAAGGCATCTTTAAACTGCGGACAGGTCAGAGGACCGGTGCAGATTGGATTTGCAAGGAGTATTGACCCAGTTATCAGCCAGGAAGTAACGATTACAAGAGTGGCGATCACTACTGAAAAAGATGCGGAGAATAAGAGTACGGAAATGGGGAGAAAGAGTATTGTTCCCTATGGGCTATACCGAGCAGAAGGATATGTATCAGCAAATCTGGCACGAAAAGTAACGGGCTTTTCAGAAGAAGATCTGGACTTGCTGTGGGAGGCCATCATCAATATGTTTGAAAATGATCATTCTGCTGCAAGGGGAAAAATGGCAGTCCGCGAGCTTATTGTGTTTAAACATAGCAAAGAGCTGGGAGACTGTCCAGCATACAAATTATTTGACGCAGTGGAAGTTAAGAAGAATGAAGATGTGGAATATCCGAGAAAGTATCAGGACTATATAATTGAAATACATGAAGAGAGGATACCGGAATCTGTTGAAGTAAAAAGGATGGTATGATGGAATATTCGGAAGATGATTACCTGATGATTTCAGGAATTCAGCATTTTAAATTTTGCCGGAGACAGTGGGCCTTAATCCATATTGAGCAGCAATGGGCGGAAAATGTCCACACCGTCACAGGAGAACTGATGCACAAAAAAGTGCACGATCCTTCTTTGAGGGAAAAAAGGAAGGACGTTATCATTGCCAGGGCTCTTCCGGTTTCCTCTAGGGAGTTAGGGATCAGCGGGGAATGTGATCTGGTTGAATTTCATAAATGCGAGGACGGGATTAAACTGCATGGACATCGGGGCCTCTATTCGATTTATCCGGTAGAATATAAGAAAGGAAAACCTAAACTGTCAGAGGAAGATAAGCTTCAGCTGGCAGCACAATCTATGTGTTTAGAGGAAATGTTTTCCACAGAGGTACCGGAAGGCGCAATTTTTTACGGCGAGACCAGAAGGCGGGAGAGCGTAGAAATTACAGAGGAGCTCCGTGAGGAAGTGAAGAATATGTTCTGTGAGATGCATGAGTATTATTCGAGAAAGTATACGCCACGGGTAAAATATAGTAAATCCTGCAACGCCTGTTCTCTGAAGGATATCTGCCTCCCAAAACTTGGCAAGGCAGTTTCCGTAAAAAAATATATTGATCAGATGCTGAAGGAGGAAGAAGAATGAGAAAACTGTTAAATACATTGTATGTTACTTCTGAAAACAGCTATCTGTCTTTAGATGGAGAAAATGTGGTTGTACTGGAAGAGCAGAAAGAATTAGGAAGGATACCCCTGCATAATCTGGAAGGGATTGTTTCCTTTGGATATCGAGGGACGAGTCCTGCTTTAATGGGGGCATGTGCGGAAAGAAATATTTCTTTGTGTTACCTTACCCCTCAGGGGAAATTTTTAGCTCGGATTTCAGGAAGAGTGAAGGGAAATGTGATTTTAAGAGAACGGCAGTATGCCAGCAAAAATGATGATGAAGTTAGCCTGGAGATTGCAAAAAATTGTATTCTTGGGAAGGTATATAATGCCAGATGGGTTTTAGAAAGAGCGGTGCGGGACCATGGGTTTCAGATTGATGTAGACCGGGTGAAAAATGCTTCTGTCTTTTTAAAAGAGAGTTTGATGCGAATCCAGAATGCTGAGTCTAAAGAACAACTCAGAGGATATGAGGGAGAGGCTGCGAGTATCTATTTTGGAGTGTTTGATGAGCTTATCCTTCAGCAGAAGAGGGACTTTGTGTTCAGAGGGCGGAATAAACGTCCGCCCCTTGACAACGTGAATGCATTGCTGTCTTTTGTATATACGCTGCTTACAAATAATATTACATCAGCGTTGGAAAGTGTGGGGCTGGATCCTTATGCAGGATATCTCCATACGCTTCGCCCGGGCAGGGCGTCTCTGTCTTTAGATATGATAGAAGAGCTGCGGCCAATTCTCGCTGATAGGTTTGTTTTGACACTGATCAATAAAAAGATTGTCACGGGCAAGAACTTTTCTGTAAAAGAAAATGGCGCTGTACTGATGGACGATGAATTGCGGAAAAAAGTATTAACAGAATGGCAGAATAAGAAAAAAGAAATTATTACCCATCCTTATCTGAAAGAAAAAGTAGAGTGGGGAATGGTCCCATATATACAGGCTATGCTCCTTGCCAGATATTTAAGAGGCGACCTGGATGGCTATCCGGTGTTTCTGTGGAAGTGAGGTGGAAGAATGCTTGTATTGATTACATATGACGTGAATACAGAGACCTCTGCAGGAAAGAAGAGACTGCGCAAAGTGGCAAAACAATGTACTAATTATGGGAGAAGAGTACAGAACTCTGTATTCGAATGTGTTTTGGATAATGCTCAGTGTGTTGCTCTGAAAGCAATGCTGGCAGACATTATTGATGAGAGTGTGGATAGTTTGAGATTCTATTATTTAGGGAATAAGTATCAGACAAAGGTAGAACATATGGGTGTTGACGCTAAATTGAAATTTTAAATTCCAGTGAAGAGGTAAATTCCATCACACTTTATTTTTTACAGATTTTGCAGGAAATTTTTAAGCGGAATCTCCTGTTTTCTGCTATAATTAGCTAAACT
>NZ_NFHH01000059.1 GCF_002161285.1 Blautia sp. An81 | reverse complement strand
TGTTATCCGGCGCTTTCTACCAACCTTTTTTATCCCAAATCCAGCAAAATAAACGAACCCCCAGGGTAAAAGATTCTGACGGATTTTCCCGCACTTTCTTTTATCCTGGGGGGTTTTATGCTATGATAGGTTTCTGTAACCATAAAACGGAAGCAGAACCCTCCCCGACCAAAGTTCGGTTTCTGCTTCCTTCCACCACATGGAAGCTGGCGCTTCTATGCCTCCATGCTCATTCCTTATGATAACAGTTGAAACAGAAAACTACAACCTTATTTCCCAGGATTTTTATGATAAAACCGTTCTTTCCCTTGACCTGTCCCTCATCCCCTGTTCCTGCGGCCACGCCGGATGCCTCATCTGGCATGGCAGTTATACCCGGAAAATCATCCTTGAGGACTGCGTCCTTTCCCTGCGTATCGCAAGGGTCCGCTGCCGGAACTGCGGATGTACCCATGCCCTCCTTCTTTCTTCCATCGTCCCTTACTCACAGATCCCCCTCACCATCCATGTTTCGGTTGCACGGTGCTGTGAAAATGGGGATCCTCTCTGTTCTGTACTCAGCAGACAGACCCTCCTTGACGAAAACCATATCTCGTCCCTGGCCCGTTCTTACCGCAGACACTGGCGGGAACGGCTCAGGGCCCTCCCTGCCTGCAACGCTTCCCTCGGGGATCTGGTAAGGGTCTGCTTCGCAGTATTCTCCCGGCAGTTCATGCAGATTAAAACAACCCGGAATAAACTTTTTCTGCTTCCAACATAACCTTACTGGAAGTTCCCTGTTCCCAGCCTTATCCTTATAGAAAAAAGGAGGCTTTACACGATGAAACAGGAACAGAAACAGGAAATCGCACTGATGCGTTACAGCGCTATCGCCCCGCTGGTGGCCGGCCTGGACGAATCTTACAAAAATCAGACTGCTTTTTTTGAATCCGTATCCGCAAAAGGGATCCCCGGGCCCGATGGCAGGCTCCGCCATTTTGCACCTTCCACCATTGAACGGTGGTATTCAGACTATAATAAATACGGTTTTGATGCCCTCCTCCCAAAAGGGCGCTCCGATGCTGGCATGAGCCGTAAGCTCGACCCGGATCTCCAGGATCAGATCCGTTATCTGAAAACCAACTATCCCCGTATGTCTGCTGCGGCCATCTTCCGGCAGCTTTCTGATAATGGATCCATCACCCACGGACAGGTATCCGAATCCACCGTCTGCCGCTTCGTGGGACAGATACAGGCCCAACTGAAAGCCACTCCAAACCGCGATATGCGGCGTTATGAACGCCCGCACATCAATGAGGTCTGGTGCGGGGACAGTAGCTTCGGCCCGAAGCTTACGGACAGGGACGGGCGTAAACGCCGGGTTTATATCATCGCCCTGCTCGATGATGCCAGCCGCATGGTTACCGGTATTGATATTTTTTACCATGACAACTTTGTGAACCTCATGTCCGTACTGAAATCCGCTGTTGCCAAGTATGGCAGACCCAAGATCCTTAACTTCGATAATGGGAAATCTTACCGGAATAAACAGATGGAGCTGCTTGCCGCCAGGATCGGAACCACCTTAAGCTACTGCCAGCCCTATACCCCTACAGGAAAAGCCAAGATTGAGCGCTGGTTCCGTACCATGAAGGACCAGTGGATGGCCGGGCTTGATATGCGCCAGTTCCATTCCCTGGATGAACTCAGGGGAAGCCTTTTTGCATTTGTCCACCGGTATAACCTTACCGTGCATTCCTCCCTCCATGGGAAAAGCCCCCAGGACCGGTTCTTTTCTGAACCGGAGCAGATCCGGCGGATACCGGATGATGAGATCGACAGGATTTTCCTGCTGGAGATCGACAGGCGCGTCTCCCCCGACTGCGTCATCACCATTGACCAGGTGGAATACGAAGTCGATTACCGGTTCGCCAGGCAGCGCATCCGCCTGCGTTATTCCCATGATATGGAACAGATCTTTGTTGTGGAGCCGGATGGGTCCCTGACACCCATACGCCTGCTCAATAAACACGAAAACGCTGTCATCAAGCGCGAAAAGACACGCTTATGCAAAGGAGATGAATAAATGGACTACACTTCCCGGTATGGGCTTGAATTCAACCCATTCCTCAAAAACTCAAAAGATATCCTTGTGGAAACACAGGAATTTAAGGAACTCCGTTTCCGTCTGGACTACCTTCTTTCCACCCGTGGCTTCGGACTGCTCACCGGCAGCCCCGGAAGGGGAAAAACAACCGCCATCCGCAGCTGGGCCGGTAACCTGAACCCTTCCCTTTATAAAGTGGTGTATTCCAGCCTGTCCACCCTCACTGTCATGGAATTCTACCGGAACCTGGCCATGGAGCTGGGCATACAGCCCGCCCACCGGAAAGCAGAAAACTTCCGCTACATCCAAGACGAGATCAACCGCCTTGTCCTGGAAAAGCGCATCACTCCCGTCATCATCATTGATGAGGCCAACTATATTTCCGGGTCCATCCTCAATGACCTGAAAATCCTTTTTAACTTTGAGATGGATTCCCGCGACAGAGTCGTTGTCCTCCTTGCGGGGCTGCCGCAGTTAAACAATACCCTCCGGCTTGGAATCCATGAACCGCTGCGGCAGAGGATCGTCATGAATTATGACCTGGACGGTCTCTCCAAGGAAGAAGGGAAGCAGTACATCCAGGCAAAACTGGAAGGTGCCGGGTGTCATCAGCCAGTCTTTGCTGAAAATGCTGTGGAAGCGATCCTGAACGCTGCAAACGGAACACCACGCATGATCAATAAGCTGTGTGATAAAAGCCTTTTGGTCGCCAACAGCAATTCACTGAATATCATTACTGCAGATGCTGTCATGCAGGCAATCAATGACTGCGAACTGGGATAGGAGGATCACCATGGGACATACTTTACAATGCCAGCATACTTACCCTGACGGGGAAAAGGCTTCCTGGAGGGTACGATGGGAGATTCTTGATCCGTCCAAAGACAGTTGCGAACTCCTGGTCCATGGCCGTGGTTCGGAATACCGGATCATCCTCGGGCAATGTTCGACGGGAAGATATCTTTGTATCCCATTGCTGGATATCGGATGCGGTCTGGCAGAGCCTTGGGACCTGCGGTGGAATACGGCTCAAATCGCATCTGTTTTAAATGAAACCGACGCGGTTACGATCGCCGCAGCCATTTATGACCACAGCCGACACGGATAAGCCTGGATCCCCGCAGATTATTTGCGGGGATCTTTTCCATCGTAAACAAAGTGAGTGATAGGCCGCAAATAAAATGAGCCGGCTCAAGCTAACCCCACTTAAAAGGACGCAGATAATCTGCTGATTTTAGTATCATTTAATTTGCTGAATGACA
>NZ_NFHH01000058.1 GCF_002161285.1 Blautia sp. An81 | reverse complement strand
TAAAACCCCCCAGGATAAAAGAAAGTGCGGGAAAATCCGTCAGAATCTTTTACCCTGGGGGTTCGTTTATTTTGCTGGATTTGGGATAAAAAAGGTTGGTAGAAAGCGCCGGATAACACTTTAATTTCACTAAATTCATTTTCAGATTCATATAATCTATCGTTTACTTTTACGCTGTCAACATTCCAATTAGTTGCCTTTGCATACCCATCTATCTTTCCTCCTACGGGAAGGAGCACCTCGTCATCTGAGTATATTTTTCCATTTGTTTCTTTATTAATATGCTGAATGGTAACATTAACTTCCTTATCACCTTCCTGGATGATAACATATGTAGAAAAATGAGATGTATCAAATACTACCTGTCCTGCCTCATCGACCGTCCCATTCATATCTTCAATAGTGTTACTATCCTGAACATGCAGCACAGATGCCTCTTGTCCATTTGTAATTTCTGGTGTGTCCACAATAACCTGCACTGTGGATTCCGGCTGCACTTCTATGTCTCCCACCATAAATTTGATATCATATGCAAAAATATTTTCAATAGCGAATTTCTCTTCTATAGCCTTCTTCTCAACTGCATTTTCAATCTCATCCATAGCATCTTGTGCAGTAATTTCATTAACAGAAAGAACTGCCTCTTCTGGTAAAACGCCTTTAGAGGCTATCACTTTTACAAGGCTATCTCCCACTTGTTGGGACCACTCAATTTCTTCCGGTTCAGGCTGTTCTTCTGCAGTTGTTGTTTCTGTAGGTTGTTCCTCTGCATTCTGAGTCTCTTCCCCTGTAGTCTCCTCTGTAGTTGGCACTTCAGTCTCTGCGGTCTCACCTGCTGCTTCCTGAACCGACTCTGTAGTCTCTCCAGAAACCTCTGTAGTTTCCTGTTCTTCGGTTTCCTGTACAGGTTCTTCTGAAATTTCTACCGATTGAGTGTCAATTCCTGCTTCCTCTGTCTGCACCTCTGTCTCCGGTACTGTCTCTTCTTCCAGACTCTGTGCTGCTGCCTGGGTCTCCGTGGTCTCAGTTCCGGATGCTTCTGTCTGCACTTCTCCTTCGGCCATGGCGGAGATGCTGGCACTCAGCATCAGAACCATGGAAAGTATCAGGGCCAGTAATCTTTGTTTCTTTTTACTTTTCATGGTATCCTCCTTCTAATGCTTTATTTTCTCTATCTAACTGCACTGCCTCTTCAATAAGACTGATCATTTCCAATGTACTTCGGAAGCATTTCCTTTCCTGTTTTTCTGCCCAGAGAATGCTTCCCTGCCAGGTAGAATTCTGGCAGTCATGTATGCGAATTACAAAGGTCTCCTCTTTCTTTCCAGCCAACTAGTTCTTGCCTCCTCTCCCCGCAGGCTCCTTTAACATTACCTCTTCTGTATAGTATTCTTTACTATTGATCATATTACATACTTTTATTATTTATCGGGGGTCTGCCTGCTTTTCTTCTGACGAGATTTACTACATAATATGAATTATGTGGTAGTAAAAAAAGGCAGACTTTGTCAGTCATTACATATTTTTTGTGTATTTCAATAAAATCTTTTTTGTGTAATGCAAAAGCACCATTTTTGATTGTGAAACCACCCGAAAATGGGCTTCCCCTTGTTGACGAGGCCCATTTTTGATGATAAGATTTATATAAATTTTAGAAAGAATATCTATATTTCAGAAATATTCACGTTTGTACTACCACATAATTCATATTATGTGGTTTTTTATATTTGCAGTTCTTTCATACGGTTTAGCTGTTTCTGATACATCTCTCCGCTGGTGGACGTGTAGACTCTTGTAACGTTCAGGCTGCTGTGTCCCAGCAGATCCGCCAGCCCTACCAGATCTTTTGTACTGTTATAGTAGGCTCTTGCAAACAGGTGCCGGAAATTGTGTGGAAAAATCTTGCTTCCTTTAATCCCTGTCTTTTCCTGTAAGGCTTTCATTTCGCTCCAGATATTGCTTCGGTCTTTTGGCTTTCCATTTCTCGTAATAAAAATACATCCCTCCCGGATTCCCTGCTGCCTGCAGTAAGCCAGGAGTTTTTTTCTTATAGCTTCCGACAGAAAGATTCTCCTGTATTTTCCCTTATTAAAAATTTCGATTCTGCCCTTTTTTACTCTTTCTACAGTAAAATACTGAAGTTCACTGATCCGGATACCAGTGACAGCAATGGTTTCCATGCACAAAGCCAGTTGTTCTTTCCCCTGGCTTCTGGCTGTCTCTACCAGCTGCCGGAACTCTCCATTTGTCAGCTCTTTTTCTTCCTGCAGGAAAAGACTCCTCTGAACTTTGATCCTTTTTACTCTGAGGGACTCGCAGCCCATAAATTTCAGGAACTGATTCAGCGCCGCCAGCATGGAATTAGCGCTGCTTACTGCATAATGTTCCAGGAGCCACTCTTTATATAGAAGCAATCTTGACTTATCTACATTCCTGTCCGTTCCCAAGTATCCAAAAAAGGTCCGGATATCCGTCATATACTTTTTAATTGTGGACGGTGCATTCTCCCTTTCGTACAAATATTGTTTGAACTCCCTTATGTCTTTTTCCTGGATGTTTATAAAATTTTTCTGCATGTAATGATTCCTCCTTTATATTTTCATGCTATCTGTATTCTACAAAAGGGCAGTCACTTTTTCTCCGATTTTTACATTTTGGCAACGACTTTTGCTTCTCCAATCGTCGCCGTCTGGGAATACCAGGTAAATTTCTTTTTCCAACTGAATTATCTTGTTTCCTCTAAAGCACTGTGCTATCATGATCTTAAGTAAATCTTTATTTAAATTCTGAATATCTCAGAAATCATCGCAGCGCTTCTGCTGCAAATTCCACTTTTTACAATGTATCTTTAACATAGGTTCCAGGACTTCCTAATACTTTTTTCTTTACAGCAGAGTCCGGGGCGTTCTATAATGAAAGGAGAATTGCACATGGATCAAAACGTGAAGCAGCAATTGCAGTTGAAAGACCTGACTCTCTTAGATCGTTTTCTCTTCTCAGAGACTATTGAGGACCCAAAGAATCTACAGATCATTTTGGAAATCATTCTGGGCAGGGATATTATCCTGAAATATCTTCCCCAGCCGGAGAAAGAGCAGAAAAAATCTCCTCTCTACCGTCATATCCGGGTGGATGTATGGTCGGAGGATATTTATAACACGGTCTATGATGTAGAAGTGCAAAAGGAGAATACCAAAAATCTTCCTCACCGCAGCCGTTTCTACCAAAGTATTATTGACAGCAAGCTTCTGAAGCCAGGGGAGCGAAACTTCAATCAGCTCAAAGATGTCTATGTAATAATCATCGCTCCCTTTGATCTCTTCGGTTACAGGAAATATCAGTATACCTTTGAAATGCGCTGCCGGGAAGTTCCGGAACTGGCTATGGAAGACGGAGCCATCCGGATTTTCCTGAATACCCACGGTGAAAATCCGGAAGAGGTAAACCCTGAACTGGTGGAACTTCTGGACTATATGGAACACACGAATCAGAATATTTCCGTTCCTTACAGCAGCAGCCGGGTCAGAGAACTGCAAAATAGTGTGAACACAATTGTAGAAAATGAAGAAGTGGGGGTTCGGTTTATGCAGGCTTGGGAAGAACTGGCTTTAGAAAGAGAGAAGGGACTGGAGGAAGGATTAGCGAAAGGTTTAGAAAAAGGACTAAAAGAAGGTGAAAAACTTCAGCTTCAAAATCTAATTCGGAAAAAACTCCAGAAAGGGCAGACTGTGGAACAGATTGCGGACGCTTTAGAGGAAACTCCGGAAAGGATACAACAGTTAATCGATGAGATGGCTTAATCCGGAAGAGGTAAATCCTGAACTAGTGGAACTTTTCCACTATATGGAGCACCTCAATCAAGAAGCCTCTGTTCTCTACAGCAGCAGGTCAGAGAACTGCAAAACAATGTAAATATAATTGTAAAAAATGAAAAAGTGGGGGTTCGGTTTATGCAGGCTTGGGAAGAACTGGCTTTAGAAAGAGAGAAGGGACTGGAGGAAGGTGAAAACTTCATCTTCAAAATCAGATTCAAAAGAAGCTCCAGAAAGGGCAGGCTGTGGAACAGATTGCTGAAGCTTTAGAGGAGACTCCGGAAAGGATACAGCAGTTAATCGATGAGATGGAATAATTCCTTTCGAGACTATGAAGAAAAGTCTGTAAATAAGATTCTTCTATGATAAGATTGGGTAAAAGGCTTAAAAATGAGCTTTTTACCTTTCTATATAAGAAAACAAGAAGCCCTATCTGATGGGCCAGTCCAATAGTAAAAGGTAGTGTAAAAAACTTTGTGGCTTTGGTAAAAAATGGCTCCTTTTTGGTAAGAATTACAGATATGACAATTCTTATCGAAAAGGAGTTTATTTATGGCAGTAGCAAAAGACCA
>NZ_NFHH01000057.1 GCF_002161285.1 Blautia sp. An81 | reverse complement strand
GGAGCATACCAAGTATAGCGGAAGAATACGAAAAGATACCGGAAAAAGGAAGAGCAGGGAAAGCAGAATTCGTGAATGATATCGATCATGAGGGAAGGCTGGTGCACGTATTAAGATACTGGGAAGAAGAGGAGGGAAGCGTAAGGGAATTCCAATGGCTGAGCAGTATGAAGATCACGAAAGGGAATGCAGAAAAGATGGCAGAAACAGGGAGAAGACGGTGGAAAATAGAGAATGAGGGATTTAACCGGCAGAAGAACTGGCAGGGGAGCATTACCCATACATGCAGCTGGGACGACCAGGCACAGAAGAACCATTATCTGATGGAACAGATATCAGATTTTATGAAACAGCTGTATGAGCATTATTATCTGAAGAAAAACGGGATTGAAAAGAAGCTGTGCCGGGTAAAAGTGCTGAAGGGAGAATTTGCTCCCACAGAGGAAGATAAAAAGATTTTTTCTGAAGAGGAGCTGGCAGAAGGCTATCGTCTGGCATGCAGACTGTATCCGGAACAGCCCTGTGAGATAGAACTTCCTGATGAAGAAGAGGAGTTTTTTGTGCTGGCAGAAGGGAAGGATAAGGGGATAGATGTTTCTGAAAATCTGGAATACGGAATCGCTGTAGATATAGGGACCACCACCATTGCCATGGAGCTGATAGAGCTGGAGACAGGAAAGATCGCAGATGTTTATACCTCTATCAATAAGCAGAGAAGCTATGGCGCAGACGTTATTAGCAGGATGAATGCTTCTAATCAGGGAAAAGGCAAAGAGCTCCAGAAGATCATCCGAAACAATCTGGAAGAAGGCATCCGTTATTTTACAAGAAATAAAGCAGTCCATATTAAACGGATGGTAATAGGCGCCAATACCACCATGGTCCATCTCTTTATGGGATATTCCTGTGAGAGCCTGGGAGTATATCCTTTTAAGCCTGTAAATATTAACACCATCTCCTCCACTGCTTCAGAGTTGTTTGGAAAAGAGGATCTTGATTTCCCAGTCCTTATCTGCCCGGGGATTTCGGTCTTTGTAGGAGGAGATATTACAGCCGGATTGTATAGTCTGGAGTTTGAAAAGCGTAATAAAATTTCAGTGCTGATCGATCTGGGAACTAATGGAGAAATGGCCATCGGAAACAGCGAAAAGATCATGGTGGCTTCTATGGCGGCAGGGCCGGTA
Organism: Blautia sp. An81; assembly: GCF_002161285.1. Classification (GTDB taxonomy): domain Bacteria; phylum Bacillota; class Clostridia; order Lachnospirales; family Lachnospiraceae; genus Blautia; species Blautia ornithocaccae. The sequence goes on along the minus strand of NZ_NFHH01000057.1, from coordinate 3,256 downwards.
TTCGAAGGAGGAAATATCCTGTGCGGCCTGGGAAGCGTGCCGGGAGCTATCTGTAAAGTGGATATTCAGGACGGAAAAGTAAAGGCAGAAACCATTGGAAATGAGAAGGCAAAAGGTATATGCGGAACAGGTGTTGTGGATACTGTATATGAATTGCTGAAAGAAGAGATCATAGATGAAAACGGTCTTATGGAAGAGGAGTTCTTTGAGGATGGATTTTTTCTGGACCAGGAAGAAAATATCAGATTCTGCCAGAAAGATGAGAGAGAGATACAGCTGGCAAAATCAGCAGTCAGGTCAGGATTGGAAACACTGGTGCTGCGGTATGGAGTCGGCTATGAGGACATTGACAGAATCTATATAGCCGGAGGATTCGGGTGCCGGCTGGATATCCGCAAAGCTGTGGGAATCGGTATGTTCCCGGAAGAATGCGAGGGAAAGATTGTGGCAGTTGGGAACAGCTGTCTCTCAGGAGTTGTCAGATGCTTAATGGAGGAAAACGCTGTGGAGGTAATGGAAAAGCTGGTAAAAAATGCAGAAGAAATTCCGTTGTCTAATGACAAGAAGTTCCAGGAATTGTTTATGGAGTATATTTGCTTTTAGAGTTTAAGAGACAGAATAGTGCACTTTATCAGTGTAATAGAATTTTGTGAAAAAGGTTGTTTTCAGAAAAGAGTTCATTTCTTTTGGAGGTGTTGAAAACATGGTTCATAACACATATTCGAGATGAAAATACATGGCTTCACTGCGAAAATAGAACGAAGAATACAAAAGGTCCCCGGCATCCGAGCAATATCATATATTCTAATCGGATGATGCTGGGGACCTTTTATTATAAGGGAATTGCCAGCTGCGGTATAAAAGGTTAATAACAGTTAAAAGGAATGTTCCGCAAAACAGGCAGCACTGTTAGCGTCGGGCGATTTTCACCATTCAGAGTCGGATTAAAAACGCCAATCTCAGTCAATTTAAAATCGCCAATGCATCATGTATGTTATTAACAGTTACGCATTTTTATACTCCGTATGTTTTGCGATACCAGCCTCAAGACCAAGTGTTTCCAGCTTGCGTCCCCGGTAACTGTCACCTTTGATCATAAATACAGTGGCGTCATCAAAAACCCGGTCTAAAGAACAAAGCAGCGTATCATCTTCGCTGAAATATTCGCCCCACTGGTTTGGTGTTTTGTTGCTGGTAAAAATCATGGTGCTGGGACCATCTTTATTATAGCGGCGGTCAATCACATCAAAGAACATACGGGTGTTCTCTTTATCGAACACACACCTGCCAATCTCATCAATGATCAGGCAGGAAGGCTTTACCAGCCCGTTGATGACAGCCCCCTCCCGGCCGTGTTTCCTTGCATCCGTCAACTTTTGGTTGAGTTCGCTTGCCCTTAAGAAATAAGTCTTATATCCTTTCAGGCAGCATTCCCGCCCAAAAGCCATGGCCAGATGAGTTTTGCCTACACCCTGCGGACCAATAAATGCCAGATTTTTTCCTGCATACAGAGCGGACAGAGAAGAGAGGTTCTTCAGTGACTGCACATGCTTCCCATGGAGCCGGCTGAAATCAAATCTTTCAAAGGTTTTCGGCTCATTCATAGGAAGCTTGCTCAGTTTTAGCATCGTGTGGACCATGGAGTCGTATTTTTTCTGCTCCAGGTATTCAAAAACTCCGCAGACTGCCTCCAGAGCTTCCGGCGTAAGTTCTTTTTCATCGGCATAGCTGGCCAGTTCTGCTGTATAAAGATCGATCTTCAGTGCCTTTGCGCTGGACTGGATTCTTTCAAGTATTGATTCATTCATCCCACAGACCCTCCTCAAAGTTGAATTTTTCAAATCCGGAGTGCTGTTTGGGTGGCTCTATCTGAAAGATCCGGGTTTTGACTGGCATTGATGGAACTTCTTCCGGCTGTTCTGTCACGTACTGATCCCGGCAGAAACTGTCCCTTCTCATCCAAGTAACATCATGGGTGGTCAGGACTTTGCTGAGATCGGATGCGTAGATATAGAGGGTAAAGGAATCTCTCCGGATCCTGCAGGTCTTCTGGGTGTACCAGTATGGGACGCCGAAGCGCCGCCCTTCATAATGGACAAATCCATCGAAAGAAATTTTTCTTTCCGGACAGAGATAGAAAGCAAGTGCCTGTGTTTTTGTTAATATGGAAGCAACAGCCATGCAGTCTTCCTGATGCTTTTCATAGGGGATACAGTCCACTGCTTTATGGTATATGCTGTTCTGGCGGTTGCACCATCCGATGGCTTCCAGATTTAATTCGGTTATCGTGCCAAAAACTCTGCCGGCAAGGAAGTTATCTTTTACGAAGCGGATCAGGCGCTCCACCTTGCCTTTGGTGAAAGGATGCCTTGGTTTACAGAGCTTCGTCTGGAAACCGATCGTTTCCATGAACACTTTATAATCTTTCTGCCAGATAGGATGTCCCTCTGGATCACGCCGGATCACGACACTTTTCATGTTGTCTGTCAGTATATAGTGCGGGATTCCCATATAAGTAAAAGCATGAATCATCCCTATAAAAAGATTTTCCTGTCTGGCATTGGGGAAGAATTCGATGTATCTTTCCCCGCAATGATGGCAGATCATAGCAAAACATGCGACCTTATAGGAAGCATCGGTATTTGTATCTACCTGGACAAAGCCCCAGTCCATCTGATAGGATTCCCCAGGGGAAGTTTGATATCTGCGTCCCCGGTTTCCCTGAGGGGCAACGAGCTGACGCTTGGGCGGGACAAGATCCCGGTGATCAGCTATATAAGTTTTTACGGTTGTTAACCCACCGGTATATCCAGCTTCCTGCAGCCGCTCAAAGCATACAGAAGAATTCGTGACGCCTTTTCGGAGCAGTCCGTCAATAATGCCGCTATATCCGGTCAGAACCGTAGCTGTTGCTTTTTGTCCTGTCCTCCCATGTGGCGTAACAATAAAGTTATTTTCTTTTAAGTGCCTTAGCCTGGATCTGCTGAGCCCGGTTCGGCGTTCCAGTTCTGCAAGATTAATTTTGGCAAGGTTGAACTTTTCGCCTTGTTCCTGCTTTATTTCGTTGATTGCTTGTGTTATGATTTTTTGTAAGTCATTACATGTAGCATCTTCGTGCATAAATCCTCCTTTTCTGATGCATTGGCTTATCATCAGTATAAGAGGATGAAGACCTGTATGTAATGGCTTTTTTAATTTGACTAGGATTGGCTATTTTAGCCTGACACTAGATGGTTATTTTAACCCGACGCTAATA
>NZ_NFHH01000056.1 GCF_002161285.1 Blautia sp. An81 | reverse complement strand
GAGATGTCCCATCCGAAAGGAGTAAGACCCCTTGAAGACGACGAGGTAGATAGGGCAGAGGTGGAAGTGCAGCAATGCATGGAGCTGACTGCTACTAATCGGTCGAGGGCTTGACCTAATAGCTTAGGAAGCGGCGAGGGAAGTCTGGAACAGACGGGAATGCCTGCATTCCTGGATGAGGAAGACGGACCGAAGTCATTTGCGAAGCAAAGGACACGAAATAAGCCGTAGGCTTATGAGTGACCGGTTGCTAAGCGGACGGGGCCAATACCTAAGTAAAGCGGCAAAAGTTGGATATAAAGAGTTTTACATGTGTGGTTTTGAAGGTACAGTATTTAATCTAATATTCCTCCTTAGCTCAGTCGGTAGAGCATGCGGCTGTTAACCGCAGTGTCGTTGGTTCGAGTCCAACAGGGGGAGTTTTTTAAAATATATGGCTCCTTGGTCAAGCGGTTAAGACATCGCCCTTTCACGGCGGTAACACGGGTTCGATTCCCGTAGGAGTCACTAAGCTGTAAAGCTAATTTAATGGTGTGCCGATGTGGCTCAATTGGCAGAGCAGCTGATTTGTAATCAGCAGGTTATCGGTTCGAGTCCGATCATCGGCTTCATGGACCTTTAGCTCAGTTGGTTAGAGCAACCGGCTCATAACCGGTCGGTCCTGGGTTCGAGTCCCCGAAGGTCCACTCGTTAATGCTAGCCATTAACATAATATTATAAATAAAATTTTTATGGCCCAGTGGCTCAGTTGGTTAGAGCGCCGCCCTGTCACGGCGGAGGTCGAGAGTTCGAGTCTCTTCTGGGTCGTTTAAAATGCATATAAGCATTTTAAGAAATGCCGCAGTGGCGGAACTGGCAGACGCACAGGACTTAAAATCCTGCGGGACTTATACTCCCGTACCGGTTCGATTCCGGTCTGCGGCAGTTGTTTAGGTGCTTCAAATCCTTATAAACAAAGGGTTTGAAGCATTTTTCTTTTTTAAAAAATCCTGTACAAAGTTGTACAGTTTATAAATACGTTATTTATGCCAGCACACGGGCCATCTGTGAAGTATCTCTTTCAGTTACCCTCTGGCCTATGTAATGCTCTGTCATGGTAAGGGTGGAATGTCCGGGCAAAGGCTGAATGTTAATGGGCTTTACTCCTGCGCCATAGAGCATGGAAGCACCTGTAAATCTGATTTTATGGCTTGGTAAATATGTAATGCCTATTTCATTACAATACTTCTTTAAACGGCGGTTGAAAGTGTCTGTTGTTAAAGGCCTTCCTTCATACATGAAGAGAAATTTTCCCTTTGGATTAAAGCCTTCATTTTTTTCAGGACAGAAATACCTTCTGCCGGGAGACATTCTGTACGTATGCTGTAGTGAGGGTTGCCTTTTGGGTCTTTTACTACCCGGTGGGGCTGGCTTAAAGTCATATCTTCCTGCAATGCCCGTTCTTCTACCAGTTGATGTTGTGTGATGACTGTATTCTCATCTTTACTGTCCCATGAAAGTGCTTTAATCTTCCCAATCCTGAATATTCTATAGAAAGCCAGCATAATCGCCAGTATATATGCGCCTGGCTCTAACAAGTTTTTGACTATTCTATTATTTTTGTACCGTCTCTAATGTGGTTAGTGTACTACAGTTGATGGTATTAGCAATCGCCTGATAGAAGTAATCTGATTTTAAGGAAGTCGATATGTCTTTTTTGATTGCATAATCTAAAAATAGAAATATACTGTGTTCAGTGAAAGTTATATATCTAGATTTAATCGGATTTAAAGGGATGTGGATCTTGGAAATATGGAACTGGAGTTCATTAAACTTAGAAGAATTTCATATAAACGAATTAACCCAAATAATGGAGAGAGTTTTTGCTGAGAATACAAGGAATAGAGGTTTAATGCAAAATGCAGAAAGTGATGAAACAAATTCAGCAGTTTGGAAGTTGTAATTCAAAAGTCGTAAAAAAGTAGTACAATGGAAAAAATAAGCAGGTAAACTATAGATAGCTCGAAGAGAGAAAGACAAGACAAATTGAAATTGTTGGAGAGGGATTGATTATGAATAAGGTATGGTCTGAACTAAGTAAAACAATGCAGGAAGAAATCAAAAAGAAAGATACCTATGAAGAGGGTATTAACACATTATTTGATTTACGGAATCAGATAATGGAAACCTTAACATCATTTAATAAAGAATTAAGCAGAGAAGATTTTGATGCAATTCCATTTATAAATGCAGATGGTTATCATAATAAGACGATTGCATATTCAATTTGGCATATTTTTCGTATCGAAGATATCGTTGCGCACACATTGATTGGTGAAAACAAGCAGGTGTTTTTTGAGGGGAATTATCAAGAACGTATCAATTCACCTATAATTACAACAGGAAATGAGCTTGTAAAAGAGCAGATTGCGGATTTTTCAAAACGTCTTAATTTGAAAGAGTTATATTCATATATTTTTGAGGTAAAAGATAGCACGGAGAAGATAATCAGCAGTTTATCCTATGATGAATTGAAAAAGAAAATATCAGAAGAAAGAAAAAAACAGTTAAAATTATTAAACGTTGTAAGTAATGATGAAAACGCAATTTGGCTTATTGATTATTGGTGCGGAAAAGATATTCGAGGTTTAATACAAATGCCATTTTCAAGGCATTGGATTATGCACGTAGAAGCAAGCCTGCGTATAAAAAACAAGATATATTCATAAGTACAATCCCGGTTTGTATGACAAACGATAATTTGAAACTTATCTTTATTCATAATAAAATCATATATAGAAGGAGGCGGGAACAATGTTATGTCATAGAATGATTGATTTAAGCAGTCAACTCTGTACAAAATCTGATGATAAGGCGATATTTGTACAGAGGTAATTTTCGCCGAACATTGGATTTTGTACAATTTAATCCGCAAAAAATAAAGATTAGATTGGAGAAAATTCAATGGGAAATTTCAAAAAATATATAGTTTTGTGGCTAAGTCAAAGTATATCGCAGCTGGGAAGTTCTATGACGGCGTTTGCGCTTGTTTTATGGGTATATGAACAAACACATTCCACACTTTCTGTTTCGCTGATATCATTTTGTAATTATGTGCCGTATATTTTGACGAGCATATTCATTGGCTCTTTTATAGACAGTCATCGAAAAAAATCAGTTATGCTTGTAGCAGATAGTATTGCTGCAATGACTTCTCTGTTTACTCTGGGCTTTTTAATAGCCGGAAATCTCGCCGTATGGCATATTTACATCGTCAATATGATTGTGGGAGTTAGTACGGCATTTCAGCAACCAGCATCTTCTGTTGCGATAGCAAAAATTGTGCCAAAGAATAAACTGTCTAATGTAAGTGGTATGAACTCTTTTTCTGGCAATTTAGTCATTGTATTTAGTCCCATGTTGGCGGCTATGTTATTTTCTGTCGGTGATTTACCGCTGATTTTGCTATTTGATTTATTCAGCTTTGCGGTTGCCTTTTGCGTACTGTTATTTTTAATTCGTATACCAGAACGGCTTACAAAGGGAAAATTCAAATCTCCTTTTGCTGAAATCATGTTTGGATTTCATTTTCTGAAAACAGAAAAGGGAATTTTATACATCATGTTAACAATGGCCGTAATAAACTTCTTTTCAAGGTTGACTTATGAAAATATATTATCGCCGATGATTTTAGCAAGAAGCTCCGAAAACAATATTGTCTTGGGAATTGTAAATGCCTGTATGGGAATTGGAGGAATTGTGGGCGGTTTGCTTGTATCTATGAAAAGAGAAAGCAGGAAAAAAGCAAGTATGATTTATGTTTCTGCCGCATTATCTTTTCTTTTGGGGGATTTAACGATGGCTGTCGGCAGGAATGTATTTTTCTGGTCGTTTGCGGCTCTTGCCGCAAGTTTACCGCTTCCATTTATTATGGCAGGACAAAATCTGATACTCTACAAAAAAATACCTGAGAATATTCAAGGGAGGGTATTTGCTGTAAGAAATGCTGTCCAATACAGTACAATTCCTTTTGGTATTCTTTTAGGCGGTTACTTATCTGATTATGTGTTCGAGCCTTTTATGTGTTCAAATTCAGATATTGTGACCTTGTTGGGAAAAATTGTGGGGATCGGTGCAGGCAGTGGTATGGCCGTCATGTTTTTATGTACGGGGATTTGTGGTTTTGTCATGAGCATTTTTTCACTTTTTTGTAAAGAAATACAAAAATTAAATGACTGTTGATTGACAGACCCACATGTATTTGCTAAAGGGTAATCAAGATGGGAACATATTATCCATTATTATATGAAAAGAGATTGGCAACTTCCAGTTTTTAACAGTAATTAAAGGCAGGAGAAACGGGAATTGCAGCGTTTCTCCTGCGAGGGCGTAAAATTTTCTGTGTCTATGGGAAAAATTCTTCTTTGATAAGAAACAGATATGTATAATTGCCTTGTCGGAACTTCTGCTTTTTGGCTGTCGAATTACTTATCTGTTTATAG
>NZ_NFHH01000055.1 GCF_002161285.1 Blautia sp. An81 | reverse complement strand
AGTTTAGCTAATTATAGCAGAAAACAGGAGATTCCGCTTAAAAATTTCCTGCAAAATCTGTAAAAAATAAAGTGTGATGGAATTTACCTCTTCACTGGAATTTAAAATTTCAATTTAGCTCTTTTCTCTCAATCCGTATTAAAATCAATAGGAAAAGGAGAACCATTACAAATGAAAAAGACAACAGATTTAGGAAAAGACAAAGTTCCCCTATTGGTCCTGAAGCTGGCGGTCCCTTCTATGATCGCTCAGTTTGTAAATGTATTGTACAGCACTGTGGACCGCATGTTTATCGGAAACATCCGTGAGATTGGTGACGTAGCTCTTGCGGGGGTGGGGGTATGCGGGCCAATCGTTACCCTCCTGACTTCCTTCGGAACCCTTATAGGTCTGGGAGGCTCTATTTTAATGGCCATGCGGATGGGAGCGGGCAGGAAAAAACAGGCAGAAAATATACTGGCTCACAGCTTTCTTCTTCTGGTAATTTTTTCAGCCCTGCTGACTCTTATTTTTCTGCTGGTCAAAGACTATCTGCTGAACTGGTTCGGCGCCAGCCCTGCCACCTTTCCCTATGCAGATTCTTACATGACCATTTATACCATTGGCACCTTTTTTGCCCTTATGGCAGTGGGGCTGAATTATTTTATTACCTGCCAGGGTTTTCCCGGTGTGGGGATGATGACGGTTATCATAGGCGCACTGACAAATATTGTGCTGGATCCTGTTTTTATCTTTGGATTTCACATGGGCGTGGCAGGAGCTGCCATTGCCACAGTGATCGCCCAGTTTGTATCCTGTGCATTTGCCTTCCGCTTTCTCACTGGAAAAAAGATACCCATAAAGATAACGCTTCTGAAGAGAAAATACTTTTCTCCTGTAATCGTAAGCCGGATCCTGACCCTGGGAATCTCCCCCTTTCTGATTCTGGCCACGGATAGCGTAATCCTGATCGTGCTGAATACAGTGCTGCAGACTTACGGCGGCCCCAAAGAAGGAGATCTTCTCATTACCTGCGCCACCATCGTCCAAAGTTATATGATGCTGATCACAGGCCCTATGCTGGGCATTTCCAGCGGAACCCAGGCGATCTTAAGCTACAACTATGGTGCCAAAAATATTGCCAGAGTTAAGTCTGCAGAGAAATACATCCTTCTTCTCTGCCTGTGCTTTACCACAATTATGTTCCTGGTATCCAGAACGATTCCTGAATATTTCATCAGCATTTTCACCAGAGATCCCGCTCAGATCGATCTCTGCGTATGGGGTATCCGGGTATTTACCATGATGATCATTCCCCTTAGTTTCCAGTATGTGTTTGTAGACGGCTTTACCGCCCTTGGACGAAGCAAGACCGCACTGTTCCTCTCTGTATTCCGGAAAGGAGACTATATGCTGTTTACTATGGTCCTGCCAATATTCTTCGGAGCCAGAAGCGCCTTCTATGCTCAGCCTCTGGCCGACGGAATCGGCGCTGTAATGTCTTCTATCGCCTTTCTGCTGATCTTCAAAAAACATCTGGAAAAACGAATGCTGGCATAAAACCCTTGTCAATGTATATAATGTCTGAAACAGGAGGTATTTTCATGAAGAAATTTTTATCACTACTGGCCGCCTTATCCATCCTACTCTCTTTTTCTGCCTGCAGTGAAAAGAATTCCCGGGAAAAGGAGGAGGCAGAGCTGGACGCAGTCTCTTCTTCTATGACTGGTACTCTTACCAGTTATACTGGTTCTGAGGTTTCCATTGAGACAGAAGACGGCCAGAAGCTTTCCTTTGAAGACTGTTCCTCTGCTGAAATCCAATGTGTCAATGGAATTATTCCAGGCAATGAGGTGACTCTGGTCTATGTAGGCGGAATAGACGGTACAGATACCAGCAATGTGAGAGTCCGCAGGATCATTACAGAGGATGACAATTCCAGTGTTATGAGCCTGGCAGAAAAGGCCAAGGAAGACATCGCCCAGGCAGGAGGCATGGTATCCCCTGAAGATGAAGAAGACGCTGGCCAGGATCTTCCTGACAGCGGCGTTGAAGTAGAATCCACTCGCCAGACTGCTTATGTGGTCAGTTCTGTCAACGTTCGTGCTGATGCCCTGAGTGGTTCAGAAATCCTGGGGGTTTTAGACGGAGGCGACTCTGTAACTGTTACAGGAATCTGCGCCAACGGCTGGTACCGGGTAATCTACGAAGGAAAGACCGGTTACGTCTGGAGAGACTATCTATCCCTGTGATCCAATAAAAAAATATTACATATACAAAAGGAAGGAGCCAGGTTTATTTCCTGAATCCTTCCTTTTTCCGTCTATATTTTTCTTCCCGCGAACAACGAGCCAGGCAGATATGCTTACATGTCCATTTGACTATTTTACCAGATATACATCTGCGTAATTTACACCAAGAGCATTGGCTCTGTCATGGTCATTTACATAGATATCAATACGGTTGCCTTTAATAGCGCCGCCGCAGTCCTCTGCGGTAAACACATGACCGTTGATGATCACCTGTGTGCCATATGGTATCACATTTGGATCTACAGCAATAGTCTGGCCCTCCACTACAGGTGTTCCCGTAGCGGTAATTCCTGTCTCTACATCACAGCAGATCTCGCAGGAACAGTAATAGGTCAGTTTGTAATTGCCCAGATAATCTCCATACATATCTTCTGTGGCATTTACTTCTGCAATATCACCGCTGGAATATACATAGCTGGTATCATCCAGGACCCTTGTTGCCCACACTGCATTTGCTGTATTCAGGTTTCCCTGTACAATGCCGTATTTTGAACCCATTGCCTCAACAGTCTTGCCGTTTCCGGCATAAATTACTACATGGTAAACATATCCGTCTTTTGCATAAAAGATTAAATCTCCCGTCTGGGCATCTTCCACCGGGATCTTAGTGCCGTACTGGGCCTGATCTGCCGCAACCCTTGGAAGTTCCACTCCATATTCTTTATAAATACTCTGAACAAAACCTGAGCAGTCCGCCCCTTCTGTAAGGCTTGTACCGCCCCACACATATGGATTCCCAATAAACTGAGAGGCAAACTCTACAACAGAGCTTCTCACTTCTCCTCCGGGAACTCCGGACTTCACAGAAGTGAGGGTATAGTAGCAGGCCTGATTCTCACTGGGCTCCACAAGCTTGTTTGCTGTTGTATAGTTTTCTTCTCCTGTCTGCTCTACAGCAGCCTTTACAGCTTCATCATAGACGATATACTGTCTGCTTACAAAGCCACGGACATCTCCAGATTCTATGTACACCCAATCCTGATCTTTATCTGCAAGGATATAGCAGAGACTTCCCTGAGGAAGTGTACCTATGATCCTGGTATCTGTGCCTTTTCCCTCTCTTACATTCAGAAGACTTGCAGTGGTCACTGCATAATCCTTATCCACAACTGTCTGATTTACTGTAGCTCTCAGATAGAGGAAAGCACTGTTTTCCATCCATGGCACCAGTTCCTGGGCCATAGGTGCTGTTCCTTCAATTCCTGTATATTCTGTTCCCTCATCCTCTGCTTTTTTCTTCGCCTGCTCCTGATATTTGGTAAGAAGCTCCTGAGCTTCATCACCGGTCTTTACCTGCTCTGTCTGAACAAACCCTCTTACTCTGCCAGACTCTACATAAAGCCATCCATCTTCTTCCTTCAGGATATAGCACAATCCGTCTTTTGACAGGCTACCAATACTTCTAGACTCCTGGGACATTTCTTCTTTAATCTCAATATTATCAACAGCAAAGGCATATTTTCTGGCTACTGTCCAGAATCGGAAGTCCTCCACGATTACCGGCAGCTCCACAATCTGCTGATTGGCTACAAGCTCTTCATTTGTAGAAGGCGCCTCCTCACTTACTGCTTCAATCTGAGGAGAGCCATTTTCCAGAAGGATCACATAACCATTTTCATCCAGGACATACTGATATCCTTCCGGCAGTGCATAGCCAGTTCTGGCCTCATAGGCTTCTGGAGTTTCATTCTGTGGCTCCTCCTGGACAGGTTCTTCCGGTATATCTGTTCCCTCTTCTGGAGTTTCGGTTTCTCCTCCTTCTTCCGGAGTCTCGGTTCCTTCTCCCTCACCTGGAGTTTCTGCTTCTCCTCCCTCTTCCGGAGTCTCGGTTCCTTCTCCCTCACCTGGAGTTTCTGCTTCTCCTCCTTCTTCCGGAGTCTCGGTTCCTTCTCCCTCGCCTGGAGTTTCTGCTTCTCCTCCTTCTTCTGGAGTCTCGGTTCCTTCTCCCTCACTTAAAGTTTCAGCTTCTCCTTCTTCAGGGGCTTCCTGTTCAGTCTGCACATCAGCCTCAATCACTGGAGAGCCATCTTCCTGAATGATCACATAACCATTTCCGTCTAATATGTAATGATATCCACCTTCCAGGACATACCCTGTCTCAGCCTCATATGCTTCCGGTGTCAGCTGGTCTCCCGGAGCCGCTGCCCAAACATTTCCCGGAACTGCCATGGACACTGCAACGGAGAGAGCAAGCACTTTCTTTAGTTCTTTAAATTTCAATTTCCATTACCTCCCGCCATTCGCCTACAAAATCTCAATTCCTGCTTCTTCGCATACCTTTATCGTTTTCTCATCCCAAATGGAGGACTGTACTTCTCCTATATGGGCTTTTTTCAAAAGCAGCATACAGATCCTGGACTGGCCGATTCCTCCGCCGATGGTCAGAGGCAGTTTTCCCTCTAGAAGCATTTTGTGGAAAGGAAGTTTTCTCCTTTCATCGCAGCCGGCTTTGGTGAGCTGCTCATCCAGGGATTTTTCGTCTACACGGATACCCATAGATGAAATTTCCAGAGCACACTGCAGAGGCTCATGCCAGAACAGCAGATCTCCATTTAACTTCCAGTCATCATAGTCCGGCGCCCGTCCATCATGCTTTTCTCCGGAAGCCAATAAATCTCCAATCTGCATAATAAAAGCAGTTTTATGTTCTTTTACATAAAGGTTCTCCCTTTCCTTTGGAGAAACCTCTGGATACATATCCTCCAATTCCTGAGATGTAATAAAAGAGACCTCTCGACAAAGTTCAGTATCCAGGTTTTCATACTGATATTTTACTTCGTCCAAAGCATTACAGATAGCCCCTGCAATACGGTTTACTGTATTCTTCAGATATTCCAGGTTTCTGTCTTCTCTTGTGATAATTTTTTCCCAGTCCCACTGGTCTACATAGACTGAATGAAGATTATCCAGCTCTTCATCTCTGCGGATAGCATTCATATCTGTAAGAAGGCCTTTTCCTACATGGAAGTCATAACGGTACAGGGCCATACGTTTCCATTTTGCCAGAGAATGTACTACCTGAGCCTGGGTTCCCGCATCCGGGATATCAAAGGTAACAGGTCTTTCCACACCATTCAGGTCATCGTTTAATCCAGAAGCCGGATCAACAAAAAGAGGCGCAGTTACTCGCTTTAATTTTAAAGCCATGCACAGTTTCTTTTCCATAAGATGCTTGATCGTCCCTATGGCCTCCTGAGTCTCATAGCTGGACAAACAGGAACGATAGTTTTCCGGTATTATCACATTGCTCATATTTTCTCCTCCCATCACCGGCAATATATCTTAACAACTAATCAATATATTCTATTTCACTGCTGTAAAATAGCAGAATTCTGATTACTATTTTAGTACAAAACCATTTGTATGTAAATATAAAGTTTTCAGTTCTGACAGGTAAAAATAATTCGCACTAAAACCTATTGAAAACACATGGATTCACTGCGAAAATAGAAATATGACAAAAAAACTTTTTCGCAGTGAGGTTGAAATGGGAAGAAAAG
>NZ_NFHH01000054.1 GCF_002161285.1 Blautia sp. An81 | reverse complement strand
GTTGACTAGCCGGCATCTATATTGGTAGATGCTTTGAATTGCTTGAGCCGTGTGAGGGGAAACTCTCACGCACGGTTCTTAGAGGGGAAGGCGGTAGTAATACCGCTGACCTACTCGACAAGCCGGTAGACCTGGAACAACAGGAGGGGCGTATTCTCCGGCAGGGAAACCAGAATAAAAAGGTAAAGATCTTCCGGTATGTGACGGAAAACACCTTCGATGCCTATATGTGGCAGATTTTGGAAAACAAGCAGAAATTCATAAGCCAAATCATGACTTCAAAAAGCCCTGTCCGTGCCTGTGAGGATGTGGATGATGCGGCGCTTTCCTATGCGGAGATCAAGGCTCTTGCCACGGGAAATCCGTATATCAAGGAAAAGATGGATCTGGACATCCAGGTGAGCAAGCTGAAACTGATGAAAGCCAACCATACCAGCCAGAAGTACCGTTTGGAGGAGGATATCGCTAAAAATTATCCCATGCAGATTACAGCGGCGAAAGAACGTCTGGAGGGGCTGCAATCCGATTTCCAGGCAGTGAGGCCGCTCTTGGAAAAGGGGAAAGAAAAGGACGAGTTTTCCATGACGATTGGCGGCAAGGAATACACGGACAGAAAAGAGGCGGGGACAGCGCTGATCGCTGCCTGCGCCGGGCTAAAGGCGGTGAAAACCTCCGGGCAGGTCGGGGAATTTTACGGATTCCAGATGAGTGCGGAGTTTGACAGCTTTAACCAGAAATATATGGTGACGTTGAAACGCCAGTGCAGCTATAAGATTGAGGTCGGGAAGGATGCCCTGGGGAATCTGCAGAGGATCAGCAATACGCTGTCCGGTATTGAAAAGAGAGTGGCAGAGACACAACAGAAACTGGAAACATTACAGCAGCAGTTAGAGACAGCGAAAGAGGAAGTGGCAAAACCCTTTGACAAGGAAGAAGAACTGGCGGAAAAGTCTGAACGTCTGGCAGAGCTGAACGTTCTATTGAATATGGACGAAAAAGCCCCCTCGGAAGCGCTTGGAGCGGAGGATGTGACAGAGGCGGCAGACCAGCCGAGAAGCAAGGTAAATTATGCCGGGAGGGTAGCGGAGAAAGCCGTTGTTGCAGACAGCCCCCACAGGCCGTCTGTACTGGAAAAACTGGAAAATGCGAAAACCCGGATTGCAGAACAGAGGGGCAGCCATCCTTCGGCTGTGAGGAAACAAGCAGTGGAACTTTGATTTGTATAGAAATCCCGTCAGAAATCTGGCGGGATTTTATGCTAGAAGAAAGGAAAGTAAATGTCACAGATACAATACAACTTTAATAAAAATGACGAGTACCGTACTCCGGCTTATGCGGTATATCCAATCCTGAAACGACTGAAAAAGAATGCATCTATATGGTGTCCCTTTGATAAGAGCGACAGCCAATATGTGAAAGTGTTTCAGGGGCATGGTTTCCATGTGGTTTATGGGCATATCCAGACGGGGCAGGATTTTTTTGATTTTCCAGTACCCTCTTGTGATTATATCGTCAGCAATCCTCCATACAGTCGGAAAGGGGAAGTATTTCAGCGATTATTTGAACTGCAGATTCCTTTTGCTATGCTGATCAACTTCCAGGGGATTTTTGATCAAAAGGACAGATTTGAAATGTTTCGACAGCAGCACATAGAGCTGCTGTGGCTAAGCCCCAGAGTGAATTATGATACAGACAATCAAAGAAAAAGCACAAGGGTTCCATTCCAGAGCTGTTATCTCTGTCAGGGGATTTGTAAACGGCAACTGGAATTTGATTACCTGGATACAAGTTTATTGGAATAGAGGGGGACAGATATGGCGGAAAAAGACAGAAACAAGAAAATGAAAGAGATTATGGAGCGTCTGGAACAGGGAGTAAAGGAAATCTTTACTTCGGAAATGTACATGGAATATTTGAAAACCATGTCGCAATTTCACAATTACAGTTTTAACAATACGCTCCTGATTCATCTTCAGAAGCCAGATGCAAGCCTTGTTGCCGGGTATCAGGCATGGCAGAAAAAGTTTAAACGGCAGGTCAGGCGTGGGGAAAAGGGGATACAGATCATTGCCCCGGCACCGATCCGGGAAAAGGAAGAAGTCGAGAAGATCGATCCGGCTACTATGGAGCCGGTCTTAAAACCGGATGGTACGCCGGAAACGGAAGAAGTGGTGTACACCATTCCCCGTTTCCGAATCACCACGGTATTTGATGTGTCACAGACGGAGGGAGAGCCGTTACCGGAATTGGAGACACCAGAACTGACAGGGAGTGTGGGAAATTATGAGATTTTCATGCGGGCCATTCAGGATGTTTCTCCGGTGCCGTTTCGGTTTGACGAGATCGAGAGCGGAGCAAAAGGATATTACAGCAGTACAGAGAAAGAGAATGTAATCCAGGAAGGTATGAGTGAGATGCAGACTGTGAAAACGAGCATCCATGAAACCGCTCACGCAAAACTCCATGACAGGGATCTTATGGAAGAACTGGGGGAGAAAAAGGATCAAATGACAAGGGAGGTTGAAGCGGAAAGCATAGCTTATACGGTCTGCCAGCACTTTGGTCTGGATACCTCTGATTATTCTTTCCCTTATATTGCCGGCTGGAGCAGTGATAAGAATATGAAAGAACTCCGGGATTCCATGGACACTATCCGGAAAACCGCCGGAGAAATGATCGATCAGATAGAAGAAAGGATACGGGAGATCCAGAGGGAAACGCAGCGTCATCAGGAAACAGCGCTTTTCCAAAGCGAACAGGATAGATACGGGATTTATCAGATAAGAGACGACAGTAAAGGAAATCAGTACCGCTTTATGGGAATGAGCTATCTGCAGGAAAAGAGGCTGTCTGTAGATGGGGAGGATTATCAGTTTATTTATGGGGATGTGTTGGAAAATAATGATACTCTTGAGACTCTCTATGAAAAGTTTAATGTGGCTCATCCGGATGACTATACGGGACATTCCCTGTCTGTAAGCGATGTAGTGGTGCTGAAAAAGGATGGGGAACTGACGGCTCACTATGTAGACAGCTTCGGCTATCAGGAGTTGCCGGGATTTGCGCAGCAGAGAATGGCCATTACTGAAATACATCTGGAGACAAAAGAATACCCGCCGCTTTATCTGTCGGATTTATCCTACGCTATGGAACATAAAAATGTGGATGCTTATCTGGACTCCCGGAAGCTGAACCTGGACTGTAAGAAGGCGATTGAAACGGCAATTAGCGAACATTTTGACGGGTATCATTTGGCAGAGGATGCTGCGTCAGATGTGGTAGAGGCATACGGATCAGAGAGAGTGTCATTTGTGCTTGCCTGTACTGTCCAGCATCTTAAAGCTGACGGGCGGCTTTCCAAAGAGACAAAGGAATGGGCGGATAGCTTTAAAATCCCGGAGAATATCAGCCGTGGCATGGATTTAAACGCCGATTATGTTGTAACTAGCCACCCGGCGGTGCTGGACGGTTTTATTGACCTTGCGAGGCAGACAATAGGAGCAAGGGAACAGCTTATAGAGAAAGAGACGGCACAGGTAACGGCAGAGACAAAAGGCTTTCGGGCAGAAGGATATTTCGGAACCTGGCATACGGCTGAATCAAAAGAGATTGCCGGTGAGAAATTTTACCGGATGGAACATGATGAATATGGCGATACTGTAGGCGGTATTATTTTAGATGCGGATGGGAAGCTGGTTGCGGAGGACTTGGAGCATGGATTTGGTGCCGGTGCTATGAAAGCGGTCACGGAGTATTTGTATGAGAAAGTACCGGAACCGTTTATTAAGCAGTTTTATGTGGTAAATGACACATATGGGGACAAAGCAGACCGGGAGTATCAGTATTTTGCCACACTAAAGGAAGCCCTGGAAACTTATCATGTTCATCCAAACCACTTAGACAAACAGCTCGGTATGGAAAGCCGGGAGCCTGTCACTTCTAGGATGCCCCTGATCTGCTGTAAAAACGGAATTGAGGAAGTAGAAGATATTGAAAAGGTATCTTTAAGTGGGAAGTGGATGAATCCGGAGGTGACAGATGCTGTGAACCGGGCCGTTTTTTATCTGGATAACCGGGATATGGAGGCGGTCTATTTCCTTCCGGGAATGGAGCAGTATTTTTTTATCCAGTCTACAGATGGCGGGTATGATTATACCTTTTACGATGCGGATTACCGGGAGATTGACGGGGGTATCTATGAAAATGAAGATGTTTCCGAGCAGGAAGCGATTGAAGATATCCTCTCCGGCGAAGCCGGCGGGAAGCCTGTCAATTACAAAGTAATGGAACTGGAAGGGTTTTTAGATGAAGTGGAAAAGAGGCAGGAGATTGCCACGACGCAAAAAGAGGCGTCTATCTGTTTTTATGCTGCCGAGTGCATGGAGTTCCCGGTGCTGGGGGAGTATTACGGCAATCTGACACTGGAGGAAGCCTTTCAGAAATACAAAGAAATCCCATCGGAACGGATAAACGGGATCAAAGGGATTGGTTTCCGGCTGGAAGATGGAAGTATGTATGACGGGGATTATGAGCTTATGCGGGCAGGAGTGATCTCAAAAGATGCGATTGAACTGGTTCCCCACTATAAAGAGAGTCCATTGGTGCAGAAAGCCATGGCGGATCTGGAAGAAATGCTGATAAAGGAGAACCAGAAAGAAAATGAAGTGCAGCCAAAGCATGAGGCTGGCCGGGAAGAACAGGACAAACAGGCACAGAATGTACAGAGGCAGGAAGCAGAAAAACCTACCGGAGTGCGCCAGTCCGTTCTTGCGGCGCTCAGGGAACGTCAGGCAAAACAGAAAGCGGAAAAGAAAACCCAGGGACACAGGAAAGGAGAACCGGAGATATGAGAGTAAGATTTGAAGAAGATGAACGTTTTGTCATAGCAATGTTTAAAAAGAACTGCCGGACGGAAACCATGCAGGAGATTCGTAGGATACTTCCCTTTGTGAAAGAAGATACGGAGATGCTCACACTTGTAAACAGTACGCTAAAAAAGATGGAGCAGCTAACAGATCAGGAATTTTCTGTAATGGATCTGGAAGAATACCGGCAGGAACTAGCGGAGGGAGAGGAATAGTGGAAGTCAATCAGTTTGCATGGTATCAGCTAAAGACAACGCCGGAAAACCGCCTGATCCGGTTCCGCTGTTATAAGGAGCTGCAGGAGAAGAAAATCCCGGTGCGCCATGAGAATTATGGGCAGGTATATCTGGGGCGGATGAAAAACGGCGATACGCCCGCAAGCATCCGGAAACGTCTGGAAGAACATCCGCCCCGTTCCATAGCCTGCCATTCCCTTAGTGTCAGTGATGTGCTTGTCTTAAACAGCAATGGTGAGATTACCGCTTACTATGTGGATAAAGAGGGATTTATCGTGATTGCGGGCTTTCTCCGCCTGGGTTCTTCCGGTGCGCTGATCTCTTATGATACGATAGACTTCCATATCGAGGGAAAAGAGGGAAGCTGGCTTGCATACGACAGCATCATCATAGATGGCCGGGAATTTTTCCTGATGGAGCATACCGCATACGGGGCGCAGGCGGCAAATGTAGTCCTTGACGGGGACGGAAATCTGGTAGTGGACAATGTTTTCCATGGTTTTGATGAAACCGTCAAACAGCAGATCCGTGAGTATCTGCATCCGCAAAAGACGGAGCCTGCAGAGGTTAAACAAGATAAGCCGGTTTTGGAAAACTGGCAGAAAGCCTATGAAAACGGGGAATATCTGCGGAGCGCAGAGATTACAGAAGAACAGAATTATGATATGATCGACGGGCGCATGAACAATTTGCCATTGAAACCACGGAAGATCGGGGAGCGTATCTCTGTCCTGGATCGTCTCCATCTGAAGCAGGCGGAGATTGCCAGAAAGAGCGGGAAGCCTGTGCCGCAGATGGCGGCGGAAGAAGAAATGGAGCGGAGAAGAAAATAAAAAAGAGGAAGATGGGTAGTGTAAAAAACTTTGTGGCTTTGGTAAAAAATGGCTCCTTTTTGGTAAGAATTACAGATATGACAATTCTTATCGAAAAGGAGTTTATTTATGGCAGTAGCAAAAGACCAAATCC
>NZ_NFHH01000053.1 GCF_002161285.1 Blautia sp. An81 | reverse complement strand
GTAATGTTGTTTTCTGTAATAATCTGTCGGATTTGGTCTTTTGCTACTGCCATAAATAAACTCCTTTTCGATAAGAATTGTCATATCTGTAATTCTTACCAAAAAGGAGCCATTTTTTATCAAAGCCACAAAGTTTTTTACACTACCGCCTGAGGTTTTGTTGTCATGCCCATTTATCTGGAGCTACTTGGTTTCCTATAGTTTTTGCACAGAAAATCCTGTATAATCATGGGTAAGAACAAAAGATTGAAAGTCCATAGGTAGTGGCTACCCGGACGCTCACTTTGTTCAATTAGGCCAAATCGAAAATGGTGTAAACGAAGAGGCAGTTCACTGGAATGCCAAAACTGCTTTTTCGTTTACCCCATCATCGATTCTAACCTAAAGAATTTATTCTTCCTTTTCTTTCTCTAGCATCTCATCCAACTCTGCTAGATTCTTTGTAATCTCCATTTCCAGCTCATGTAGATTCGCCATAATCTCTTGTGTAGATGGATACTCTATCGGTACATATTCCACTTCTTTATACTTATTAATGGAAAGGTCATACTCATTGTCAACGATATCCTGTTTTTCCACAAAGAAAGACTGTTCCGTCCGTTTTCTCTCTGTCCCCTGCTCTCGATTTCGGAACCTCTCTATAATATCCGGTATATCATTTTCATTGATTGGATTACGTTTATCATCCAGGCTGAATCCATCTGCCCTCATGTCATAGAACCATACTTTATCCGTGCCGCCATGTCCTGTTTTCGTAAAAATCAGGATAGCAGTGGAGACTCCTGCATAAGGTTTAAACACTCCGGAAGGCATGGAGATCACTGCCTCCAGACAATTTTCTTCCACCAGTTCCTTGCGGATTGCCTTATGAGCTTTGGAAGAACCAAACAGAACTCCGTCTGGTACAATGCAGGCACATCTTCCGCCTGTTTTCAGCATTTTCAAAAACAGTATCAAAAACAGAAGTTCCGTTTTCTTTGTCTTCGCAACTTTCAGCAGATCCTGAGATACGATATCGTAATCAAGACTTCCCTTGAACGGCGGATTTGCCAGAATCAGACTATACATATCCCTGTCCGTATTCTGATCAGAAAGACTGTCCCTGTATTCAATATAAGGATTATCTACTCCATGAGTCATCATATTCATGGCCCCGATACGCAACATGGTCCGGTCCATATCAAATCCGTGGAACATATGATTCATATAATGCTCTTTATTTTTTCGATCAAAAAATATTTCTTCTTTTTTGTTTTCTTTCAGGTATTCACTGGCAGCAACCAGAAAACCAGATGTTCCGCAAGCAGGATCGCAGATGATTTCATCCGGTTTCGGATCCATCAGTTCCACCATCATTTTAATGATATGCCTTGGTGTTCGGAACTGCCCGTTTACTCCTGCTGTCGCCAATTTCGACAAGAGGTACTCATAAACATCTCCTCTTGTATCTGCGTTTTTCAACTGTGCCATCTGATCGTATATTTCATCCATGGCAGTCACAATTTTATCCAGCATCAGCGGTGTCGGTATTTTAAAGATTGCGTCACCCATATATTTGGCATAGGCACTTTCTTTATTTCCATGAAGATTTTTAATAAACGGGAACACCCACTCCTGCATAGTACTGTACATTTTCTGAGCCGGGAAATCATGGAATACGCTCCATTTCAACTGATTGCCGGCAATCCGGCGATCCCCGATCAAAACTTCTTCTGCAAAAATACTCTCATATGGAAGACCAAGCATTGCACTTTCTTTGATATGAAGATTATCCGCATCATCCAGATCACGGATAAACATCAGATATGTCATCTGTTCAATTACATCCAGCGGATTGGTAAGTCCTCCGGTCCAAAATATTTCCCATAAGCCATCAATTTTATTTTTCAATTCACCTGTTATCATACGATTCATTCTCCCTGTTCCATATATAGGCAGTATAACGACCGCCTCCAATTTTTAATATTTCACCTTTTTTCACCATGTCTGTCAAAGCACGTTCCACCGTCACACGGCTGATATCCGGACATTTCTCCATGATCTGCGCTCTTGTCATCTTTCCTATGGACCCACGGACAATTTCACGTATACGCTCCGGTTTCGACATCCCGCTGGTAGCTAGCAACTGTACTCTGGATGAAAAGTCACGGTAAGCTGCAACAATGACCCCCAGCATATACCGCACAAATGGTGCATCATCATTCTCCTCTTCATGCCAGTTATAAGAACTCTCCTGTAGGGTTTCATAATAAGTTTCTTTTGTCTGTTCAATCAGCTTTTCAATACTGATATACATTCCCACAATATATCCTGCCCGGTATAACAAAAGCAGCGTCAGCAAACGACTCATACGTCCATTTCCATCATTAAACGGATGAATACACAAGAAATCCAATATAAACATCGGGATCAGAATCAATGGATCACACTGAGAATCCTTGCAGGCATCCTGAAAGGCATCACAGATTGCATCAATATATGCCGGCGTTTCCCATGCCGGAACCGGCTGAAATCGTATCGATTTGTTTCCCTGTTCATCCTCCTGTGCAATCACATTATCAGATGACTTAAAACTGCCGCCCGCATTTCCTGCGAATTTATACAAATCCCGATGCAGTTGAAGGAAGATGGATGATTTTACGGGTATATAATCATAATTTTGATGTATCGTATTTAGCACATCCCGATAACCCGCAATTTCTTTCTCACTTCTTGTTTTCGGCATCGTCTTATCACGAACGATTTTTTTCAAACGATCATCCGAAGTATAGATACCTTCGATTTTATTGGACGCCTCCGTACTCTGAATTTTTGCAACTTCCAGCAACTGGGTAAGCGTATCTGCTTTTGCCTCCACAAACAGCGTCTGCTCCCCTTTATACTCATGAATCTGCGCCACTAAAGCAACAATATCCGGTTGTAATAAACGTTCATATCTTTTCTTATAATCAAAAGTTCTCATGAAATCTCCTTACAAAATCCCAAACTTAACTTAGTTTCATCTTATCACAAAACATCGTCATAATCAATTTTAATCTCGTCATTTTCTCCATTTTGACGATATTGAATTGAAAATGATGAGGTTGCTTTTCTTCTATAATGAAAAAGCACTTTCTGATATGATTTCAAAAAGTGCCTTTACGTTTCTGTTGTTTACAAAAATACGAAATATTATAAACAATTTAATTATAATACTGCTCTACAATAGGAATAAGTAATTGGTCAATCCTTTGAATTCCCTTCACCAGGAACTCCACTGCATCCTTCCACTGTTCCTCACTTGCTATGCCAATTCCTTTATTTTCAATAAATATTTTGGATGCTTTCAGATGGTCCCCTCGTTCCCAGATAAATTCTTCTGCCATTTTCTCATTAAATTTCGAGGAAAGATAATCATATATCTTTTTATTATTCTCAATATCCGGAGTAGAAATATAAAATTCAACGCGCATGGAATCCATATTCCCAATACAGTTGATAGACAATCCTGCATGACCGATAAATCCACTGATCCAATTCATCTTTGACGTATTCACATTTTGAAAATATCCGGTTTGCGACTTAATTTCCGGAAGAACATAATTCCAGAATTTTCTCCTTAATGAGTATCTCCCTTCATCTGTATTTTTCTCCGCCATATCCTGAGTTTTTAAATAGAATACCAATTCTGATTCATCTACCTGATATAGCTTAAAAAACCGATGCAGAAGATTCATTTTATAAGAAGTACTAGTATTCATCCAGATATAAATTCCTTCCTCCAGCTTGACATATTTGCCTTCTTCATCAGCTCTGTCTTGAACATGTACAGAAAGTTCTACCTTTTCATCATCTGTTGCCGCCAACTTTGCCAAAACTGCTTTATTTTCCATATGTAACGCAAGCAGCACTTTCAGATACATATCGCTCCAGTTACTTGCCGGCTGTTCTACACCTCTAAATGAAAATTTCTCAATCTTTCTGCCTGTCATATCATTTTCATCTTCAAGAGTACAAATTTCCATCTGCTTTACCGGCGGCCGATACTCTGTACCGCAGTACTTCCAGATGGAAACTGCCCTTTTCATCAAATCAGCATTCCTTTTTTCCAGTTCTTCCTCGGTCCATTTCTCACATTGTGCTATTTTCTGATTCATACGGATTCCACTATTCTTAAATCCATCCTGGCGATCTCGCTTATTCTCAAAGGGATTGTTACTGTAAGACGAATTGTAGGCGGTCAACGTAAGATTTGCCAATCTATGCAACCATATTTTATGTACATACTCATAGTTTGATCCCAGCATATCTTTCCATTCTTTTGACAGCGTCTGAGGCATTATATGCTCAACCGAATATGTACCTTCCTCCATCAGCTTCCACACATTTTTCTCTTCTAATGTACCGGCGTTTTCCAGGCGTTCGAAAATATACTGCTTATTCTTCGCTCTCATTTTATAGATATCACGTTTGGAATATGCCTCGACAAACATATCATCATCCGGAAACGCTGCTTTCTCTGTTTTGCTTTGTAATGCACATTTGAATTTTTCCAAATAATTGTCCAATGTTCCATCATACTGCAGAATCTCTCTGTGCAATGTCAGGAATATTTTATTCAATGAATTAGTCGGCAAATCACAGATCATTCTTCTGAAAATATAACTTTCAACAAGTTCAAAAATACTTGTCTCATCTTCATCAGACAACAATCCTTTTTCATATAAATATAGTACTTCCAGCAAAAACGGACGGGTAACGGTTGTCTCCAACAGATTCATTCTTTCAATACTTGCATTTAATCTGGAATTATTAGTATTCGCTTTTATGAGTTTTTCATAACGCTTAGCGTAGTCAAGAAGCTCAATCAGTAAAACTTCTATATCTTCATATTGCTGCCGTTCTACATAATCTTTGAAAGAAAAATATATTTTACGCATAGGCGGCGTTGTATGCTGCTTCACACTCAGATAATCTCTGATAAAAGAACTCACATCATAGCCCGTACATACTTCAATTTTATTCCAGTATTTTCCGTAATAGCTTTCCTGTTTTTTGATTGGAAGCCCCATCAAAATATAATTCCGGATTTTATCCCCTTCACTTAAGTCAAGACCAGTAGAATTCAGACTTTCAAAAATCAGCTGTGGATTATCATCACTCCCCAATGAGATATTTATAATTTGCAGTCTGCATATCGCATCAAATAAATCATCGATTGAAATCTCTTCTCGCTGAATTCGATCATAAAAATATTTATAATTTATGGTCAAATTAGAATTTCCTATATACTCATCCTTTGAACCAAATAATGATTGAAAAGCATCCCGATCGTTTTTAATCGGCTTTAATTTCATGCGCGTTTCATCCGGTTCATGCTTATCTACCAGATAATCCTCATAAATATAATCTCTTATTCTATGGTTATTTACCTTTACTTTTTCTTCATCAACCAAATGATACATAGCCAGAAAGAGCAAAGAAACAGTAGTAAGCCTTTGCTGTCCATCAATAATCAGATATTCTTCCTGCCTGCCCATTTCATTCTGTACAGAAACAATACTTCCAAAAAAATGCGTTTTTCTATCATCTTTATAAGTCCGAATCAAATCGTTATATAACTGTGCACACTGCTCAATCTTCCAGTCATAATTTCTCTGATATACCGGTATCACAAACCTTTTCGATGATCCCTCCATAAATCTTACTAATTTCTGTTCAAAACCCTTCATATGTATTCCTCAATTTCATTTTTGCATTTTCCATTCTCGCAAAATCATCAACAATTCGTCCTGTGAACGATAAGGGTCTTCTCTGGATAATTCGATTGCTTTTCTTTTCAACTCTCCCAACTCCCTCCCTTGAGTCAAT
Source organism: Blautia sp. An81 (assembly GCF_002161285.1). Taxonomy (GTDB): domain Bacteria; phylum Bacillota; class Clostridia; order Lachnospirales; family Lachnospiraceae; genus Blautia; species Blautia ornithocaccae. The sequence continues at coordinate 631 of NZ_NFHH01000053.1, read as the reverse complement.
CCAAATTCTAACATTATAGTTTCACCAGCCAATGGACAAATATTAATATCTTTTGAGAAAAGAATCTGCTCTAACAGCAGCCTAAGTTGTTTTTCGCGCTCTTTTTCAGAAAGCGAACTATATATTTTCATCTTATCACGTATATCTTTACCGTATTTTTTTGTAAGAACCTTTGCATTTGCTTTCAAACCTAGAGATTTCATTGTCTCAACAAATTGTTTCTCAATATAAAAGTCTGGGCAATAACTTTCTTTCGCCATAAGCATTTCACAAATCATTTGCTCTTTTCGGCTATCTTTTTCTATTTTTTTAATACAACTTAACATTTCATCAAGAATCAATTTTACTAAATCGATCAGTTCATTCGAACAAACCAGATAATCTGTAGCTTTTAATTTTTTCCTTCCTGTCAATCGAAAATACCATCTTTCAACCCTATCAATTATAGCTTTATCATGTGATTTATCTTTACTCAAAGTATGACTCTTATAAGTTCTAAGATCGTGTAAAAGTGCTAAATTGAAATTTTAAATTCCAGTGAAGAGGTAAATTCCATCACACTTTATTTTTTACAGATTTTGCAGGAAATTTTTAAGCGGAATCTCCTGTTTTCTGCTATAATTAGCTAAAC
>NZ_NFHH01000052.1 GCF_002161285.1 Blautia sp. An81 | reverse complement strand
GAAGATGTGAGTTCTTTCTTCCAGTTTTCCGGAGATATCCGCAGAATTATGTATACCACAAACATCATAGAAGGGCTGAACCGTCAATACAGGAAAGTCACAAAGACAAAGAGTGTGTTTCCAAGTGATACCGCTCTTGAAAAGATGCTGTTTCTTGCGAGCAGAAATGTAACAAAGAAGTGGACGCAGCGTTATCGGAACTGGGATCAAGTGTTGAACCAACTGATTCTTTTATATGACGAGAGACTGACAGCATACCTGTAAAAGGAAAACAGGAGTGGATGAAAAACTATTCCGCTCCTGTCTTCCCCTTATTCCTTCGGCATTTATAGTATTCCCAGAAAATCCCAGCTTATTCCTGAGGCCGGGTGTGGGCAGAGCCCACGAAAAAGGGATTACCGATGCCGTTATTTGTGCTGCAAAAAATTTTAAAATTCATGTATAACATGAGTCAAATGGGTAATACTATAAACAGATAAGTAATTCGACAGCAAAAAAAGCAGAAGTTCCGACAAGACAATTATACATATCTGTTTCTTATCAAAGAAGAATTTTTCCCATAGACACAGAAAATTTTACGCCCTCAACGTAACCGCAAATAAACGGAAAGGCTATCCTCTACGCCAATAGGGGATAGCCTGTAATCCGTTAATAAACTTAACGCTTTATAAGTTTCCGATTGTGCAACCGTTGGACACTCCAATATCCTTCGGTTTTCTAATCTGATTATAAACCAGCCTTGCGGATTTTGCAAGAGGTTTAGGATAGGGGTGCCCAGCGCACCTCTATTTTTTTGCCAATTTACAGGTTCGGAGTATCTTTTTTCTCCTGTTGTTCCTGTGCCGGATCGGGCTGTGTCCGTCCGAGATACTGATTGAGATTTTCCTGTTTCCGTTTCAGCTCACGCACTTCCTTTTCACAATCTTTATAGGTGGAAGTCAGCTCGCTTTTCTGCTTCATCAGTTCCTGATACTCTGCTTTTAGCTTATCGACATTCAAGCCCTTTAAGTTTATGCCCGCCTGTTCAAGCATACGTCTGGCGCCGCCATAAAGAATGATCTGGCTTTCGTATCTGCGGAAATATGCGTCCGGGTTCTTGGCTTTTTTGTAGCCGATATGATAGGAGCGGTTGTCTTTATACTGCTGTGCGTATTTGATGATTTCCGCAAGGTCTTTGATCCGGTGTTCCAGTTCTACTACGCTCTGCTTTGCAGACTTTCCGGCTTCGGTTTTCACCGCAATTTTGTGTTCCAGTTCTGACAGGGAACCGACTTCATTATAGTTTTGTGCGGCGATCTTTAAATTCTCGATGGCAGCCCACCTTTGCAGTCCCGGACTGCTCTGAAATTTTTCGTCTGAGGTGTCAATGAGCCTGCGGGCAGAGTAGTCCCTTTTTGGGATAACTGCCTTTCGTTCCCGTTTCCTTTCAATGCGTTCCCGGATACGTTCCTTTGTGTATTCTTTACCCAAAGACTTCGCACTGCCACGCACAAAACGCTCTTTATCCAGAGGACGGAATGAGATGTATTTGGCAGCTCCTTCTTCAAAAGTTTCCCCTTTGATTTCATACCCTTTGGCTCTCATCAGAAGCAGAAATTCTTCATAAGTGGAAGCCGACTTGATGCAGAAATTGATGTCCTTTCTGATCTGCGTTTTCCATGCAGAACCGCTCTGCTCAGACTGCCATTCTTTGTATTTTTTGCCACGCCGGGAATCCGGAATGATGACGGAAAGATTGTGCTCCTTGCACAGTTCATCACTCAGTTTCCGGATGTGGTAATAGGACTGTTTGCAGTCGTGATATTTGTTATGTTCTATGTTGTCAGCGGCGCAAAAAATGATGTGGTTATGAACGTGCCCTTTGTCAATATGGGTGGTAACAACATACGAATATTTCCCCTCTAAAAGTTTATCTGCAAGCTCTTTTCCAATGCGGTGCGCTTCCTCAAAACCAACCTCTCCCGGAGCAAAAGCCTGTATCAGATGATAGGCTTTGTTGGGACTGTTTTCCCGGCAGTGGTCGAGAGTATATTTGAAGTCATAAGCTGCGGTTTCCGGAGAACAGGCATAAGAGGAAACGAACATTTTTTCATCTGTCTTTTCGGGGTTGCAGATGTAGGCTATCGCTTTATCAACGGTTGCTTTGATAGCATGGATTTTTGTGTACGCCATACCTCATTCATCAACTCCTTTACTTCGTCCATATCTTCTTTATAAATGTTTCCGGTGCTGTTTACCCGCTTGGCAATCTGGTTCAAATTTGAGCTGATACGTCCAAGCTCCGTATTATAATTTCTTAAATAACTGTAATCCACGTCATAGACATAGCCATACAAAATGAGCTTGCGTAAGAAAGCGGACTTGCTTTTCATTCCTGATAATCGGAACTTCTCGTCCAGGATATATTGCTCGTCATCATCGAGATAAAATTGCACCGGATTAGTGCGTTTTCTGTTTGCCATTTCTTTAACTCCTTCCTTTTTTGGGTACAAAAAAACTGCTGTAAAATGTTCGATGTTTTACAACAGTTTTTTTCAAAGTGTATTCGATTTTTGGATAGAATTATCCAAAAAAAATTGTAGCAAAATTGCAGAAGAAGGTCAATGATTTTGCTGTGAAAAGTGGCTCAAAAAATATAAGAGGGTTAGGGATACTTCCCTATGGAAATTTACGGGATATGCCTGTGGCATAAAAGTAAATTTCAGCCCATGTGTCATGACATGGGCAGTGCTTGCTATGTGTGTTTCCGACACTCCCGGAGGGTGTGTCGGTATTTTAATGTAAGTGAAAAACGGTTGTGGGTGTTCTTTTTGAATGAAAAGAACAGGATACAGTATAATGACCAGTGCAAGAAGTGTGTGCATGAGTGTAAGCAGAGCTTCCAGTGCAGGATTGTGTGTGTGGGAAGTATTACTCTAAGCGGAGAAAAAGGTAGTAATGATTTGCTTGAACATAACATAATCGCAGGGATGGAAAATAGTAGTATAATAAATTGCAGGAAGTAGAATTAAGCGAGCTATTGTGCGTATTTGAGAATGAATGGCAAAAAAATATTAAAAAATAAATTTATAGTGAACTTTTTTTACTCTGTAGTGGTTATATAAGATGTAAGACGTTTTATGATTGGAGAAAACGCTATGAAAGACAGCGAATTGATTCAAAAAGTACATAGCGGAAATAAAGAGGCAGTCGGTAGTATTATTGAACGATATTATGCAGATATTTATCGCTTTTGTCTATATATGGTTCAAACAGAGGATGATGCCTACGACATTGCTCAGGAAACTTTTTTGAAATTTATGAAATATGGAACTTCCTATAAACATCATAATCTCAAAGGTTATCTCCTGACTATTGCAAGAAATATATGTTTTAATTATTTCCGGGATAAGAAAGAAAAAGTAACAGCCATCGAATGGGAGGAGATTGATAAAATTCCAAATAATAAAGATATGCTGACCGAAGCGGAGGATGCCGTTTATTTGAGAAATTTATTAAAGGAACTTTCGCAGGATACGAGGGAAGTTATTATTCTGCGTATTTATGAAGAAATGAAATTTAAAGATATTGCAAAGATTATGGGGTGCAGTGTTTCTACTACAAAGTCAAGATTTCGATTAGGTGTAAATCAGTTAAAAAAGTTAATGGAGAATGATTATGAGAGATAGCGAAATAAAGACTCTTTTTGCAAAGGCAGATGAGCAAGTTCATGTTGATGAAATAAGAAAACAAAAGACTTATTATGCAATGATTGAGGAAATGGAAAAGCAGAGAACGCCGATGATGTCTACAAAAAATATTTTGCTTCATCAATTTTGGTACATGGATAAATTGTTTTTTGCTGTTTATGGTGTCCTTATTTGTTTAGGAATTATTTTTATTACAGCATTGCAATATACCGGATTGAATCAAAATGGGATGATTACTGTATGTATGGTTGGAGCAGGTATTCTTAGCATAACGTCTATTAGTGTGATTGATAAATTGTTTTTTGGAAAAATGGCAGAGTTAGGAGAAAGCTGCTATTTCAATACAAAACAGTGTGTTGCTGCATGGCTGGTATTGTCGGGGATGATAAATGTTATGATATTGTTTTTGATAGCTGGCTATTTGAACTATCATTGGAGAGTTGGATTATTACAGGTGGGGCTGTATATCTTAACTCCATATCTAGTATCAAGCATAACTGCATTAGGGATTTTATCAATGGAAACAAGAGGAAAGAATTCATCTTTATTTGGTATGAGTGCCATCTTTTTATCAATAAGTTATGGAGTAATAGGTTCGATTCCGAGAGCACTTTTTGTAACAACTCTTTGGATATGGGCAGTAGCTTTTCTTGTGTCGGGACTTTTATTTGTAATGCAGATAAAAAAATTGCTTAGTAAAATGGAAAAAGGAGAAGTATTATGCACGAATTAAAGTTGATGGATGTACAAAAAAAATACAAGGATAAAGAAGCAGTCAGAAAATTCAATTATACATTTACAAATGGTGTGTATGGACTGTTGGGAGAAAATGGTGCGGGAAAAACAACATTAATGAGATTGATTTGTGGTGTTTTGCAGCCAACGGGGGGAAGTATTTATTGCGATAATATTGAGATAGCCAGTATGGGAGCAGAGTATCGTAGGTTATTGGGCTATTTACCACAAGATTTTGGATATTATGGTGATTTTACTGCAGAACGCTTCCTGCGATATATGGCGGCATTGAAAGCACTACCGGAAGACTATGCCGATAGTCGTATTGACGAACTTTTAGATATGGTAGAGTTAAAAAATGTGAAAAAGAAAAAGCTGAAGACTTTTTCAGGAGGTATGATACGAAGAATAGGAATTGCACAGGCGCTTCTGAATAATCCTGAAATTTTGATTTTAGATGAACCTACAGCAGGGCTTGATCCAAAGGAGAGAGTACGCTTTCGTAATGTGATTAGTTCACTTGGAAAAAATAGGATGGTTTTACTGTCTACACATATCGTATCTGATATAGATTATATTGCAGACCGTATTTTGATTATGAAGAATGGAGAACTGATTCAAGAAGGAACGGAGAAAGAGATTACTGACAAAGTAGAAGGATGTGTTTGGAAGTGTATTGTTTCTGAAAAAGAAGCAGGGCAGATAACCAGTAGCTTCATTGTAAGCAATATGAGAAGTAGTGGAGAAAATGTTGAACTAAGAATTGTTTCAGAAAGACAGCCGGTTGCAGGTGCAGAAAATGTGGAAAGTACACTGGAAGATGCATATCTTTATCATACACAAATAACAGGGGGAGAAAAAAATGCGACTTTATAAGATGGAGCTTTTTAAACTTTTTCAAAATAAAATATTTAAAATAGGAATGTTGGCTGCGACAGGATTGCTGTTTCTGTATTTCTGGTTTGCAGAAGTCGGTGGAGAAATAGCGACAGTAGATGGAAAGTTTTATTCCGGCTATGAAGCAGTGCAGATGAATCGGAAGATTACGCAAGAATTTGAAGGTGATTTGACGGATGTAAAAGTGAATCAAATAATTGAAAAATATGGTTTGCCTACAAAAATTGAGGAAAATATGCCAGGGTGGAGAGATGGAAACTTTTTAAATGATTTTGTTACACGATATTTTACCAATGGTGCATGGGAAAATGGTGTACTTCCAACGGAAAGGTATTCTCTGAGAGAAACAGAATTGGGAAAAGCTTATGATGAAATTGGGGAAACACCTTATTTGACATATACAACGGGATGGAAGGTATTTATTGAAATGCTTCAGTTTGGATTGATTTTAGGAAGCATATTGATTATTTGCGGGGTGTCTACCATTTTCGCAGAGGAAAGCCAGACGAAAATGCTGCCATTAATTTTTAGCACGGAAGAAGGAAGAAGAAAAGATGTTCCTGCAAAAATTTTAGCTTCTTTTACATTCACTATTTTCATTTTTATGTGGTTTGTGTTTGTCAATTTAGTCTTATGCTGGATGATATATGGTTTGAAGGGATTTGAAAATATATCCTGGATGGTACTTTCTCAATATATGCTTCAACCTGTATTATTTTCGAAATATCTGGGCATTTTATTAGGATTAGCTTTTCAGGCACTTTTATCGTTATGCGCTATTACACTATGCGTTTCTGCATATCAGGATAACTCTTTTGGCGCAGTAATTATTGCGGCTGCATGTTGGGGACTTCCTGTATTGATAAGGATGTTTTTCGGAGGAATCATATGGCTTATAGTAGATTCTATGCCGATTTTTCTTGTCATGCCGGGAATTGTAAATGACATATATGAGATATGGTATATTGTACTGGGAATAAATGTTTGTTTTGCCATAGGGTGTTTGGTAAAAGGATTGGTATCTTATAAGACAAAACAATTTGCATAAAAATAATTGGCTTATACAGGATGTGAAATGGGGTGATCATTTGGGAAGATTATAATTTTAACATTTGAAGATGACGAAGAACATATTATCAACCGTATTATATCGTGTGTGAGTGAAGATATAGAGGTTTTGAAACATAAAGCTGTCCATAAAGGGGAACTTTGTTTTGAGGGACTTTATATTGATAAGCGTAAGCGCATTGTAGTTCGTAAAGAAAATGAAATTGACTTGACATATACAGAATTTGAAATTTTATTGTTGTTGGCTCAAAATGCTGGAATAGTATTTAGCAAAGAGCAGATATATGATAGTGTTTGGAAAGAGCCATATTTTGGCGATTACAACATCGTCATGAGCCATATTCGGAATATTCGGGAGAAGATTGAGGACAATCCAAGCAAGCCAATCTACATACAGACGGTCTGGGGAGTTGGGTATCGTTTTAACAAAAATTTAAGCAGCGGTCTGTAAGGTAGTGTAAAAAACTTTGTGGCTTTGGTAAAAAATGGCTCCTTTTTGGTAAGAATTACAGATATGACAATTCTTATCGAAAAGGAGTTTATTTATGGCAGTAGCAAAAGACCAAAT
>NZ_NFHH01000051.1 GCF_002161285.1 Blautia sp. An81 | reverse complement strand
GTTGTGGTGACTTAACAATACTACTTTTAGGACTTGCTTTCTACTGCTTTTGTTATAGAAAACAGAAAATCGCTATGCCACAGCCTTGGCAGGCCATCGCGCAGCGATTTTGTTCAATTAGGATTTGTAGGGATGCTTTATGATATTTAATGATGTACTTGAAATAAGAAATGGGCGTAATCAAAAAAATGTTGAGAACCCGAATGGGAAATACCCTATCTATGGAAGTGGCGGAATAATGGGATATGCCGATGATTATATTTGCGAAGCAGATACAGTGATTATAGGGAGAAAAGGAAATATAAACAATCCAATTTTTGTCGAAGAACCATTTTGGAATGTCGATACTGCCTTTGGACTATCGGCAAAAAGAGAAGTATTACTGCCAAGATACCTTTATTATTTCTGCCGGAATTTTGATTTTGAAAGATTAAACAAGGCTGTTACAATACCGAGCCTTACTAAATCTGATCTATTAAAAATAGAAATAGAATTACCATCAATGGAAAATCAGCAAAAAGTCGTAGATAAGCTTTCAAAAATCGAACAAATTATTCAGATGAGAAAACAGGAGCTTCAGGGGATAGACGAACTTATTAAAGCACGATTTGCCGAGATGTTTGATTTGGAGGAGTGTACATATGGGACTTTTGGCAATGATACCGATTTTGTGGACTACCGAGGTAAGACTCCCGAATTATCTGAAGTAGGAACAATACGTATGGTTAATGCAAAATCAGTTGGAAAAGGTTTTTTTAAGAATGTCGATGAGTATGTGACAGAAGAAACATATGATGAATGGATGCGTAGAGGGTTTGGGTATCCAGGAGATGTGCTGTTTGTCACTGAGGGGCATACATTTGGCAATACTTGCTTGGTGCCAGATTATCTTGTGAAATTTGCATTGGGCCAGCGTGTAATCACAATTAAGGGACATAGAGGTGTGATTGAAAATGCTTTTTTATGTGCATATATGCAGACGGATCAGTTTTGGAAAGATATTAATGTGTATAGAACAGGTGGTACAGCTCAGGGAATACGTAGTAAGGATCTTGTTAAAATCAGAATCCCGTTACCTATAATGGAAACTCAGAGACAGTTCTCAGACTTCGCTAAACAAGTCAACAAATCAAAAGTTGTAATACAGAAAGCATTAGATGAAATGCAAAAATTATTTGATTCTTTGATGCAAAAGTATTTTAAGTGAGGAAACAAGGGATGCAAAGTAAAGCGGATAAAAGGGACACGCAATTTCTGACCATGTTAAAGAAAAACTTTGAAGTTAGCGTAATGAATGAGACTTCGGTAGATTTTAAAAAAGTAATTTGCTCTTTAAATGCCCCGGAAAAAACAAAAGATAATGCCCCAGATTATCAATTTGATAATGGATATATAGAAAAATTTGATTTGTCTGCAAGTAAAAGAGAGAAAATAGGAGAAAAATTTCAATATACTAAGTATGTAACTGAACATAGAATGAAAAAACAAATTAAGAAAGATGAAAAAAATCAAATATATAAAACAAATTATTATGCCGGAGACTATTTACCTATAGAAAGTAGAGAGAGGGCCAGCATTTCATGTCTGCATGAAAATTTATTCTCGCTTATAGAACAAAAAACTAAACGAAGTGGCAGATATATTACAACTTCAAAAAGTAGTCAGACTAAAGGATTGTTGGTTAATTTGGACTATAATATCGATGTTTTTAAAAATCAGGATAATGAGTATGTAAATAAAATGGTGTCTGACACAAATCAATTAGTAAAAGAAGAATATCAATTGTGGAAAGATTTAACTATAATAAAGGGAATCCAGAAGGAGTACTCACATATTTGGGATGTTTTCTTCTTTGTTCGTAAGCAAGGAAGAGTTTTTTTGATAGAAGATGAGTGGGTGCAAGAAGAAAAATATCAGGTATATGCCTTTGATTTACGTGAGCCCCTACAAGAGGATAAGTTAATTAAATATCCAAATCCTATCCTTCATACGCAGGAAGATTATGTAAGGGTAACTATATGGGGAAATAGGAGGAATTAACATGACCAACTTTGATTTCCTTAAGAAAGAACCACAATTTGATTCTTTCGCAGATGTGGCCATTTCGGCTGAGAAACTATTACATATTGATATGGAGGCCAGTGTAATCAATTGCCGCCGGGCAATGGAGTTTGCCATCAAATGGATGTATTCTGTGGATGATTCTCTTGTCATGCCATATCAGGACACATTAGCTAGCCTGATGGGAACAGAAGAGTTTCGGAATTTGATTGATAATACAGACTTATGGAATAGAATGAAGTTGATTAGAGTTCGAGGGAATGAAGTTGCCCATAGAGGACAGAAAATAACTTATGATGTAGCGTGCCTGTGCTTACAAAATCTGTATTATTTTTTGGATTTTATTGCCTGCTGTTATTCGAAGCATTATGTGTATAAGCCCTATAATAAAGAGTTGTTGGAACAAGACTCGGAAATTTCAGAGTATTCCTTGCCTGAGTATCAGGAAATTGATCTGAAAGCTCTCATTGCAGAAAACCAGGCATTGAAAGAGCAACTGACTGCAAGACGTGAAGAACAACAACAGACCTATGTACCCAAACCTCTTGATTTATCCGAATATAAGACAAGAAAGATTTACATAGATACCATGCTGACGGATGCAGGATGGACGGAAGGGAAAAACTGGATCAATGAAGTAGAACTTCCGGGAATGCCAAATAAATCAGAGGTGGGATATGCAGATTATGTGCTCTATGATGATGCTCATAGACCGCTTGCGGTAATTGAGGCAAAACGTACCTGTGTAGACGTGGCAAAAGGACGACAGCAGGCAAGGCTATATGCAGATATTCTGGAAAAACAGTACGGCAGAAGACCGGTTATTTTATTGACCAATGGATTTGATACGAGGATTGATGACGGGCAGTATCCGGAACGAAAAGTATCTATGATCTATTCCAAACGGGATCTGGAAAAGTGGTTCAATCTGCAGTCTATGAAGACAAGTCTGAAGCATATTACTGTAGATAAGAATATTGCGGGACGGTATTATCAGGAAGGTGCGGTTAAGGCAGTCTGTGACAGCTTTGGAAATAAGAATCGTAGGAAAGCATTGTTAGTTATGGCGACGGGTTCCGGGAAAACAAGAACGGTTATTTCCTTGTGTGATGTATTGCTGCAGCATAGCTGGGTAAAGAATATCCTGTTCCTAGCAGATCGAAATTCTCTGGTTACACAGGCAAAACGAAGTTTTGTGAATCTTCTTCCGGATTTATCTGTGACTAATCTATGCGAGGAAAAGGATAATTATCAGGCTCATTGTGTTTTCTCTACTTATCAGACCATGATGAATTGTATTGATTCTGTAAAGGATGAGGAGGGAAAACTGTTTACCTGCGGACATTTCGATCTGGTAATCTGTGATGAAGCCCATCGGTCTATTTATAATAAATATAAAGATATTTTTACCTATTTTGATGCGCCACTGGTAGGCTTGACAGCTACGCCAAAGGACGAAATTGATAAGAATACCTACAATATTTTTGAACTGGAAAATGGTGTGCCTACATATGGGTATGAACTGGCACAGGCTGTCAAAGACGGTTATCTGGTAGATTTCCTTTCCGTAGAATCTTCTTTGAAATTTATTGAAGAGGGAATTGTGTATGATGAATTATCAGAAGAAGACAAGGAAGCTTATGAAGCTACATTTGAAGACGAGAACGGAGAACTTCCTGAAAAAATCAGTTCTTCTGCATTGAATTCCTGGCTGTTTAATGAAGATACCATAAAGAAGGTTCTGCATATTCTTATGACCAAAGGGATTCGTATCAATTATGGAGAAACTTTAGGGAAGACGATTATCTTTGCCAAGAATCACGATCATGCAGAAAAGATTCTGGAGATTTTCGGGAAAGAATATCCGAATCTTCCGGGATATGCGAAAGTCATTGATAATTATATGACTTATGCCCAGAGTGCTATTGATGAATTTTCAGAGCCAAATAAACTTCCTCAGATTGCAATTTCCGTAGATATGCTGGACACAGGAATCGATGTGCCGGAAGTATTGAATCTTGTCTTTTTCAAGAAAGTCATGAGTAAAGCAAAATTCTGGCAGATGATTGGACGAGGAACACGCCTGTGCCCCGGATTGTTGGATGGAGAGGACAAGCAGAAATTTTATATTTTCGATTTTTGTGGCAATTTTGAGTTTTTCCGCATGAACAAAGGAAAGGCAACCGCTAATATGATGGCACTGCAGGGAGCAATTTTTAATCTGGAATTTCAGATCACTTACAAACTGCAGGATATGGAATATCAGACAGAACGATTGATTGCTTACCGGAATGCATTGATACAGCATATGAGTGAAAAAGTGCAGGAATTGAATCGGATTAGAGATAACTTTGCAGTTCGTCAGCACTTAAAATATGTGGATCTGTATTCCGATCAGTCCAACTATCAGATTCTGAGTTATGAGGATACGCTGCTTGTAAGGGAAGAGCTGGCGCCTCTGATTCTGCCGGATGGAGATGAGGCAAGTGCAGTTCGGTTTGATGCGCTGATGTATGGCATAGAGTTGGCATATTTAATCGGAAAAAAATATGGAAAAGCTCGGAGTGATCTGTTGAAAAAAGTGAGTGCGATTTCTACGGTAGCAAACATACCAGAAATTATGGTGCAGGCAGAGCTGATTAATCAGATTCTCCATACGGATTATCTGGATCGTGCTGGAATCAATGAATTTGAACATATTCGGGAAAGTCTTCGTGATCTGATGAAGTATCTTACTAAAAAGAAAGTACGTTATGACACGAATTTCGAGGATGATATTCTGTCCATTGAATGGAAAGAGTCGGAACTGGAGAACGATGATCTGAAGAACTATAAGGCAAAGGCAGAATATTATGTCCGCCAGCACCAGGATGATCTTGTCATCACGAAACTGAAAAAGAATAAGCCAATGACTCAGGATGATATTAAAACATTGGAAAAAATTCTGTGGAGTGATCTGGGAACGAAAGATGAATATGAAGCAGAATATGGGGACAAGCCTCTTGGAGAATTCGTCCGTGAGATCGTGGGTTTGGATATGAACGCTGCTAAAGAAGCATTTTCTGAATACCTGAATGAAGCCAATCTGGATAGCAGACAGATTTACTTTGTGAATCAGATTGTGGAATATATCGTACATAATGGTTTGATGAAGGATTTTTCTGTGCTACAGGAACCACCGTTCACAGATCAGGGAAGTGTTGTGGATATCTTTACTGATTTGAATGTATGGATGGGGATAAGAAAGGTTATTGAAGGGATAAACGATAATGCGAAGGTGGCGTAGAAAGGGGTGAAGTATTGAGTAATGTAAATCTTATACAAAGTGCAATTATGCAATTGGAAGGCGGTGCCTTTCAAAAATTGTTTGATGAATATCTATACAAAAAATATAAATTCAAGAATATTCAAACGCTTGGAGTGCAGACTGCTACCAATAAACCGACAAAAGGCACACCGGACTCTTATGTTCTGACTGACGATGGAAAATATATCTTAATTAACTATGGAAGCGTGAGTTCGCAACCAGCAAAGAAAATACGGGATGATATCTTATCATGTTTTGATAAAGCAAAATTGTCACTACCCAAGGATAAAATCGAAAAAATTATTTGCGGTCACTGTTCTACCAATATTAGTATTGAGCAATTCGACAGCATTAAGGAATCTATAGAAGGGGTAGCGGTGGAGCTTATTGGAATTGATACTCTTTCACACGATTTAGCATTAATCTATCCCCATATTGCAAAGGATGAGCTTGGCATCCAAATTGATACGAATCAGTTTTTTGACGTTGAGGATTTTGTTAAAGCATATGATGCTAATGGCATCAATGCGCCGCTTGATTGTGAATTCCTTCATCGAGAGTCTGAAATCAGTGAGACTTATAACAGTGTTAATGATAACAAGGTTACTATATTGACTGGGCCATCTGGAATTGGAAAGACAAGATTGGCTTTAGAAGTTTGTCGAAAAAAGGACGAGGAAGAGGTAAAAGTTTACTGTATCAAAAGCAATGGAAATCTGTTATATGAAGATATTAAGTACTATATTTCTGATCCGGGAAAATATCTAATCTTTTTTGATGATGCTAATATGGTGGCGAGTTTAGACAATGTGCTTAATACAATTTTAACTTTATCAGGAGATTATGAGGTCAAAGTTCTTATTACAGTGCGAGATTATGCTCGGGACAGGGTAATCAGTTCGGTATCGAAGTATGTACAACCTAATATTATTGAAATTGAACGATTTAAAGATGATGAAATAAAAGACATTTTGAAAAAGGATCTTGGAATTTTGAATTCTGATTATCTTAGAAAGATTACAGAGATTGCCAATGGAAATATAAGACTTGCATTTCTTGCTGGGATTAGGTCTGTTGATGATGGATATCAGGCAATAAGAAATGCTGAAGATATTTTCAAAAATTATTACGGTCGAGTTATTGATGATGCTAAGCTAACCAAAGATGATATTATGATGCTTTTTTTTATCGCTGTAGCGGGACCTGTGAAAGGCGTAGAAAATCAGCTGTTTAATATTTTGAAGGAGTCGTATGGTAACGAGATTGTTGAAAAGGATATAGTAGAAAATCTGTATTCCTTGGAATTAGTCGATTGGTTTAAAAATGAGATAACCAAGATATCGGATCAAAGTCTTGGCAACTATATAATGTACTATGTTTTATTTGAAAAGAAATGGATAAGTGTGGAAAGCCTAATTTCTATTGGATTTCCAAATTATAGAAATAAGGTCATATATGTTCTTAATACTTTAATGGAAATATTTGACTCCAAAGAATTGTCAAAATATGTGGAAAACTCAATTATTTCTGCTTGGGAAAATGCACCAACTGGGCAAGAAATGGAATATCTTGAGTCTTTCTATAGAGTTGATCCTGATAGGGCACTTTCCATGATAAAGAAGCACATAGACCAAGAGCAATCTGTGGCTTTTGATTTGCGTAATTACGATATCAGTAGTAAAAAGAATTATCACAAGATCTCTACTAAAGAGATAGAAATATTGGGAGGTTATAAGTATACAGATAATTTTGAGGACGCAGTAGATCTTTTAATGGTGTATTTTACGAAAAGACCTGATTTGATAATGGATTTCTATTTCGTTCTAAGCGAGCGTTTATTATATGACAAATATTCATGGAGAAATAAGTATATTCATGAATTACGCCTGTTAGATAAGTTATGGTGCGTTACGGAAGAAGGCGCAAATTATAATAACAGTATTTTATACTTGCAAATCTCTGAATGTGCCTTAAAAACTGAGATATCATTTACTGAAGAAGTCAGAAACAGTAGGTCTGTCAATTTTGTAAGAATGACTCTTGGATTTACTGAAGAGATAGCTACTATCAGAACAAGAATATGGAAGAATTTGGCTATTTTAAGAAAGAATGAAGACTATCGTAACATTGTTAATAGCATTCTTGAAGGAGTTCATTTCAATGGGCTCAATGAAGAAGATTCCAAGAAATATTTACAATCAGATTTTGATGTTATTTATGAAAACGTTATAGACAAAGATAAGCCTGACTTCTTTGATGCAAAGATTGTAGCAAGATATAAAAAGGTAGCCGAGCAAATTGGAGTAACAATCGATGATCGCTATCTGATTTCCAAAAATAATTCGGAATATAAGATATATAAGATGCTGACTTGTGAGCATGTGATTGGAAGAACGATAAAAGAAGATAAGAAAATACAAAAGAATTTTATCTCAAAAGAAATCAGTTCATACACACTAGCTGATTATCGAAGACTATTTGCATCATGTCATTTCTTAGAAAAAACTGTGAATGAAAGAGATCTTTGGTCTTTAAATGCTGGTCTGGATTGCATCTTTGAACTCCTAGAAGATAATAGTGACTTATATATAGATATAATCACTGAATACTTGGACGAAAATACACCACTTAAGTTAAGCGGATATCGTCAGATAAAATATTTACTTGATCATATCGGATATGAGGCAACACTAGATTTAGTGAGTGGCAAAGTGTTCGATAAGAAGGACAACTGGCTGTCTATTATCTGGGAATGCTTACCAGAAGAAAGCATCGATGAAAAGGTAGTTAATGATTACAAAGAATTTGTGCTCAACAATCTTGTTGAAGGCAGTCCTATGGTTCCTACGGTACAAGTAATGAACCGGTATGGTGAAAGAGATCGAAAACTCAAGGACAAGGTCATTGAGGTAATTGTAAATTGCCCTAAGATTTCAGCTGCTTTTTTAGGATATGTATATTATGACGAAGAGGTTGAGATTATCCTTCATTTCTTCAGAAATGATTTAGATGCGTTAACAAGTATTTACATGAATGCAATCGAGAATAGTAATCATGTGGATTATGATGGAAAACTTTTCATAAAAATATTTGAACAACGACCTACAATATGGAATGAGTATGTGGACTGGGCTAAGGATAATATTCATCGAGACGGTTATGAACAAAGGATTTTTGAGTTGATATGGACTGTTGAAAAGTGGAAAGAGTGCGTTGACTATGCGTATAATGTTCTCGTAGATGATGACATTGGATTTTTGATAGAGGAACCTGCAAGATTATTATTTGCGAAGTCGAAGGATGGGGATGTACTTGAGCGAAAGAAATTGTGGTTGTTTGATAAACTTCACAAAAGAAGTATGGATGTCGAGAAATGTAAAAATCTTGTTAATGTGGTTGTGACAGTTTTGCCGGAATGGAAGCTAGAGTATATTCGCGAATTTCTAAAAGAGAATAAGAAGCTGGAGGATTTTGAGAAACTTAACCTATTTCCATTATCTTATTCTTGGTCAGGAAGTGAGGTTCCACTTATTCTTGAAAAAATTGAGTTTCTCCAATCCTTAAAGGATAGCCTAAAGGGAACTGATTATATAGATCATAGAAAATACCTTGAGGAACGACGGCGGAGCCTTGAAAAATATCAAGAAGAAGTGGAATTGAGAGAGTATCTTGAGAATGCAGATTATGCATAAGGTGAAGTAATGAAGCTGTGCCTTTTTCATATAAAAGACACATAGGGAGAAGATATAGAATTAGGCAAATTTGTTGCGATTAGAAATAAAAAGAATATAGCAGAATGTTATAAATCTGTAGGGGGACAGGAAGCAGATATCATCAATACTCCGCGGGATACCTTCGGTTTATCGGAATAGTCTTTGCCATGAGATAATAGGAATTTTTTGATAAATTTCAAATAAAATCTTCGCTTTTTGTCCCTTCTCTGATATAATACTGCTAACTTTGCATGCGAGTTACACTAAAGTTCTGTTTTGAACGTAAAAAGTCGCTTAAAGCCTTATTTTACGCGATTTTTGCTTGCCAAACCTCCGATTTAGTGATATAATTTTAGTGTAACGGTTACACTAAAAAGGAGGAACTGCATGTACTACAATTTCGTTGTCCAGATCCCCTCGGAAAAAGGGAAAATCCTGACCAAGGCTAAGGGCGGATCTTCCTATGTGCTCTTCCAGTACGGGGCAGAATATAAGCCTGAT
>NZ_NFHH01000050.1 GCF_002161285.1 Blautia sp. An81 | reverse complement strand
TCCTGTGCAGGGTCTTGCCCTATGGAAAATATACCTGCCGACTACTGGCTCATTCTTTGTCTTACATTTACTGACTTCCGGCACGCTTCCTCATTCCGGCACCTTGCGGCGGACGTTTCTCCGTAAATGATTCCACCTGCCTCCAGCTGTCCTGCCACAGCTGAATTCAATCCACTTCTTCCTCTTCATGGGCTCAATTCAACTGTGACAAGCATGGATCAACGATTCCTGTTTTACTTTATTACGCTGCCTGTATCTGGGGCCTGTGGATATCTCCCATCATTTTTTCCGGGTTATAATCCACCCCTTTGGTCAGTATCACATAAAAGATCCTGATCACTTTACATGCGATTGCCACTACGGACTGCATCTTCTTCAAAGGATTCTCTTTGCGTGTCCGATAGTACTCGTGGATCGCTTTAAACTCCGGATTCCTCCCGATCAGTGACAGCGCTGCTTCATACAGCACATATCTCAGGCGTTTCCGGCCTCTGTAGCTGATCCGGCTTTCGCCTTTATGCTTTCCTGACTCATTCGACACAATCGCATATCCTGCCAGCTTCTGCAGCTGTTTTGGATCATCGAAACGTCTGATGTCCCCTACTTCTGCAATAAATCCACTGACTGTGACCAGTCCAACTCCCTTGATCGCCATCAGCTTGTCGATATATGGGATCTCTTTCAATTTTTCTTCTATCACCCCAAGCAGTTCTTCCACTCTTGATGCATATACATCCATATCTTTCAGCAGGTTCTTCAGTTCAATCCTTGCCGCTTCCGGCGCTTCCTTACTTCCAACGCTGTGCTCTGCAGCCGATACCAGGGTCTTTGCCCTCTTCATTCCGGCGCCTCTCAGTTTTGCGTCCCTCCAGATCCTGTTTACGCCTTCCACTCCCAGTTTACAGATATCCTCCGGCAGCGGTGCTGTCTCCAGTACCATCCTTCCGCTGACCGCCTTTAGATCCCTGTAAACGTCTTTATACTCCGGGAAATAGATGGAGAACCATCTGGCGATCCGGTTTTTGGCTCTGGTAAGCTCTTCCTGTGCCTGGAACCGCATGTTTGACAAACTCCTGATCTCTGCATAAACGCCAGTAGGTATATAAGGATAAGAGAAACGTCCTTCATTCACAAGACTGGCGATCGTCTTTGGGTCTTTGCGGTCATTCTTGTTGGGATTATTGTCGTCCAGTTCTTTCGACTTTTTTACGTGATGGGGATTTACATGCACCGGCCTCATTCCATTGTCCTGCAGGAATTTTCCCAGGGCGAACCAGTAATGACCGGTTGGCTCCATACCAGGAATCACAACGGATTTGCCATTTTTCTCTAAAAGATCCTCCATCCAGGCTTTGAAGGTCTGAAATCCCGCTTCACTATTGCTAAACTCAAAAGGCTTTTTGGTAAATTCATAATTCCTCCAGTCGAAAGCACGGACAAAATGAGTTTCACTTCCAACATCAATACCAACAATTAAAGTTTTTTCAGTAATGGATGCAATTTTTGCGTTTTGTGTGTTATACTTCATTTCAGATACCTCTCTGTTCTATAGGATTTGTACTAACCAGCAAAGTCAGCAAATCTTATTTTACTCTGAGGTATCTTTTTTTCTCAACCACCTTTCGTGGAATTCCCTATATTTGTATTATACAGGAAGCTCCTGTGTACGTTCATTGCCCGCAGAGCACATCCGCAGTCCACACACTTGATAACGCCTGCAAAAATATTTACAAATCCTCCCTTGTTCTGTGGAAGCCTACGACTTGTAATAAGCTGTTGGACAATATCAAATTCCTCCTGCGTGACTATTCCCTCATGGGTATTGGGTATCACTTCCCATTCTTCGGGCAGCTTAGAGGGGCGTTTCTTGCTTTTCATATTGGCGGCAATCCGTTTGTAGCCTACAAGATTTCCCGCATATATCGGGCTTCTTAAAATGCTCCTCACGCTGTTCCCACTCCAAATATAGCGTTTGTCCTCGTTCCCCTCAAAATGACGTTCAAAGCCTGTTTCGCCACGCTCCGCCGCATAAGCGGCAGGGCGTAGGATATGCTGTTTATTAAGATGTCTGCAAATTTTGGCAACTCCATTCCCTTTTAATGCAAGGTCGAATATCTCTTTTACAACATGTGCCACTTTATCATCTATCAGCAGATGGTTGTGGTCGGCAGGGTCTTTGATATAGCCATAAGGGGCGGTAGTTCCCATGAATTTCCCCTGTTGAAACCTCGCCCGATATGCCGATTTTATCTTAACAGATATGTCAGCGGCATACATTTCGTTTAAAATGTTGCGGAAAGGCGTGATGTCCATAGCAGATTTATTCAAGGTATCTACGCCGTCATTGACCGCTATATACCTCACGTTATGCTCTGGGAAGAAAACTTCCAGATATAACCCACAATCAAGATAGTTTCTCCCCAGACGGGATAAATCTTTCGTAATCACGCAGTTTATCAGACCGCTTTCAATGTCTTTTATCATATTCTGGAAACTTGGTCTTTGGAAATTTGTACCAGAATAACCATCGTCCACATACGTTTTTGCTATGTGCCATCCCTGCTTTTTCACATAATCCGTGAGGATGGATTTCTGTGTCGCAATGCTCGCACTCTCGTTATCCGTACCATCGTCTTTAGATAAGCGGCAATAAATGCCGACTAAATAGATTTTCTTTTCTTCTTTGATTCCTGCCATACTGTAAAACCTCCGTATCTGTCCTATCTGTTTTCATGTCCCATTGCGTACATTCTAAGCGGACAGCCCCTCATTGTCGAAGGTGTCGCCCTCGGCAATCTTCTTCCGAATATCCTCGGAGATAATCGGGACAAACGCTTCTGTAACGGTCTGTGTGCCGACATATTCACGGCTGATTATCATCTGCACTGGTGCTTTTGGCACGATACGCTTTCTCTTTTTATCTGCTTTCTTATCCTCGCCCATACTTAAATCTTCCTTTCCAGACAGGGCAGGGAAGAGTTTGGAAATGTCCCCGCCCTGCCAATCAGATACCATTAATCCTCGCTGTTTAATTCTTTCTGTAATGCTTTAAGGAGTGCCGCCGCTTCATCAGCGTTCAGCGTGATTCCCTTGCCGCACTTTTCACGGTTCGGGGAAAAGCTGCGGATGTCATACTTCGGCTCTTTCCCATTCCATGAAATGAGATTGATTTCCTTTGTGTAGCCACTGTCGCCCGTAGACAATACTGCGATTTCCTTTACGATTTCATACTGGATTTCTCTCATTCTCCATACCTCAACTCTCTGTATTTACTTCCCGAAAAAAGAAGATTAGCGGCTGTCACGGTTGCGTTTCCTCTGCAACTCACGCTCCAAAAGTTTGATGATGGTTTCCTCCATCTGCTTCGGCGTTGTGTTCTTCGGAAAGTATTTTTTCAGCTTGCTTGTGTTGATTTTCAAGGTTTCTTTCTGGTTGCCCTTTTCCTCCGTCATAATCGCAAATATCGTATCCATGTCAAGCCGCCCGCTCTGGCTTAACTGTTTCATCCGCTGTGCCTGTGAGAGTGAGGGCGTTGCTTCTTCGCTCTCCATCGTGGCAAAGAGGTTTTCCTGCTCGTCTTTCTTCAAGAAGGACAGTTCCACCGCAGGCGTGAGGGCGATTTTCCCCTCGTCCACCATCTGCAAAATCGGCGGTATCAGTTCCGTCAGGCGGATAAAACGCTGCACGGTCATCCTGCCCACGCCGAAGCCCTGTGCCACCTTGTCGTCCGTCCGCAACTTCGTCACAACTTGTGACGAGGTTAAGTCTGTGCGGAAACCCTGCCGCTTCATGGCTTCGGATTTCATCTTGTAAGCAAACGCCCGCTCCGATGGCAGGATATTCTCACGCTGCAAATTGCTGTCTACAAGGGTGATGATGGCTCGGTCACGGTCTAAGGGCAGGACAAACGCAGGCACGGTATTTATCCCTGCAAGTTCAGAAGCACGGACACGCCGCTGTCCTGCAATCACTTCATAACCGTCCCCGTCCTCTTTCGGGCGTGTGATTATCGGCGTGACAATGCCAAATTCCTTGATGCTTTCCGCTAACTCTGACAGTGTTTCATCTTCTGCCACATGAAACGGATTGTCGGGGAACGGGTACAAGTCTTTGGTCTTTAACACCTTAAAATCCTGTTTCTTCATTCACATATCTACCTTTCTTTCGCTCTGCTTCTATGATTTTTCTGCAATTCTTCCAACACTTCGGGCGGTATTTTTGACAGCAGCCGCCCCATCTGCTCGTTGGTTCTCTGCAATTCAAATATCTTCTGATTCGCTTTCTGCACCTTTAGTTCCTGCTCGTACTTTTCATCACGCATACGCCCCGCATAGTCTGATTCCTGCCCAATTCTCTCTTTCAAACTGTCGATATACGCCTGCTGTTTCCCGATTTCCTTAGAGAATTTCTCCACGTCTGGCAGCCATGCAGAGAGTAAATCTAACGCTTTATCCCTTTTCTTCCCTGCGTTAAAGGCGTTGATGTCGGATAGGGCAGACACGATTTCTTCATACTGTTTATCAAGCCTGCCGCCTAATTTATAGAGCCATGTGGGGACGTGTTTCCGCTTGGTTTCCATTGAGGACTGCCCCCGTTCAAGCTGATTCCACCGTGAGGACATCCGCTCATGGTAGGCGGTCTGCCACTCGGATAATGATTTCTGGTTGCCTAAGATAGCTTTCGCTGACAGCTTATTGTCTGGCGTAATCGGCACAAAGCAGAGGTGCATATGGGGCGTTCTCTCGTCCATATGGACGACAGCGGAGAGGATATTCTGCTTTCCAACACGCTCCGAAATGAAGTCAAGAGCCGTCTGGAAATACGCTTTTTGTTCTTCGGGCGGTAACTGGTTCATAAATTCTGGTGAAGCTGTGATGAGCGTTTCCACCATCATCACGCTGTCTTTCCTTGTCCTGCACCCCGCTTCGGCTACCATGCGGTTAATCTCTTTCTTGTAGGTGTACTTTGGTGGTGCTATGAGATGGTAATTGTTTTTAGAGCGTTCCATATCTATATCTGGGTTGCTTTTGTAGGCTTCTTTCTTCCGCTCGTTGTGGCGTTCACAAGCCGCAACGCCGCCCGCTTTTCGTTTCTGGAAACGCAGGATTGCATAAGGCATAGGCGGATTCCTCCTTTCTTTCGGCGGGTGACCGTCCTTTGGGGTGACAGCGGTGACGGTGGTGACAGCAGTTTTGGGATACCCCCTGCCGACTGCCGCAACTGTCACCCTCACCCCCTGCATGACGGTCATGTCGATGATGACGGTGTTTTTGGGATACCCCCCTCGCAAGAGCCGTCACCGTCATGCCGCCATTCTTTTATCCGAAGCCGTAAGGCGTAGGATAGCAGGGCACAGCCCTGCCTTAAGGGAGTCCAGAGGGAACGTCTGGCACACGACTTTGCAGGGCAAAGTGTAGTGTGTTACACCCTGTAAACGCAGTCGGAAAAATCGGAATGATTTTTCTGACCGCAGGGGTGGTTTTACACGACCGAAAAGGGCGAGTAAATCTCACGCCTGCATTTTGCGTTTACGGGGTGTTCTCCCGTAGGGATGACAGCGGCAGGGTATCCTAAAATCACTGTCACCACCGTCACTGCTGTCACCCGCAGGGCAGAGCCGCCAGCTTTACATGGCTTTAAGCGTCAATGACAGTAACAGGGGGGTATCCTAATATCGCTGTCACCACCATCACCGCTGTCACCCGCCCTCCTTGCAAGGGCAATCCGCCTGCCGTCTTTCCTGCGGCTGTACTGGTAGCAGATACGGTTCTCGCTTAAAAATGTGGTGCGGTATTCATTCAGCCATTTCGTAATCACCGTGGGTATGGTTTCCGTTTCCCCCATAGCGGCTAACAGTTCCGTTGCCGTGCCTATCCATTCTTCCTTATCCCTCATAAAATCCACCAACCGAAAAAGGACATCTGGTATCGTTTCTTTCGCAAGCTGCTCCTGCGTTTTCCGCTCCACAAGCTCCCAACGGCAATCACGGAAACGCAGCGTGTATTCCTGATAAGGCGTGTCCCTGCCCGTCACATACAGCTTGGCGGTGTCAGACGCACGTTTCTCCTTTTCCAGAACAAAGGTAGCGTCCGCACTCCCCGTTAATCCTGTCGTCCCAGACACCTTGTTGAACACGTCGCTGTCATTCTGCTTTCGGATGTGGTGTACGACAATGACCGCCAGAGAGTGCCTGTCGGCAAAGTCTTTGATGAGGGAGATGTCCCCATAGTCGCTTGCATAGGCATTGTCTTTTGAAGCTGTACGGACTTTCTGCAAGGTATCAATGACAATGAGCCTGCTGTCTGGGTAATCTTTCAGATAATCTTCAAGCTGCACGATAAGACCGTCTGACAGCTTGCAGCTTGCCACGGCAAAGTGGAGCCGCCCGCTTGCTTCGTCCGTCAAACGAAATAACCTGTCCTGTATGCGGCAGAACGTGTCCTCAAGGCAGAGGTAAAGCACATCGCCCTCCATTGTCGGCATATCCCATAAAGGGATTCCCTGCGACACGCATAAGCATAGCTTCAGCATGAGCCAGCTTTTGCCTATCTTCTGTGAGCCGCAGAACAGCGATAAGCCTGTCGGGATAAGGCTGTCCACCACAAAGGATGGTTTCTCAAGCGGTTCATAAAGGAGCGTTTCGGCGTTGACTGTCTGTAACTTCTGCATGGCTTTCCTCCTTTCGGGCGGTGTCTTTGTTTTCGTTGCACATAGGCGTTGACCTCCTTAAAAATAGATTTACTCCCACGGAAAAAAGTGAGAGTATGTAATGCCGCCAATCCCACACAAATAAAAAACAGATTTCTTTTTCGGGCGGTGTCGGTCACGGTTGGAGATATTTCTTCAATTTCCGCCTTTACTTTCTCCTTTGCAATCGCAACAGATTTCTGTATTGCCGAAGCGGTGCAATGCTCCATAGCGGCGATTTGGTAAAAATTGAACTCATACTCGTAGTAGAGCAGGAAACGCCGCCTTTGTATCTCTGGAAGGCTCCCAACCGCCTTATAGAGCGTTTCATTCCGTTCTTCCTCAACCATGCGTTCATCAAGGCTCTTAGGCACACGCAACGCCCGTCTGTAAAGGGTTTCGTCCCATACCTCGTTAAACTCCCTGTGCCGCTCGTCCCATTAGAAAAGATTCCTGTTCCTGCGCTCCATCTGCCGAAACTCCATAAAGAACTGTTCCGACACTTCCAACTCGTGGGATTTGCCCTGCCCGTCCTTAAAGCTGATAAAATACCTTGTGCCGCTTTCCGTGGATTCCTCCCGAAGCGTGTATGCCTTAACCCTGTATGCCATCCTGTTGTCCTCCTGCAAAAAATGAGTGAGGGGATTTCCATCCCTCACCCAGTAGCCCGCAGGATGGCAGGCTGTTTTAGAAGCTATAAAATTTTCCGCAGCTTCTTCCGCAGATGGTCTAACCTCGCATAGATGGCACCAGTCGTCAAATGCACAAGCGGGGCAATCTCCTTTGTGGAATACCCCTGCATTTTCAGCAGGACGATTTTCAAGGTACGCCCGTCCACCGTGACTAATACTTGATAGAGATTTTCGCTCTCAATCTCTTCCAGTAACTCCGCAACCGTACCCACTTCCGCCTGCCGCTCCCTGCCTGCCATGTCCTCAAGATATTCCGCAACGTCATTCGTCCATCGGTAAAACCGCCTGTTGGAATTGAAGTCTGCCCTGTCCGCCATGCGTATCTGCTCAATGGTCGCTTCATCAACGCCGCACTCACGCAGCAGCTTTTCCTCCGCTTCTTTCCAGATACGCCATTTCCTGTCCTCCCGTCCGTGGTTGTATGCCATTCTTACTTCCTCCAATCAGAATTGATTGAGAGGGCAGAGAAAAGCCCCCTCATCTTCCCAAAGGAAAAAACAAGGGGGCTGAACGCCTTAAATTTTAATTTTCTATTATCTTTCTTAGTTTTATTAGGATTCTGGCTTTGCGTTTGTTTACAACGCTCTGGGTTATGCCCAACCTCGCCCCGACTTCACGCTCGGAAAGTCCGTCAAAAAAGATTGCCTGTATCAGCTCCTGTTCACTATCCGACAGCAAAGGCAGGGCGGCTTTCAGCCTGTCCACCATGACCGCATTGACAACGGTTTCTGCAATGTCCACCGCTTCATCAGTGATAAAGTCCAGAGGATTCCCCTCGCTGTCCGTAAATCCGTCGAGAGATAGCAGTCTATTCTTTGTATCTAATTTTTGCAGATAACGCCACCGTTCCTTGTCACGGTAGAAGTCTGTGTATTGCTCCCTCACGACTTCAAGCAGACAGCCTTGAATGGGGATAAACAGCTTGTCCATATAGGTCTGGTCGGATTCCCTGCAACGGCAGAACTCCGTGTAGGATAATTCCACATAGCCGCCACTTTCTCTGATATATACCTTTCTTGGTGCATATTTCACCATAAATACCTCCCATCTGAATTTTTGAAATGTAAAAAATCCAGATGGAGAGGCGGAGAACGACACCGCATATCAGAAACAGCCCTACGGCACTTTCCAACAAAAATCGACAAAAGAAAAACCGCAAAGGCTCTGTGACCTTTACGGTTATAGGAAATAGTAATTCTATTGTATGGAGATTGTACTTCTACTTTCAAGGTGAGAAGTACCGTTGCACTGGCAGAAATTTTTTTAACTGGTTTCCTGCCGTTCTCTGATATGCTATGTATTGATAAATTTTGCTTCGTATGAGCAGATAGATAACTGCCCGAAAAAAGGACATAAAAAAATCCCTCCAAATTTAAAAACAAATTCAGAGGGTAATTTAGGGTATAACAAAATAACCCACCCGAATATCGTTTTTTTTATTTGGTGAGTTTGTTCTTTCAAATACGAAACAAAAAGAGCCGATGATTCGTGAATTGTTCCACAATTTCATCGGCTCTGCGTCTTAAGCGTCTGGCTCTTTGATGACAGTTATCTTCAAGTTGTCAACTTTAATCAATCTTTCTTGTCTGCATTTTGGACAATAAAGGGGATAATTCTCCAAAACAGTGTCCTTCCTAATTTTATTACGGGTTTTGCTCCCACAAACAGGACACAATATCCATTCGCATTTCATCATAATTAGTCTCTAATCCTTTCAAATCTCATTTTATATGACTTTTGCAAGCTGTTAAGCTAACTTGTGGAACATATGCCGAACCTTATCTATACGGCTATTCGGGCGGCGGGGTTGGCAAATAAATTTACCAATAGCTGGCTGGTATCCTTTTAACTCTGTCAAGCAGACTCCCTGCCCATTTGTGAAATAAGTTAAATCGTTCCTGTATTCTTGAATACATCTAGCAGGGATTTCTCCTTTCAGAATGACCTCGTCATTCTTTATCTGAGTACTTACAATATCTGCACAATACCTTGGAGCATCATGATACGCCCGTGAGAGATATTCCTGCGGTGCATAAATTTCAAAGTGGAGATATGGCTCTAATAGTTCTGTCCCTGCTTTTTTTAAAGCCTGCTCCAATACGATAGGGGAAAGCAGCCGAAAGTCTGCGGGGGTACTTACAGGACTATAATACAATCCATATTCAAAACAGATTTTACAGTCTGTCACTTTCCATCCATACAGCCCCTGCTCGCAGCCATAAAGAACCCCCTCCATAACCGCATTTTGGAACGATTGATTTAAATATCCAAGTGAAACTCTGCTTTCATACTGCACTCCGCTTCCAATAGGGAGCGGCTCTATGGACAACCCGACAGAAGCCCAGAAAGGATTTGGCGGGACTTCTATGTGGATGGTATATTCTGCTTTTCTAAGCGGTCTTTCCATATATATAACAGTAGGCTCTTTTATTTCTGCCTCCACATGATATTTTTCCTCAAGGATGGCACAAATGACTTCCATCTGCACATTCCCCAAAAAAGAAAGTATAATCTCATGCGTTGTAGTATCCACATAATATTTTAAAAGAGGGTCGCCATCTGAAATTTCTGTAAGTGCCCCAAGCAATATTTCCCGCTGTTCAGATTTCTTTACTGCAATCGTTGTTTGGAGCATAGGGAGAGGATTTTCAATAAATTTTCTCTGCGGCAACAGTATTTCGTTCCCCAAAATACTGTTTAGCTGCAAAACATCATTTGGTAAAATTACAATATCACCAGAGCAGGCTGTATCGGATGAATATAATTCACCGTTTGTCGGAACACACATCTCTGTGATTTTTATTTTCTCTTTTTCAGATATTCTAATAACATCCCTCAAATGCAATGTTCCGCTATATATACGCACATAAACAAAACGCCGCCTTTTCTCTGAATATTCAATCTTAAAAACCTGCCCGCATAGTTCAGATTGACCTTCAGGCGTTGATGAATAAAATTTACTGGCAATTACTTCTATAAGCTGCCGAATCCCCAGATTGTTTTTAGCGCTTCCGTGATAAACGGGAAATAACGTTCCGTTTTGGAATCTCCTGTTTTCTTCCTGTTCCAGTTCTGACATTTTAAACGGTTTCCCTGACATATATTTCTCTAATAGTTCATCGTTTCCCATAATTACCGCATCCCACTGTTCCATATCGTCATTGTCCGTTACATTTATATGGGGATGCTGCCCAACCTTTTGCTTCACTATAATTTCCGAAGAAAGCTTTGCTTTCATTTCCCGATATACCATTGGCAAATCAATCCCCTCTTGGTCAATTTTATTGATGAAAAAAATTGTCGGAATCTTCATTATCTGTAGTGCATGAAACAGTATACGGGTCTGTGCCTGTATGCCATCCTTTGCAGAAACTAATAATACTGCTCCGTCTAATACGGATAAAGAACGGTATACTTCCGCCAAAAAATCCATATGGCCTGGCGTATCTATAATGTTGACTTTTACATCCTCCCACTGAAAAGATGTCACTGCTGTCTGGATAGTGATTCCCCTTTGACGCTCCAAATTCATTGTATCTGTCCTTGTTGTGCCTTCATCTACGCTCCCTAGTTCTGCAATTGCACCACTGGTATACAATAAACTTTCCGTTAATGTTGTCTTTCCTGCGTCAACGTGAGCCAGAATGCCTAAGTTAATTATTTTCATGTGATTTTCCTCCTATCAACACCCAAAAAAGGGCATAAAAATACCCAGTGATAAATACTCCTATCACTGGGTAAATAACTCCAATAGCCCCAAAACACTTATATGTTTTCGGGCATATAAAATTACATGATAAAAGTATTCTTAAACTGGGTACAAAAAACTAAGCCCCATATTAAAAGTGAAACGGGACTGCTACTTTTTGTTCCCACTATCAAATTGACAGTTTATTTAAGAATACCTTGCCGCATATTTATTAACTCCTTGTATAATACTGAATCTAATTATATTCCTTAACCCTTTATTTGTCAAGCTGACAAACTAAAGCAGAAAAAGCGGCAGGATTTCCCCCTGCCACTAATCATCTGTT
>NZ_NFHH01000005.1 GCF_002161285.1 Blautia sp. An81 | reverse complement strand
GATAAACGCTGAAGGCATCTAAGCGTGAAGCCCCCCTCAAGATGAGATGTCCCATCCGAAAGGAGTAAGACCCCTTGAAGACGACGAGGTAGATAGGGCAGAGGTGGAAGTGCAGCAATATATGGAGCTGACTGCTACTAATCGGTCGAGGGCTTGACCTAAAGCTTAGGAAGCGGCGAGGGAAGTCTGGAACAGACGGGAATGCCTGCATTCCTGGATGAGGAAGACGGACCGAAGTCATTTGCGAAGCAAAGGACACGAAATAAGCCGTAGGATTATGAGTGACCGGTTGCTAAGCGGACGGGGCCAATACCTAAGTAAAACGGCAAAAGTTGGATATAAACAGTTTTACATGTGTGGTTTTGAGGGTACAGACCTTCTTAATAAGAATAGGGGATTAGTTCAATGGTAGAGCACCGGTCTCCAAAACCGTCGATGGGGGTTCGAATCCCTCATCCCCTGTGAAAAGCCTAGTTTTTACTAGGCTTTTCTTAATTTATAGGAGTTCTGTTCATAAAATTTGAATAATATTTATGGAATGCGGCGGTAAAATAATTTCTCTATTGTCTGAAAAACTTCCCAAATCTTTTTTCTGAATTTTGACCTCTTCATGATTAATGTCATTATAGGATTCTGTGCTTTCTCCCATAAGACAAAAGTGTTTTACATTTCCTTTAGCACCCGCTATATCCAGCTGGAGAGATTGGAAATTTAAAGGATTTTTATTTACAGCGGCTACAGCGATTCCAGGTTTGTCCGACCATTTTGATACTAAAATATCTAAAGCGGAAATATCCAGATTTTCTTTTGCTTTGTTCTGGACTGTTATGAAAGGCATATTTTCTGACCAGGTATTTAAGACTATATCCCCCATATAATTTACATATAAGTCGAATACATGATAGGTACTTCTAAGGACAATACCTTCTGGATACGTAAAGATACAGCCTCTGGTGTTTACGGCAGGAGCATAATTGGCCATTCCTACAATATCACAGTTTCTGTTTAATTCATTAAGGAAACAGGCAGTAAATATGGCATCGGCCATGGTATATTTTGTGTTGTCATCATTCTTATCTCTTGGATAGAGATATTCTTCTTTTGTGATACCCTGCTGTATTGTATGAACATTGGGGTGATACCAGCCGCGAAGATTCCATTCGTCAAAGGCAATTTTTATTTTTTTTTCCAAATTCATTGCAGTGAGTAGACCTCGCATCTTTTCTATAGAATGACCGATTCTGTGGGTATAGGCCATTGTTTGCTCATAGTCTGCATAATCATTTGTTTGATTGATAGGATCCCAGTATTGATGAATAGATATCCAGTCTAGAAAATCACCGGCTTCCGTGAGTAGATGGATGTTCCAGTCTAGATCAGTAAGAGCGGCAGCGGACAATTGAGTAAGAGGATCTACGTGCTTGATCATTTTTACAGATTCTTTTACCAGTCTGCTCCATTCTTTGGAATCTTTTGCCCCGATTTCCCAAAAACCATAATTTTCATTTCCTATGCTCCAGTACTTTACTTTGTGCGGGCTAGGAAAACCGTTTTCTATTCGCCATTTCGCATATTTTCCCTCCGTTTCCAGATTGCAGTATTCCACCCAGTCACTCATTTCTTCTGCTGTACCAGTTCCAGCATTGGTACAGATATAAGGCTCACAGTTTATTTTTCGACAGAGCATAATATATTCGTCCGTTCCAAAGGTACTTGGGTCTTCTACCCTCCAGGCTTTGTCAAAAAAGGGCATTCTTTTGGAGCCTACGGCATCTTTCCAGTGATAAGAAGACACAAAACATCCTCCTGGCCAGCGCAGGATTGGGATTTTGATTTTTTTAAGAGCATCTATAACATCTGTACGGAAGCCGTCTTCA
Source organism: Blautia sp. An81 (assembly GCF_002161285.1). Lineage (GTDB taxonomy): Bacteria > Bacillota > Clostridia > Lachnospirales > Lachnospiraceae > Blautia > Blautia ornithocaccae. The sequence continues at coordinate 182,550 of NZ_NFHH01000005.1, read as the reverse complement.
TCAGAAAGAGGAGAGTTAGGATCATATATACCACCGTAAATCTGTCTGTGAAAATGTTCTATAAAATGTCCGTAAATAAGAGGGCTTCGGTGGCCTATGATATGTTTGATATTTCCATGTAAAAGCATTGGCAGATACCTCTGTTTTGCTATTTATAAATTAATAGTAGATATTGGGAGGAAACTTGTCAACGGAAACTTGATTATGCTTAAAAATCCTGGAACGAAAAGCAGAATAAAAGGTCTCAAGTATTTGTTATAAGCATAGGAATATTAAGGGTTCCTATGCTTATTTCTTTAACAAGAAAATATAAAAGATATTACAGTCTGTAACGAATATCTTAAATATTATGAAGTTCATGAAATCCCAGGAAAAAGCAGATTTTACATGTTATAATACCTTTACAATTTCATTTTTTTACATAAAAGACTTTAACAGAAGACGGAATAGATATAAAAAGAATAGTCAGGAGTTTTCGTTAATGGATGAGAAAATACAGAGGGCTATGGAGCAGATTGTAGAAGAAACCTTAAAGGACCAGCCGCAGTGGGAAGATGCCTATAATAAGCAGACAGAAAAGAACGGAGAGACAGAAACAGAAGCGGAGCCAGAGGAGAAAAGAATAGAGGAGAGCAGAAGAAAAGGAGGCTGGGAAGGAAAAGAGATTTTAAGACAGCTAAAGAGAAAATATACAGAGTTGTTTAAAAAGAAAAAATGGGATAAGAAAAAGCTGTATGCAGGTGCAGCCGTTGCGGCAGGCACTCTGGCAGTGATCTATCTCTGCGGTGTCTGGTACTACAGCGGCAGACTTTTGGATGGAACAAAGATTGGAACACTGGACTGTGGAAATATGACTGTGGAAGAGGCGGAGAAGGCCATTAAAGAGCAGGTGGAAAATTATTCTATTGAGGTTATTTTTAAGGATAACCAGGAGCTGATCCGGGGAAAGGATATCGGCTACACATACCAGTCAGAAAACGTGCCCCGGACGGTCCTTGAAAAACAGAATGCCATTTTCTGGGTGAAGGGACTTTTTATAGGAGAAGACCATCCGGTAGCTTATGGAGCTGCTTTTGATGAAAACAAGCTGCGAGAAAAGCTGTTGTCTTTTGACAGCATGAAAAAGGAGCATATGGTACCGGCAAAAGATGCTTATATTGCTTTTGAAGATAATCAATTTGTTATAAAGAAAGAGACCCCAGGTACAGTGATAGATGAAAATCTGTTTTTGGAAAAGGTGAAAACTGCTATAGAAAAAGGAGAAGATAGCATTTCTGCGGAAGAGGAAGGCGTCTATGCTGTGCCGGCTGTGAAACAGGATAACGAAAATCTGAAGAAACAGCAGGAGGTCTGGAACAGCTGTGCGGCAGTGACGGTGACCTATCTTTTCGGAGATAAGCAGGAAGTTTTAGACGGAATGCGTGTAAAAGACTGGTTTACTTATGATGAGGCCGGAAATTATGTGGAAAATCCAGATGGACTGATGGCAAATATTCAGGAATATACGGCAGAACTGGCGGCGAAATACAATACAGTAGGAAAGAACAGAGTGATAAAAAGTACGGCTACCGGGGAAAACGTAACTGTTGAAGGGGGAAATTACGGCTTCAGCATTGACCAGGAAGGAGAGAGCTTCCAGCTTCTGTACGACATTCAGAATCATGTCAATACCCAAAGGGAACCGGTCTATGCGCAGAAAGGCGTTGTTTATGGCGAGAATGATGTAGGAAATACATATGTTGAGGTGGATCTGACGGAGCAGCATCTCTGGTATTATAAAGATGGGAATCTGCTGATGGATTCAGATTTTGTATCAGGAACCTATTACAATTATGAGCGGAGAACCCCAGGAGGAACCTATTATCTTAAGTATAAGCAGAGGGACCAGGTGCTTCGCCCGGCCCCAAATCCTGATGGAAGCTATGATTATGAATCTCCTGTGGACTATTGGATGCCCTTCAACGGAGGAATCGGTTTCCATGACGCAGACTGGAGATGGAGCTTTGGGGGAAATATTTATTTATACGGCGGCTCCCATGGCTGTATTAATCTTCCCGTTTCTTTTGCAGGAGGATTCTATGAGAGTCTGGAGGCAGGATGTCCCATTGTCTGCTTTTACAGATAATTTACTTGCAACGGGAAATTTACTGTAGTATAATGAAACAAGAGACGGAGACAAGAACAGAGGCTGTGAAGACAGCTTTATGGTCTTGTCTTTTTCCGTAAATCCCAGTATGCTGCAGTACATAATTTTATAATGTTTTGGTGAAAAAGTGATGAGGCAGCAGACTGGAGGTTAATTTATCTACACAGCAAAGGAAAGACAGAAATGAACCATAAAATGTTAGAGGTCTTTGAGGACTGTCCGGTGATCGCGGCTGTCAAAGATGAAGAAGGACTGAAAAAGTGTCTGGAATCGGAGATTCCCATTGTATTTGTTTTATATGGGGATATATGCAGTATCAGTGGAATTGTATCAAGACTGAAAAAAGCAGGAAAGATAGTAATCGTTCATCTGGATTTGCTCACAGGATTAAGCAGCAAAGAGATTGCCGTAACTTATCTGAAATCAGTTACTCATGCTGACGGGCTCATTTCCACGAAACCCGGAATTATAAAGAAGGCAAAAGAAGAAGGCATGTTTGCGATCATGAGATTTTTTGTGATTGATTCCATTGCTTATGAGAGTATCAGAAAGCAGACAGAATCTGTCCGTCCAGATATGATCGAGATACTTCCGGGACTGATGCCTAAAGTAATCCGGCATATTTGCCGGGACAGCATAGTGCCGGTCATTGCCGGAGGCCTGATCACAGACAGAGAGGATATTATGGGAGCTCTGGGCGCCGGAGCAATTTCCATATCTACCACAAATCAGAAAGTATGGTTTATGTAAAAAAGAATATTTTACGCAGGAGAACTGAGACAGTGCGGATACAGGTGAAGAACTCACCGGTATTTGTGCTGTCTTTTTTCATTTAGATGAAAGGAGAAGCAGATATGTATGATGTAGTGATCATCGGCGCGGGAGTAACTGGAAGCGCCGTGGCAAGAGAATTATCCAGATACCAGTTAAAGGTTCTGGTGCTGGAAAGGGAGGAGGACGTATGCTGTGGCACATCCAAGGCCAACAGCGCCATTGTTCATGCCGGCTTTGATGCAGAGCCAGGGTCTATGAAGGCGATTATGAATGTAAGGGGAAACAAAATGATGAAGGCCTTGTCTGAAGAATTGGATTTCCCATACAAGCAGAATGGATCCCTGGTACTTTGTTTCCAGGAAGGGGATATGCCAAAGCTGGAAGAACTGAAAGCAAGAGGAGAGAAAAATGGAGTAGAAGGTCTGGAAATCGTTACAGGAGAGAGAATCTGGGAAATAGAACCCAATCTTTCCCGGGAGGTAAAAGCCATGCTTTATGCTCCTACAGGCGGAATTGTATGTCCCTTTAAGCTGACTATTGCTATGGCAGAAAACGCCAATGTAAACGGAGTGGAATTTTCTTTTGATACTCAGGTGAAAGACATAGAATCTATGGAGGGCGGCTACAGGATCACTACGGAAAAGGGAGTATTTGACACAAAATGTGTAGTCAATGCAGCAGGAGTTTACGCAGATGTATGGAACAACAGGGTCAGTGCCAGAAAGCTTTCCATTACTCCCAGAAAAGGAGAGTATTGTCTTCTGGATAAAAAGGCAGGTAACTTTGTGTCTCATACAGTCTTTCAGCTTCCTACAAAGATGGGAAAGGGCGTGCTGATCACACCTACTGTACATGGAAACCTTCTGGTAGGCCCTACAGCAGAGGATATTGAAGATAAAGAAGGAGTAAACACTACGGCCCAGGGACTGGATAAGGTGGCGGCCCAGGCCAGGCTTAGTGCAGGGGAAGTGCCGCTCAGAATGGTGATCACTTCTTTTGCCGGGCTCAGGGCTACAGAGAAAGGTGAAGATTTTGTTCTTGGAGAAGCCCAGGATGCTCCCGGATTCTTTAATGCGGCAGGAATTGAATCTCCAGGGCTTTCCAGCGCTCCGGCTATAGGAGAATACCTGGCAGAAATGATCGCAGAGAAACTCCAGGCAGAAAAAAAGGAAAACTTTATTTCCAGAAGAGAGGATATTCCCTGTGTTGCAGAGTCTACTCCTGAGGAAATACGAGAGCTTATCGCTAAAGATCCAGCTTATGGAAATGTAATCTGCCGGTGTGAAACGGTTACAGAAGGAGAAATTCTGAATGCTATCCGCAGACCTCTGGGAGCCAGGTCTCTGGATGGCGTGAAGCGGCGGACCAGAGCAGGAATGGGAAGGTGTCAGGCAGGATTCTGTTCACCCAGGACTATGGAGATTTTAGCCAGAGAGCTGAAGGTATCTCCTCTGGCCCTGACAAAGGCAGGAGGAAATTCAAATCTGCTTACAGGTGAAAGGTAGAAAAGATAGGGGAAAGGGACATAGATATGAAGAATACATACGATTTGATCATAGTAGGCGGCGGCCCGGCAGGACTGGCCGCAGGCATCCAGGCGAAAAAAGCCGGTGTAAAGGACATTATGATACTGGAGAGAGACCATGAACTGGGCGGCATTCTGAATCAGTGTATCCACAATGGATTCGGCCTTCATACCTTTAAAGAAGAGCTGACAGGACCGGAATATGCTCAGAGATATATCGACCAGGCTATGGAGCTTTCTATTCCATACAGGTTGAATACTATGGTGCTGGATATTTCTCTGGAAGGACGGGAAAAAGTGGTTACCATTATGAATAGAGAGGAAGGTCTTGTATTTCTCCGGGCTAAAGCAGTGATCCTGGCTATGGGATGCAGAGAACGGCCAAGAGGAGCCCTGAATATTCCCGGATACCGTCCGGCAGGAATCTATACTGCAGGAACCGCCCAGAGGCTGGTAAATATGGAAGGATATATGCCCGGCAGGGAAGTTGTGATCCTGGGATCCGGAGATATTGGTCTGATCATGGCCAGAAGAATGACTCTGGAAGGGGCTAAGGTAAAGGTAGTGGCGGAGCTCATGCCTTATTCTGGCGGTCTTCAGAGAAATATTGTCCAGTGTCTGGAGGATTTTCAGATCCCTTTGAAGCTCAGCCATACTGTGGTAGATATCCAGGGAAAGGAAAGAGTAACAGGAATTACCATCGCTCAAGTTGATGAAAACAGGAAGCCCATTCCGGGAACAGAAGAATTCTATTCCTGCGATACCCTCTTGCTGTCCTGCGGACTCATTCCGGAAAATGAGCTGTCCTCTAAGCTGGGGGCTCAGCTTTCTCCTATTACTTCAGGGCCGGTAGTAAATGAAAGTCTGGAGACCAGTGTGGAAGGAGTGTTTGCCTGCGGAAATGTACTCCATGTACATGACCTGGTGGATTATGTATCTGAAGAGGCAGGAAGAGCTGGTATCCATGCAGCAGAGTATATCTGTAACTGGGGTAAGGACCAGGAAAGAGAAAAGGAAGAGCCGGTAATCAGGATTCAGACAGAAGGAGGTATCCGTTACAGTGTTCCACAGCTTATCAGGCCGGAACATATGGAGGAGACAGTCACTCTCCGCTTTCGGGTAGGAAGTGTTTTTAAAGATGTTTATGTCAGCGTATACCGGGGAGAGGAAAGGATACTGCATAAGAAAAAGAAAAAAATGGCTCCTGGGGAGATGGAACAGCTGGTGCTGAAAAAATCGGATTTGACAGCAGCAGAAGGATTGGATAAAATTGTGGTGAAAGTGGAGGAAGCGTGATGACAGAGACGAGAGAACTGATCTGTATTAACTGTCCCTTAGGCTGTGGACTGACAGTAACGATGAAGGACGGAGAGGTTGTAAAAGTAGAGGGAAATACCTGCCCAAAAGGGGAGGCTTACGGAAAGAAAGAGGTAACGAATCCTACAAGGATTGTGACTTCCACAGTGAGAGTCTCAGGAGGTCTTATGCCGGTGGTTTCTGTAAAAACAGCTTCTGACATACCGAAAGAAAAGATTATGGACTGTGCCAGAGTTTTGAAGGATGTGAAGGTCCAGGCACCGGTTGCCATAGGAGATGTGGTGCTGGAGAATATATGCGGCACAGGTGTTTCCATTATCGCTACAAAAAATGTTTCAGCCGCCTGAGAAATCAGACGAAACATACTCAGAAAGTACCGGCAGATTTCGGACAATGGCAGGACTGGGAATATGAAAAGGAGAGACTATGCAGGATATAACAGGGAAGAACAGTGACGGACTGAAAGAAAAGACCCTTTACCTTCTGGATATGGACGGAACAATATACAATGAAAACGAAATCTTTGAAGGAACCCTTGATTTTCTGGATGAAATCCGCCGAAGAGGAGGAGAATATATTTTTATTACCAATAATTCTTCCAAGTCAGCGGCAGATTACGTGGAAAAGGTAAGGGCTATGGGAATCCAGGCTGACTATGAAAATTTCTATACCTCCAGCCAGGCTACTGCCATGTATATAAAGGAAAATTATCCGGGACAGAGAGTATATTGTATGGGAACCCGTTCCCTGGTGGAAGAACTCCGCCGGGAAGGGATTGATGTGGTCACAGAGGTGGATGACAGAGCCTCTATTGTTCTTATAGGCTTTGATACGGAGAATACCTCGGAAAAAATCCGCAATACCTGTATTATGCTTGGAAAAGATGTGGTTTATCTTGCCACTAACCCGGATCTGGTATGTCCCGTGAGTTTCGGATATATTCCGGACTGCGGCTCCATGAGCATTATGCTGAAAAACGCTACAGGCAAGGAGCCGTTCTTTATTGGAAAACCAGAGCCCATTATGGTAGACTGTGTATTGAAGAAATTTAAGAAAAGGCCAGTAGAAGCTGTTATTGTTGGAGATCGGCTGTATACGGATATTAAGACGGGAGCCAGGGCGGGAGTAGATACCATCTGTGTTCTTTCCGGAGAGGCTTCTATGGAAGACATCCGCCAGGGAGAAGTAAAGCCGGATTATATTTTCCAAAGCGTAAAGGAAATATATGAAGGACTGACAGAAGATAAGGACGGAAGAGAGTTATGAGATATGAAAACGTTGAGACGGGAATTTTTATAAAACGCCCAAACCGTTTTATTGCCCATGTGGAAATTCAGGGAAAAGAAGAAATCTGTCATGTGAAAAATACAGGAAGATGCCGGGAATTATTGATTCCCGGCACCACTGTTTTTGTGAGCAGAAGCAGTAATACTGCCAGAAAGACCAAGTATGATCTGATTGCTGTGAAAAAAGGAGAGCGCCTGATCAATATGGATTCCCAGGCACCTAACAGGGCGGTGGAAGAGTGGCTCCTTAAAGGAGAACTTTTCGGAGAAGGCGCTGTGGTGAAAAGGGAGACTGTATACGGAAAATCCAGATTTGATTTCTATATTGAGTCGGGAGAGCGGAAGATTTTTATGGAGGTCAAGGGAGTGACTCTGGAGGAAGAGGGAGTAGTGCGTTTTCCAGATGCGCCTACAGAAAGGGGCGTAAAGCATATCCATGAACTGTGTCAGTGTATAAAGGATGGCTATGAGGCATATATTATGTTTGTCATTCAGATGGAGAAGGTAAAATATTTTGAACCCAACGACGAGACTCATCCGGAATTTGGTCAGGCTCTTCGAAAAGCAGAACAGGAAGGTGTCAACATCCTGGCTTATGACTGTCATGTAAGAAAAGACTTGATTAATTTGTCAAAACCTGTTAGGGTTTTACTAGTATAAAATAATCAGGAGTTGGTATGTTAGAAGAAATCGTAGAGCCTTTGCTTTCCTGGTACCAGGAAAATAAAAGAGAGCTGCCCTGGAGGGCAGACCCTACACCCTATCATGTGTGGGTTTCAGAAATTATGCTCCAGCAGACCAGGGTAGAGGCAGTGAAGGGATATTATGCCAGATTTCTGGAGGCCCTTCCCCGAATCGAGGACCTGGCCCGGTGCCCCCAGGAAAAACTTCTAAAACTGTGGGAAGGTCTGGGATACTACAACCGGGTAAAGAATATGCAGAAAGCTGCTCTTGAAATTGTGGAGCAGTATAGCGGAGAGATACCGGAAGACTATGAGAAGATCCTGGGACTGCCGGGAATCGGCAGCTATACGGCAGGCGCCATCGCTTCTATTGCATATAAGATTCCAAAGCCTGCAGTAGATGGAAATGTGCTCAGGGTCATTGCCAGGATCACAGAGGAGCCGGAGGACATTTTAAAACAGAGGACCAGAAAAAAGATCGAGGACATGCTGGAGAAGATCATGCCTGCCCAATGCCCAGGGGAATTTAATCAAAGCCTGATGGAGCTTGGGGCTACAGTCTGTGTCCCTAACGGACCGGCCCGATGCCAGTCATGTCCGGTGAATGAGTTTTGTCTTGCCAAAGCCCATGAAAAAGTGGTAGAATACCCCCGGAAAGCACCAAAAAAAGCCAGGCGGATAGAAGAAAAAACCGTGCTGATCCTTCAGAACGGACAAGAATATGCCATTCATAAAAGACCGGCAGGAGGACTTCTGGGAGGACTCTATGAGCTGCCGAATCTGGAGGGTTACCATTCCAGAGAAGAAATTCTTGCTTATGTGGAAAGCCTGGGACTTATCCCCCTTCATATTTCCGGTGCGGGAGAGGCAAAACATATCTTTTCCCATGTGGAGTGGAGGATGAAGGGCTATTTTATCAAAGTAGCCTCTACAGAGGAGAAAAAGATTGGGGAACTGATTTTTGCGGATAAAAAAGAATCCAGGGGAAGATATCCTATTCCTTCCGCATTTTCAGCCTACAGAAAGTATATTGAGGAGGACTTTTAGATGAAATTGTTATCGGTTACAGTACCTTGCTATAATTCACAGGCGTATATGAGAAACTGTGTGGATTCCCTTTTAGAAGGCGGAGATCTGGTGGAGATTCTCATTGTGGATGACGGCTCACAGGACGATACAGGGAAGATCGCCGATGAGTATGCCGCTAAATACCCCAATATTGTCAGAGCGATTCACCAGGAAAACGGAGGACACGGTGAAGCGGTAAATACGGGGATCAAAAATGCCACCGGGCTTTACTTCAAAGTGGTGGATAGTGATGACTGGGTTAATGCTGAAGCCTACCATGCAATCCTGGATAAGCTTCAGGAGATTGCCGGAGGTCCCCAGGTACTGGATATGATGATCAGCAATTTTGTCTATGAAAAGCAGGGAGCAAAAAGAAAGAAAATCATGCGGTATACCAAGTATATGCCGGAGGGAAAAATCTTTACCTGGAAAGAGATGGGAAGGATGCCTCTGGGAAAATATATACTTATGCATTCTGTAATCTACCGTACCGGACTTTTAAGAGAATGCGGCCTGGTACTGCCAAAACATACATTTTATGTAGACAATCTTTTTGTCTACCAGCCTCTGCCCAATGTACGGACCATGTACTATATGGACGTGAACTTCTACCGCTATTTTATCGGCAGAGAAGATCAGTCTGTCCATGAAGATGTGATGATACGGCGGATTGACCAGCAGATTCGGGTAAATAAGCTGATGATCGATGCCATTGCAGGGAAGAAAAATATAGGAAAAAATATCCGCAGATATATGCTCAGATATTTGGAAATCATTACAACAGTTTCTTCTATTATGCTTATTCGTTCAGGAACTGAGGAAAACCTGGAGAAGAAAAATGAACTTTGGAAGTATCTGAAAAGTGCGGATATCCGTATTTACAGAAAGCTGCGTATGGGAATCCTGGGAAGAGGTGTGAACCTTCCCGGAGGAGGCGGAAGAAATATTTGTGTGGCGATTTATAAGCTGGCACAGAAATTTTATGGATTTAATTAAAAGCAGAAATTAAAAAGGCGGACGAAAAATATCCCGGAGTCTTAACTGGTATACATGAGACTTCCGGGATATTTTTTAAAAATAATATATTCACATTAAGCTCTGACTCTGGCAGGCTGTTTTTCCTGAACTGCCTTTGGCTTGTAAAGAAGCTGGTAACAGAAAACATTTAAAACAATAGCGCCAACTACATCCAGCAGTGTATGCTGTTTCAGGAATATGGTGGATAAAACGATCAGCGTTCCCAGGATGCCTGCGGCTATGGGAACAAGTCTTTTAAAACGGAACCCTTTGTGCCGGAAAATAGCAATACAGCAGGCCACAGTGTTAAAAACGTGGATACTGGGAAATATATTGGTAGGAGTATCTATTTTGTATAAATACCGGACCATTTCTATAAATATGCTGTCCCCTGAAAGAGAAGGGCGCAGTTCCTGTCCATTTGGAAAAATCAGAGAAATGATAATGAACAGAGTCATACCTATACCCAGGGACAGAACAAGCTGCCAGTATTCTTTTTTATTCTTATTGATAAAGGCAAAATAAAATACTGTGGCTGCAATAAAAATGAACCATAAAAAATAAGGTACTATAAAATACTCACAAAATGGAATATAATCATCTATCTTCATGTGGATAATATGATGGCGTACAGAACGCTGCTCCACATACTGAAAAGCCAGCAAATATAGAATTCCATATGCGGGGATTGCCAGAGTATGTCGGTACTTTTTCAGAAAATTCATAAGTTCACCTCACACATCTAAATCTGAACCCATTATAGCACAGTAGATTTCTGATAACAATGGAATTTACACTAGTTTAATATTTTAAACAGAATGTTTATGAGAAGGAACAAAACCGTCAAAAATGATGGAATCAAATTTGCTCCGGTACTTTTCCAGAACCGCCTGAGAACGTACTGTCCAGGCAAAAGTCGGGGTTCGCCATAGGCATTTGTTTAACATAAAGCTTACGTTCTGGGTATCTGTATAGCGGTATGCGATAAAGTCTGGTCTGCCTAAAAAATTCAGCAGCAGGTATTTTACGAGGAAAGAGAGCAGAAATCCTGCTTCTGTCACGGGCTTTGTCAGATTGGCAGATAGCTGTCCCCGGACAACCTCTTTTCTATGCTTTTTATACCATCTTAAAGCCAGTGGATTAAAAGACTCTATACAATATTTTCCCTGATAATTCTGTAATAATTCATCTGCCGCCTGACAGGTATATGTACGCAGAGTAGGCAGTTTGATTTCAATCAGAAGAGGAACTTTGCCCTTTACCAGCTTCAGAACATCCTTAAACAGAGGAATTTTTTCGTCTGTATCAAAGAGCGTGTATTTCTGCAGCTGTTCATAAGTCATTTCGCACACAGGAAGGTCAATGCCGCACATCCTGGTAAGGGTGTGATCGTGAAAGACTACCAGCTGATTATCCTTTGTAAGCTGGATATCCATTTCAATGCCGTATCCGTGTTCTATAGCTTTTGCAAAGGCAGCCATAGAATTTTCAGGGATGGACTGATCTTTGGAAAACAGCCCTCTGTGGGCAAAAAGATGATGAATGAAGTCCTGAGCCTCTTTCTTTCTGGTCAGCCGCGGCATGATACAGTAGAAATAGAGACAAAAAAGTACAAGTAAGACAATTGGAATAATAAAAAGTATCTTCATATGTTTCCTCCTGTTACTTTAGAATAACCTTTATCTTTTTCTGTGTATTTAAAATAGTAAGGTGCCGGTGAGAACCTGCTGATTCTCCATCACAGTGGATGGGAAGAGGTTTTTCACTGATAATATCTATGCGGCGGCACCGATACATATGAATTCCGTGAAATCTGGTATGTTTCCCTATAAAGGCTGTAGGGAAAAGTGTCAGGATTTTGGCTTTGGGAAGGTCTCCTACCAGGCAGACATCAAGAAGGCCGTCCTGGTATCGGGCTCCGGGACAAAATCTTACCCCACCGCCTTCCTGCTTCATGTTCATACCAGCCAGAAAGTAGAATCGGGGCAGCCGGTGGATTTCCTTTTTATCAATCCGGACAGACACAGGACAGCACTGGTAGCCCAGCAGCAGCTTCAGAGCTACATAAACGTAAGTGAGTTTTCCCATGTGGAGCCTGTTCAAAGCTTTTTTCATAGGTGTTTTCATTACATTGCGGCAGATATCCGCATCATATCCTATGCCGCTGCTTACAAGAAAATAATGTTTTCCTGCTGACGTCCGGGACATTCCTACATCTACCAGAGCATAGTCTGAAGGAGAAAGTATAGAATTCATACATGCTGTCACATTTGAAGAAATTCCCAGACCTCTGGCAAAATCATTTCCTGAGCCTGTGGGAATATAGCCCAGGGTGATACGAGAAAAATCTGTCTGGGCAAGGCCGTCAATGACTTCGTTCAGAGTCCCGTCTCCTCCCAGTACTGTCAAAGTACATGGAAGAGAAAGAACAGCGATCTGTTTTGCCAGTTCTTTGGCATGCCCAGTATATTTAGTAAAGAATACTTCATATTCTACTTTTTCAGCGGCAAGAATCTCTTCTGCCTTTTTCCAGATATCCATGCCCTGATCAGAACGGGCATGGGGATTTACAATGAAATAAAACATTATTCAAACACCTGCTTTCCTCTGGGTACCATTGTAGCAGTTTCCCATTGTGAGAACAAGGAAATTATGTTAGAATAAGATGAAATTATTATTAAATAATTCCTGAAAAAAGGCGAAAGAAATCAAAAAATATGCAAAGGAAGGCGGAGAAAAAAGATGAATGATGAGTATATGACATTTACGATCAAAAAGAAAAAGAATATTGCTTTGATTGCCCATGATAATGAAAAAGCCAAGATCATACAGTGGTGTATGGACCACAGTGAGGTTTTAAAGAATCATAATCTTTATGGAACAGGAACTACCGCCAGAATGATAGCTGACAGAACAGGTCTTAGGGTAAAAGGCTATAACAGCGGACCTTTAGGAGGAGACCAGCAGATAGGAGCCAAGATTGTAGAAGGCGTCATTGACTTTGTGGTATTCTTTTCAGATCCACTTACCGCTCAGCCCCATGACCCAGATGTAAAAGCCCTGATGAGGATTGCCCAGGTCTATGATATTCCTATGGCTGTTAACAGAGCTACCGCAGATTTCATGATCACTTCTCTGTATATGGATAAAGAATATGATCACGAAGTAATTAATTTTAAGAAGAATATAAAAGAAAGAGCAGAATCTATGTAAAAGAGAGGACTGAGGATATCCCCGGTCCTCTTTCCGTTTTGTATTTGGATTTTCATCAGTAAGTAGCAGGGGCAGCGTCAATCCAGGTGCTGTACCCGGCATTCCTAAGAGACCTTTCCATTTTTACGGCGTTTTCCAGATTTTTGAAAGCTCCAACCTGCACTTTATACAGACCGTCTTCACGAAGGATGAAGGCGGGAAATCCCTGATCTTCCAGTTCATAAAGGAGATTATCAGCATTTGCCCGCTCTCTGAAGCTCCCTGTCTGAACACGATAGAAAATATCCTGAGAATTTCCTGGGGTTTCTACTGTCTCTTCATTCAGAGTTCCCAGAATTCCAGAGGCAATTGCCTGGGCTATATCCTGAAACTGAGAGTCGAAGATTTCATTATCTTCATCACTGTTAATAAATCCGGCTTCCACAAGGACTGCCGGCATTTTTGTCCTCCGCAGCACCACCAGACCGGGCCGGGACTTTACACCAAGCTCCTGGAAACCTAATTCTCCCAGAGCTCCGTTAATGTTTTCTGCCATATCCAGCTTTCGCCCTGACTGGTCATAAACCAGAGTTTCTACCCCGCTGTACTGGTTAGGTGTAGGACTGGAATTTCGGTGGAAAGAAATAAAAAAGTCAGCATCAGAGGCATTTCCAATCTGTGCTTTTTCGAAAGGTGTCTGGTAAACGTCTCCTGTCCGGGTATATTCTACATCTACGCCGTTTCTTGATAAAATATCTCCCACCGCAAGAGCCAGTCGGAGAGCGTCATCTTTTTCCTGCCGTCCTTCATATACGGCGCCCGGGTCATTACCCCCGTGCCCGCTGTCAATCATGATTTTATAGGCCATAGGTCTGCACTCCATGGAATTTCTCTCCATTCAGGATATGCAGAGAATGAAAAAGAGTTACAAAATCTAAAAAAAACACTTGCTTTTTTGCTAACACTGTGCTAGACTAAAGTTCGTTAAAACGAAGGCGTTTGAAATGCAGGAGCATTTTGAACGCCTTTTCTTTTTTCGGAAATGAAAGTTTCCGTAGCATTGAAACACTGCGCAGTAAAAATCAAAAAAACGATCTTCATCGGGCATAGTTTCTCTGCCCACAGATGAAAAAGAAAATATGACAGAACCTTTTTGCCTTTATGGCAGAGAAGTTCTGGGAGGAGAAAGGAAAGTGAGAGTTTATGAATAGTGGAGATACTGCTTTTATGATTATTTCGGCTGCGCTGGTGTTTTTTATGACCCCCGGTCTGGCCTTCTTTTACGGAGGTCTTGTTAGAAGAAAAAATGTAGTAAATACCATGATGGCTTGTGTGGCGATCATGGGAGTGGCTATTGTAATGTGGTGTCTGTTCGGATATTCCCTGGCTTTTGGAGGAAACCACGGAGGAGTTATCGGTGATTTCCGCTGGTTCGGGCTAAACGGTGTAGACATGGAAGCAGGACCTTATGCAGACAATATCCCCCATCTGGTATATTGTGCTTTTCAAATGATGTTTGCGGTAATCACACCGGCCCTTTTAACGGGATCCCTGGTTGGACGTATCCGTTTTAAAGCCTTATTCCTGTTTATTATTTTATGGTCAATTATTGTGTACTATCCGCTGGCCCATATGGTATGGGGAGAAGGAGGCTTTCTGGCTTCTATCGGTTCCGTAGACTTTGCGGGAGGAAATGTGGTACACATCAGTTCCGGAGTCAGCGCCCTGACTATGGCTATTATCCTTGGAAGACGCCGGGGATATGAGACTACCGTATATCGTGTACACAATATTCCTTTTGTGGTACTTGGGGCAACCATGCTGTGGTTCGGATGGTTTGGATTTAATGCAGGCAGCGCTCTGGCCGCAGACGGCCTGGCTGCTCATGCATTTATGACCTCTGGTATTGCCTCTGCAGCGGCCATGCTGGTATGGATGCTCTTGGATGTGCTCAAAGATAAACGCCCAACTCTGGTAGGCGCTTCTACAGGTCTTGTAGTAGGTCTTGTGGCAATTACTCCCGGCGCAGGTTTTGTACCAATCTGGTCATCCTTTATTATCGGAGGACTGGTAAGTCCTATCTGCTACTTTGGGGTAAAATTAGTGAAGAAAAAACTGAAAATTGATGATGCCCTGGACGCCTTTGGCTGCCATGGGCTTGGCGGTATCTGGGGAGGTATTGCTACAGGTCTTTTCGGTATGAGTTCAATTAATGATACTGCTCAGTGGAATGGGCTGGTATTCGGAGATTACCGTCTTTTCCTTGCCCAGATTGCCGGTATTTTGGTGACTATTGCCATAGCAGTGGTGGGAACGCTGATATGTGCGGCAGTAGTGAGAGTGATCACGCCTCTTCGCGTTACAGTCAAAGAAGAGCAGATTGGTCTTGATATTACACAGCATGGCGAAAGTGCATATCCGAGCTTTAATGGACTGGATCAGTAGTGTGAGGTGAGATGTATGATGATTAAAATAGAAGCAATGGTAAGAGAAGAAAAATTTGAAGATGTAAAAGCAGCTTTGGACGAGATTGGAGTAAACGGATTGACCGTATCCCAGGTAATGGGTGTGGGAATCCAGAGAGGATATAAAGAGGTAGTCAGAGGTATGCAGGTGGATATGCAGATGCAGCCCAAGATTAAGTTTGAGATTGTGGTCTCTTCTGAGGAATGGGAGAAGAAAACCATTGATGCCATACAGAAAGCCGCTTATACCGGAGAGGCCGGCGATGGAAAAATCTTCAGCTACGAGATCAAAAGCGCATATAAGATTCGTACCAAAGAGACAGGATATGATGCGATCCAGGCAAGTGACTGATGACGGAACAGAAATAGGATAAAATATTGGCAGAAACTGCCCTGCAGAAAAGAAGCTTTCCTTTCTTTTCTGCAGGGCGGTTTGCGTGAAAGAGTCGGCACAATATGAAAAGAATATTAAAATCTCATAAATTTTATCTGTTGGACTTCCTTTGTTCACAGGAAAGTGTTAAAATTTTGAGCAGTGAATTACAACAGAGTAAAGGAAACAGAAAAAATGAAGAAAAAAGAATTACTTTCAGAGGAAAAAAAGAAAAAGATAGAAAACTTTTTCTATTACTACAAGTTCCATGTGCTGATCGGGGCTTTTATCCTGTTTTTTGTAATTATCTTTATCAGAGACATGGTGACTAAAATTGATTATGATTATAGCATTGCGTTTTTGGGAGATTATTCTATGACCGAAGAAGACAGCCAGGCTCTTCAGACATGGTTTGAGGAATATGGTGAGGATTTGAATGGTGACGGCCAGGTCCATGTACAGATTTCTGATTACAGCTGTCCGGATGAAGAGGATGATGGATTTGATCCCCAGGTCTTTGCTGCCATGCAGACCAGATTTATCGTTGATGTTCAGGAAGGTACCAGTATGATTTTCTTCATGAATGAGGAAAACTATGAAGAGTATAAAGACCAGGGCGTTTTTCCGGAAAATGAAGAGGATTACGTATCCATCCAGGAATGCCAGGGATATAAGGATGCGGGAAGCCCTCAGTCCGCCAGTGAATATAAGGTAGCTTTACGCATTATAGATGGTGAGAGCGGACTGAGTGAAAAGGAAGAAATACAGGATTACTATTCCGCCAATGAAAAACTATTGCAGGCTTTTATTGGGGAGTGAGGGTGCTGTATTCTTCAATAAGATTTTTGATATTTTGCATCTGTTTGTCAACGGCAGTAATGGTACATGCGCAGTCATATAATTCCTGGCTGATCATGGCATACTGATCATTGCTGCCCAGCTCTTTTTTGTATCGGAGCTGATGTTCCAGACTGGCCCAGAAGTCCATGGCAATGGTGCGGATCTGAATTTCCGCTCGCATAGGCGTTTTTCCCTCTGCGAAAAACACAGGGATTTCCACGATCATATGATAGCTGCGGTAGCCGTTGTCTTTAGGATTCTGAATATAGTCCTTAATCCTAAGGACGGTAATATCATCCTGATCGGCCAGAAGTTTTGCCATAATATAGATATCGTCCATGAAAGAGCAGATTACCCGGATTCCTGCAACATCATTGAGCTGTTCCTCAATATTCTGCTCAGTAAAGTCGTAGCCAAGACGCTGAAGTTTATTATAGATACTCAGAGGAGTTTTAATGCGGCTTTTAATTGAGGAGATAGGATTGCGGTTATATTTAATGGAAAACTCGTCGTTTAGGACTTCCAGCTTGGTGCTTATCTCACGAATAGCACAGCGGTAACGCATC
Source organism: Blautia sp. An81 (assembly GCF_002161285.1). Taxonomy (GTDB): domain Bacteria; phylum Bacillota; class Clostridia; order Lachnospirales; family Lachnospiraceae; genus Blautia; species Blautia ornithocaccae. Next base: position 165,298 of record NZ_NFHH01000005.1, on the reverse strand, counting down.
ATCAGGGAATTGAAATGATCTGTATTTTTGATAAACTTTTCCGGGGAAGCGATATCCAGTTTTTCCTCCAGGGGGAATTTTTGATTAATATTATTTTTCATAGTACTTTAACACCTCTTTCTTGTGTGCTGCATTCCGTTAAAAGCTTTCCTCAGTATAGCGGAAAAACGTATGTCCGTCAATGGCAAGAAAAGATAGCAATTTGAAATAACTTATAGTATAATAGACTGATATGATGCTGACAGGCATATAAAGCAAATGGAAACTGTAACATCATATACGCAGAGGTTCTGCAGAAAGGTCCAGTAATAAAATGTTTGGATATGTAATGATAGATAAGCCGGAACTGAAGGTAAAGGAGTTTTACAGATACAAGGCCTATTACTGCGGGCTGTGTCGGAAGCTGAAAGAAGAGTACGGATTCAGAGGGCGGATGACCCTGACTTATGATATGACTTTTCTGATCATATTTCTCTCCTCTCTTTATGAGGCGGACAACAGGGAATTTCAGTCTCATTGTCCTTTACATCCGGTGAAAAAAATCCCCATGCTCCAGAATGATATCTCAGAATACGGGGCGAAGATGAACATTCTTCTTACTTATTTTAAGTTTGAAGATGACTGGAAGGATGATAGAAGCCTGCCGGGAATCGCAGGAATCCATTTGTTCAGAAAAAAGGCAGCCCAAATCTGCAAAGAATATCCAAGACAGGCCAGTGTGATCAAAAAACAGCTTCGCCAGCTGGCTGTTTATGAAGAACAGAAATTGATGGATATTGATATTGTGTCAGGGGCCTTTGGTGCTTTGATGGAAGATTTGTTTGTGATCCGGGAGGATTACTGGGAAGAAACTCTCCGCAAATTCGGTTTTTATCTGGGAAAATTTATATATATTATGGATGCCTATGATGACCTCCCTAAGGACAGAGAGACAGGGGCGTATAATCCTTTAAGTGTGACCAGAAAGAAATGCCGGAGTGAAGAAGAGTATGAACAGGAAGTGCGCCGGATGCTCATCATGATGATGGGAGAGGCCACAGGTGCTTTTGAAAAACTGCCCTGCCTTCAGGATGCAGAGCTTTTGAGAAATATTCTGTACAGCGGTGTTTGGGCAAAATATAATAAAATACAAAAAGAAAGACAGGAGAGTCAAGAAAACCATGGTAAATAATCCTTATGAAATATTAGGCGTTTCACCAAACGCCACTAACGACGAAATAAAGAAGGCTTATCGGGATCTGAGCAGAAAATATCATCCTGATTCCTATGTGGATAATCCTCTGGCAGATCTGGCAGAAGAAAAATTTAAAGAAGTTCAGGAAGCCTATGACCAGATCATGAAAGAGAGAGACGGAGGCTATCAGAGCGGATATGAAGGCTATGGAAACAACAGCAGCTATCAGAATACTGCTTCCAGCGAGGATAACCTCCAGTATCAGGCTGTTTACAACTATATTAACGGACGTCAGTACCAGCAGGCCCTGAATGTTCTGTCCAGAATGCAGAACCGGAACGCTCAGTGGTACTATTTAAGCGCCTGCGCCAATATGGGACTGGGCAATAATGTAAATGCTTTAAATCTGGCCCGCCAGGCTCAGAGCATGGACCCGGGAAATCCGGAGTATGCCAACCTGGTAAACCGTCTTCAGTGGAACAGCAACCGGTATCAGGGAGGAAGCTACTATGGGGGCGGAACCGGAGGTTCTTCCTGCGGAACCGGAAATATGTGCTGCGACCTGTGGTGTGCAGATACTCTTTGTGAGTGCATGGGAGGGGATCTTTGTTCATGCATGTAAATACCAGAAAACTTGCTGTGTCAGGGCTTCTTATGGCTTTCGACGTGGTACTGATCATATTAAGCGGCATTATTGATTTTAATACGCTGTTTCTTCTGGCAGCAGCAGCATTTCTTGTTGGGGTGATCATTCGGGAGTTTGATCTGAAATATGGACTGGCTTTCTTTGTGGGAAGCCTTGTTCTGGGAGTACTCCTGGCGCCTCAGAAACTTTACTGTATTACTTATGCAATGATGGGCATTTATGTCCTGGGAGTAGAGTTTCTCTGGGACTTTCTTGGAAAACATCCGGGGTGGAAAAGCAGAAAAATACTTCTTATTCTGGGAAAGCTGCTCCTTTTTAATATCATGTATCTTCCGGCCCTTTTTTTGTTTCCAAAACTCCTTTTTGCCGGAGAAATACCGAAAACCATGCTTCTGGTATTTGTTCTTGGAGGCCAGGCGGCCCTGTTTGTGTATGACCGGGCTTATGATTATTTCCTGATACATCTGTGGGGACAGGTAAGAGAAAAGCTTTTTGGAAAAGGATAAAAAGAAAATTAGAAGAATATGGAATGAGGAACTGTGGCAGCCAGTAACCTGGCGCAGCAGCTCCTCATTTTTTAATTCCAGAAATCGGTTTTATCTTTCAGTCCTATGTCTGAAGCTTTAAATACCGGATCTTTTCCTTCTTTTTTCTGTTTTACGTAATCCTGCATACAGCGGACAGCAGTGCCGCCCAGTATAAGGATAACGGGCAGATTGATGAGAGCCATAAAGCCCATGAGAACATCTGCTGTACTCCATACCAGGCCGAATTCCATGACAGCTCCTGCCAGTACGATCAGGGAAGCAATGACACGGAAAAGATTAAGAAGAGCCTTTCCGGGAGTTTTTCCGCAGAGGTATTTCAGTCCCATTTCTGCATAATAGAAATTACCGATCAGTGTGGTAAAGGCGAAGAGGCACAGGGCTACGGTGATAAAAACGGTTCCAAAACTGCCCAGAGATTCTGAAGCAGCCGCCTGGACCCAGGGCATACCCTTCAGCTCTTCACTTGGAGCTACGCCGGAACACAGCAGCAGACAGGCAGTAGCAGTACAGATCAGGATCGTATCAATAAACACAGAAAGCATTTGCACAAGACCCTGCTTCACCGGATGGGACACAGAAGCGCTGGCAGCAGCATTAGGAGCAGAGCCTACGCCGGCCTCGTTAGAGAAAAGCCCTCTTTTGATACCGTTCATAACACAGGAGCCTGTAAATCCTCCAAAAATGGCCTGGAAATCAAAGGCGTTGGAAAAAATGTCAGAGAACATCCTGGGAATCAGAGTATAGTGGGTTACAGTTACAAAAAGAGCCACTGCCAGATAGAAGATTCCCATAAAAGGTACCAGTACTTCTGTAATCTTAGAAATCTGTTTGCTGCCTCTGAAGATGCATAGAGCGAAGATCAGAGCCAGGATGAAACCGACGATCAGAGGAGTAGCTGCTTCGTCAAAAAAACTGTAAGCACGGAAAGAATCTGCGATATTAAAGGAGGCTACCAGATTGAAGCCGCCCATATATGTCAGAATCAGGAATGCAGCGAATATGGCCCCGATCCAGTGTTTTTTGAGAGCGGCCTGAATATAGTAAGCAGGGCCGCCGTAGGAACTTCCGTCCTCAGCACGTTTTTTATAAATCTGTGCCAGAGTACTTTCGATGAAAGCAGATGCGCTTCCAAGGATGGCGGTAAGCCACATCCAGAAAACAGCCCCTGGTCCGCCAAGACAGATGGCGGTTGAGATACCGGCAATGTTTCCGGTTCCTACCCGGGAGGCAGTGGATACCATCAGCGCCTGGAAGGAGGAAAGTCCATTCTCATCAGAGCCAGGCTGAGCCACAACACGGATTGATTCGATGAAAAGACGGAACTGCACGAAACGTGTTCTGAAAGTAAAAAAGATTCCTGTTCCTAAAAGGAGGATGATCAGGATATAACTGTAGAGCAGGTCGCTTAGTCCGTTGATAAAATCAGTCAGCATGATTATCAGTCTCCCTTCTTTTGCTTTATAGAATCGCTCTCCTATAATATCGTAATAAGATATGCTTGTCTACAAGAATTTTTCAAAAGGACGGAAAGACAATAAGGGCCTGGCTGTTTTGAGTAGGATATGGTAGAATCAGATTAGTTCAGAAGAAAGGGGAATGACATGGAGGGATTTGAGTTTTATCAGGAGGAAGGACGTCCCTTTCGGGGAAGAAAACTGGAGAAAATGAAGGATTTTTTAGCCCGGCAGGGGCTGGACTTTGACACAAAGGTTCAGTATTCTGTAGTGCTGCGTACCAGGGAGGGAGAGATTGCAGCCTGTGGCTCCCGGCAGGGGAATGTACTGAAATGTATTGCTGTAGACCCTGGGTTTCAGGGAGAAGGGCTGATGGTGAAACTGATGTCCTTCCTTATGAAAAACGCCTGGGAAGAGAGGATTACCCATCTGTTTGTGTTTACAAAGCCAGTCAATCAAAGTTATTTTCAGGATCTTGGGTTCTGGCCCATTATGGATACCCAGGATATGCTGCTTATGGAAAATAAAATAAACGGGATCAGAGATTATCTGAAAAAAGAAGCGGCTCCTTATGAAGAACATTTTTCCTTAAAGACAGGAGCTATTGTAATGAATGCCAATCCTTTTACCAAGGGCCATAGGTATTTGGTGGAATATGCGGCGGCAAGCTGTGAGATTCTTCATGTTTTCGTACTGTCAGAGGACGCCTCGGAGTTTCCGGCTAAGGTAAGACTGGACCTGGTAAAAAAAGGCTGTGAGGATCTGAAAAATGTCTATGTTCATGGCAGCTCAGATTATCTGATTTCCCATGCCACCTTCCCGGATTATTTTCTGAAAGACAAGGCAAAAGCTTCAGGTGAGGCGGTGCTGCTGGATCTGAAAATTTTCGGGACTTATTTTAAAGAGGCTTTTCATATAGACTGCCGCTATGTGGGAGAGGAGCCTTTTTCGGAAATTACAAGAGTGTATAATCAGGAAATGAAAAAAATCCTTCCGGATTATGGAATAGAAGTGACAGAGATTCCCCGGTGCAGAAACCGGGAACAGGTGATCAGCGCTACATATGTGCGAAAAAAGTTTCTGGAGGGAGACTGGGAGACTCTGAAAGAAATGGTGCCTGAAACAACTTATGCTTATCTGGCTTCCGAGGAAGGATGGGGGCTGAGAGAAAAACTGCTGAACAGGGAGAGTAGAGATGAGACTTGAGTTATGGACAGAGGGAAAAGAAGCTTCCCTGGGGGAAATTTTAGACGCAAGGGAAAGACGGGGAAAAATTCAGAGAGAACTTATGAAAGAAAAACCGGCTTCTCTGGTGAGCTTTACACTGAACATTCCAGGGCCGGTGAAAACATTTCCTTTTGTAGTCTGGCTTTTTGATGTGGGAAATAAGCTGATACAGCAGGCGGTAAAAGAAGAAGAGGGAGAGATTATCTATAGCCTGGAAAACAGAGAAAATACAGGTTGTGAGAGCTTTTATTCGCTGACACTGTCCCCTGAAAAAATAAAAAGAAGCCTTGCCACAGCGGAAGACAAGCACCCTTTGGGAAGGCTCTTTGACTTTGATGTGCTGGACAGCACTGGAAGAAAAGTTTCCAGGCAGGAACTGGGATTCTCAGAAAGAAAGTGTCTTCTCTGCGGTGAGCCGGCTTTTTACTGCAGCCGGTCCAGAAGACATTCTGCCCAAGAAGTTTTCCACCGGGAAATCCAGATGATGGAAAACTTTTATATAGAAAGAATGGCCTCCCATATTGGACTTCTGATGCAGAAAAGCCTTCTTTATGAAGTAAACGCCACATTAAAGCCGGGGCTTGTAGACCGGGCCCACAACGGAGCTCATCAGGATATGAGCCTTATAACTTTTGCAGACAGCGCATATGCCCTGACCCCTTATTTTATCCAATGTGCCAGGGAAGGCTTGAATTTTTCCGGGGAAAAAGAGGAGCTTCCAGGACTTTTTGAAAAGTTAAGAGTATTGGGAATAGAAGGAGAAAAAAACATGAGGGAGGCAACGGGAGGAGTTAATACCCATAAAGGGATGGTATTCTCCGGCGGGATATTCTGCTGCTGTGCCGGATATGGAGCAGGAAGTCTGATGGCAGATTTTCGCGACAATGATTTTCTAAAGATTTTTGGGGAAGTATGCCGGAGCCTGACGAGCAATCTGATGGCAGATTATAAGGGACTGGAAGAGAGAGGGCCCAGGACCCACGGGGAAAAACTTTATGCAGAATACCAGGTAGAAGGAATACGGGGAGAAGCCTGGAGAGGTTTTCCTCATGTCCTGGAAAGAGGAGTTTTTTACTTTGAGAAACTCCTGGAGGAAGGTTACAGTCTGAATGATGCCGGTCTCCTTACCCTGCTCCAGTATATTTCTTCTGTGGAAGATACCAATATGATCATACGGTCTGACTACCACACGGTTTTGAAAATACAGAAAGAGCTGGAGCAGTTTTTAAAGACATCCGGACCTGAAGAGCAGCTGGAAATCATTCCAGCTCTGGATACATATTTTGTTAAGAGGAATATCAGCCCTGGAGGAAGTGCAGACATGCTGGCACTGACCTATTTTTTGCATTTCCTCAAAAATATACAATGTCCCTTTGAAACCTTTGACATAGAAAGGGGAGAATGCGTTGAGACTTTTAGATGAGAAAAATTTTTCAGAAGAAATCCGGGATTACGTAGAGTCCTGCTTTGACGCCTGGGGAAGAGAAAGTTACTATACCAGAGAAATAGGAAAGAAGATTTTTTGCCTTTCTCTCCATAAAAAAGAGGCTAAAGGAATTATCCTGATTTCTCATGGCTTCTGCGAGAGTGCAGAAAAATATAAAGAACTGGCCTGGTATTTTTATCAGGCGGGCTTTACCGTGTATATTCCGGAACACTGCGGACATGGACGGTCTTACAGACTGACTAAGGACCCCAGCAAGGTTCATATAGATAATTTCTGGAGATATGTAAAAGATCTGAGTTTTGTTGCTGCCAGGGCGTCAGAGGAAAATCCCGGACTGCCCATGTTTATTTTTGGACATTCTATGGGAGGAGCCATTGCTGCAGTGACTCTGGCAGAAAATCCGGGGAGATTTCAGAAGGGAATTTTAAACGCTCCTATGATTCTCCACCGTACAGGATATATTCCGCCTGTTCTGGCCTATCTGGCATCTTTTCTTATGTGTTCCATGGGAAGGGGTGAAGAATATGCCCTGGGACAGCATGGGTTTCGGGATGAAGAAACTTTTGAAAAAAGTTCCTGCCTATCCAGAGCCAGATTTGATTATTACTATGAGAAGAGGAGAAGGGTGTCGGAATTTCAGAATAATGGCGCCAGCTATCAGTGGGGACTGGAGGCTTACCGCATGAGCCGTGAAATTTTGGCCCGCTCCTGGAAAAAGATAGACATACCTGTGGCCCTTTTTCAGGCTCAGATGGATACTCTGGTCTACCCCAGACCGCAGGAGAGATTTATCCGCCGGCTGCCCCAGGGGAAGCTCATAAGAGTGCCGGGAGCGAAACACGAGATCTACAGATGTGGAAATAATATACTGAGACCTTATCTGAACAAAGTGCTGGAATTTTATTCCCGCGAGCAACGAGCCAAGCGGGCATGCTCGCATGTCCATTTAGCGACTGCCGCGAGGGTCTTTGACTCCTGAGAGCAATGAGCTAAGCAGAATATCAAACTTACTAAATGGGAGGTTTTTACAGATGGGTGAGAAAATGATTGTGAGAACAGAGAAAGACTATAAGGTTTCCAGATGGTCAGGAGGAGATACTACAGAGCTTTACCTGTACCCTGAAGATGGAGATTATAAATCTGGGAATTTTCAGCTGCGGATCAGCAGCGCAACAGTAGATGTAGACCGGTCAGAGTTTACCAGCCTGCCGGGAGTTGAGCGTTATCTGATGATCTTTCAGGGACACCTGGATATGGTTCATGGAGAAGAAGAGAAAGTCTCCCTGGCACCCTATGAGGTGGACCGCTTCGACGGCGGGGTACCTACAGTCAGTTATGGAAGAGTCGTGGACTTTAATCTGATGCTGAAAAACGGGGCCAAGGGAAGAATGGAGGCTCTTTGCCTGGAGGTCGGGCAGGAATATGAAATTATTCCTGATGAGAATGAGAATTTTCTGGCAGTCTATGTGAGAGAAGGGAAAATACTAAGCAGCGACTTTACTTTGTCAGAGAAAGAAACCTTCATTCAGAAAGAATGGAGAAAAAGTATAATTATCAAAAATCCAGGTCCCGTATCTGCCAAAATGGGGATTTGCCGAGGGTTGGTAGATAACAAGTAAATGATATTTTTGCTTCAGAAGCAGTCATGTACATTTGGCGACTGCCGCAAGGGTTAAAAAACCCCGATGTTTGCATCTCTGTTAGCTTGATGCAAGCATCGGGGTTTTTGGCTCATTTCAACATTAGATACAGAATGCGGCGTAAAGAGGAACAATCTTTTTATTATCCTCAAAACCGAAGTTCTTTGCAGAGAGCTTGATGGCATAGGCGGGCTTGTAGGTTTCCATATAGACCCTTAAGCTCTTTGCCCGTGTGTTATCGGCAGATTTGACCTCGATAGGGATAAGCTGACCGTCACGCTGAATGATAAAATCAATCTCGGCTCCACGCTCAGACACCCAATAGTAAGTCTTGTACCCGTTGATGGTAAGCTGCAAATTGACATAGTTTTCAGCCATACCGCCCTTGAAATCATTGATTTCCTCGACCATATAGAGAACATCGTTTGCCGCTAAATCTTTCTTTGCACAGAGCAGCCCTAAGTCGGAAACATAAATCTTGAACGCATCAATATCACGGTAGTTTTCTAAAGGTTTCTTGATCTGTTCCACCTTATACACCTGTGAAACGATGCCAGACAGACAGAGCCATTCAATGGCGTTTTCAAACTCAGACGCACGACCTCCTTTTTTGATCAGCTTATATTGGAAACGGGTATTTTTCTTGGAAAGCTGTACGGTGATGTTATCATAAGCAAGCCTTGTTTTCTTGATTTCATTCAGATTGTTATACTTGCTCATATCATTGAGATAGCTCGCCAAAATCGTATCCTGTGTGTGCCGCACTAAGATATAATCCTTTGTTTCCAAAAACTGCATAACGCATTCGGGCATACCGCCGACAATAAGATATTGACGGTAAAGCTGCATTGCCGCATCGTGCAAAGCAGAGGGCAGAGGCTTATCCTCTGCAAAGCATTTCTTGATCTGCTCTACAAGTACACTCTCGCCGCAGGCTATCATAAATTCCTCCATATCCATAGGGTAGAGGGTTTTCATATCCACCTTACCTACGGGAAAAGAGAACTTTGCCCTGTTTACCGCAACACCTAGCAGACTTCCCGCCACAATGATATGATAGTCAGGTGCATCTTCGCAAAAGTATTTCAAGGAAGTCAATGCCCTCTCACAGAGTTGCACCTCGTCAAAAACAATCAGCGTCTTTTCACGCACAATGGTCTGCCCTGCGATATGGGATAAAATCGGTATCAGATAATCGGGGCTGATATTTTCCTCAAAAGTTTTATTCAGTTTGGGATGGGTTTCAAAATTAAAATACGCCACATTTTCATAGTGCGTGCGTCCGAACTCCAGAATGGAATAGGTTTTGCCGACCTGCCGTGCTCCCTGTAAAATAAGAGGTTTGCGGTGTTCGTTATCTTTCCACGCTTCTAAAAAATTCATAATTTTTCGATACATGATCAGACCTCCCAGTGTTGAATATAACATATCATATATTCGTGTAAATATCAATGGATTATACTTGGGTTACAACACTAAAATACACGAATATTTTTTGGATATAATTGGTTTTTGACATGAAGAACTGTCGCAATGAACAGAAAAACGTCTTGCTGCGACAGTTTTTTATGTATGTATTGTGCAAAAGGCGATAATAAAAAGAAAAGTCGGAGAAAAAACGGTTAAAATATTCAACTTTTTAGGTAAAAAACATACCTGTTTCGTCAATGTGATAAGTGATAAAGTTATATCATCAAAAAACATGAAGGAGGAACGAAAATGAAGAAAAAAATTGTAGCGGTAATGCTCTCAGCATTAACGGCAGGAAGTTTGCTGCTGACCGGATGTGGAGGAGGCGGTTCATCTTCAGGAGATTCCGGTTCCGGCAGTTCAGGAGGCGGAGATACCCTGACAGTTATGTGTGTAGGTACGGAGGCAGATACATACATTGACGGGTATAACGCTATTGCGGAGCAGTTTTCGGAAAACAATGAGTATGGAGTTACTGTGGAGATTGAGTTTTATGAGAACGAACAGTATAAGACCAAGCTCACTACCCTTATGGCTTCTAACGCAGTGCCGGATATTTTCTTTACCTGGGAACTTTCATACCTGCAGCCTTTCGTAGAGGGCGGAAAAGTAGCAGATATCACTTCTTATCTGGAAGAGGATCAGGAGTGGAAAAATTCCTTTGCAGACGGAACCCTGGATCTGCTGGCTTATGACGGGAAGAATTACGGGGTGCCTACTCAGAAATCTCTTTGTGTAATGTTCTATAATAAGCAGATTTTTGAGGAAAACGGCGTGGAAATACCTGGTACTTATGAAGAGTTCTTAGATGTGTGCCAGACATTGAAAGATAATGGCGTGACGCCGATGACCATGTGCGGAACAGACGCCTGGATCCCGGCACAGTTTGTTCAGCAGATCGCCGGCGGCATGGCAGGAGATCAGCTTTTCAAAGATGTGTGCGATGGTACAGAACAGTGGAATAATGAAACCCATGTAAAAGCTGCAGAAGAAGTAAAGAAAATGGCGGACAACGGATATTTCCAGGATGGCTATATTGGAATGGGACCGGAAGAATCTACAGATCTCTTTACCAGCGGACAGGCTGCTATGTATTTCCAGGGCGCCTGGGATGCTGACAAATGTGCAAAGAGTGAAATTGGTGAAAATGTAGGAGCATTTGTACTTCCGGCATATGATCCTCAGTACAATAATATTTCTGTTGGGTCTGTAGATACCAGCTTCTCTGTATCGGAAACCTGCAAAAATAAAGACGCCGCAGTTGCTTTCCTGAAATACTGGACTTCACAGGAAGCTGAAGAGACTCTCCTGTATGATTATGCAAGAATTCCAGCAGGAAATTATGAGATCGATGAATCAAAGATTTCTCCCCTTATGGTAGATGTGCTGAACATTTCTAATTCACAGGTTGGCCTTACCCCGTGGTGGGACAGGCAGTTTGGTGCTGGCGAGGGCGTAGAATTTAACAATACCTGTGTTTCAGTCCTTGGAGGCGAAGACGCACAGACAGCCTTTGATTCCCTTCAGCAATTTGCGGAGGACAATGCAAACCGATAAAGTTTAAAAGACGGAGCTGGACGCATACTGGTTCAGCTCCGTCTTCGAATAAGGAAAACGGAGGAGCGTTATGAATAAGGTATTAGGAAATAAAAAGAGTATAGCTGTTTTCGTACTGCCTGCTTTTTTGATCTATGCTGTTTTTGTGCTGATTCCCATTGGCTATAATGTATATGTAAGCTTTCTTCAGACGGATCTTATGAGTCCCAGTAAATTTGTGGGGATCCAGAACTATGTTAACCTGTTTAAGGACGGTACTTTTACCAAAGCCCTGGGAAATAATATCCTGATGGTGATCGGTTCTCTGATTGCACATCTTCCCCTGGCTCTGTTTTTCGGAAATATTTTATTCCAGAAGATTAAAGGAAGCCATTTTTTTCAGACCGTATTTTTCCTGCCCAGCGTTATCTGCGGCGTGGCGGTAGGACTTACCTGGACTTTTGTGTACAATTCCGAGTTCGGGCTGGTAAATAAATTTCTTGAAATCATCGGCCTGGGAAGTCTTCAGCATGTATGGCTGGCGGATAAAAATACAGCCTTGTTTTGCATTATCGTAGTAGTTATGTGGCAGTTTGTGGGCTATCATATGATTATTCAGATCGCAGCTATGAAGAATATCCCGGAATCTTACTATGAGGCGGCGGAAATTGATGGGGCAAGCAAATGGGTACAGTTTAAGTCGATTACTTTCCCGTTGATCAAACCTATCCTGAAAGTCGATGCGGTGCTGATCATCACAGGATCTCTGAAATACTACGATCTGGTATCTGTTATGACCGGCGGCGGACCAAACCATGCAACAGAGCTTATGTCAACATATATGTTTTACCAGGGATTCCGTACTCTGAAATACGGTTATGCTGCAGGCATCGGCGTGATCCTGCTGATCCTTTGTATGTGTTCTGTGCTTCTGTCCAATTTTGTGTTCCGGTCAGAACCTATTGAGTTTTAAGGGGAGGGAAAACTATATGAAATTATCACCAAAAGAAAAAGTATTTTTAGTACTGAAATATATTTTCCTGATATTTTTTACCATTCTCTGTCTGTATCCTCTGTTCTGGCTGCTTTTGAGCTCCTTTAAGACAAACTCTGAGCTTTATGCGAACCCATGGGGGCTTCCGGAAAGCTTCAGTCCGGTGAACTATATCCAGGCAATCCAGGAAGGGCATATTTTGCAATATTTTGGGAACTCTGTTATCATTGCGGTATCAGCCGTGGCAGTTGCGGTTATTCTCAGCAGTATGGTATCTTATGCCATTACCCGTATGCATTGGAAGCTGGCAAAGCTGACTTTGAATGTGTTTCTGCTGGGAATGATGATCCCGGTATATGCCATGGTAGTGCCTCTGTTCTCTATGTTCAACAGAATGGGCCTTTTGAATACCCATCTGGCAGTTATCATCCCTCATATAGGAATTGCATTTCCAATGGCGATTTTTATTATGTCAGGATTTATGGGTTCCCTTCCAAAGGAAATGGAAGAAGCGGCAGTCATGGACGGCTGCAATATTTATCAGATATTCTTTAAGATCATTATGCCAATATCAAAATCTTCTATTGTAACGGTGGCGGTAGTTACCTTTATTAATATCTGGAATGACCTGCTTCTTCCCCAGATTTTCCTGACAGATTCTTCAAAGATGACCCTGCCGGTAGGTCTTACGGAATTTCAGGGGCAGTATGCAACCAATTATGTGGTTGAGATTGCAGCAGTTATTATTACCATCGTACCAAGTATTGTTGTGTATATCTGGCTGCACAGACATATTATGGAAGGTATGGTTGCAGGAGCGGTAAAAGGTTAACGACAGGCAGGTGAGAAAAATGAAATTACTGATTGCTGATGATGAACAGATTATCCGTAATGGTCTGTTATCTCTTCCCTGGAAAGATATTGGGGTTGAAGAGGTATATCAGGCTGAAAACGGACTGACAGCAAAGGAGATACTTACAGAGGAAAAAATTGACGTTGTTATCAGTGATATTAAAATGCCCGGGCTTTCCGGGCTGGAACTGGCGGAATACATTAAGGAATGTTCCATGGATACTGCAGTTATTTTTCTCACCGGCTATTCTGATTTTGAGTATGCCAGAAGAGCTATCAGAAATGAGGTTTCAGATTATCTGCTGAAACCTATTCGGAGAAAAGATATCATTGAAACTGTAGAGAGAGTTATTCAGACTCTGGAGAGAAAACGATACCGGGCAGAGGTAGTAAGAAAATATGAGGCAGCGTCAGGATCTATGGACTTTGGGGAGCAGGTTTCCTGGCTGTTTCAGGGGGCAAATCGGCAGGCTATGGAAATCCTTCAGGATATGGCGGCTAATTATGCAAAAGAAATTTCTCTGAATTCCCTGGCTGAAAAGTACCATTATTCGGCAGGATATCTTTCCAGAATGATAAAAAAGGAGACAGGATATTCTTTTAGTACTATACTGAACAGTATAAGGCTGACTGCGGCGGTGAATTTTTTGGGGCAGGATAATGCCAGGATTCATTTTATCTGTGATCTGACAGGATTCAGCGACCAGAAATATTTTAGCCAGGTATTTAAGAAAACCTTCGGATGCAGTCCGGGAGAATTCCGCAGGCAGGGAAAGGAGAAACAGCATTATACGATTAAAAGAATTTTGGAAATGGCTGAAAGCAGACAGTGACCGCAGAGAAAGAATAAGAAAAAAAGGCCCCACAAGTATCAGAAAACAAATGATGCTGATATTTGCAGTTCTTATCAGTTTTACAGGCCTGGGGATTGCAGGTACTTTTATTTTCGCTTTCAGAAACGGATATTCCTCTCTTTCTCAGGTATATTTACAGGATATTACTCGCCAGACGACCAATAATCTGGAAAATAATATTCAGAAGATAGAAGATATTAATTTACAGATTCTCACAAGTCAGACTGTACAGGATCAACTGAAGATTGTAAATGAAGAAAAATTAGATACTTATGGACTGAGACAGTGCAGACAAAAAATTGAAAGAGAATTGACCACTGACGGCCTTTATGCTTCGTATGTAGTTTCTGTCAGCGTGATTTCCTTAGAAGGAATTGAATTTTCTGTAAAAAAACAAGAAACAATAGGAACTTTTTTTGGATTTACAGAAGAAGAGATTTATGAAGCTAACGGAACCAGCCTATGGGGACTGGCAGGTGATACGGACAGGATCTGCGTGGCAAAAGCTATACTGGACTTTGATACGATGCGTCCTATTGGTTACATAAACATTGTATATGAGAATTCTTATTTTTCATCTATTTTGGAAGACAATTCAACGGAATATTCTGCAGCTTCCTATATAGTAAATGAAGAAGGAAGAATCATGTCTACGAACAACTGTCCCTATCAGGGAACGAAATTCCCCATGGAGATCCAGACCATGAGAGAAAAAGACGTAGCGGTATATGATATGCTGGACAGTACCCAGGCTTTCTATTATGTGGGGAATGAAATGCCTAACCAGTGGACTCTGGTACAGGCAGTTTCGGTAAAAGAATTCTATGGAAATCTGAACAGACAGATTGTCGCTGTGGCTATGGTTGTTCTTGCAATGCTGGGTATCAGTATTCTTTTCGTTTGGATCGCAACACTAAGGATCGCAAAACCTACGAGAGAGCTGCTGGAGAGTATGAAGACTCTCGGAAAGGAAAATCGGTACCCGAGAGTTCGAGTGGTTACTCAGGATGAGATTGGGATGATCGGTACGGAATATAATAAAATGGCAGAAAATATTGAGACTCTGATTGAGAAAGTGTATAAAATGGAGCTGGCTCAGAAACAGGCGGAACTGGAATTCCTTCAGATGCAGATTAATCCTCATTTTTTATATAATGCACTGGATACGATAAGCTGGAAAGCATTAGGAGAAGGGAACATGGATGTGTCTGAGATGACCATTGCCTTAGCGGAGCTTCTGCGTGCGACCATAAAAAAAGAAAGCTTTATTCCTCTTAAGGAGGAAATGTCTACAGTCAGAGATTATCTTTTTATTCAGGAGCAGAGATTCGGCGATAAAATAACGGTTATTTATCAGGTGGAAAAAGAGGCTGATAAATATCAGGTTCCCAATTTTATCCTTCAGCCGTTGATTGAAAATGCGATCATCCATGGACTGGAACCGAAGATCGGAAAGGGAAGCCTTCTAATCCGGATAAAAAGAGAAAGCAACAGACTTTATTTTTGTATCGAAGACGACGGAGAAGGAATGTCAGAGAAAGAGATAGGGACTCTGTATCAGAAGTGTGAAGAGGGTGACACAGGGAAATCTATCGGAATTAAAAATGTGTACAGAAGGCTGATCCTCTGTTATGGTGAGGAAAGCCGTCTGAATATAAAAAGTGAAAAGAACAAAGGAACAAAAATCCAGTTTTCCATTCCTCTGCAGGAATGGAAAAAGGAAACAAAAACGGAGGTATTATGAGAAAAGCACAAAACTATCAATGGAAAGAACTGTCCCTGGGGACCTGCTATTATCCGGAGCACTGGGACAGAAACCTGTGGAAGGAAGATCTGGACAGGATGCTGGCAAATGGTATCCACACAATTCGTATTGGAGAGTTTGCATGGAGCAAAGTGGAACCCAGAGAAGGGGAGTTTACCTTTGCATTTTTTGACGATTTCCTGGAGGTGGTAGCTCAGACAGAGATGAAGGTGATTTTCGGAACGCCTACGGCCACACCGCCTGCCTGGCTGACAGATAAGTATCCGGAAGTTTTAAACTGCCGCATGGATGGGGTAAAATACCGTCACGGTATGCGCCGGCATTACAATTATAATTCCAAAGTGTACCGGGAGCTCAGTGCCAAAATCGTGGAAAAATTCGGAGAACACTATGCTCCACATAAAAATGTAGTGGGCTGGCAGATCGACAATGAGATCAACTGTGAGGTAGCGGAGTTTTATTCTGAGAGCGACACTCTGGCATTCCGGGAATTTCTGAAGAAGAAATACGGAACTCTGGAAGAACTGAACAAGGCCTGGGGCGCAGTGTTCTGGAATCAGGAGTATACCCAGTGGGAACAGGTGTATGTTCCCAGAACTACCATACATAATTCCACGAATCCCCATGAGACCCTGGATTATATCCGGTTTGTATCAGACAGCGCTATTAGTTTCTGCAAGATGCAAAGTGATATTTTAAGAAAATATATCAAGCCGGGAGACTTTATTACGACCAATGGTATGTTCCAGAATCTGGACAATCATGCTATGACAGACGAAGCCCTGGATGTTTATACTTATGATTCCTATCCAAACTTCGCCTACTGTCTCTGCGAAGATCCAAAGCATTCCAAAAATCTGAATGACAGACGCTGGAGTGACAAGCTGACAGAAGTCCGTTCTATCTGCCCTCACTTTGGTATTATGGAGCAGCAGTCAGGTGCCAACGGATGGAATACCCGCATGGAAGCTCCGGCTCCCAAACCGGGACAGATGATGCTTTGGGCTATGCAGAGTATCGGCCACGGCGCAGACTATGTAAGCTTCTTTAGGTGGCGGACCTGTACTATGGGAACAGAGATCTACTGGCATGGTATCCTGGACTATGATAACAGGGACAACCGGAAACTGGCGGAAGTGAAGAAAATCCATCAGAGAGTAGAAAAAATGAAAGAGATCACCGGGGCCCAGTACAAGGCTGCCTTTGGAGTGATACGGGATTACAGTAATGTATGGGACGCCCAGGTGGATAAATGGCACCAGAGGCTGGCCTGGACCAGTGAGGAAGAAATTTTTATAGGGGCTCAGTTAAGCCATACGCCTATGGATTATGTGTACCTTCTGGATTCCACAGAAGTGGAAGAACTGCTGAAATATCCGGTACTTATTTATCCGCATCCTATGATCCTGTCAGAGAAAAAGGCAGAGCTTCTCAGACGCTATGCAGAAGAAGGCGGCTGCCTGATCCTGGGAGCCCGCACCGGATTAAAGGACGAGACAGGGAAGTGCGTCATGGATGTGATGCCGGGACTTCTGAAAGATATCACAGGAACTACAGTAGAAGAATTTACCTTTCTAGGTCCGGCAGATGACCAGGTTTCTATGGAATGGGAGGGTAAACAGGTAGAGACAGGAATCTTTAACGATATTCTTGCAGCAGGCCCTGGAGCCAAAGTACTGGCTTCCTATTCTTCTAATTATTATCAGGGCCGTCCTGCGCTGATCGAGAATCATACAGGAAAAGGAAAAGTCCTGCATTTTGGAGGAACCTTTACAAGAGAAAATATAAAAGATTTTCTGGCCTATGGGGGAGTTCTTTCAGCTTTTAAAGAGATGGTGGAACTGCCGGAAATGTGCGAACTCTGTGTAAGAGAAAAGGATGGAAAGCAATATATCATCATTTTAAATTACTCTCTAGAAGAACAGAAGGCTGTGCTGAAGGTGCCGGTGACAGACCTGGATACAGGAGATAAGGTTCAGGGGCAGGCAGTGCTAAAAGGATACGAGACAAAAGTCTACAGCTGCTGTTGACGTATCAGAACCTCCTTGGTAACATGGTAGTTATAAACGAAACATATGTTATCAAGGAGGTTTTTATGTTCAGCAAAAAGGTGAAAAAGGGGTATGTGTTGTACCAAAATGAAAACGGACCTGAAATCGGCACCTCTAAAGACAGAGTGATCATCCAGGACGGATGCGTCTTTAAAGATCTGGCTGGAACAGGGGAGCTTCTTCCATATGAAGACTGGAGACTGGGATATGAAGAACGGGCAAAAGACCTGGCTGCCAGACTTCCGGTGGAGATGATTGCCGGCCTGATGCTTTATTCTCCTCATCAGATGGTTCCAGGAATGCCGGACAGTCCTTTCCCTGGAAAATATAAGGGAAAAGATTTTCCAGACAGCGGCTGTGAGCCCTGGGAGATGAGTGACCAGCAGTAGGAGTTTCTGTCCCAGGACCATATCCGTCATGTACTGGTCAGCGCCTATCAGGATACCAGGACAGCTGTACGCTGGCAGAACTCTGTTCAGTCCTATACAGAGGCCCTGCCTTTTGGAATCCCGGTGAATTTTTCGTCAGACCCCCGTCATGGCGCAGCAGACAGTGAGGCAGAGTATAAAAGCGGAGCAGGAGAAGTTTCCAAATGGCCTGAAGGAATCGGGATGGCAGCCCTTTTTGATCCGGAAAGAGTGAAGAAATTTGCTGAAATCGTTTCCAGAGAATACCGGGCCCTGGGGATCACCACGGCCTTGGGATCTCAGATCGATCTGGCCACAGATCCCAGGTGGATGCGGCTCCAGGATACCCTGGGGCTGGATTGGGAGAGGACAGTAAAGATGACAAGAGCATACTGCGACGGCCTTCAGACTACAGAAGATGCAGAAGACGGCTGGGGAAAACACAGCGTCAACGCTATGGTAAAACACTGGCCGGGAGGAGGGACCGGAGAAGGCGGCAGAGACGCCCATTATGCATTCGGACAGTTTGCGGTCTATCCGGGAGGAAAATTTGAGGAACATCTGAAGCCTTTCACAGAAGGAGCTTTCTGCCTGGAGGGACCTACAAAGAAAGCAGCCTCTGTAATGCCTTATTATACTGTATCCTGGGAGCAGGATAAGAAAAATCATGAGAACGTGGGAAATTCCTACAGTGAATATATGATCAAGGACCTCTTAAGAGGAAAGTATGGTTATGACGGAGTAGTCTGCACAGACTGGGATATTACTGCAGACCCAGGCGCGGATCTGGATGATTTTGGAAGCCGATGCTATGGAACAGAAAATCTGACTGTGGCTCAGAGACACTTACGTATCATCATGAACGGAGTAGACCAGTTCGGCGGCAATCAGGATAAGAAGCCGGTTATGGAAGCCTATGATATGGGCTGCCAGCTGTATGGGGAGGAGGCTATGCGCAGACGGATGGAAGAGTCGGGCTTCTGGAAGAATATTTTATCTGGGAAGACAGCCCCAGGGAAGCAGATGCGGCAGTAGTCTTTATAGAAAGTCCGCTGACTGACGGAGGATATGAAAAGGACGCCTATGTCCCTATCAGTCTCCAGTATCGTCCTTATAAGGCGGAAACTGCCAGGGAGACAAGTATTGCAGGAAGTAACTGGTGGGAAAATGACAGGAATCGTTCTTACAGGGGAAAGACAGGACATACGGCCAATGAAGAAGATCTGGACCTGGTGATAAATACGAAAAAAACCATGGGTGAAAAACCGGTGATCGTTTGCGTGACCATGCATAATCCCGTGGTATGCAGAGAATTTGAACCGTATGCAGATGCCATTCTGGCTGAATTTGGCGTCAGCACCAAAGCTGTGCTGGATATGATCTCCGGCGGGGCTGTCCCGAAAGGGAGACTTCCGGTACAGCTTCCAAAAGATATGGAGACAGTGGAAAGACATCAGGAGGACGTGGCTTTTGATCTGGAAGTCTATAAAGACGAAGCAGGAAATTGTTACGACTATGGATTTGGACTGAATTTCCAGGGGGAAGAGCTTTCCACGAAAATCTAAAGATAAAGAACGCAAAAATACCGCTGTGAAAATATGGCGGTATTTTTGCGTTCTTTTATCTGAGGAGGAGACAATAAAACGTCAATTTGTGTAAAATCACTTTATCACAGTAGATTGAAGAAAGAGTAATAAGTAAAAATCACCAAAAAACTTGTAGGTTTTTTAAAAAATCACCAAGAAATAGACGTTTTTTAGACTGTATAAATGGTAAAATCGTAAAAAAAGTAAAGGAGACGATGAAAAATGAACAATGCGGAAATCGGAAAAGCTATGGTAATTAAGCTGGATCCGGTGCTTCCGGAGTACCCTACTTTTAAAGAGGGCGTAAGAAGAGCACCGAAAAGAGAACTGACACTGAATAAGAGAGAGATTAAACTTTCAGTAGCAAATGCTTTGAGATATGTGCCGGAAGAACTTCACGAACAGTTGGCTCCCGAATTTTTAGATGAGCTTTTGACAAGAGGACGTATCTACGGATATCGTTTTATGCCGAAGGAGAGAATTTACGGAAAACCTATTGATGAGTACAAAGGCGAGTGCATTGAAGGAAAAGCCTTCCAGGTAATGATCGACAATAACCTGGATCATGAAGTGGCTCTGTACCCATATGAACTGGTAACTTATGGAGAGACCGGACAGGTATGCCAGAACTGGATGCAGTATCAGCTGATTAAAAAATATCTGGAAAAACTGACTCATCATCATACACTGGTCATGATGAGCGGACATCCTATGGGATTGTTCAAATCTCATGAATCCAGCCCAAGAGTTATTGTTACAAATGGTCTTATGGTCGGTATGTTTGATAATCCGGAGGACTGGGCAAAAGCTACAGCAATGGGCTGCTCTTCCTATGGGCAGATGACAGCCGGCGGCTGGATGTACATCGGACCACAGGGAATCGTTCATGGTACATTTAATACAATTCTGAACGCAGGACGTAAATTCCTGGGCGTACCTCAGGACGGAGACCTGGCAGGACATCTGTTCGTTACCAGCGGTCTTGGCGGCATGAGCGGCGCTCAGCCAAAAGCCATTGAAATTGCAAGAGGCGTTGGTATCGTTGCAGAGGTAGATGCTTCCAGAATCAAGACACGTCATGACCAGGGATGGGTAAGCCTGGTAATCGAAGATGCCGCAGAAGCCTTCAGAGTTGCTCAGGAATACATGGATAAAAAAGAAACCATTTCTATTGCTTACCATGGAAATATTGTAGATCTTCTGCAGTATGCAGTAGACAATAATATTAAGATCGAACTGCTGTCTGACCAGACATCCTGTCATGTGCCATATGACGGCGGCTACTGCCCACAGGGCCTGACATTTGAAGAAAGAACAGAGATGCTGGCTAATGACAAAGATCGTTTCTGCGAGCTGGTAGATCAGACACTTATCAAACATTACCACCTGATCAAGACTCTGGTAGAAAGAGGCGCTTACTTCTTCGACTACGGCAACAGCTTTATGAAAGCTGTATTTGATGCAGGTGCAAAAGACATTGCTAAAAACGGCGAAGATACCAGCGAAGGCTTTATCTTCCCATCTTATGTAGAAGACATTTTAGGACCAGAACTGTTTGATTATGGATATGGACCTTTCCGTTGGTGCTGCTTAAGCGGAAAACCGGAAGATCTGAGAAAGACTGACCATGCGGCAATGGAAATCATTGATCCGAACAGAAGAAGTCAGGATAGAGATAACTATATCTGGATCCGTGACGCAGAGAAAAATAAACTGGTAGTAGGTACTCAGTGCCGTATCTTATATCAGGATGCTCTGGGAAGAAGAGACATTGCTCTGAAATTTAACGAAATGGTAAGAAACGGAGAAATCGGACCGGTTATGCTGGGTCGTGACCACCATGACACAGGCGGAACAGATTCTCCATACAGAGAAACATCAAATATTTATGATGGTTCCAATATTACTGCAGATATGGCAGTACACTGCTATGCAGGAAATGCAGCCAGAGGCATGAGCCTGGTAGCTCTCCACAATGGAGGCGGCGTAGGTATCAGCAAATCTATTAACGGTGGATTTGGCATGGTTCTGGATGGAAGCGAGAGAGTTGACGAGATCCTTAAGGCAGCAATTCCGTGGGATACCATGATCGGTGTTTCCAGAAGAAGCTGGGGCAGATGCGAGCACTCTATCGAGACTGTAGCAGAATACAATAAGATCAGAAACGGAGAGGACTATATCACTATGCCTTATCTTGCCAGCGAAGAGCTGATCGAGAGAGTATGCAAAGATGTAGTTCCAGAGGTTCACCATCACAAACATCACTGATAACAGGAGACAAAATATGAAAAAAAGATATATACGCCATGCCTCTGAACTTGTTACCTGCAGAGGAAAGGCACCGAAATTCGGAAAAGAAATGGCGGATATCGGCCTGATCAAGGATGGAGCTGTGATCATTCATGATGATAAGATCATAGAAGTGGGAACCACCGAAGAATTGGATAAAAAAGTGAACATGGAGGAATATGAGGTTCTGGATGCATCGGGAAAAACGGTGCTTCCGGGCTTCGTAGATTCCCATACCCACTTTATCTTCGGCGGATACCGGGCAGATGAATTCTCCTGGAGATTAAAAGGGGACAGCTACATGTCCATTATGGAAAGAGGAGGGGGCATCAATGCCACGGTAAATCCCACCCGGGAGGCTTCCAAGGAAGAGCTTAAAGAGGCTGGACGGGAAAGACTGAACCGTATGCTGGAGTTCGGAGTCACAACTGTAGAGGGGAAAAGCGGCTATGGCATGGACTGCGATACAGAATTGAAGCAGCTTCGGGCTATGAAAGAGCTGGATGAGGAACATCCGGTAGATATAGTAAGGACATTCCTGGGACCTCACAGTGTTCTTCCTCAGTGGAAAGGAAGAGAAAGAGAATTCCTGGATGAGATGCTCTGCAATGTAATGCCCAAAGTCAGAGAAGAAAATCTGGCAGAATTTGCAGATATCTTCACAGAACAGGGCGTATTTAATATTGAAGATTCAGAGTATTATCTCACAAAGGCCAAAGAGATGGGATTTAAGCTGAAAATCCATGCAGATGAGATGTATCCTCTTGGAGGCGCCCAGCTGGCAGCCAGAGTAGAAGCAGTATCAGCAGACCATCTGCTGAAAGCTTCTGATGAAGGAATCCAGCAGATGAGGGAGCAGGGTGTGATCAGCACACTTCTTCCTGCTACGGCTTTCTGCCTTAAAGAGGAATATGCCCCGGGAAGAAAGATGATCGATGAAGGCTGTGCAGTAGCAATTGCCTCAGACCTGAATCCGGGAAGCTGCTTTACCAACTCCATTCCTCTGCTTATAGCCCTTGGATGTATCTATATGAATATGTCTGTGGAAGAGGTTATCACAGCCCTTACTATAAACGGTGCGGCAGCTGTGGACCGTGCAGACAGAATCGGCAGCATTGAGCCGGGAAAACAGGCGGATATGGTATTTCTCAAGTATCCTTCTGTCTACTATCTGCCTTACCATACAGGGATTAATCTGGTAGAAACGGTAATTAAGAACGGAGAAACCGTGTACCACAAAGAATGGTTATAAATGTAATCGTAAACATGGAATATGCGTAAAAGATAAAGGAGAAAAGACCATGGAGAAAATTATTGAATGCGTACCAAATTTCAGTGAAGGAAGAGATAAGGAAAAAATCGAGAAGATCGTGGATTGCTTCCGGAATGTGGAAGGGGTAAAACTGCTGGATTACAGCTCTGATGAAGACCACAACAGAAGCGTTGTTACCGTGATCGGTGAGCCGGAACCACTGGGACAGGCTATGGTTGCCGCTATCGGAAAAGCAGTAGAGCTGATCGATATGACAAAACATCAGGGACAGCATCCACGTATGGGCTGTGTAGACGTAGTTCCTTTTATCCCTATCCGCAATACTACAGTAGAAGAAGCAGATGCTCTGGCAAAAGCGGTAGCCAAAGAAGCTTCTGAGAAATTCGGACAGCCTTTCTTCCTTTATGAGAAATCTGCCACAGCTCCTCACAGAGAAAATCTGGCTAAAGTTCGCCAGGGACAGTTTGAGGGAATGGCTGAGAAGATGAAAGATCCACAGTGGAAACCAGATTTTGGTCCCGACACCATTCATCCAACCGGAGGCGTTACTGCTATCGGAGCCAGAATGCCGCTGATCGCTTACAATATCAATCTGGATACTTCCAACCTGGAAATCGCACAGAGGATCGCAGACAAGATCCGTCATATCAAAGGCGGTTTCCGTTACTGCAAAGCCATGGGCGTAATGCTGGAAGACAGAAATATCGCACAGGTATCCATGAACCTTACAGATTACACAAAGACATCTGTTTATACAGTATTTGAAACTGTACGGATGGAAGCAAGACGTTACGGAGTAAACGTTCTGGGCAGCGAAGTAGTAGGACTGATCCCGCTTCAGGCTCTGGTAGATTGTGCAGAATATTATTTAGGACTGGAAGGTTTTGAATCCAAACAGGTATTAGAGACAAGACTGTAAAAAAGATAATAAGAGGTATATGCCATGAAAAATATGACAATTCAAGAATTTGCCATGCAGACAGCCTCTAATGAACCAGTACCAGGGGGCGGAAGTATTTCCGCCCTCGCAGGTTCTCTGGCGGCTGCTCTGACAGAAATGGTGGCAGGTCTGACCATAGGAAAGAAAAAATATGCGGATGTGGAAGAAGAGATGAAAGAGGCTGTAGAGCCTATGAAAGCAGTCTGCGCACAGCTTTTAGACGACATTAAGAGAGACAGCGAATCTTTTGATCAGTATATGCAGGCGCTGACTCTACCAAAAGAAACAGAAGAGGAGAAAGCAGCCAGAACAGAAGCTATGCAGAACGGCCTGAAAGCAGCAGTAGAAGTTCCTTTATCTGTGGCAAAGGCAGCCTGCGGTATCCTGCCTTACGCTGAGACTATGGTAGTAAAAGGAAACAAAACAGCAGTGACAGATGCCCTTGTAGCTACTATGATGGCCAGAACAGCGGTTTTGGGAGCCGGGTTTAACGTAAAGATCAACCTGGAATCTATTAAGGATCAGGAATATGTAGACAGAATTGGTAAAGAAGTGGCAGAACTGGAAAAACAGGCTATAGAACAGGAAAAGAAAATCCTGGCTCAGGCTCAGGTTTCCAGAAGTGCAGTAGAATAAATTTCGGGTAAGGAAAGGAGGAGACCTGTGAAAATATTGAAAAATGCAGTAGCAGGGACTCTGGAGTCCAGCGACCTGTTTATCCAGATCGAGCCGGACGATACAGAACTGGTGCTGGAAATTGATTCCGTAGTGGCAAACCAGTATATGGATGCTATCCGGGGAGCAGTCCTGGATACTTTAAAAGAATTTGATGTTTCTACAGGAAAGATTTTTATTAAAGATAAGGGTGCTTTGGACTGTGTGATACGAGCCCGCATGGAAACTGCGCTGAAAAGAGGGGGCGTTGAAAAAGAATGAGGCGGACAATGTTATTTTTACCGGGGAATACCCCGAATATGCTGATAAACGGTGATACCCTGGGAGCGGATACGGTAATCTTCGATCTGGAAGATGCAGTATCCCCCGATGAAAAGGACGCCGCCAGAATCCTGGTGAGAAACGCTTTAAAATATCAGAATTTTTCAGGCTGCGAGGTAGTTGTAAGGATCAACCCTACAGATACAGAATTCTGGAAGGAAGACCTGGATGCAGTAATCCCCCTGAAGCCGGACATGATCATGCCTACAAAAGTCAGCGGAGGAGAGATGATCCGGGAAGTTTCTGCTTATATGGGCCAGGTAGAGGAAAGGAGCGGCATTGAAAAAGGCAGTGTGAAGATCCTTCCTCTTATTGAAACAGCTTTAGGTGTGGAAAAGGCCTTTGAGATTGCTTCGTCAGATGTGCGGGTGGCCGGACTATTCCTGGGAGGAGAAGATTTTACGGCAGATATGCACTGTAAGAGAACGAAAGAAGGTCAGGAAATCTTTTACGCCAGGACACGTCTTGTCTGTGCGGCCAGAGCCTGGGGTATAGAGGCTTATGACACACCTTTTACAGATGTAGAAGACATGGAGGGACTGAGAAAGGATACGGAATTTGCCAAAAGCCTTGGATTTGCAGGAAAGGCAGTAATTTCTCCCCGGCATGTGGATATCGTCAATGAAGTATTCTCCCCTACAGAGGCGGAGATTGAATACGCCCACGATGTTATGGACGCCATTGAGGATGGCAAGCGTCAGGGCAAAGGCGTAATTTCCCTTCGAGGAAAAATGATCGACGCACCTATTGTAAAAAGAGCTCAGCAGGTGCTGGAAATGGAAAAGGCGATATACGGAGGTGGCTGCAGATGAGTAAATTAATCGGAACCATCCGGGAGGCTATAGAAAAAGCCGGATTAAAAGACGGGATGACCATATCCTTCCACCATCATATGCGCAACGGCGACTATGTGCTGAACATGGTCCTGGCAGAAGCGGCGGCTATGGGAATCCGGGACCTTACCGTAAATGCCAGCTCTATCTTTGATATCCATGAACCCATTATCGAGCACATTAAAAATGGAGTGGTGACTCAGATCGAGTGTAACTATATGGGCGGCAAGGTAGGAAAGGCTATTTCCCAGGGAATCATGGAAAAACCGGTGATTTTCAGGACTCATGGAGGCCGTGCCGGAGATATGGAAAATGGCTCTTCCAAAATCGACATTGCTTTTCTGGCAGCACCCTGTGCCGATGACATGGGAAATCTCAGCGGAAAGTATGGACCTTCGGCCTGCGGCTCTTTAGGATATGCTTTTTCCGATGCGATGTATGCGAAAAAAGTAGTGGCAGTTACGGATCATCTGGTTCCCTATCCTTTAAGAGATGCTTCTATTGAAGAGGGATATGTGGATTATGTAGTCCAGACAGAACAGATTGGAGATCCTGCCAGAATCGTTTCAGGAACGACGAAGATTACCAGAGACCCGGTAGGGCTGCGGATTGCCGGTCTGGCTGCTCAGGTAGTAAAACATTCCGGCTATTTAAAGGACGGATTTTCTTTCCAGACAGGAGCCGGAGGCGCCTCACTGGCAGTGGCGAAATATGTAGAAGAGATGATGGAAAAAGACCATATCAAGGGAAGCTTCTGTATGGGAGGTATTACCGGATACATGGTCGACATGGCAAATAAAGGGTTTTTTGATACCATATTAGACGTGCAGTGCTTTGATCTGAAAGCTATTGAATCTATCCGGGAGAATCCCAGACATCGGGAGATTTCCGCTATGCGATACGCTTCACCGGCAGCAAAAAGCGCTGCAGTGGATAGCCTGGACGTGGTAATCCTGGGCGCTACCCAGGTGGATCTGGACTTTAATGTAAATGTACATACAGATTCCAACGGTTATATTATGGGAGGCTCTGGAGGACATAGCGATACAGCGGCAGGTTCTAAATTGTCCATTATCGTGGCGCCGCTGATCCGGGCCAGACTGCCTTTGATCGTAGATCAGGTTCTCTGTAAATCCACTCCGGGTGAAACGGTAGATGTGGTGGTTACTCAGAGAGGAATTGCAGTAAACCCCAGACAGAAAGAATTGAAAGAGAAGCTGCTCAAAGCAGGACTTCCTGTAAAGGATATCCGTGAGCTGAAAGAAATGGCAGAGGAAATTGCCGGAGTTCCCCGTCAGATTGAGATGGGGAACCGAGTTGTAGCAAAGGTTCTCTACCGTGACGGCACTCTGCTGGATACGATCCGAAACGTGCCAAAGATATAACAGATAAGAACAATGTGAAGGGAGAGGTTTTACAGTGGATAAGAAAAAACTGGTGATCGGCGTTATCGGTGCGGATGTCCATGCAGTTGGAAATACTATACTTCAGCATGCTTTCGAAGACGCAGGTTTTGAAGTGACCAATCTGGGGGTTATGGTATCCCAGGAAGAATACATTTCCGCTGCTATTGAGACAGCAGCAGATGCTATATTGGTTTCTTCTCTGTACGGACATGGAGAACTGGACTGCCGGGGACTGCGTGATAAATGCGACGAGGCAGGCCTGAAAGGAATCCTTCTCTATGTAGGAGGGAATATTGTAGTAGGAAAGCAGCCTTTTAACGAGGTGGAAAAGCGGTTTAAAGCCATGGGCTTTGACAGGGTATTTGGTCCCGGAACTGCTCCAGAGACTACCATTGCCGCTTTATATGAAGACTTTGGCATGCAGAAACCAGAAGAAGAAGCATAAGCAAGGCGGTGAAGAAAATGAAACCAATCCTGTTGGTGGATTTTGGAAGTACCAATACAAAGGTAACGGCTGTGGATGTGGAAGAATACAGAGTCCTGGGTACAGCCACTGCTTATACCACAGTAGAAACAGACATTAATGAAGGACTGGAAAATGCTCTGAAAATTCTGGAGAAAACCACAGGACCATTAGAATTTGCAGAGCGGTACGCCTGCTCCAGTGCAGCAGGAGGGCTGAAGATGATTTCTATAGGCCTGGTGCCGGAGCTTACTGCTCAGGCCTCCAGAGAAGCCTCCCTGGGAGCCGGAGCCAAAGTATGGAAGACTTATTCTTTTCAGCTTACTAAAGGGGATATGAGGGAGATTGAGGAATATCATCCCGATATTATTCTTCTGACAGGGGGAACGGACGGGGGAAATACAGAAACCATTCTGTATAACGCCCAGGTTCTTTCCGGGCTGAGCTACGACTGCCCTATTGTAATTGCGGGAAACCGCAATGCAGCTGACCAGTGTGAGGAGATTCTGAAAGACCGGAGCGTGTATGTATGTGAAAATGTGATGCCAAGGCTGGGAGAGCTGAATGTGCTTCCTGCCCAGAAGCAGATCCGGGAGATTTTTCTGAAAAGAATTGTTCAGGGAAAAGGGCTTTCAGAAGCGGCGGACCTGGTATCCGGGATCATTATGCCTACGCCTTCTGCCATGCTGGCAGCTATGGAGCTTTTATCCGAAGGATGGGAAGACCATCCGGGAATCGGAGAGCTGGTAGCTGTCGACCTGGGAGGCGCTACTACAGACGTATATTCTATCGCAGATGGAAATCCTGCCAACATAGGCACAGTAATGAAGGGACTTAAAGAGCCCTATTCTAAAAGGAGCGTAGAAGGCGATATTGGAATGCGGTACAGCGTTCATGGAATCCTGGAAGCGGCAGGGGACAGAAAACTGTCTTTACTTTCAGGTATTAACAGGAAAAGAGTTGCAGAATTGGTGGATTTCCTGGGCAGCCATACAGACTATATACCGGATAACGAAGAAATGGAGAAGATGGATTTCGCTCTGGCCTGCGGAGCGGTAGAAACAGCGGTTTCCCGTCATGCAGGTACTCTGGAGCAGGTTTATACCCCTACAGGGCTGACCTTCCTCCAAAGCGGAAAAGATTTGCGAAGCGTGAAATATGTGGTGGCTACAGGAGGAGCACTGATCCATGCCAAAAATGTCAGGGAGATTGCCGGGAAGGCGCTCTATGATCCTCAGACACCGGAGTCGTTGAGACCGGAAAACGCCAAGATTCTGATTGATGATAAGTATATTCTGGCAGCTATGGGCTTGCTTTCTCAATACTATCCCCTGGCTGCTCTGGAAATAATGAAGAAGGAGATTGCTGATTATGGACATTATGAATAAGAAGCTGTCGGATGACGAGTTTTACGGAATCCGAAAAGAAATTCTGGGACAGTGGTCCACTGGCAAAGATGTAGACTTAGATGAGGCTATTGAATATCACAAAAGCATGCCGGAATCAAAGAGCTTTTCAAGAAAATTGTCAGAAGCAAAAAAAGAACGGAAAACCTTAATCCAGCCAAGAGCCGGAGTAGCTCTGATCGATGAGCATATTAAACTTCTCCAGTATCTTCAGAATAACGGAGAAGCGGACCTGCTTCCTACCACGATTGATTCCTATACCAGACAGAACCGCTATGAAGAAGCGGAGAATGGAATCAAAGAGTCTATACATACCAGGAAGTCTATGCTCAATGGCTTCCCGGCAGTAAACCATGGAGTGTACGGCTGCCGTCAGATTATCGAAAACCTGGATATTCCGGTACAGGTGCGCCACGGCACTCCGGATGCCCGCCTTCTCACAGAAATCTGTTACGCAGGAGGATTTACCAGCTATGAGGGAGGCGGTATTTCCTACAATATTCCATACGCAAAAGACGTTCCTCTTGAAAGAACAATTTATGACTGGCAGTATGTAGACCGTCTGACCGGCATTTATGAAGAAGCCGGAGTATCCATTAACCGTGAGCCTTACGGACCTCTTACCGGTACCCTGGTGCCGCCGTCTATGTCTAACGCAGTGGCAATTATTGAGGCTATGCTGGCAGCAGAACAGGGTGTAAAGAATATCACTGTGGGAT
Organism: Blautia sp. An81; assembly: GCF_002161285.1. Taxonomy (GTDB): domain Bacteria; phylum Bacillota; class Clostridia; order Lachnospirales; family Lachnospiraceae; genus Blautia; species Blautia ornithocaccae. The sequence continues at coordinate 135,322 of NZ_NFHH01000005.1, read as the reverse complement.
ACGGACAGTGCGGAAACCTGGTTCAGGACGTAGCCGCTCTCCGTGTTTTGGAAGAGCTGACTGAGGAATATCTGGAGCAGTACGGCTACGAGGATACAACCGTGACCACTGTTCTCCATCAGTGGATGGGCGGATTCCCTCAGGACGAGGCAAAAGCTTTTGCAGTTATTTCCTGGGGAAGCTCTGTGGCAGCTCTGGCAAAAGCCACAAAAGTTATTGTAAAAACTCCTCATGAGGCTATCGGCGTGCCGACTATGGAGGCTAACGCTCAGGGTCTGAGATGTACAAAACAGGCGATTTCCCTTCTGGCAGATCAGGAACTGAAGAGTTCTGCACTGGAGCTGGAAAAAGCGATCATCAAGGAAGAAACCAGAGCCATCGTAGACAAGAGCTTTGAGCTTGGAAAGGGAGACCTGGCCCTTGGCGCTATCCGGGCGGTAAAAGCAGGTGTTATTGATATTCCATTTGCACCCAGCAAGTACAATTACGGAAAAATGCTTCCGGCTCGTGACTTTGAAGGTGCAGTACGGTATCTGAACCCGGCACACGTGCCTCTGCCAAAAGAACTGGTAAATTACAACTTAAATAAGATTGAGCACAGAGCAAAAATGGAAAAGAGAAAAGCCTCTTTCCAGATGGTCATCGACGATGTATATGCCATCAGCAAAGGAAGACTGGTAGGAAAGCCGAAATGAGACTGAGGGGGCAGTTCCGGGAAGCGGCATAAGTTGTGTTCAGTCCCGGAGCGCCAGGCTGGGGGCTCAGGCTCAAAGGCGTTTTAAATTAGCCTGAGCTCCCCAGCCTGGCGTACCGGGACTGGGATACAGTTTTATAGCGCAGAGAGGGACTGTGCCTCAGAGCTGCAGGGAAAACGTAGGGTGGTGTACAGCCTCAGAGGCCCCAGGAAGTGGGGTCTAGGCTCAAAGGTGTTTAAAATTCGCCTATCCCCCACTACCAGGGACCGTTGGGGCTGGGATACAGTTTTATGACACAGGTCGGGACTGTACCTCAGAGCTGCGGGGAAAACGTAGGGTGGTGTACAGCCTCAGAGGCCCCAGGAAGTGGGGTCTAGGCTCAAAGGCGTTTTAATTCGCCTATCCCCCACCACCTGGGTCCACTGAGGCTGGGATATAGTTCTGTGGCTATGTTGGATAAGCTACAGGCAGTTTTTTGGAACTGCTGCAGAAGTCTTTTCTGAGAATGGTATTTTCAGAAAAGAGAACACCTGAATCCCAGTCCCTGCAAAAAAAAATGAACGCCGAAGGGGACATAGGTGTCTTTTCTGCGAATGAAAAACGGTTTTGAGCAAGAAAAGACACCTATATCCCCTGAGGCGAACATGCTGCATTGAAGGGACTGTCCACCCCCCTGCGAATTATCAAAAAACAAAAAAACAAATCATAAACAAACCGGAGCCAAAAACCAACAGCCGGATGGGCGGCTGGCAAATATTAGCGAAGCCGCCGGCTGCATATTGCCGAAAATGAAAACCAGGGAAAAGAAAACCTAAATCCCAGTCCCTGCAAGAAATCTGAACACCTCAGGGGATATAGGCGTCTTTTCTGCGAATTGAAAAGGGTTTTGAGCAAGAAAAGACGCCTATGTCCCCTGAGGCGAATGCAATGCATTGAAGAGACTGACCATTATAACCTCCCTTTCCCACTCCTTTCGTTTTCGCCCAAAATCCCCTTCGGCTCCGCAAAAAAGGAGAAAAAAATGAAAATAGTAGATCTTGTGTGTTCCAAAGCCAGAACAGGATTTTTCTTTGATGATCAGAGAGCAATTAAAAAAGGTGCCGTTTCTGACGGTGCAGCTTATTTTGGTGAGACTGTAACCCCTGGGTTTAAGTCTGTGAGACAGGCGGGAGAGGCTATCTCCGTTATGTTGATCCTGGAAGACGGCCAGATTGCCTGGGGTGACTGCGCCGCTGTACAGTATTCTGGAGCAGGCGGACGTGATCCTCTGTTCCTGGCTGAGGATTTTATCCCCATTATTGAGAAATATATCAAACCGGAACTGGTTGGCAAAGAGGCAGACAGCTTCAAGGGACTGTGTGAGATGCTGGAGAATATCCAGGTAGATGGAAAACGTCTTCACACAGCTATCCGCTACGGTGTAAGCCAGGCCATTCTGGATGCTGTGGCAAAATCTACCAAACGTCTTATGTGTGAAGTAGTGGCAGATGAGTATGGCACAACAGTTTCAGAGGAGCCGATTCCAATCTTCACCCAGTCTGGTGACAGCCGTTATGATAATGCAGACAAGATGATCTTAAAGGGTGCTGCAGTAATGCCTCATGCTCTGATCAATAATGTAAAGACAAAGCTGGGCGAGCATGGAGAGATTCTGAAGGAGTATGTGGCATGGCTGAGAGACCGTGTGCTGAAGCTCCGCCATGACGAAGATTATATGCCGATTTTCCACATTGACGTATATGGAACTATCGGAGCGGTTTTCGGCGTGGACAATTACCCGGCTATGGCAGATTATCTGGCAGAGCTGGAAGAGGCAGCTAAGCCATTCCATTTAAGAATTGAAGGGCCTATGGATGCAGAGGAAAGAGAAAAACAGATGCTCTGCCTGAAAGGTCTCAGAGAAGAAGTTGACAGAAGAGGCATTAACGTAGAGCTGGTTGCAGATGAGTGGTGTAATACCCTGGAGGACGTAAAATATTTTGCTGACAATAAAGCCGGACATATGGCTCAGATCAAGACTCCGGACTTGGGAGGCATCAACAATATCGTAGAGGCTGTTCTCTATTGTAAGGAGAAAGGCTTCGGCGCTTACCAGGGTGGAACCTGCAATGAGACAGACCGGTCTGCTCAGGTATGTGTGAACTGTGCGATGGCCACAAAACCGGATCAGATCCTGGCAAAGCCTGGTATGGGTGTTGACGAAGGCTACATGATTGTTTACAATGAAATGGAAAGAATCCTTGCTCTGAGAAAAGCAGGAAAATAGCAGGAAGTATATAGGATATGGAAAGGCCAAACCGCTTGCAGAAGGATTCGTAAAGCGTGTTTGGCCTTCTGGCTTTAAATCTGAGAGGAAAATTTTATGGCATATTCAAGACAAATGCAGGACAGTAACCTGTACAGTTTTTATTTTGCCCCCAGAGGAAACCGCCGTATGGCAGACCTGGGGATGCAGCTGAGCCAGATGTACCTCAGCCCCTTTGATCACATTATCGGTATAATCGGGGATGCGGGAGCAGGAAAGAGCCTGCTCATTAAGGGAATGTTTCCCGGACTGGACCTGACCAACGATGACGAAGGCGTCAATGTCCGTCCTCTTCCCCTTCTCCATGAAGACTTGTCAGACCCCTTTTCTCCCCATACATACCACCTGGATATCCGTTTTGAGTCTGCCTTTACCCAGATGCATGTGCTGGCAGATGCCATTCTGGAGGCTGCCAGGTATGGGAAAATGGTGATCGTAGAGCACTTTGAGCTCATTCATCCTTTCCTGAACAGAAATGCGGATCTCCTGGTAGGAATCGGAGAGGAGATCATTATTACCAGGCCTAATATGTTTGGGCCGTTGCCGGAGAATATTGCCGGCATTGTGCATAAGTCTGTAGCCTACCGGAAAATGGCCCATACCCTGGAAGACCTGTGTGTGTATTTCATGGGGGAAGGCTATGCCCAGGACGGCCCCAGATCAGATGTACGCCATGGCTTCGTTCTGCTGTTTGAGGAAAAGCCCTCTGTAGATCTGGAATGGCTGGAGGAGAAGGTCCGGGAAGCAGTAAAAAAGGACCTGCCGGTATCTTATTACGATGAAAACCATGTGCAGATCGGAGATTATATCATAGAGTGCCTGGGACCCAGAATGCATATTTCCAGCACAGGAAAGATTGAGGACTTTTCGCTGGTTAAAGATTATCCACAGGATCCGGCTACAGGGTATTATATGCTGATCGGTCTGATCGGAGGAAACAGAACAGAAGATATCCATGAGCTGAACCGTATCGATCTGAACCGGCAGCTTCATAGAAGTTAGTGCACTAGTAACATTGGAGGAAAATAAAGATATGATTAGAAGCGTAAATACAGAGCTGCTCACAGAAAACATTAAAGAAATGTGCATTCAGGCAAATCATTATCTGGCGCCTGATATGGAGAAGGCTATGCGGGAGGCTTATGACAAGGAATCAAAGCCCCTGGCAAAGCAGATACTGGGCCAGCTTCTGGAAAATCTGGACATTGCTGGAGAGGATATGATTCCTATCTGCCAGGATACAGGTATGGCCGTAGTCTTCCTGAAAATCGGCCAGGATGTACATTTTGAAGGCGGCAGTGTAGAAGAAGCAGTGAATGAAGGTGTTCGCCGGGGATATGAAGAAGGCTATCTGAGAAAATCTGTAGTAGGAGATCCTCTTTTGAGGGTGAATACGAAAGACAATACGCCTGCGGTAATCCACTATGAGATTGTTCCCGGAGACCAGGTGGAGATCACTTTGGCGCCAAAAGGTTTTGGAAGTGAGAACATGAGCAAAATCTGTATGCTGAAACCTGCAGATGGAGCAGAAGGAGTTAAAGAGGCTATTCTGAATACAGTAAGAGAAGCAGGTCCTAACGCCTGTCCCCCAGTAGTCGTAGGAGTAGGTATCGGAGGTACATTTGAGAAAGCAGCCATTCTGGCTAAAAAAGCCTTAACAAGAGAAATCGGGACCCATTCTCCCCTGCCTCATATAAAGGAGATGGAGGAGGAGCTTCTTGCAAAGATCAATGAGATTGGTCTGGGCCCTGCTGGATTGGGCGGAGATACTACCGCTCTGGCAGTGAATATCAATACTTATGCTACCCACATTGCGGGACTTCCAGTGGCAGTGAATATGTGCTGCCATGTAAACCGCCATATAGTGCGGACCATCTAAGAATTTACAGGAGGAAGGAACATGGACAGATATATGAAAGCGCCTCTGGATCGGGAAGAGGTAAAGACCTTGAGAGCAGGGGATTATGTATATATTACGGGAACTATCTATACAGCCAGAGATGCGGCACATCTGCGGATGTCCCAGGCACTTGATAAGGGAGAGAAGCTTCCAATAGAACTGGAAGGGAATGTGATTTACTATATGGGACCTACCCCGGCAAGAGAGGGAAGGCCTATTGGCTCTGCAGGGCCTACCACTGCCAGCCGTATGGATAAATATACCCCCAGGCTTCTGGACCTGGGCCTTACAGCCATGATTGGAAAAGGAAAAAGAAAACCAGAGGTAACAGAGGCTATTGTCCGGAACGGTGCAGTATTTTTCGCTGCAGTGGGAGGAGCAGGAGCTCTTCTTTCTAAATGTATAAAAAAGGCAGAAGTGATCGCCTATGAGGATCTGGGAACAGAGGCTATCAGAAAGCTGGAAGTAGAAAATCTCCCAGTGATTGTAGTTATTGATTCTCAGGGAAATAATTTATACGAAGAAGTGTTAAAATAGAATAAGAAATCGGATAAACAGCTTCATTTTTGAGGCTGTTTTTTCTGACTGTAAGAAACGGCTGAAATATAGGAAATGGTAAAACCAACCGTTTTGGAAGGATACTTCCATTGTGCGAGACTGAAGATTATGGTACACTGTATCTAGTATCACCTACAGCCGCCAAATGAACATAAATGTCCGTTTGGCTTGTTGTTTCATGGTATCCTTAAAAAGAAACAGGAGGTCTTATGAGAAATAATAATACAAGTCCCATTGTTTATATTGGCGTACTGCTGGTGACCCTGGTCATTTTGGCAGCAGCCAACATGCTGAGAAGTCAATTTTCTTCAGAGGAACCCCAGGAGGAAAATCAGGTCCAGGGAGAATATGCACTGAAGGCGGTTTATTTAGAGAAAGAGGACGGAAACAGTATTTTTGTAAATCTGACAGAGGAATACCCATTTGATGGAAACATACCCGAGGGCGAACTCTATGATGAGGATGGCGAAAAGATCACCCAGGAAGATCTGAACAGCGGAGATGTGCTGAATATCTGGGGAAACGGCGTTATTGCTGAATCCTATCCTGCCCAGTACAATGGGATCACAAAAATGGAAAGAACAGAGCAGTCTAACCAGAAATATATTGATCAATACGGGCATTATCTGGAGGAGCTTTTTGTAGAAAAGGATCCCTCAGAGCTGCCGTATCTGAATGTGTGCTATAGGGATGAACTGGCAGATGCGGCAGTGATGATCCCGGATCCCCTCAGTTATACCTGGACATATACAGATGAAAGTGGGGAGAGCAGGACTGTTACTACAGATGGGGCTCATGTCCTTCATACAGAGCCGGTGGAAGTGAAGAAGATTTCAGAACCCATGACTATGGAACTGTACTTTGACGAAGTACCCGAGAGTGTAGAGCTTCTGGTTTGGGATGATACCCTTCTGGGACAGTACCAGGACAGTGCTGATCAGATTCCGGAGGGAACAGCTGTGGAAGTGACAAAAAGTGGAAAGGGAAATCTGGAGTTTAACGCCCAGCCTGGTTCTGTATACCTGGTGCAGGGACAGTGGGATCAGGGTACTGTAGAATATGGGTTCTGGGTGCCATCGGAGTAAAGTTATGGACTGAGTACAGCTAAAAGCTTTAGTGAATAGAAAATGGGAGGAAGAAAGATGATACAGGAAGAGGAATTATTGAAAAAAGCAAAAGAGGCAGGATTTGACAACTGCCGGATTCTTCCGGCAGGAGAGCTGAGTTTTGACCATTCGCTGAGAAAATATTGTGAGGTAAATTATTGCGGGAATTATGGAAATAACTATTCATGTCCTCCAGAATGCGGTACACCTGAGGAAATGGAAGAAAAAACCAGGAAATTCTCCCGGGTTTTGGTACTTCAGACTATTACGCCGGTGCATGACATTGCCGATGACCGGGAAACCAGGGAAATCAAGCACCGCCATAATCAGATGACTTGGGGACTTATCGACGGCCTTTCGGAGAAGCTGGAAAATTTTCTTCCGGCTATGGCAGGCCCCTGTCAGATTTGTAAAGACTGCGAGAAAAAAGATGGAAAACCTTGCAGCTTTCCAGAGAGGATCGCATCCTGCCTTTCAGCCTACTGCATTCAGGTGGACAAGCTGGCAGAAAAATGTGATATGCCTTACTGGTGCCAGGGAGAGGTGGCTTTCTTCAGCCTTCTGTTTTTTTCCTGATTCCCGGGGACAAAACACAGAAAAAGGTGTATACTAGAGACAGAGAATGATGAACACAACAGGAGAAACAAAATGGATGCTATTAGAAAAGAACTGATCAGAAAAATACAGACTCTGGGAGAGGTTTATACCATTCTTTCCAGAGCTACCAGACTGCCCTATGTAATCTGTGATCCGGAGAGCTTCAATGACCAGGTATGGATATTTGAGAGTAAGGAAGATCTGGAAAAGGCTGTGAAGCCTCTTACAGATAAGAAAAATCCCGTTGCGGCTATTAAGGTGGAAAACAAGAGCTATCTGAGTTTTTATACGACTCTTTACACTCTGGGAGTAAACGCAGTGGTGTTTTATGAGGAGGATAAGGCTACGGAACTGGAATTAGAAGAGATTGTAAAAAAGCCGGATTTCTCTTCTCTTCCTAAAGAAAAGCAGCCGCTGTTTAACCCTCAGCTCCAGCTTTCTGGTATTTATTTTATGCAGGAACTGCGAAGAGGCGGCGCTAATGAGGAAAAAGATAATCTTCCGGAACTTGAAGAAGAAGTAGCTGCAAATGTGGTAAAAAGCAGATACCTTATGGCTGTACAGAGACCGGAAGAGGGGCAGGATCAAAAAAATGTACATGTGCCTTACATCAAAAATAATCAGGGAGATATTTACCAGCCTCTGTTTACAGATGCGGAAGAATTCCGAAAGTTTAATAAAGAGAAGAAGCTTCAGGCTCTGCTGGTAGGTTTTGACAATCTGGAGAAGGTCCTGATCCCGGCGGCAAAGGGGATTATCATCAACCCCCAGGGATTTAATCTGATCATTCCAAAAGAGAAGATCCAGGGACTGAGGCAGCGGTTCGGCATTGCGCCTCAGGACGGCCAGAAATAATGTGTCCTGCGGAAAGAAAGCAGGGACCAAACAGGCTTCTGAGCATAAGATCAGGAAGGAGAGATAGGCTTGAAGATTGATATGCACTGCCATACACGGGAAGGTTCCCCGGACGGGAAAGTACCTATTGAACAGTATATACGTATGCTGCGGAATCAGGGATTCGGAGGCATGCTGGTGACGGACCATGACTCCTACGGGGGATATCGCTATTGGAAGAAGAATATCAAAGGAGATAAGTATCAGGATTTTTTGGTCCTGAAAGGAATAGAATATGATACCCTGGACGCAGGCCATATTCTGGTGATCATGCCGGAGACTATAAAGCTGCGGCTTTTAGAGCTTCGGGGGATCCCGGTGCAGATGCTGATTCCTATTGTTCATAATTACGGAGGAATCCTGGGACCTGCCCATCCCTGCGGAGAAAAGTATATGAGTTTTATGAACGCAAAGGCTTATCAGAGAAATCCGGATATCCTAAAAGAATTTGATTTCATGGAAATTTTCAATGCCTGCGAACCTCAGGAGGTAAACGACAGAGCAAAAGCTGTTGCAGAGCAATATGGATTGCCGGGAACAGGCGGCAGTGATGCTCACAAAGCAGACTGCATTGGCCTGGCTTACACAGAAATCCCAGATGATGTGACCTGTGAATCAGATCTTATCACTCATATTATGAAAGGAACGCCTATGGAATGCGGCGGTTCTATTTATACCAATACTACTAAGGAAAAAATGGGGAAAGCCAAGGGTCTCTTTTCCCGTTCTTTCTGGGTATACAATAAAGTGGGAGGATGGAGTAAAGCCCTGAGCAGGAGCAACAAGATGAAGAAGGGATATGTAGAAAGAGTAGAAGTAAAAAAGGAAGAAAAGAATGAGCAAAAAAGTGATTAATGTAGCCCTTCTGGGGCTGGGAACAGTGGGAACCGGTGTCTATAAAGTCCTGAAAATGCAGCAGGATGACATGGAAGATAAAATCGGAGCCAGGGCAGAGATAAAAAAAATCCTGGTGAGAAATCTGAAAAAGGCTGCGGCTAAAATCGAAGAGCCAGAGCTTTTGACTAATGACTGGAAAGAGATCCTGGAGGATGATTCCATTGAGATTGTTATAGAGGTCATGGGAGGAATCGAGCCAGCCAAGACTTATATGCTGGAGGCCTTAAAGGCAGGAAAACATGTGGTGACGGCAAATAAAGACTTGGTGGCCTCTTACGGACAGAAAGTACTGGACTGTGCGGCAGCCAACAACAGAGACTTTCTTTTTGAGGCGGCAGTGGCGGGGGGAATTCCTATTATACGCCCGCTGAAACAGTGCCTGGCAGGCAATCATCTGTCAGAGGTGGTGGGGATTGTCAATGGAACTACGAATTTTATCCTTACCAAGATGACCCAGGAAGGAATGGAATTTGCAGAAGCTTTGGCTCTGGCCACCAGGCTGGGCTATGCGGAGGCTGATCCTACAGCAGATATCCAGGGGCTGGACGCAGGAAGAAAGATGGCGATTCTGGCTTCCATTGCCTTTAACTCCAGAGTTACCTTTGAAGATGTGATCACAGAAGGGATCACTCATATTTCTGCAAAGGATATCCGGTATGCCAGGGAATTGGGCTGTGTGATCAAGCTTATGGGACTGGCCAGAAATACAGATTCCGGAATCGAGGTTCGGGTCCAGCCTATGCTGGTTCCCCAGGAGCATCCTCTGGCCACGGTTAATGATTCCTACAATGCAGTCTTTGTGAAAGGTGATGCAGTAGGTGATGCCATGTTCTATGGAAGAGGAGCAGGGGAAATGCCTACAGCTAGCGCCATTGTGGGAGATGTTTTTGATATTGTAAGGAATATCCTCTTTAACTGTACGGGAAGGATCAGCTGTACCTGTTACAAAAATCTTCCCGTGAAAGAGGCAGAAGATATCGAAAGCCGTTTCTTCATGCGGCTTCATGTAGATGACCGCCCAGGCGTACTGGCAGGAATTGCCAGTGTGCTGGGAAATAACAATGTGAGTATTGCCCAGATGATACAGAGGCACAAGGACGGAGATCTGGCAGAAATCGTAGTGGTAACCTCTAAAGTACGGGAAGGAAACTTTAATGACGCCATGATGATCGTAGAGGGCTTGAATGCAGTACATAAGATATCCTCTGTGATTCGTGTATATGGAGGCCAGAGATGACAGAAAAGCTTTTTTATGAAGACAGCTATATAAAAGAATTCCAGGCCAGGGTTTTGTCCTGTACGGAAAGGGAAGGCGGTTATCAGGCAGTTCTTACGAGAACTGCCTTTTTCCCAGAAGGAGGAGGACAAAGTGCAGACACCGGCTTTTTATATACAGAAGACGGCATCGAAGTAAGCGTTACTGATGTGCAGGAAAAAGATGGTGTAGTCTTTCACTATATCACAGGTCCTTTGAAAGAAGGAGAAGAAATAACAGGGAAGCTGGATTTTCAGGAGCGGTTTTCCAAGATGCAGCAGCATACCGGAGAACACATTATATCAGGACTGGTCAGCAGCCATTTCGGTTATCACAATGTGGGATTTCACCTGGGTACAGAAGAGGTTACCATGGACTATGACGGTGTGCTGACCCAGGAAGATTTGGAGCAGATTGAGGAAGAAGCCAATGAGGCAGTGGCAAAAAATCTGTCGGTGGTTGTTCTTTACCCTTCTGAAGAAGAATTAAAGAATATTACATATAGAAGTAAGATTGAGATTGAGGGGCAGATCAGGATTGTGCAGATACCAGGATATGACAGCTGTGCCTGCTGCGCACCTCATGTAAAGGAAACAGGCAGCATAGGCCTGATCAAGATTGTGGGCGCCATTCACTATAAAGGCGGTATGCGGGTATCTATGCTCTGCGGATTCCGGGCTCTCTGGGATTACCGGATGAAAGAGAAAAATGTAGTCCGGATATCCAATCTCCTTTCTGCAAAGCAGGAAGATACCGCCCAGGCAGTGGAACGTCTGGGACAGGAAATAAACCGTCAGAAGGAAAAGATCAGGGACCTCCAGCAGCGGTATGTGGCTCTTTGCCTGGAAGAAGCCAGAAAGAAAGCAGCCACGGCTCCGGAAGAAAATATTTTACTTTTTGCGGAGGAACTGGATGGCGGGGCCAGAAGGAATTTTGTCAATGAGGCTATGGAAATGACGGAAGGATTTGCCGGGGTCTTTGTGGGAACAGACGAACAGGGATATCAGTATGTGCTGGGAAGCAGAAAGCAGGACATACAGGCGGCCGGAAAAAATCTGAATACCCGTTTCCAGGGAAAAGGAGGCGGCCGTCCCCCTATGATACAGGGTTCTTTAAACGGAAAAGAGCAGGAGATCAGAGAATTTATCAAGTAGATACCATACAGGGATTTACAGAAAGAGGAAGCCATGGAACTTAGGCAGGAGACAGAGCTTCAGCAGAAAATATCCCAAAATACCATACAGGCAGTTTCCATACTGCAGATGGGAAATCAGGAATTGGAAGACTATCTGGAAAATATGGCATTGGAGAATCCGGTCATTGAAACGGAAGAGAAGACTATGATTCCGGATATAAGTCAGAGTGGGGAAAGGATAATTCCCAGAAATTCTTACGAAGATTATCAGAACAGAGCCTATGAAGAGGAATCTCCTGGCAGAGAATATTTTTCGGAAGAAGGGGAAGGTTTCCCTTTTGTGGATTATCTTTTAGAACAGGTGCTGTACATGAAGGTGGAACAGAGCAGGGTGCCGGTTTTGAAATACCTGATTTATAATCTGGATGAGAGGGGATATCTCACAGAAGAACCGGAAGAGATTGCCGGCATTCTCGGAGAAGAGCCAGGAAAGGTCAGAGAGGCTATAGAAATTCTTCATTCCATGGAGCCGTTGGGAGTAGGAGCAAAAAATCTGCAGGAATGTCTCCTGCTCCAACTTCGAGGAAAGCCGGATACTCTGCTTCAAGAGGAAATAATCCGCCGATATTTAAAGGAATTGGGAAAAAACCAGATATCCCGGATCGCAGACAAAACGGGAAAGACGCTGAAAGAGGTCATGGAAGCAATAGAAAGGATCAGAAATCTGAATCCCAGACCCTCCAATTATTTTCCTACAGGAAGATTTAAGGAATACCTTATACCGGATATCATTGTGGTGAAACTGAAGGACTATTTTGAGGTTTTGATAAATGACGCCCAGAATGCCAGATTTCATATCAGTGATTTTTACAGAAAAATGGGAAATACGGTGGAAGACAAAGAAGCGGCAGAATATATCCACGAAAAAATAAAACAGGCAGAATGGCTGCAGCAGTGCCTGGAACAGCGGAAGAATACCCTGCTGAACCTGGCGGAAAAGATTGTAGAAAGACAGCAGGGCTTTTTCCGGAATGGAAAGGGATTTCTTGAGCCTCTGACTCAGAGAGAAATTGCTGAGGAAATGGGGGTCCATCCCTCTACTGTCAGCCGGGGGATCAAAGGAAAATATCTTCAGTGTCCATGGGGAACTTACCCGCTTTCTTTTTTCTTCTCTGTGGGGATTCCAAGTGACGGGCAGAAGGAGAATTCTGCAGATCATATTAAAAGCTGCATTGAGAAGATCATAGAGCAGGAGGAAAAAAAGAAACCTTTCAGTGACCGGCTCATTGCCGAGAAACTGCAGAAAATGGGTATTTCCATTTCCCGCAGAACTGTGGCAAAGTACAGGGATTCTATGAATATCAAGGATGCACTGGGAAGAAAAGAATATTGATATCCGCAGGATATGCAGTCTCAGATATGTATCCCATATTTGTGGATACGGTACTGGAGACTTTGTCTTCTCAGACCCAGAGCCTGGGCAGTCTGGGTGATATTGTAACCAAAATGCTCCAGAGCCTTTAGGATAACCTTATTTTCATAATCATCCATCAGGCTTTGCAGAGAACAGTTTTCCCAGTCCAAAGATGCTTCCGGAGTGTAAGAAACTCCGGGAGCTTTTTTTATGCTCTTCTGCTCTTTCAGAAGGTAGGAGGGAAGGTGCTCTAAAGTTATCGTGTCTCCATCTGCAAGATTTTGTGCATAATCCAGGACATGGAACAGTTCCCGGACATTGCCCGGCCAGGAATAGCTTTTAAAGAGATCCATTACCTGATTATCCAGGGCAGTGACATTGTGAACATACTGATAGGCCGTGGCAGACAGATGGTACTGGATCAATTCCTCCAGATCCTCCATGTGCATGCTGAGAGGAGGAAGTTCGATCATGACAGTGGAAAGGCGGTAAAAAAGATCCTTCCGAAGCTGATTATCTGCGATACATTGAAAGGGGTCTTTGTTGCAGGAGGAGATAATACGTACATCCATAGAAATATCTTTCTGTCCGCCTACCCGGCGGAAAGAATTCTCCTGAAGGGCCCGAAGGATCTTGGACTGCATGGAAAGGCTCATGGAATTCAGTTCATCTAAAAACAAAGTGCCACCCTGGGCTTCTTCAAAAAATCCAGGCCGGTTTTCGCTTCCGGTAAAGCTTCCTTTCTGTGTGCCGAAAAGCATGCTCTCAATCAGAGAATCAGGGATAGCCGCACAGTTGAGAGCCACAAATTTTTTCTGACTTCTTTTACTGCTTCTGTGGATGCTCTGGGCAAAAATTTCTTTTCCGGTGCCAGTCTCTCCTACAAGCAGTACAGAATTGGTTTGAGGAGCGATTTTCTTTGCAATAGATACAGCCTCCTGAAGAGCCTTTCCATGGCCTATGACATTTTCAAAGCTATAGCCGGAAAAACGGGTTGCAGGTACATTGTTTTTAAAGCCATTCAAGGCCTGCTCTGTGGCAATCATGCTTTCTTTGCAGGCGCCAACGATATCCCTTGTCTGTTCAAAGGCGGCTGCTCCGATGATCTGTTTTCCTCTTTTCAGAGGATAGGCGGTATTGGCTGACAGAATGGAAATTCCTGCGGAAGTGCGGAAATGATCCACTCTGTTGATTACGGGAGCCTGGGTACGCAGGGCGGTCATGGTAGTGCTGACTTCTTCATCCAGGGCAAAGAGATCCAGAAGATGTTTTCCCTGAACATCCAGAGAAGAGGGTATCTGTGAGATTTTCCGGCTGGTCTGATTAAAAAAAACAGCATAGCCGTTCCGGTCATAGATCTGGACGCCCTGCGTCAGATGATTCAAGGTCTGGCGGTATAAGTCAATCTGATAATCTTCTTTCAGTAAAAGATAGTAGAAACCGCCTTTGGGGCCGGAAAGCTTTTTAAATAAAAAGGAATCCCCATCCCATATAAAGCTTCCTTCAGTATCCTTAAGAGAAATAGGCAGAACTGAGGTGATATGCCTTTTTTCATGGATCCAGTTATTAAAGAGAAGGGAATAGATCTTTTCCGTGTCCGGATCCCCATAAAAAACTTCTCTGCACTGAGCGTCCCGGTCCGTATAAAATAAAATATCAAAAAAGCTTTTTTCTGACATAGGTGCTGGCCTCCTGCATTTTTCTTTACTGTACCATAATCTGATAATATGTGCAAAATAGTTTTGCATAAATTCTTAATTTCCCTATGGAGCTAAAATAAAGGATTTTTTGTCATCTTTCTTTGATTGATGCATAAAAGTTATGCAGAGTGCAAAAAAATTATGCATTAAGGATTAAAAATGTAAGAGAAAAAATGGAAAAAAGGTATTTTTATATTGAAAAAAGTTGGCACGTAAATTGCAGTAATAATAAGTATAATAAAAAGAGAAAGGAGAGAGCCGATTTTTAATCGGACAAAGAAAGAATGGAAAACAACACAACAAACAAAAAACCGATTCGATGGAGTGTCTTTGTTCCTTGTTTCCTGGTGATCGGAGGGGCAGCCATTCTGGGACTGGTAAACAACCAGTGGCTGACAGAGGTAACAAGGGAGATCTTTACCTGGTCTTTGACCTCCTTTGGCTGGCTGTATCAGATTATTGCCATAGTAACTCTGATATTAGTGGCTATTTTGACATTTTCCAAAATCGGGAATATCCGTTTTGGAGGAGCTAATGCAAAACCAAAATATTCCTTCGGATCCTGGTTTGCCATGACACTGACAGGGGGCATCGCTACAGGACTGATCACTTATGGCGTTAATGAAGTCATGGTCTACTATGGAAATATCTATGGGGAACTGGACGGTTATGGGGTAGAAGCGTTTACCGATGAGGCCGCTTATTTTGCTCTGGGCCGGGGATTTTATAACTGGACCTTTATCCCATATGCTATGTATGCTCTTTCCGGGGTTGTTATTGCTTACATGTATTTTAACAGAAATAAGGAGCTTTCTGTTTCTGCTTCCCTGACTCCTCTCTTTGGCGACAGAGTGACTCAGGGATTCTGGAAAGCCGTCATTGATGTGCTTTCTGTGCTGGCCATTGCCCTTGGACTGGCTTCTTCTCTGGGAGCCGGCCTTGCACTGATCGGAACAGGACTTTCCTCCGTATATGGCATTGCTCAGGGACCGGTAGTTTGGTTTATACTTACTGCGATTATTACAGCAACCTTTACCGTTGCCTCTGTAACAGGAATTGATAAGGGCATTAAGTGGCTGGCTGGCCTGACCTCCAAAATTTTCTATGTGCTTCTGATCGCACTGATCATTATCGGACCTACGGTCTACATATTGAATATGGCAAATGTAGGTCTTGGTTACTGGCTGGATCGTTTCTGGACCTGGGGACTGGATCCTTATACAGTAGGAGGAGAAGCCCTGGTTACCTGGTGGACTATGTATGACTGGGCAATCTGGATTGCCTATGCGCCTCTTATGGGAATTTTCTTTGCCATGATCGCTTACGGAAGAACTGTCCGTCAGTTTTTGATCATTAACTGGATTCTGCCAGCATCCTTTGGATTAGTTTGGTTTGCTGTATGGGGAGGCACTGCCTTAGACTGGCAGATTACTGGCAAGGCAGATATTGTAGGCGTGATCCAGGAGCAGGGAGCTGTAGCTGGATTATGGGAGTTCCTCCAGCAGATCCCGCTGGGATTTATTATCATTCCGGTGTTGATCGTGGCGCTGATCGCCGCATTCTCTACCACTGCGGACACCATGTCTACCACCATATCCGCCCTGTGTACCAAAGGTGCCAGACATGATGAAGAACCGGCAGTATGGCAGAAGATCGTATGGGGCGTTACCATCGGACTTATTGCCTGCATCATGGTTGCCTTTGGAGGCGGAGAGCAGGGAGTAGACGGGGTAAAATACCTGGCAGCCTGCGGCGGTTTTGTAGTCCTGATCATCTTTATACTTCAGATCGGTGCAGCGATCAAGGTATTTTTCCTGGACAGAGAGACCAAGAAAGATATAGAAAGCAGCATGGCTGCTATGGAGAATCCAGATTTTAAGGAAGTACAGGAGGAAGCCCGTGAATAAAGAAGAAAAAATTATATTGGGAGGATATCTCAGTTTAGAAGAATTTGTAGAAATCGCAAGATATAAAGCCCAGGTGGAATTTTCCCCGGAATACTGTGAAAGAGTCAGAAAGAGTCGTGAACTGGTGGAAAAATGGGTGGAAGAAGAAAAGGTGATGTATGGAGTCACCACCGGATTTGGCGCTTTATGCACACAGGCTATCGGAAAAGAGGATACGGAACAGCTCCAGGAAAATATTATTCTCACCCATGCGGTTTCTGTGGGAGAACCCTTGAAGGAAGAGGCTGTAAGAGGGATTCTTCTCATGGTCCTTCAGAATCTGGGACAGGGCTACAGCGGTGTGCGGCTGGAGGTCCTGGAGGCTTACCGGGATTTTCTGAATAAAGGCGTGGTTCCGGTGATCCCTCAAAACGGCAGTGTGGGATACCTGGCCTTGGAGGCTCATGGGGCTCTGGTCCTTATGGGAATGGGAAAGGCATGGTACAAAGGAGAAATGCTGGAGGGCAGAGAAGCTCTGGAAAGAGCAGGAATAAAACCTGTGGTCTTAAGCTCCAAAGAAGGACTTGCCCTGGTATCGGGAACTACCTCTTCTACAGCCCTGGCTGCTCTTGCCCTTTATGACCTTATCCAGGCAGGAAAAACTGCAGATGTGATCGGCGCACTGTCTCTGGAAACTTTAAAGGGAGTTATGAACGCTTTCGATGAAAGAGTGATGCAGGTCCGCCCTCACAGGGAGCAGGGAAATACGGCAGAAAACGTAAGAAAAATATTAAAAGATTCCCAGGTTATAAAAAAATATCAGGGATCCAGAGTACAGGATGCTCTTTCCCTCAGATGTATTCCCCAGCTTCACGGGGCAGCGAAGAAAACTTTGGAAGATGCCAGGAAAACTATAGAGACAGAGATCAATTCCTGCTGTGATAATCCTATCATATGGAGAGAAGAGGGCAGACAGGAAGTCATCTCTGCCTGCAACCCGGATTCTTCCTATGTGGGAATCGAAATGGACAGCGCATGTATTGCAGCCTGTACCTTAGGAAAAATGTCGGAAAGGAGAAATAACCGGATCATAGATGAGAGCCTTTCCGGTTATCCATGGTTTTGCATTAAGGAACCGGGGCTGAACTCCGGACTGATGATTCCTCAGTACACCCAGGCAGGACTTTTAAATGAAATGAGAGTTCTGGCTTCTCCGGCAACGGTAGACAATACCCCTACCTGCGGCAATCAGGAAGACTATGTAGCTATGGGGTATTTTGCCTGCAGAAAGGCGGGGATGGCAGCAGAAAAGCTGGAGTATATCCTGGCTATTGAACTGCTCTCCGACTATCAGGCCCAGCAGTTCCAGGATAGAGATACGGAGGTAAGTTCTGTATCAAAGAATATATATGAAACCTTGGGGAAACAGATACCGGTAATGGAAAAGGATATGCTCCTGTATCCTCATATTGAATATCTCCGGGAGCTGATCCATTCAGGGACTGTCCTGAAACTGGCGGAAGACATTGCAGGAAAGCTGAAATAGAATAGGAAAACAGGGGGATGAGAATCCATGGGAACCGTTATTTTAGGTGAAGATCTCAGTATAGAAAAATTTATAGAGATTGCTGTTTTTCACAGCAAAGTAGAATTTTCTCAGGAATACCGGGAGAGAATCAGAAAGTCCAGGGAGATCATTGAGGCCTGTGTGGAAAAAGAAGCTGCAGTTTATGGAACGACTACAGGATTCGGAGCGCTGGTTTCTCAGTTTATCAGCAAAGAAGAAGCGGAGCTCCTTCAGAAAAACATTATTCTGACCCATTCGGTATCTGTGGGGAATCCACTGAAAGAGGAAGAAGTCAGGGCGGTGATCCTGATGGTACTTCAGAGCCTGGGAAAAGGAGTCAGCGGTGTGAGGCTGGAGGTGCTGGAAAGATATCGGGAATTTCTGAATAAAAATCTTATCCCCTATGTGCCGGGAGAAGGCTCTGTAGGCTATTTATGTGCGGAAGCCCATATTGGGGCTGTGCTCATCGGAGAAGGAAGAGCCTGGTATCAGGGAGAGCTGATGGCTGCAGAGGAAGCCTTGAAAGCAGCAGGCATGGAACCCCTTACTCTCAGCTATAAAGAGGGGCTGGCTCTTATCAATGGAACGACCTCTCCTACAGCTTTGGCCGCGCTGGCTGTATACAGACTGGCCCAGGCAGCAGAGACTGCAGACGTAGTGGCAGCAATGTCTCTGGAGGGATTAAAAGGGCAGATGCGGGCATATGACAGCCATGTGACCAAATGCCGCCCCCAGAAAGAGCTGGAAGAGACTGCAGAAAACCTGAAAGCTCTTTTAGCAGGCTCAGAGGTTGTGAAAAAATGGGCGGGAAGTCATTTACAGGATCCTTTGTCCTTAAGATGCATCCCTCAGCTCCATGGAGCCGCAAAAAGGATTCTTAAGGATGCCTGGGAAGTGGTATCCTGTGAGATAAACGCCTGTGGCGACAACCCAGTGGTCTATGGATCTCCGGAGAACCCAGAGGTCTATTCCAATGGAAATCCAGATGCTTCTTATGTGGGGATGGAGATGGATGCGGCCTGTATTGCGGCGGTGAATCTGGCTAAGATGTCGGAACGGAGAAACGCTCGCTTTCTGGACCAGAATCTCTCCGGCCTGCCCTCTTTTCTGGTAAAAAATCCGGGCCTGAACTCCGGCCTGATGATTCCTCAGTATGCCCAGGCAGGCCTGCTGAATACTATGAGGATGCTGGCTGTTCCTGCTACAGCAGACAGTGTGTCCACCAGCGCGGGACAGGAGGATTATGTGTCTATGGGGTATAATGCCTGTAAAAAGGCAGCAGAGACGGCGGACAAGCTGGAATATATTCTGGCTGTTGAGGCTCTGTCCGCTTATCAGGCCCAGTTTTTTATAGATGAAAATCTGAAACGGGGAAAGGGAACTTCTGCTGTATATGAGGGAATGAAGAAAAAAATTCCGGCAATGGAAAAAGATATGTATATCTATCCGTGGATCCAGTGGATAAAAGAATGGATACATGAAGGAGAAATGCTGGATACCGCCTGGAAGGCAGCAGATAAAAAGGCCTGAAAAAGGGATTACCCCGGGAAACAGAAATCAGAAATAGTTCTGACTATGTTTCCTGGGGCAGTTCCTTATCAGGGCTTTTTCTTTTTATTACCGGAATCCTTGGAAAATTCCCGCTTCCTGAACAGACTTCGCAAAAGCACCATCCAGCCCCAGGAGATAGAAAAAGCCGGAAGAGCAGAGATGATGATAGCCCTGACCGGAGAGATCTCCGTAAAGATGGTAGGACCGAAAAACATGATAAAAATGACCAGCATCATTAAAAACAATGTGACTTTTTCCCGCATAGAAGTAGGGGGAGTAAAAAAAATCTTGGGTATGTCAATTTCCAGACGTTCAGGTTCTTTTGCCATGGCGGACTCCTTCCTCAAGTTCATATTATATTTATCATACTATGGGAAAGGGAGTTTTTCAAGACAAACAGGCTGGCAGGACGGATAAGAAAAGAGAGTCTTGTCAAACAGACCCGGATTCCAGTAAAATAGATTTATCAGATTTAATGGAGGTAAAGCACTATGGAAAGAGCATGGTGGAAAGAAGCAGTGGTATACCAGATATATCCCCGGAGCTTTATGGATTCCAACGGGGACGGAATCGGGGATCTTCCGGGAATCATCAGCAAACTGGACTATCTGAAAGAACTGGGAGTGGATGTAATCTGGCTGTCTCCCTGCTACAAGTCACCTAACGATGACAATGGATATGATATTTCCGATTACCGGGACATTATGGATGAGTTTGGAACTATGGAAGATTTTAAAACGCTTCTGGAAGGGATTCATGAGCGAGACATGAAGCTGGTCATGGACCTGGTGGTAAATCACACTTCCGATGAGCATCCCTGGTTTATAGAGTCCAGAAAATCCAAGGACAACCCTTACAGAGACTATTATATCTGGAGAAATCCCAAGGAGGGAAAGGAACCCAACAACTGGACATCCTATTTCTCCGGACCTGCCTGGGAATTTGATGAGGCTACGGGACAGTATTACCTTCATCTTTTTACCAGAAAGCAGCCGGATCTGAATTGGGAAAATGAGAAAGTGCGGTATGAAATCTATGATATGATGAAATTCTGGCTGGATATGGGCTGCGATGGATTCCGGATGGATGTGGCAAATCTTTATTCCAAGGTTCCGGGGCTTCCTGACGGCGTTCCCAGAAAAGGAAGAATCGGGGCGGAAAACTATCAGAACGGCCCAAGGATTCATGAGTTTTTCCATGAGATGAACCGGGAAGTCCTTTCCAAGTATGATATTATGACTGTAGGAGAGATGTCTGATGTACCTCTGGAAGAGGCTTTGAAATATGCGGGAAAAGATACCCATGAACTGAATATGGTATTCCAGTTTGAGCATGATGACCTGGATACAGTGGATGGAGAGAGATGGGCTTTTCGGAAGGTTCCGCTGCCGGAATTAAAGGCAGTTCTCAGCAAATGGCAGGTGGCTATGAATGACAAGGCCTGGAACAGTCTCTACTGGACCAATCATGATCAGCCAAGGACTGTTTCCAGAAGAGGAAACGACAAAGAATTCCGGAAGGAAAGCCAGAAGATGCTTTATACCATGCTGATGACCATGCAGGGCACTCCCTATATCTATCAAGGCGAAGAGATTGGCATGACCAATGTTTATTTTGATTCTATAGAGGATTATGATGACGTGGAAATCCACAACTGCTGGAGAGAAAGAGTTATCAAAGGGGGAGAGGATCCCCAGAAGCTTCTGGAGGGTATCCGCTACCGGGCCAGGGATAATGCCAGAACGCCTATGCAGTGGAGTGATGAGGAGAACGGCGGCTTTACCACAGGAACTCCCTGGCTGAAGGTGAATCCCAATTATAAAGAGATCAATGTGAAGGAATCTCTTGAAGATGAAGATTCTATTTTCCATTACATGCAGAAGCTGATCCGCATGAGAAAAGAGAATCTTACTGCAGTCTATGGGGACTTTAAAGAGTATGAGCCGGATGATCAGCAGCTTTACATATATGAGAGAAACTATCAGGAACAGAAAATGTTCGTGGTATTGAATTTCTCAGACCAGGAGGCCTCCTTTACCATGCCGGAAGAGTGGAAAAAAGAAGAGGCAAAGCCATTGATCGGAAATTATCCGGAGAAACCTTTCCAGAGCCGGACTTTTGCTCCCTGGGAAGCAGCAGTGTATATCAGATAAATTCCTGAAAAACGGGGATAACAGAAGTCTTTCGGGAAATAATAAGATACAGTATATATGAGGAAAATGGAGCTGACCTGTGAAAATGTGTACATGTATTGCTTATGAAAACGGAGACTTTTATTTCGGACGGAATATGGACCTGGATTACTCGATTGGAGAACAGATCATTCTTACTCCAAGGAATTATATCCTTAAATTCCGGAAGCTGGATCCTGCAGAAAAACATTATGCCATGGCAGGTATGGCCGCTTCTGAGGATACATTTCCTCTTTACGCCGAAGCAGTAAATGAAAAAGGTCTGTTTATGGCAGGCCTGAATTTTCCACAAAATGCAGTATATCAGGAGGCGGAAGAAGGAGGGAAAAATGTTGCTCCTTTTGAGATTATACCATGGCTTTTGGCCTCCTGTGCTTCTGTGCAGGAAGCCAGAGAGCTTCTTTTTCAGGCCAGGATCGTAAAGATTCCTTTTGCTGAAGAGATGCCTCCTGCTCCTCTCCACTGGATGCTGGGTGACGGAAAGGAATGTGTGGTTTTGGAGGCAGTGGAAGAAGGACTGAAGATTTACGAAAACCCTATAAAGGTACTGACGAATAATCCCCCTTTTCCCTTTCATAAAGATTATCTGACTCATTTTCGGAAGCTGTCATCAGGGCAGGGAGAAAATACCTTTTCCAGGAAGCTGCCCCTGGAACCCTACTGTCAGGGAATGGGAGGAATAGGACTTCCGGGAGATGCTTCTTCTGCCTCCCGTTTCGTAAGGGCTGCCTTTCTGCTTTGGAATTCCAGATGTGAGAAAGAGGAAAACGCCAATGTATCCCAGATATTTCATATACTGGATCAGGTAAGTATGGTGAAGGGGACAGTCCTCACAGAGGAAGGAACCTGTGATATGACGACTTATTCCTGCTGTGTAAATGGAAAGAGAGGAGTCTATTATTATAAAACCTATGACAACAGCAGCGTACAGGCTGTGGAGCTGGCAAAAGAAGACCTGGAAGGGGAGAGACTGGTCTGTCATAAGGTTTCCATAAGAGGTGTTCCTGAGAAATCTTTTCAATCAGGTATTTGACTGGTAACAGTCTCTCAAAGTCTGGTTCGGACACGCTTCCCTTGTCATCCCAGAGGAAAACTGATATGATGGGAAAAACAGAAGGCTGGGAATTTGCTGTTTAAAAGCGAAAGCCTGCTTCTGCAATAGATAAGGAGTAAAGAGATGACAGAAACTACAATAGAAAAACAGAAGGAAAGATATTATCTTCTGGATGCCCTGCGGGGCCTGGCACTGGTGAACATGATCCTGTATCATTTTTCTTATGATATCTTTATCATATACGGGCAGAATCCTGATTGGCTGGGAGCTCCGGCCACCTTTTTCTGGCAGCAGGGAATCTGCTGGAGCTTTATACTGATCTCCGGTTTCTCCTGGCGGTTTGGAGCAGCCAACAGCCTGAAACGAGGGCTGTTCTTAAACGGTCTGGGACTGCTGATCACCGCGGTGACCTGGCTGGTCATTCCTGATGAAGTTGTATTCTTCGGCATTCTGAACTTTATCGGCTGCGGGGTCCTGCTGACCATTCCTCTCTCAAAATTAGGAAAAAAGATTCCGCCCCTTTTGGGAGCGGTAATATGTCTGGTACTGTTTGCCCTGACTTATCCTATACAGAATGGTTATCTGTGGCTGGGAGGAGAGACCCTGGCACTTTCTCAGGAACTGTACTCAGGAGTCCTGACAATTTTTGGATTTCCGGGAGCAGGCTTTTATTCCAGCGACTATTTCCCTATATTGCCCTGGATTTTTCTGTACTGGACAGGCTGGTTTTTATATCCTTTACTTATGAAAAACAAAGGAATCCGGCACTTTCTCAGCATCCGGATCCCTCTGCTTTCAGAGATAGGAAGAAAAACTATCTGGATATACGTTCTTCACCAGCCTATTCTTATGGGAATCTGCATCATATGGTCTTCTCTTTTTATGTAGATTTTTTATGAAAGTCCAGTCTTAAAAAGAAACAAAGGGGCTGCTGGCAGGCCAGTGTCGACATAACCATCAGGCCTGCTTTTTCTTTCCTGAAAGTGCGAAGACTCCCAAAGAACAGCAGATCACAACAACGGCCAGCACTGCCAGAAGATAGAAGGAATACTGAGTGCCCTGGGCAGTAGCTGCTGCCATGTCATCAGGGAGCTTTGCCTGGGAGGCTGCCACTATGGTGGTGATAATGGAGGTGCCGATGGCGCCAGCCAGCTGCTGGAGAGTATTGATCACTGCATTGCCGTCAGGATTTAATTCCGGCGGCAGCTGCTTCAGTCCATTGGTCATGGTGTTTCCTACAGAGAAGCCCTGGCCGAAAGCGAAGAATATATAGAATAAGATAAAGCTTCCGATGTTTAGTTTCAGGGCGAAAATGCTGAAGCATACTGTTGCCAGGATAATACAGAAGTTACCGGAAAGGATAGGTTTCTTTGCTCCGAAACGGTCCAGCATCCTGCCGCTTATAGGAGAGAGAACAGCGCCTATGATACAGCCGGGGAGGAGAAGGCAGCCTGCCAGAAAAGCTTCTTCCCCCAGAACAAGCTGTGCATAGTTGGGGATCAGAAATCCCAGTCCAAGGCAAATAAACTGAATAAAGACAAGGACCAGTACACTGAGGCTGAAGGGAACACAGCGAAATACCCGGATATCGATAAGGGGTGTTTCGCTTTTTTTACATCTCAGACAGAATATCACAATACAGATAATGCTGGCTGCCAGAAGCCCCAGTACCTGGACACTGATCCAGCCGGCGTCGGAAGCGGTGCTGGTAGCAAAGATAAAGCAGGCGAAGCCTGCAGCCAAAAAGAAGTAGTCCAGCCATTGGAAAGAAATCTTTTCTGTCTCTGTTACCTGACGGATAGAGAAAACCCCAAGGAAAAAAGAGAGCAGGAGCAGAGGAATCAGAGAGATAAAGATCATCCTCCAACCGAAATTGCTTACCAGCATACCTCCCACGGAAGGTCCTACGGCAGGAGCCATGGCTGTGATCAGAGAGGCGATTCCCATCATCAGCCCCAGTTTTTTGGCAGGAACCTGCTCCAGAACGATATTAAACATCAGAGGCAGGGCGATACCTGTTCCCACACCCTGGATCAGACGGCCCAGGGGCAGAAGAGAAAATACCGGGGTAACAGCAGCCATAATGGTTCCTATAAGGAACAGGCAGATGGCGGTGACAAAAAGTTTTTTCAGTGTAAACCGCTTTTTTAAATAAGAAGATGCAGGTATGATCATGGCCAGAATCAGGAGATAGCCGGTAGTGATCCACTGTACGGTAGAAGTTCCGATGCCGAATTCTTCCATCAGAGTGGGGAAGGTAACATTCATGGCAGTTTCCACCACTACGCCGGAGAAGGACATGATTCCTGCGGCAATGATGGAAAAGATCAGCTTTGCATCAATTTTCTTTTCTGATTCATTCATTTTCTTCTTTTTCCTTTCTTTTTTCCTTGTAGGCGGTAATATCCAGACCTTTCATGATTTCCAGTACCCGGTGAATGGTACTAACGGTTACAGAAAAATCTTCAGGAGAAATATCCCGGAAATTTTCAGCCAGCCAGGAGTGATATTCCCCTACATAGAAATCATAATATTCCTTCCCAAGAGATGTCAGAGCTATGTGGACGATCCTTTTGTCCTCCTGGTCAGGGATTTTTGTCAGAACCTTCAGTTTTTCCAGCTCCTGGATTACTTTGGTGATGCTTGGCCTGGTGACTCCAAGCAGTTTACTCACATCGCTGACCATCACCTTTTCCTGGCATTGGCTTAACTGAAACACTGCGTCGATCACATAGATATGCCGGGGAGACATCCCTTTGGGAAGAGGGGGCATCAGCTCTGTAATACGTTTGGCGTCCTGGCAGGCAGAGAGAAAATCTTTTACATAAGATATTTCCATGTGTTATTCCTCCTTTCTAAAATTGATTACCATAAATAATTATCTTTAGTAATTACTTAAAATAATTATATGAAGATACAGAGAAAATGTCAAGAGAAAACCAAAGAAGAATAATAAAAAACTGCTGTGCCTCAGCCTTTACAGGCCGCTGCACAGCAGGATTTTTTGAGACAATTCTTCCAGTACCTGTCCCCGCCTTCCCAGAATACGCACTGCCAGGTCCCCCTGGGGCAGCCGGGTAATGCCTCCGGTGATATCCGAAGTATTTTCCAGAAGATCTTTAACCTTGGATACAAAACTTTTCGGATCCTCCGGCGGTGTAAGGTAGATACAGGCCAGATGGGTATAGGACTCATACATTCCCATACTGTCCATAGAGAAAAGTACAGGGTCATACCGGGTATTGTCCCGGAAGATCAGTTTTCCATTTCTGTAGATACGGACCAGATTATGATAGAAACGATAGGCAAAAGTCTCCCCTCTGGCGTATCGTCCGCAGGAAAGGATCTCGCTCATAAAGAACCGGGAGGTCTCATCTTCCAGCCGGATATCCATGGTGCTTTCAAAGGCAGATCCTTTAAAAGGAATCATAGGCTGGGGATGAAAGAAAAAGGTTCCTCCTTTCTCTACGAAAACAGAGGTATGTCTGCCTGCCTTTCCTTCTTTCATGCAGTGGATCTTATCGTAGGACTGGGAGATGAACTCTGTCCTGGCGCCTTCTTTTATATGAAAAGAAAATTCCTGAAGATCTCCTGCCATGATTCCCGGGGAAGCAGCCAGCAGCATGACCTGGATCCCGCCGCCTTTCAGGGGAAAGGGCTGCATGATCTTAAAGGGAGAGGTATAAGAAAAGTCTTCCAATATGGTCTGGCCTTCACGGGTACCGGCGGTAATGGAAAAGCGGGAGACTTTTCCATAGGGATTTTTTTCTTCTGGCATTACATTCCCTCCAAAAGTACGTTTTTCTTGATCCATTCCACTACCTGTTCCACATGTTCTCCGCTGCGGATATTGGTGAACAGGAAAGGACGGTCTCCCCGCATTTTCTTAGAATCTCTTTCCATAACCTCCAGGCTTGCCCCTACATAGGGAGCCAGGTCGATCTTGTTGATCACCAGCAGATCGGAGCGGGTGATTCCTGGTCCGCCTTTTCTGGGGATCTTATCCCCTTCTGCCACGTCAATGACAAAGATAGTGGCATCGGCCAGTTCCGGTGAAAAGGTAGCGGAAAGGTTATCCCCGCCGCTTTCTATGAAAAACAGCTCGATATCCGGAAACTTTTCCGCCATTTCTTCTACTGCCTCCAGATTCATGGAGGCGTCTTCACGGATGGCTGTGTGAGGGCAGCCGCCGGTTTCCACGCCGGTGATCCTTTCCAGAGGCATGATACTGTTTTTGGCAAGGAATTCTGCGTCCTCTTTCGTATAGATATCATTGGTGATAACACCGATACTGTAATCTTTGGCCATGCGCCGGGTAAGGGCTTCTATGAGAGCAGTCTTGCCGGAACCTACAGGGCCGGCTACGCCGATTTTTACATAAGACATAATTCTTCCTTCTTTCATATATAGTAGAGTCTGCATTCGCAGACAGAGAAATATAAAAACAGGGCTGCACCTGTATCAGGACATATACAGCCGGGAGTACAGACCTTCATGCTGGATAGCCCGCAGGTCAAAGCCGGGAGTGGAAGCGCAGAACATTTCTTCTCCCGCTGTGGTGACAAGAAAAAGCACCTCTTCCAGGACCTGATGGAGGGAGAGGAGGATTTTCTGTCCCTCTGACTGGCTGAGAGGAATAGTCTTTACACAGTTTGTGACCATAGCAGAGGTCTGGGCATAAAGAAAGGCTGCCATAGAATCCTCCAGAGGGATCCCGGCGGCACAGCAGAAAACTCCGTAAGCACAGGGATGACTGGTTACTTTTCCCCGGCGGAGTTCCTGGTATTCCTGAAAAATATTTTTCTTCCAGGAAATCTCCATGTGCTGGAGTGTCTTCACAAAACGGCTGCCCAGTTTCCTGGAGGCTTCCCGCAGTTCCAGGGGGATCTTGGAGGCGTCCAGGACGTCCTCCAGTTCCTCCAGCTTTTCCAGATCTTCTTTAGCTGCTGCTTCATAGGCCAGCCGGACAGCCAGAAGATCTGTATAGAGAAGGCTGCAGCGCAGCCGGTTTTCTATGTAAAGCCTGGCGGTGCTTCCGTCGCTCACCAGGCCTTTCTGTATATAAGTCTCCAGCCCATAGGAGTGGGAATAACCTCCTATGGGAAAGAGAGAATCATTTATCTGAAGGAGGAGAAAACGGGCCTCCATATCCCGGCGGTTCATGCCTGAGCTCCTTCCCGGTTTCCATGATCGTGGTGATGGGAATGGCCGATCTGAGAGGAAATCTGTCCTTTAAAGTTCAGAGATTCTATGGTTTTCCTGGCTTCTACACCATGAAGAGAAGAGAGGAGACGAAGCATAGGCTCATTATAGGGAGTTACAAAGGTGCTGGAATCCTCTCCAAAGAAAAGAGGCGCATGCCGGTTTCCGATTTCATAGCAGACCTTGGGGATCATCTCCGGGTGATGGGGAGAAACCTTTGCCTTGACTACCTCGCAGGGAGGGGTATGGACGGCAATGACCAGTTCGGGATCTGCGTAGAGTACATCCCCCTCTAACAGCCCGGTTTTCAGTACTGAGTCATCCAGACGGATTCCTATTTCCCGTCCGGCATCCGTAACCTTCCGGTGGATCTTTTTAAAGGCCTCGTGCCACTCCACAGTAATAAATTCCAGCTTCTTTCCCTGGAGTTCTATGTCTTCCAGTTTTCCCAGTATTTTTTCACAAATCATAAGTTTTTCTCCTACCATTGACCGATTAACATAAGAAGTCCCGGTATCCAGGCGGTGACGATTCCTTCAAATACCTGGAGACAGGGGACGAATTTCCCCAGCTTTTTCCCGCAGATATCTTCCACAAAGGAAGTTCCCCAGAGAACTGCCCAGAGATACCAGATAGCGGCCCAACGCCAGTCCGCAGTCACATTTAAAGCAGCGCTTCCTGTAACTCCTTCAATGGTTCCGAAGACTACAGCGTTTACTGCTACAAAGGTGGAAAACCAGGCAAAGGGGATGGGGCTTAAGTTCCACAGTTTGGAAAAAGCTACAAAAATATATGTGAAGCCGAAGAGCAGTCCTGTTCCTGCAGCGTAATAATTTCCCATTACCAGGTTTACCGCATTGATAAATATGGAAAGTCCTCCGGTAAGGATATTCATAACCGCCGCTGATCTTCCGTCTACCTTGTATAAGGTGCACATGCCGTTATTAATCAGGACGATTCCTACAAATAATAAACAAACGCCTAACATGGGACACCTCCTAGAATAAGCTGTAAAGCTGTGTCAGAGGAAGTTTGTCAGCAGGTTTGGAGGTGATATGTTCTCCGTCCACTTTTACCTCATAGGTTTCCGGGTTTACTGTGATCTGGGGTGTCTCGCTGTTGAATTTCATGTCCTTTTTACCGATGTTGCGGCAGCCGGATACAGGAACCACTGTTTTTTCCAGATGATATTTTGTCTTTACGTCTTCTTCCATGGCTGCCTTAGATACAAAGGTCAGGCAGGAAGCATATTTTGCCTTTCCGTGAGCGGCAAACATAGGCTTGTATATTACCGGTTCACAGGTGGGAATGGAAGCGTTAGCGTCCCCCATCTTTCCGGCAATGATCATGCCGCCTTTGATGATCAGGTCAGGTTTGATACCGAAGAATGCAGGATTCCACAATACCAGATCGGCGAATTTTCCTTTCTCTACAGAACCTACATAGTCGGCTACGCCATGGGTAATGGCCGGGTTGATGGTATATTTGGAAATATAACGTTTTGCCCGGAAGTTGTCGTTTCCGTGGCCTTCATCCTCAGGAAGGGCTCCACGCTCCCCTTTCATCTTGCTGGCAGTCTGCCAGGTACGGGTGATGACTTCTCCCACACGTCCCATAGCCTGAGAGTCAGAGCTCATCATGCTGAAGACGCCCATGTCATGGAGAACATCTTCTGCGGCAATGGTTTCCGGACGGATCCTGGAATCTGCAAAAGCTACGTCCTCTGGGATCCTCTTATCCAGGTGGTGGCAAACCATCAGCATGTCCAGATGCTCATCCAGAGTATTTACTGTATAAGGCATGGTAGGGTTAGTAGAAGAGGGAAGTACGTTGGGAGCTGCCGCTGCCCGGATAATGTCAGGGGCATGGCCGCCGCCGGCGCCTTCTGTATGGTATGTATGGATAGTTCTTCCTGCAATGGCTGCCAGAGTATCTTCCACACAGCCCCCTTCATTAAGAGTATCTGTATGGATGGCTACCTGCACGTCATAGTCGTCGGCCACGTTCAGGCAGTGATCAATGGCAGCAGGAGTAGAACCCCAGTCTTCATGAAGCTTCAGTCCCATAGCGCCGGCTTTGATCTGTTCCACCAGAGCTTTCTCGTCAGAACAGTTTCCTTTTCCAAGAAGACCGATGTTCATAGGGTATTCTTCACAGGCCTTTAACATCATTTCCATGTTCCAGGGGCCTGGAGTACAGGTGGTGGCGTTGGTGCCGTCGGCAGGTCCTGTTCCGCCGCCGATCATAGTGGTGACGCCGCTGTACAGGGCACATTCTACCTGCTGGGGGGAAATGAAATGGATATGGGTATCCAGTCCGCCGGCAGTGAGGATCAGGCCTTCACCAGCCAGGGCCTCTGTGGAAGCGCCCACGGTCATTCCGGGAGTTACCCCGTCCATAACTGCAGGGTTTCCGGCCTTGCCGATGCCTGCGATCTTTCCGTCTTTAATTCCGATATCTGCTTTGTAGATTCCTGTATAATCCAGGACCAAAGCGTTGGTGATCACCAGATCCAGGTCTCCGTCGGCGCTGGTAGTCTTTACAGACTGTCCCATGCCGTCACGAAGGGTTTTGCCGCCGCCGAATTTACACTCGTCCCCGTAAGTGGTGTAATCTTTTTCTACTTCAATGACCAGGTCTGTATCTGCCAGCCGTACTTTGTCCCCTGTGGTAGGGCCGTACATCATGGCATATTTCTCTCCGGATATTTTTGCGCTCATATTCATACCTCCAAGATTAGTTTGTGTATTTTAAAGGAATCCTTTCTGCTTTGCCTTTTCCATGGAAGCGGCTTTTGTCCCTTCCACAGCCTGGGCGCAGGTCAGATCGTTCAGTCCGAAGATCCGCCTGGTGCCTCCCATGGCAGTGAGGACAACTTCCTTTTCCTCTCCCGGTTCAAAACGGACAGAAGTTCCCGAAGGAATATCCAGATGGAAGCCATAGGCTTTTTCCCTGTCAAAGGACAGACAGCGGTTTACTTCAAAGAAATGAAAATGAGACCCTACCTGCACAGGACGGTCTCCGGTATTTGTGACCATCAGCGTAAGGGAAGGCTTCCCTTCATTTAATGTAATTTCCCTTTCCAAGGGCATGATTTCTCCGATTTTCATTGCGTTACCTCCTGATCGCATTACTGAATAGGGTTGTGTACGGTGACCATTTTGGTTCCGTCAGGGAAGGTGGCTTCCACCTGTACTTCTGAGACCATATCGGCCACTCCTTCCATTACATCGTCTCTGGAAAGAAGCTTTGTTCCCAGATGCATAAGTTCTGTAACCTCCTTACCGTCTCTGGCCATTTCCATTAATTCCGAACTGATATAGGCTACCGCTTCCGGGTAGTTCAGCTTCAGTCCTCTGGCTTTCCGCTCTTTTGCCAGATTTCCGGCCAGATGAAGCAGGAGTTTTTCCTGTTCCTTAGGTGTCAGTCTCATACTTTCTTCCTCCTTGCGCATAAAAATAAAAAAAGGCAAAGACGCTTCTTTCGGCGTCTTTGCCTTTATGGGAGAGATAGTAGCATGGGAGAAGAAAGATGTCAAATAAAAGTTCTTATTTCTTTATTGAGAAAAAAGTATTTTTATACATATTAAAAAATATCTGATCAGCAGAAAATCGGAATACTATGAATAATTTTTTGGGGTTTTTAAAATTCTTTGTGAAAAATACCAAAGATAAAAGGACCTGGATACAAAATATAAGTGAATTATACACGAAACCGTTAGAAAACGGAGTCTTTTATGTAATGAATAAATTTTGTTGCAGCAGCGGAGAAGACAAAATTTTTCTTCCAGGCCAGAACGGCGCCGGTCTCCAATGCTGGGGAAAAAGGAATAAAACACAGGTCATTGGAGATATTTTCAATATAAAAGCACAGAGCGACTCCAATATGGTTTTTCACCATGTCTGCGGCATTTAAGATCAGATTATAGTTGGCTGCCACGTCAAGCTGATCGTAAAAGTCCCCGAACCAGTTGGCCAGTTCGTTTTGTACCATTTCTCTCCGTGACATCAGAAGCGGAACTTTTGCCAGATCCTCCGGCGTCACAGTTTCTTTAGAAGCAAGGGGAGAGTCCTTCCGTACCAGTACGCCCCACACCTCTTTCTTTTCCAGACGGAGAAACTCATATTTCCCAATATCCACAGGCTCCGTGAACAGACAGATATCAAGAAGTCCTTTTTCTATCCGGTCCTTCAGGTCATCAGCCGTTGCACTGTAGATATTATAATGGACAAGGGGATATTTTTCCCGGAAAGCTGCCATTTTCCGGGAGAGAAAGGTCATGTTCCGGGTTTCGGCACAGCCGAAAAAGATTTCCCCGGAAAGGGCTTCTGCTTCATGGGATAATTCTTTTTTTGCCTTATCTGCAAGTTCTATGATCTCCTGAGCCCGCCGCTTCAGCAGCATACCATCTTCCGTAAGGACTATCCGATACTTGCTCCTGTGGAAAAGAGTGGTTCCCAGTTCCTCTTCCAGCTGTATAAGCTGCCGGGAAAGAGTAGGCTGGGTAATATGAAGCAGGTTGGCAGCTTTTGTAATATTTTCTTCCCTGGCAACCATTAAAAAGTATTTTAAAACACGGATTTCCATAAGATGATATACCTTCCTTTCTGTTGTTTCTGTCTTTAAGCATATATGATTTTGGTCAGAAGTTCCAGTATTATGGAAATTTTGAAGGAAAACTCTCTCACACTTTAGAAGATGAGCTTTTTCAGGAAAACAGGCGAAAAGCACAATTAAAAGCATATAAGACAGGATTCCGTTTATTGTTCATAGTCATATGGCTTATGGGACTTGGGATGTTTTCCCGAAATGTAGAATGGTGTGCCATCTTCATGCTGATTTCTGTTTCCTTTATTTATGCCCTGGTCCTTTTCCTCAGCAATTATTTCCTGTACCGTTATGAAAAAGGAGAGTAGATCATGGGTGCAGATTTTGTTTGTAATTTAAAAGTATATCGCACGGCACAGGGACTTACCCAGGAACAGCTGGCCGAGATCGTAGGGGTCCGGCGGGAAACCATTATGA
This sequence comes from Blautia sp. An81, assembly GCF_002161285.1. Lineage (GTDB taxonomy): Bacteria > Bacillota > Clostridia > Lachnospirales > Lachnospiraceae > Blautia > Blautia ornithocaccae. The sequence continues at coordinate 102,389 of NZ_NFHH01000005.1, read as the reverse complement.
GATTGGAAAAAGCCCAGTATAATCCTTCCCTGAAACTGGCCATTGATATTTCAAGAGCTGTGAAAGCTCCCATAGAAGATATTTTTGTTTTTAAATAAATTATTTTGTTGTTCCCGGCTGGCTGTTCTGCTTTATCCATTTGATATGCATTACATACAAGCGGTTAGTCTTTACGATTGACCGCTTTTCAAGAATTTTAATATAATGGGGAACAGAAACTCCGGAACAGGGAGAAAGGCAGGGCGAAAAATAAATAGAAATATTGAAGAAGATTTTTTCAATATTCGTATCATAATAGAGGTGTCGTAATATGAAGAAGTTATTTATTACAGTAACAAAAGCAATTTTTTTCTTTGTTGGATGGGCTGTTTTAGCCGGATTGTTACCTATTCCCGATTCCCCAAATGGTGCAGTTTGGAGATTTTGGGCTGAACTTATTCCGTTTCTATGTGTTGTGGGTTTAACTCTGATCTTCTGGCTAATGGAGAAACGAAAAATAGAAATGCATATCATCTCCAAGCCATTCAGAAGTGTTTGCATCGGCTTTGGGACGGGTGTCCTTTGGCTGGGTGCTGCCATCATAATTTTAGCTGGACTGGGGGTAATGAGAATTACAGCCACTGACACTTTTCCAATGTTATGGCTATGGCTGCTTTCCGCACTTATAAACACAATCATGCAGGAATTATTGGTGCGAGGTTATCTCTACCAAATGATAAAGCGTAACTATAATGTGGTTGCGGCAATGGTTGTTACTACGGCATTGTTTACCTTTATGCATGGAGGTGCCTTTGAAGCAGGTATTGTGTCAGTACTAAATGTTATTACGATGAGTATTTTAATGACTACGGTATTAGAATATATCCAATCACTGATTGCTCCCGTGATGATGCATTTTGTCTGGAATGGTGTTGGAGGAATTATTTTCGGCGCTGTTTCGCTGGCAGACGATTATCCACATCTGTTCACAACAGTTTTTACTGGAAACACACTGCTATCTGGTGGAATGCCTAAAATGGAAGGAAGCATAGTCGTTTTAACCATAAATATAGCATTGACATTACTATTTCTGCTTTTTCTAAAAAGCAACGAAAAGTCGCGTAACGTCATTTTACAAAAAATGGAATATCGCAAGTAGATCATGGAACGCCCAGATAGACGTTCCTTTTCTATTTCCAGCCGTTCAGTAATGGACGGCTTTTTCTATATTCTCTACAGGAAAGTCCTTGGGATTGCCCTGTAGGATAAAAAATCCACCGGGAGGGAGACACACCTGCAATACCGGCTATAGCTGATCCCAGATACATGTCCGCTTGGCTCGCTGATCCCAGGAATAAAACCTTTGGGTATATACCGGAAAACCAACTGGATATTCTGAAGACTTTGTAAATATTCTATAATTATCTACAAAGTCAGAAGGGGTTGTATAAATTATACAAATTTGAAAACGGCAGGGTCAGGAGGAAGGAAAGATGAGCAACTATGGAATACGATTTTCTATTCTGGATCTGGGAATCATGAAATCCGACGTTAACCTTGTAGTGCCTGGAACTGTGAAGGCCACCCGTTCCAATCCGGAGGCAAAGACTTATATGCTCGAAAAGCAGTACCGGAGAAAACAGTGAGATCCAGACAGCAGCTCATGGGCAGGTGGATGCAGGGACACGCCAGAACTTCTATCTGTGGGAGGAAGGCAATATGCCTTCAGAAACAGAGTATACGGAAAACAATGGCGGTTATGCAGATGACCCCGGCTTCCGTCCTACAGTGAGAACATTTCCTGTGCCCGAGGGAACAGAGGTTAAAGGCGCTGTACTGATCTGCGCAGGGGGAGCCTTCCAATACCGAAGTGACCAGTATGAGGGAACTCCTGTGGCGGAAGCGCTCAGCCAGCGGGGCTATCAGAGCTTTGTGGTGGACTACAGATTAAGGCCATATACCCAGGAAGAAGGAGCCTTGGATCTTGCCCGGGCTGTCCGGTTTGTCAGAAGCCACGGAGAGGAATACGGAATCGATCAGGAAGATATTGCAGTTATGGGATTTTCCGCCTACCTATTTTGCATACGGGACCAGGGATCCTTTTGTAGGGGAATTTGAAGAATGTATCCAGGCTTTGGAAGAAGCAGGAGTATCTGTAGAATCCCATGTGCTGGAAGGAATGCCCCATGGTTTCGGAGCAGAAGGGGGCTGGATAGACGGATATGATCAGTGGCTTGGCAGTATATTTGCAGAAGGATAAAAAATCAGGAGGAAGAGGTATGGGAAAAACATGGCACATTTACAGAAACAGTCTTAGGGTTATCCTTTTGTCCGGGGTTCTGTCTTTTATGCTGCTTCTGTCAGGCTGCGGCCAGACAGAGGAGAGCTCCCGGACAGATTCATCAGATGCAAACCCTTCAGAGAAAGCTGAAACTGTAGAGAACGGGAGCAGTGGTGAGGAGGAGGATTATACCTTAGAGACAAAGGTTATGGATGTGATCAATGATCCGGTATTTGGAGATTACGGGAGACTGATTTTTCCTGTGGACCGGACGATTGATGAGGATCTGGAACTACAGGATGTGGGAGAGATCCTGACCTGGTATAACAATGTGAATCCAGACCGTACGGTGGAGATTGCAAATTATCTGAAAGATCAGGTGGAGTCAGGAGAGGAGATTTTCTATGACATTTATACAGATGAAGAAAAGGCGGAAGATCCTGACAAGGAAAATACAGGGCTCTTTTTCTTCCGGGGAGAGCCGGGAGCAAAGACTGCAGTGATCAATGCAGGAGGAGGTTTTGTCTATGTGGCTGCCATGCATGACAGCTTTCCCCATGCAATGGAACTGTCCCAAAAAGGATACAATGCTTTTGCACTGATCTACCGGCCAGGAGCAGATACGGCCTGTGAAGATCTGGCAAGAGCCATCGCCTTTCTCCATGAAAACGCAGATGAACTTCAGATTGATATGACGGATTACTCCCTTTGGGGCGGCTCTGCAGGAGCACGTATGGCGGCCTGGCTGGGATCCTATGGAACAGCGGCATTCGGAGAGGAAGAATATCCGGCTCCGGCAGCCGTGATCATGGAGTATACAGGCCTTTCGGATGTGACAGGCAATGAATCGCCCACTTACGCCTGTGTGGGAACTAATGACGGGATCGCTTCTTATCGTTCTATGGAAGATTACATCAGCCGGATACAGGAAAATGGAACAGATGCAGAAATCCAGGTGTTTGATGGCCTGAGGCATGGGTTCGGCCTGGGGGAAGGAACTGTGGCAGAAGGCTGGATCGATGAGGCGGTCAGCTTCTGGGAGAGAAATGCAGGTTCTGAATAAGAAGAAAGACGGTATGCCCCGTGGACAATGGCATTAAGTTAAGAGAATCTCACATCACAGAAAATGTGGTGTGGGATTTTTTGAGATTAAGAATTGACAAATAAGCAAAAACAGGATCTAGCCGGCCTTGTTTCTAACCCCAAAACAGATTTTTCTAGAAACAGAAAAATCCCATATGAGAAAATGATCCTTTCCTTCTATGGGAGTTCGGGCATAGGGGGAATAAAAGGGGGGGTGACGGAATGGTACACGAAAAAGGTGGCTACCCTATGAATTTCATTGAATGGCTGATTTTTAACTGATATAATGTGAATATAGAAATCGATAAATTGGAAAATGAACCTCTGCCAAAAGTAGGAGCGTATAGTGTTGTTTTAGACTCTAACGACAATGGCGTATGCGTTATTCAAACCCATAAAGTGACTGTTGTCCCATTTAGCGAGGTAACAGCAGAACACGCATATAAAGAAGGTGAAGGAGATAAATCCTTAGATTATTGGCGAGAAGTGCATGAAAAATTCTTTGCCGAATGTCTGAATGAAGTAGGACTGAAATTCACTTCTGATATGAAAGTTGTATGTGAAGAATTTTCTGTCGTTTTCAAAGAGCAAGTATGAAGGAGCGGAGTTGAAAATGGAATTTAGAAAAATTGACAAATCTAACTACTGGGATTGTATATCGTTGACCGTTGATGACAGCCAAGAGGGATTTGTCGCAGACAATAAACAGTCATTGGTTGAGGCAGCTTACGAGGATGGACTTTATACTTTGGGCATCTACCACAAAGAAACGATGGTGGGATTTGTGCTGTATGATTATGACGATACTTTTCCTGGATGGTCTATGAGTCGTTTTATGATTGGTAAGCAGTTTCAAGGAAAAGGTTATGGAAAAATGGCAGCACGAGCATTTCTTGATTACTTCAAAGAAAAACATAATGCTGACAAACTGTATATCAGTGTATCATTGGAAAATACAGTGGCACGCAAAATGTATGCGTCTATCGGATTTGAGGAAATCAAAGAGATTGAATATACATTCTTGGGTATGCAATTCAAAGAAATGCAAATGGTAAAAGAATTATAACAGACTGACAAATCCTAAGTTGTAGAGCAGAAAATTGGAAGTTGTGTAGGGATAAGTTTATATGAATGAGTATATTGTTGGTTTAGAGAGAGAATTTTCTTTGACAGAAAATGGTTTTAAGCTGGAAGAAAGTAGAGCATTAAGTGATTATAAATCTCATGATACTGAATTTGTCAAAAAGTTGGCGTTTTTAGCATACAAATCTATGGTATATCAAGTAAGAATGTATGCCGTATTTCTTTTTGGGTATCTATCAGAAGATGATAATGTTTTAGCTTTTATGAGAGATACAGTTTCTAATGATGATAACTGGAGAGTTCAGGAAGTATTAGCAAAATCCTTTGATGAGTGCTGTAAGAAAAAAGGATACGAAAATGCTATTCCTATTATTGATGAATGGTTGAAAAGCAGCAATCCTAATACTAGAAGGGCGGTTACAGAAGGTTTAAGAATTTGGACAAGTAGACCTTATTTCAAAGAAAATCCTATGGAAGCGATTGAACGATTAGCTGATTTGAGAGAGGATTCCAGCGAATATGTCAGAAAATCGGTAGGTAACGCTTTAAGGGATATAAGCAAAAAGTATTCAGAACTGATAAAAACTGAACTAAATAATTGGAAGTTGGAGAGCAAAGAAATCAATCAAGTATATAACTTAGCAAATAAATTTGTTAAGTTATAAATCCTAAGTTGTCGAATTTGAAGTTAATGAGGGGAGAATAAATGGATAAAGAAAAAAAGAGGAAGTTTCATTTGGTGTTATATGGAATTGCTATTCCTGTTAGTTTGTTCGCTCTATATACATTTATCTTTGTTTTTGATAATGGTATCGGGTGGAAAATTGCGTTAATTATTATTGGTTTGGGTTGGCTTATATCCGCTATCTCCGGGTTTATAGAAAATTTGAAGAAATAGAACAATCCTGCTTTATCTGTACACAATTATGAAGTCTAAGCTATAACAAAATTAATCATATGTTAAAGAAGTGAACTGTTAAGGTGGAGAATAATGGGTAAGGGCTTTGAACGATATAAATGATGCCTGTATTTTGCAGGGGCATTGCTATCAAGACAACTAAAACTTGTGTTGGCATGGGGTGTAATCCATGAGAAATAAATATCTAAAACAACTAATCTATATAGTTATTCCAATTATTACAGTATTCGTATGTAGATTATTGAAAGTAGCACAGGGGGAAAAGAATGAAGAATTCGTATTTGGTATAATGATTGGAATACTTTTTGATATTATTTTCTTGACTATTCAAAAATTAAGAAATCAGTAGTTTCTAATTTGAAAGTATCGTTAATGGGATATAATATAAGCAATAAGTATCGAATAAGACAGAAAGGAAAAGTGCGATCCAGACGTAACCGCGGTTATGCCAAGAATTGTTTGTGGGATAGCAAGAATTTTGATATAATGGGAACAGGAACCCTGACGCCGGGAAAAAGGTAGGAGGATAAATACACATAAGCTATAAACCCCTTTGGCATACGCTGGTTCGTATCTGAGAAGCCCTGAATTGTGGCGTTTTGGACGTGATTGAGTTGGAACAAGATGAAGTTGCTGAAAAAATAACAGAGTGAATAAACAAATTCAAGGAGGAAAGGTCAGATGAAAAAAGTAATTTTAGGTTCAGCAATGATTTTAGCAGGAATAATTTCTATTGCACAGGTTTTGGCTGGCTCGATGGCTAATGAATGGACAGTAAACGGGGAATTTTCTTCACTCTGGAACATCTCGCAATATGGTCTTATGCCAACCATTTACATTTTTGCCGGTATCGCAATTATAGGTTTTGTTTTGGCCGCATGGGGATTGATTGATAAGAAAGATTGAATATTGCAATTCCTGTTTTTCGGAAGGATTTGACATAACAAATCCTATTATGCTTATATCACTTGCTACACTTTTGTTGATAAGAAGTGTAGAATATAAAAATAGTAGAGAAAAAAGTGGTTTTGTCCTTACCGGTTTAACCGCAGTTTCTGTTTATGTTGTTGTGATTTATAATGTTTTTATAGGATAATCAACTTCTCATTTATCGAGCAGATAAGATTTTACACAAAGGTAATTCAGCCAGCCGGGCACGGCTGGCTGTTCTGTTACTCCTTATGTTCCAATACCGCTTTTATCATGGCAAGTGCAAGCGCCTGTTTGCTGGGAGATATATCCTTCCAGAGGGCTTCTATCCCCCGGATGGTACTGATTTCATTTTCTTCCAGTTCGTCTTGAAGAAGATAATCCGGCGAGATTTTCAGAGCCTTGCAAATGTCTATGAATACCGGCAGGCTGGGCATTTTTACGCCGCCCTCAATCTGTCGGAGATAAGTAGCGTTGATATTGCACATTTCCGAGAGCCGATCAGCAGTTAAGCCCCGGTCTTTCCTTACTGCGTTGATACGCTTTCCTAATCCGTTCTTTTCCATAATCCATACCCATCTATTAGCTATCAGTTATCATTTTGTACACTTTAAGACTATAATATGATTGCCGTTTTCAATAGCTTCTGATAGACTATAAGATATTAGCTTATAGCTTGTTGGAGGGTATGGATATGAAAAATGTATGGAGAAAGCTGCGGGATAATTGGCTGTACTTTTGGGTAGATGATGAACTGGACATGGACAAAAAACATCTAAGTCAGCACGATAAGCGTTCCCTGCTCTATGACGGTTTTATGATAGGGGCTGTCACATTTGTTTTTCTCCCAATCGGTATCATGGCCGGAAATATATGGACAAACCATCGAAATCAAAAAAATATGGAAGAATTTTTAGGGACAATCGCTACATATATGGCAACGGCCACAGATGATGAATACGAAAAAATCGCCCAGGCTATCCGGTGTGATTTAGTGTACAGCCAGTACGGGCAGGATATCGAAAACCTTATCCGTTATATCCCGAATACGGCTGATGGCTGCTGTCTGGAACGGGGCTTCCTGGAGCGTATCAATCTGGTTTTCCTGAATACTGGCGAAGCCTATTTGATGATGATGTCAAATCCCAACATGGACAGTGCTACCGCTTCCATTGACTGGGGATGGGGCATTGTGAGCGCCCACAAAATGAAAACGCATTTTTGTGATGATTGTATCCGGGAAATCCTGACTACCGTTGAAGATGGATTTATAGACGAAGCTGTAATTTGTGACGCCGAGGAAAAGACCTTCTACCCTGTCGCAGAGGGAGATTTACAAATCGGGGATTATTCTTTCCACACCTACGGCGAGGATGGCGGCTATGAGATAGAAATTGCATATACTGGCGAATAGAAAGCGCTGCCGTTGTAGGAACACTTATTCCCACAACGGTAGTTTTCGTTTTCTTTTGCCCCGGAATTTGAAGGGGCTGTTGTTTGATGTTCGGGGATTTTGATAGTATCCTTTTGCCCCCTGCAAAAAAAATAAAAAAATTAGCACTCAGGACTTGACAGTGCTGATGATATGTGTTATATTACAACTAGAACAAAGGAAGAAAGAAAAAAAATGATTCCCAAGTTCCGACAACAACACTTCGGTTTTCCCAAAGTGCTAAAATAAATAATATGATGTCTATTGAAAGGAGATATGACTTATGTTAGTACCTAGTATTTTTGGAGAAAATTTATTTGATGACTTTATGGACTTCCCATTTAACGATGATTTCTGGGGAAGGAAAAATCCTTTATATGGAAAGAACGCCAAGAGAATGATGAAAACCGATATCCGGGAGACAGAGGGTTCCTATGAACTGGATGTTGACCTGCCGGGATTTAAGAAAGACGAGATCAAGGCTTCCCTGGAAAATGGTTACCTTACCATTTCCGCAGCAAAGGGATTGGATAAAGATGAGAAAGACGGTAAATATATCCGCCAGGAGCGTTATGCAGGAGCAATGAGCAGAAGCTTCTATGTAGGCGATGAAGTTACCCAGGAGGATATCAAGGCTAAATATGAGGACGGTATCCTGAAACTGAGCATTCCGAAAAAAGAGAAAAAACCTGCAGTTGAACAGGATAATCACATTGCTATTGAGGGATGACAGATTTTAGTCAGCCCTGGGGCAGAAGAGTAGGAAAAGTGAAAAAGGAGGAATGACCTATGTTACTGCCGAGAACATTTGCTGATGACTGGTTTGATGATTTCTTTGATTTTGACGATTTCCCATTTTTTAATGACAGAGAAGATAGGAAAATGGAAAGGAAGCTCTATGGACGGAGAGCGAAAAATCTGATGAAGACAGATATCCAGGAGAAGAAGGACGGCTATGAACTGGATATCGATCTTCCCGGATTCAAGAAAGAAGATATAAAGGTTACTCTGGAAAATGGCTATATGACCATTTCCGCACAGAAGGATTCTCCAAAGGAGACAAAGAACGGACGTTTCATCCGGAAAGAACGTTTCAGCGGAGCCTGTGAGAGAAGCTTTTATGTAGGCGACAATCTGACTCAGGAGGATATCCAGGGTGAATTCAAACATGGCGTACTGAAACTGAGGATTCCGAAGAAAGAAGCGGCTCCTCAGGTAGAAGAGAATAAGTACATTACCATTGAATAAAGGGATAATAGATAAGGGACTGCTTCCCGCCGGGGATTTAAGAACCGGCAGGGGAGCAGTCTTTTGCTGTCTGCTTTTGCACAGAAAAAGAATTTGCAAATAGGAGAAAAGGGTTATAGAATAGGGATATCAAAACAGGAAAGTCTCAGAAGGGGAGAGACTTTAAAAGGAGGTATTTCTATGAACATTTGGCATGATATCAGTGAGGAGCGGATCTACCCCACAGATTTTATGGCGGTGATCGAGATCGAAAAGGGGAGCAACAAAAAATACGAGCTGGATAAGGAGACCGGCATGCTGTCACTGGACAGAATCTTATTCACTGCAACCCACTATCCCATGAACTACGGTTTTATTCCCAGAACTTACGGAGACGACAAGGATCCTCTGGATGTGCTGGTACTTTGTTCTGAATCAATTCTGCCCATGACCCTGGTCAGGTGCTACCCTATAGGTGTTATGAAGATGGAAGACGGGGGAATGGGAGATGAGAAGATCATTGCCATTCCTTATGGAGATCCTACCTATATGGGTTATACAGATATCCATGAACTGCCGAAGCACATTTTTGAGGAGCTGAAGCACTTCTTTACTATCTACAAACATCTGGAAGGAAAAAGTACCACAGTCAATGAGTTCGGCGGCCCCATTGCGGCAGTAGAAGTTATCGAAAAATGTATGGAGAATTATAAGAAAAAATTTGTAGATCAAACAGAGGAAGCCCAGGCATAAAAAGGGCGGTCAAAAACTTGAAAGGAAGACTGGAAGAACGGCCATGGAGAATCTTATTTTTAGTCTGAATGCTACGATACCTGTATTTTTGCTGATGGTCCTGGGACTGGCTCTCAGGAAAATCGGCTGGATCGACGAAGGGTTTGCTTCGAAGATGAATCAATTTGTCTTTCGGGTGCCTTTGCCGGTGCTTTTATTCCAGGATCTGGCTACCGTAGATTTTTATGAAATGTGGGATGGAAAATTTGTTCTTTTCTGTTTTGTTGTCACATTTCTGGAGATTTTCCTAGCCGGTCTTCTCTCCCTTCTTCTGAAAGACCGGAGCACCAGGGGGGAGTTTATCCAGGCTTCTTACCGGAGCAGCGCTGCTCTTCTGGGGATTGCTTTTATCCAGAATATTTACGGTTCTGCTGGGATCGCCCCCTTGATGATCATCGGCAGTGTTCCTTTGTATAATATAATGGCGGTAGTGGTCCTTTCTTTTTTCAGCCCTGAGAGAAAGAACCTGGATGGCGCTACCGTTAAGAAGACCTTGAAAGGGATCATTACAAACCCTATTATTATTGGTATTCTGGTAGGAATGGCCTGGTCTCTGCTGAGACTGCCTTTGCCCCAGATTGCTCAGAAAACAGTCAGCAGTATAGGGGCAACGGCAACCCCTCTGGGCCTGATGGCCATGGGAGCTTCCTTTGATTTCAAAAAGGCTCTGGGGCAGAAAGGACCGGCAGTAGCTGCCTCTTTTCTGAAGCTGGCAGGATTTGGCGCCCTGTTCCTTCCTTTGGCGGCAGCTATGGGATTCCGCCAGGAAAAGCTGGTAGCCATTCTGATCATGCTGGGTTCGGCTACTACAGTAAGCTGCTATGTGATGGCGAAAAATATGGATCATGAGGGAACGCTGACTTCCAGCGTGGTTATGCTGACTACACTGGGAAGCGCTTTTACCGTCACTGCCTGGCTGTATATTTTCAGAACTCTGGGGATGATCTGAGAAGGGCTGTCTGGTTGATAAATTTATCTTGACAGAAAAGAGAGAGAAGTTTATACTGAAAAAGTAAAAAACAGGGGAGCTTGTAAACAGGCTGAGAGGAAGTTGTGAACTTCGACCCGGGAACCTGATTTGGATAATGCCAACGTAGGAAGAAAGAAGAGATTTCAGGAGATGGCAGAGTCCGTCTCCTTTCTTTTTGTGCGATAAGCTGGACATGATATTGCGTCGGATAGGATATTCCCCTATTCGATCAAAAGACTCTTCAGAAGACAGATTTCTGAAAGAAGTCCCAAGCTAAGGTTCCTTACGAAAACAGAATACTGATCACAGTTGAGAGTGAGCCAACGGGTTCATGAAGGGGTGCACCACCACGGGTGTATTACTTCGTGAACCCTTTTTTAGTCTATGTAGCTGTCCCATTAATCATTTTCGAGAATATTTACACATTTTACTGCTTAGTCTGCGCTGCTTTGAGCCTATGGTCTCAAAGCTGTGCTCGACAAATTCGCATAAAATGTATAAATATTCCTGAAGTATGACTAATGGGACAGCACCATAGAATAAAACCTCTCTGTGTGGCAGAAATTCTGGAAAGGAGAGGAAGATGATTGTAAACGGAGAAAGAGCAGCCTGGGAGGCCGGTCTGACAGTGGAGAAGCTGCTGGAAGCAAGAAATTACCGGCAAGACCGGGTTGCGGTGGAAAAAAACGGAGAGATCGTTCCTAAGAAGAATTATTCCACAGAAGAGATCCTGGAAGAGGACAGGATCGAGATCGTCAGTTTTGTTGGAGGAGGCTGATCTTATGGAGAAAAGGATTCCATCCAGGGAAGAACTGCAGAAAGCCCTTCTTGCCCGGTGCACAAGGGAAGAAGCGGAAAAACTGTGGAAGGCAGAGGTTGCGGTGGCAGGCCTTGGGGGCCTGGGCTCTAATGTAGCGGTATTTCTGACCAGAGCAGGAGTGGGACATCTTCACCTTATTGACTTTGATAAGGTGGATATGACAAATCTGAACCGGCAGCACTATTTTATTTCCCATCTGGGTATGGATAAGACAGAAGCACTCAAAGAGCAGCTTCTTCAGATTAATCCCTGGCTGGATATTGAAACCAGCTGTGAAAAAGTCACAGAAGAGAATATTCCCAGGCTTTTTCAGAATGCAGGTATTATCTGCGAAGCTTTTGACAGGCCGGAGAATAAGGCTATGCTGGTTAACGGCTGTCGGGAGTTTTTTCCTGAAAAACCTCTGGTCTGTGCCAGCGGCATGGGAGGGTTTGGAAGGAGCAATGATATCGTCACCAGACAGGTGGGAAGAAATTTTTATCTCTGCGGAGACGGGACTTCCGGGATCGAGGAAGGACAGGGGCTTGCAGCCCCCAGAGTGGCCCTGTGCGCAGCTCATGAGGCAAACTTGATCCTGGAACTGATATTAGAAAAAAATTAAGAAATGAGGGAAGAAAAAATGAACGATACAAAAGACACTTGGAAAATCGGAAATCACGAGTTTACTTCCAGATTTATTCTGGGATCCGGGAAATATTCTCTGGATCTGATAAAGGCAGCGGTAGAGCAGGCAAAAGCCCAGATCATTACCCTGGCTCTTCGCCGGGTAAATGAAGGCGGCGCCGCCAATATCCTGGATTATATCCCCCAGGGCGTCAGTCTTCTGCCCAATACTTCCGGAGCCAGAGATGCCCAGGAGGCAGTGCGGATCGCCAGGCTTTCCAGAGAAGTCTGCGGCAGCGATCTGGTAAAGATCGAGATCATGCGGGATACCAGATACCTTCTTCCGGACAACCAGGAAACTATTAAAGCTACAGAAATCCTGGCAAAAGAAGGATTTACTGTTATGCCCTATATGTATCCGGATCTTAATGCCGCCAGAGATATGGTCCAGGCAGGCGCCGCCTGTATCATGCCTCTGGGAGCGCCCATCGGCTCCAACAAGGGCCTGTGTACCAAAGAATTTATCCAGATCCTCATTGATGAGATCGACCTGCCCATTATTGTAGATGCCGGCATCGGAAGACCTTCCCAGGCCTGCGAGGCTATGGAAATGGGGGCAGCGGCAGTCATGGCCAATACTGCTATTGCAACGGCAGGAGATGTGCCTCTTATGGCAGATGCCTTCCGCAAGGCTATAGAAGCAGGAAGAGAGGCTTACCTTTCCGGACTTGGAAGAGTTATGGAAAAAGGAGCCAGCCCTTCATCACCCCTTACAGGATATCTTCAGGACTAGGAGGCAGAGGCAATGAGTCAGGAAAATCACGTAAACGAAAGTATCATCAATGAAGAAGTAAAAGAATTTCTGGAAAAAGGAAAGCGGACGGATCACATGAAATATCTGCCGGATATGGAAGTGATTCAAAGCGATGTGATGGACAAAGTCCGGGAGGCTGCGAGAAGTTATGACTACAGTCTGTATACAGAGGCAGATGTAAGAAGAGCTCTTGCCCATGATTACAAGACACCGGAAGACTTTAAGGCCCTCCTTTCTCCTGCAGCGCTGCCTTTGCTGGAGGAGATTGCTCAGTGTGCCCAGAAGGAGACCAGGAAGCACTTCGGTAATTCCATTTATATGTTCACGCCTATCTACATAGCAAATTACTGTGAAAACTACTGCATATACTGTGGTTTTAACTGCCATAACAGGATCAAAAGAGCCCAGCTTACCTATGAAGAGATTGACAAGGAAATGGCAGCTATTGCCAAGTCCGGCCTTCAGGAAATCCTGATTCTGACAGGGGAGAGCCGGAAAAAATCCACCGTAGAATATATCGGAGAGGCCTGTAAGATCGCCAGGAAATATTTCCGGGTCATCGGTCTGGAGGTTTATCCTATGAATTCTGATGAGTACGCCTACCTTCATAAATGCGGAGCAGACTATGTCACGGTTTTCCAGGAAACCTATCATGCAGACAAATATGAGACCCTCCATCTGGCAGGTCATAAAAGGATTTACCCTTACCGTGTCAATGCCCAGGAAAGAGCCCTTATGGGTGGTATGCGGGGAGTAGCTTTCGGCGCCCTTCTGGGGCTGGACGATTTTAGAAAAGATGCTTTTGCCACAGGTATGCATGCCTGGTATCTCCAGAAAAAATATCCCCAGGCAGAGATTTCCTTCTCCTGTCCAAGACTTCGTCCTATTATTAATAACGACAAGATCAACCCCATGGACGTCCACGAGGCCCAGCTTCTTCAGGTAGTCTGCGCCTACCGTCTGTTTATGCCTTTTGCAGGGATCACTATTTCTACAAGAGAGTGTGCCAGAGTAAGGGATAACCTGGTAAAGATCGCCGCCACTAAGATTTCCGCCGGAGTCAGCACCGGTATCGGCGAGCATGTAGAAGAGCTGGAAGATAAGGGAGACGCTCAGTTTGAGATCTCAGACGGACGGTCTGTCCAGGAAGTCTATGACAGCCTGCTGGGAGAAAATCTCCAGCCGGTTATGGCGGAGTATGTCTATGTGTAGAGAAGAAAGAATGACTGCAGAGCTGGAAAAAGATCTCTGGTCCCGGATAACGGTTGTTACCAACCGGAAGCTTGCTGTCCGCCCTTTTCTGGACCAGATCGAGATCCTCTGTCAAAAAGGGCCCGAGAGGATCCTGTTAAGAGAAAAAGATCTGAACCTGCCGGAATATGAGAAGCTTGCAGTAGAAGTAAAAGAAATCTGTGACAGATACCAAGTGCCTTTTTACTGCCATACCTACAGGGAAGCAGCAGTAAAAGCAGGGACGCAGGGTCTGCAGCTCCCTCTTTCAGTGCTTCGGGAGACAGGAAGAGGAAGCTTGGACAAAAAATGGAACCTCGGCTGTTCTGTTCACAGCCTGGAAGAGGCTCAGGAGGCGGAATGCCTGGGAGCGGATTATGTCATCGCCGGACATATATTTGCTACAGACTGTAAGAAGGGCCTTCCTCCCAGAGGCCTGGACTTTCTGGAGCAGATCTGCCGGTCAGTTTCCCTGCCGGTCTACGCCATCGGAGGGATCCGTCTGGAGCAGGATCAGATAAAAAAAACACTGGCTGCCGGAGCCAGAGGAGTGTGCATTATGTCCGGAGCTATGAAATTCCAGCCGTAAAGGCTCAGGCAGGAGGATATTACAATGTTTCAGTTATTGTTAGCGATTATTTATCTGGCTTTTATCAGCCTGGGACTTCCGGATGCACTATTAGGCTCTGCGTGGCCCACCATGTATCAGGAACTCTCGGTACCTGTTTCCTTTTTCAGTGTACTTATGACGGCAGCGGCGTTGTTCGGGTTTTCTGTCAGCCATTCTTATGCGGCGCTGTGTCTGTGGGCCAGCAGCTATCTGGTGCTGCGCCGGGGCCTTTCAGAGGATGCAGCCGCCGGTATTCGGGGTGATCGCCAATCATATCAGCACAGCTCTTCTGCCGCTGTATCTGCTGCTGATCCTGGTGCTCATGATATTCGCATATGAGAAAATGCTGAAGAAAGTAAAATAACTGTATTCAGGCGTTAAATACATATTTATCCAGCCGTTCCATAGCCTCTTTAACAAGGCTGTGGGGCAGGGCCAGATTCATACGGATAGAGCAGGGACCGTGGAAAGGCCTGCCGTCCTGCCAGATAACACCCACCTGGATCCCGGCGGCTTCCAGCTCATCCAGGGTCTTTCCATGTTCCTGGCACCATCTGGTGCAGTCCAGGAAGAGCATATAGGTTCCTTCCGGTCTGGACAGTTCTACACCGGAAAAATGGGTGGTGATATAGTCATAAGCATAGTTTACATTGTCTGTCAGTACCTGGCAGAGCTGATCCACCCATTCATAGCCTTCCGGCTTGTAGGCGCCGATCAGGGCATGCATGCTCAGTACATTCATGCTGTTGTAGTGGGAAAGAGAGGATTCTTTCTCCATACGGTCACGGATCCATTTGTTATAAACAATATGATAGCTTCCCACAAGGCCCGCCAGATTAAAGGTTTTGCTGGGAGCGTAGAATGCGGCGGTGCGCATCTTTGCGTCCTGGCTGACGGATTGGGTGGGTATATGTTTGTGTCCATCCAGGATCAGGTCAGACCAGATCTCGTCAGAAACTACATAGACATCATATTTCTGGAAAAGGGCCATGGCTTTTTCCAGTTCCCAGCGTTCCCACACCCGTCCGCAGGGATTGTGGGGAGAACAGAAAACAGCGGCATGGATGTTTTCTGTAGCCAGTTTCTCCTCCATATCTTCAAAATCCATACGCCAGATGCCTTTTTCATCACGTTTTAAAGGACTCAAGACCATATCGTAGCCGTTATTTTTCAGACTGCCGGTAAAACCTATGTAGGTGGGAGAGTGAAGGAGTACCTTGTCTCCTTTGGAACAGAATACGTTCAGAGCAGAGACTACTCCGCCCAGAACCCCGTTTTCATAACCGATACATTCACTGGTAAGACCGGTGACCCCATTTCTGGCCTGCTGCCACCGGATAATGGAGTCATAATATTCCTGAGAGGGAGAAAAATAGCCGAAAGCCGGATGTTCCGCCCTCTGGATCAGGGCTTCCTGTACGGTGGGAACCGTAGGAAAATTCATGTCTGCCACCCACATGGGGATTACAGAAAAGCCTTCTTTGATCTCAACATTTTCTACTCCCAGCATACCGCCTTCCAGAGCAGTTTCTACATCTAAAGCTATGGCGTCTTTGCCCTTTCGGTCCATGATTGTGGTAAAGTCGTATTTCATGTCAAAAAACCTCCTATTATTCTCCCCCTATGATACAATCTGCAGGCAAAAAATTCAAGGCTTTGCCATAGCGTATACTTCGTGGTATACTAGCCTTGAATTCTAAGGAGGCATGTTTTTATGAAGTGTCAAAAGGTGAAGAAAGAATCCCTGGCGGCAGCCCGGCAGCAGGAGATCATACGGGCCTGTGAGGAGCTGTATGAGACTATGGAATACGAGGATATCAGCATTAAAGAAATTGCGAAATCCACCTCCATCTGCCGTTCTAATATATACAACTATTATCAGACAAAAGACGAGATCTTTCTGGATATCCTGGAGAAAGATTATCTTTCCTGGACAGAAGACATCAGGGAGGCTATGGACCGGGAGGAACAGCCGGGACGGGAAGCCTACTGCAGGAATATTGCCGGGACGGCGGCTCTTCATCCCAGGCTGCTGAAACTGATGGCAGTCCATTATATCACCATAGAGAAGAACTGCTCTCTGGAAAAGCTGACGGCTTTTAAGCATGCCATACATCCTTTCCAGGAGACCATGGAAGAAGTGCTTACCCGGTATTTTCCCAAAGCACCCAGGGAGAAGATCCAGAATTTTATCTTTCTCCTCCTGTCTTTAGTCCAGGGGATCTATTCCATGACCAGCCTTTGCGAGAAGCAGGTAAAGGCCATGCAGGAGGTAAATCCGGATTACCGGATGCCGGATTTTACTGCCGCTCTTTATCAGGCTCTTTATATCCTTACCTCAGACTTGCTGTAAAAAACCCAATTCTTATTGTCAGGAAT
This sequence comes from Blautia sp. An81, assembly GCF_002161285.1. GTDB lineage: Bacteria > Bacillota > Clostridia > Lachnospirales > Lachnospiraceae > Blautia > Blautia ornithocaccae. Next base: position 85,237 of record NZ_NFHH01000005.1, on the reverse strand, counting down.
ACAGGAAAAGCTGCCAGTATACCCTTTGCCAAATAACTGGGCCAATCCCGCAGAATGCTTTTTGCCCCGTGCAATCGGGAAAGCAGACAAGGGATTTGGCGCAGTTGTTTGCAAAAGGATATACTGGCAGCTTTTTTTAGCTCAGGCAGTCTTTAATCTTTCAGTACCTGGTCTAACACATCGGTAACTTTCTTTACCGGGATGATCTCCAGTTTTTCTTTGACTTCCTCAGCCACATCTTCCAGATCCTCAATATTGTCATAAGGGATAAATACCTTCTGGATACCGGCTCTCTGGGCAGCCATGAGTTTTTCAGGAAGTCCTCCGATAGGCATGACACCGCCACGGAGAGAAACCTCACCGGTCATGGCATATTCTGTTCCCACAGCCTTTCCTGTTACCAGAGAGGCCAGGGCGGTTACCAGAGTAATACCTGCAGATGGTCCGTCTTTCGGTACGGCTCCCGCAGGAACGTGAATGTGAAGATCCCGTTTCTCCAGGCTCTCTGTTTCTTTGGGAAACAGAGATTTTACCAGAGTCAGGGCAATCTGGACAGACTCTTTCATTACATCTCCAAGCTGTCCGGTGATGAGGAGATTTCCTTTTCCTTCCATCAGCTTGCTTTCGATAAAGAGGATCTCGCCGCCTGCGGTGGTCCAGGCAAGGCCTGTAACTACACCCGGCTCCTTTTCCTCCAGACGGGTCTCATGACGCATACGCTGATGTCCCAGGTATTCCGGCAGGTTTTCTTTAGTAACCGTTAAAGTTTCCTGTTCTTTTTTCACCAGCTTTACAGCGGCGTTCCGACACAGGATGTCGATGAGTTTTTTCAGACTCCGGACCCCTGCTTCACCGGTATATTCTTCGATCATTTTGTGCAGAGCGCTGTCGGTGACTTCCAGATTTTCTTCTTTAATACCCATAGTTTCCAGGGCCTTTGGCAGAAGATGGCGTTTGGCGATCTGGAATTTTTCCAGAGATGTGTAGCCTGGGAAGGAAATCACTTCCATACGGTTCAGCAGAGGCTCTGGAATGGTGTCTGTGGTATTGGCGGTGCAGACAAACAGAACATTGGACAGATCATAAGGAACGTTCATGTAATGATCGGTAAAGCTGTTGTTCTGTTCCGGATCCAGAACTTCCAGAAGAGCACTGGCAGGATCGCCGCTGTAGTCTCTGGCCAGTTTATCCACCTCATCCAGGACCATAACAGGATTGGAAGCTCCGCTGCGCTTCATGCCTTCCATGATACGTCCGGGCATAGCCCCTACATAAGTACGCCGGTGTCCCCGGATCTCTGCTTCATCCCGGACGCCTCCCAGACTGATCCGGACATATTTTCGTCCCAGAGCCTTGGCGATACTCTGGCCGATGCTGGTTTTTCCGGTGCCGGGAGCTCCTACAAAGAGCAGGATAGAACCGGACTGTTTTTTGTTCAGGGCCATTACTGCAAGCTGCTGGATGATCCTCTCTTTGACTTTCTTCAGTCCATAGTGGTCTTCATCCAGGATGGCCTCAGCTTCTTTCAGGTCAATAGAAGGCATTTTCGGAGTCTTCCAGGAAAGGCTGGTGACAAAATCCAGATAATCATAGAGCAGGCCGTATTCATGGCTTTCCTTGCCTTCCTGCTTCATACGGTTTAGAACTTTTTCTGCTTCCTGCTTTGCTTCTTTGTTCATGCCGGAACGGGCGATCTTTTTTTCAAATTTCCGTACATCAGAGACATTTTCCGGATGCATATCGTCCAGTTCCCGCTGGAGATATTCAATCTGTTTTTTGATAGCCGCCTCCCGGTAAAGCTGTTCCTGGTCATCCTTCTGAGCGGAAGAGGCTTCCTGGGAAACCTTGGACATTTCTATAAATTCATAGATGGCATTCTCAATGAGGCCATCCCTTTCCTTCCTGGAATCTGCCGCCAGGATCTTATATTTTTCTTCTGTATTGAGATTCAGATAATCTGTGAGAGAGCAGGCCAGATCGTGAAGATTTTTCCTCTGCAGGATATAACTTCTGGCCCAGACGCCCCATTGATATCCCTGGACAAATTTCAGAAGAGCTCCCCGGAGTTTTGAAAAAAGTTCCGCCTCTTCCTCATCAGAGATATCGCTGATTTCTCCCCGGATAGAAGCGGTAGCTGTGATATGATTATCTGCAACTTCAATATCGGAGATATCCACCCGCTCCAGTGTGCGGATCTGCACATTTTCCGAATCGTCGATCCCTTCTACCCGGGCAGAAATGCCAATGGGATAGAAATCCCCGGCGGTCAGCTCATTCCCGGATTTGTCGTCTTTCAGCAGCATAAAGAGCACATCGTCATCTTTTTTCATAGGTTCTGTACACCAGCCGTTGAAAAAATCCTTCTTGAAATAGTAGGAAACATCGGGAAGTAAAAGTATATTATGAACAGGTCTTACAATCATAAGAAATCCTCCTTTTATCAGCAGTCTATTTAAACGAGTGCTAAAGCTTGATTTTAAAATATAGCGAATAATAAATGAATTATCCGCTTTCCCGTTTAAAACCTACAACAGTTTCCTGGCACAGTACAAATTCTGACACTGTGTCATTGGTTATACAATAGCATGCACAGAAGAGAATGTCAATATACTTTGCAAAAAAAATGAAAAATAAAGTAGACGGAAAAGAGAAAATCCGATATGATATTTTCTATCGGGCAGCTTTGCTCTGCAAAGGAGAACATTCGATGAACATTATTAACATAGAACATATTGATAAGATATTTGGAGATAAAGTGATTTTTCATGACGCTTCTCTGGGAATCCAGCAGGGGGATAAGATCGGCATTATAGGGATCAATGGTACAGGAAAGTCTACTTTATTAAAGATCATTGCCGGAGAAGAGGAGCCGGATACGGGAGAGGTGATATACCAGAACGGTCTGAAGACCCTGTATCTGCCTCAGAATCCGGAATTCCCTGGCGAGGGGACATTGGAGTCTTATGCTCTGAAGGGAGATCCTCAGATAGACTGGCAGGTACAGAGCTATCTGAATATACTGGGGCTTACAGACCTGGACATTCCTCTGGCAGCTCTATCTGGAGGACAGAAAAGAAAGGCGGCTATGGCCAAGACTCTGTCCCAGGAATTTGACGTGCTCCTTTTAGATGAGCCCACCAACCATCTGGACTTTGAAATGACAGCCTGGCTGGAGGAGTACCTGAGAAATATGAATAAAACGCTTCTCATGGTAACCCATGACCGTTACTTCCTGGACAGGACGGTGAATAAAATCCTGGAAGTCAGCCATGGCAGTCTTTATGAATACCAGTCAGACTATTCTGGATTTCTGGAATTGAAGGCCCAGAGAGAAGAGATGGAGCTGGCATCTGAGAGAAAACGTCAGAGTATTCTGCGTATAGAAACTGAATGGGCCAAGAGAGGCTGCAGAGCCAGAAGCACTAAGCAGAGAGCCAGACTTCAGAGACTGGAAGAATTAAAAAAGGGAAGAGGACCGGTAAAAGAACAGAATGTGGAACTGGAGAACCAGGCTGTGCGGATGGGAAAGAAGACCTTAGAACTTTCTCATATCAGCAAAAGCTATGGCGAAAAGAAATTGATAGAAGATTTCAGCTATATTTTTCTGAAAAATCAGCGAGTAGGATTTATAGGACCTAATGGCTGCGGAAAGTCTACCTTAATGAAGATTATTGCAGGGCTCCTTGAGCCGGATTCCGGAACTGTAGAAAAGGGAGAGACTGTGAAAATCGGCTACTTTGCCCAGGAAGAGCAGGAAATGGACCCTTCTCAGAGAGTTATTGACTATGTAAAAGACATAGGAGAATATTTCAAGACCGGCGAAGGAAGGATCAGTGCTTCTCAGATGCTGGAACGCTTTCTCTTTACTCCGGACATGCAGTACGCCCCTATTGGCAAGCTTTCAGGAGGAGAGAAAAGGAGATTGTACCTGTTGGGGGTACTGGCAGGAGAGATTAATGTGCTGATCATGGATGAAGCAGGAAATAACCTGGATATTCCAACCATGACTATTCTGGAAGATTATCTGCTGTCCTTTCAGGGAATTGTCATTACCGTATCTCATGACCGCTATTTTCTGGATAATGTGGCAGACCGTATCTTTGAATTTGACGGTCAGGGTCATCTGACCCAGTACGAAGGAGGCTATACCGATTATCTGGTGGCAAAGAAAAGCAGGGACCAGGGAAAGAAAGGACCGGAGCAGACCCAGCCTAAAAAAGAGAGCAGCCGGGACTGGAAAGGGCAGCGGCCTGTAAAGCTGAAATTTTCTTTTAAAGAACAAAGAGAATATGAAACTATCGACCAGGATATTGCAGCACTGGAGGATAAAATAGAAAAGCTGGATGCGGAAATCTTGGCTAATGCCACCAATTCGGCAAAGCTCAATGAACTGATGAAAGAAAAAGAAGATACAGAAGCCGCCCTGGAAGAAAAAATGGATCGGTGGGTCTATCTTACGGAATTTGCGGAGCAGATAGAAGCTGAAAAAAATAAGTAAAAGGCAGCTAATGTAAAAAATGCACAAAAACAAAGGGAAATATTAGTAAAAAAATATAGCTTGACGGTGGGGAACACTTTAGTATATAGTTACTATTAGCAGAACAAAATAGAAGGAACAATATATTGATAGTGTGTTACTGGTAAGCAGGCATAAACTATCCGGTATATTCACTTGAAGAGAGTCAGAAGCTGAGACGTTTTTGGCTGCTACAGTGATAGGCGGATATGTTTGTGCTTTTCTTTTTGTCAGTAAAAAGAAGATATAAAGAAAAACAAGGGATTCTTGAAAATGTATCAGATTATCAAAGTATTAAATAATAATGCGATTCTGGCCTATCATAACGAAAATGAGCGGATACTGCTGGGTAAGGGAATCGGGTTCGGAAAGAAGCAGGGAGAACGTTTTGATAAGATTCAGGGCGCGAAAGTTTACGCTTTGGAAGCAGGAGAGAAGCGAAGCTCTGCTGTAAATGCAGTGAATGTCATAGAGCCGGTGTATCTGGAGGCAGTAGGACGGATCATTGACGAGGCGGAAATGGTTTTTGACTCCATTAACAGAGGAATTCTTCTTCCCCTGGCAGATCATATTGCTTTTGCGGTGAAAAGGGAGCAGGAGGAGAATATCTACATACCCAATCCTTTTATACCGGATATTAAACTGCTCTTCGATAAAGAATACGGGGTGGCTTTAAAAGGCAGAGAGATCATTGAAGAAATGACCGGATGCCGGATTTCCGATGATGAAGTAGGATTTATAGCCCTCTATATCCATTCAGGACTTTCTAATGAACATGTGTCGGAGACTTTGAAGACAACCAGGATCATTGATGAGACTATAAAGATTATTGAGAATCAGATGGGGAAGAAGCTGGAGACAGAGTCCCTGTCCTGCATCCGTCTGATCAGCCATCTCTATTATATGCTGGTCCGGACGAGAACCGGAGAAGGAGTCAATATTAATCTGAATGACTTTATGGAGGCCAATTATCCCCGGGCAAATGAGACTGCCCGAATGGTATGTGAATATATGGAAGAGGCAATGGGGAAACCTATTGCAAAGGAAGAAATCGGTTTCCTGGCCGTACACATACAGAGAGCGGCTGTGTGAGGTAAATATCCCATAGAAATATGGGCTATTGCGTATCGCCTAAGGCGAAGCGCAGATATATATATAAACCAATATGAAGGGAGATTTTTAAAATGAAAAGCTTTGAGTACACAATTAAGGACGAACTGGGAATCCATGCAAGACCTGCAGGAATGCTTGTAAAAGAGGCTAAGAAATATCAGAGCAAGATTACCATTACAAAAGAAGGAAAAACAGCAGAGGCTTCTAAGCTTATGGCGGTTATGTCTTTAGGTGTAAAGTGCGGACAGACCGTACAGATTGCTGTAGAAGGTGCAGACGAAGAAGCAGCTGCAGCTGGTATCCAGGCTTTCTTTGAAGCAAATCTGTAAGACTAAGGGGTAGTGAATATGGAACGTCTGAAAGGCAAATCAGTTTATAAGGGAATTGCCCTTGGAAAGATTTCTGTCCTGAAGAAAGATGACTATGTAGTAAAGCGCGTAAAGGTGGAAAATTCTGAGGCAGAGATTGAAAGAGTGGCCCAGGCAAGGGAAAAAGCAAAAGAACAGCTTCAGAAGCTGTATGATAAAGCTGTGAAAGAAGTGGGAGAAGCCAGTGCGGCAATTTTTGAAGTACATCAGATGATGCTGGATGATGATGACTATAATGAGTCTATCGAAAATATCATCCGCACCCAGGAGGTCAATGCCGAATACGCTGTAGCAACTACAGGGGACAACTTCTCTCAGATGTTTGCCAGCATGGACGATGATTATATGAAAGCCCGTGCAGCAGATGTGAAGGACATTTCCGAACGTCTGGTGAGAAATCTTTACGGCGGAGACGGCGGAGATATGGAATTTGACCAGCCGGTGATTATTGTGGCTGATGATCTGTCTCCAAGTGAGACCGTTCAGATGGACAAAGAAAAAATCCTGGCCTTTGTTACTGTTCATGGCTCTACCAATTCGCATACAGCCATTCTGGCCCGTATGATGAACATTCCGGCTCTCATCGGCGTAGACATGGATCTGGAAAAACTGAAATCCGGTATGGAGGCTGTGGTAGATGGCTTCGCAGCAGAAGTAATCTTTAATCCTGACGAAGAAGTGAGGATGGATGCCAGAAAGCGTATTCAGGAAGAAGAAGAAAAGAGCAGGCTCTTATTAGAGTTAAAAGGCAAGGAAAACATTACTCAGAGCGGCCATAAAATCAACATTTATGCCAATATCGGCAGTGTTGGAGATATGGGATATGTACTGGAAAACGATGCAGGAGGTATTGGTCTGTTCAGAAGTGAATTCCTGTATATCGGCAGAAATGAACTGCCGAGTGAGGAAGAACAGTTCCAGGTTTATAAGCAGGTAGCCCAGACTATGGCCGGCAAAAAAGTAATCATCCGTACACTGGATATTGGTGCTGACAAGCAGGCTGATTATCTGGGACTGGGCAAGGAAGACAACCCTGCCCTTGGATATAGAGCTATCCGTATCTGTCTTACTCAGCCAGAGATTTTTAAGACTCAGTTAAGAGCGCTTTTCCGGGCAGCAGTATATGGAAATATTTCCATTATGTACCCTATGATTACGTCTGTGGAAGAGGTTCTGGAGATTAAAAAGATCGTCAAAGAGGTAAAGGATGAGCTGGAAGCAGAAGGAACCCCTTATAAGAGTGATGTAGAAGAAGGCATTATGATCGAGACTCCTGCTTCTGTTATGATCAGCGATGATCTGGCAAAAGAAGTGGATTTCTTCAGCATCGGAACCAACGATCTGACCCAGTATACCCTGGCCATTGACCGTCAGAATGAGAAGCTGGACAGATTTTATAATCCTCATCACAAAGCCATTCTGAGAATGATCCAGACTGTGGTGGACAATGCCCACAAGGAAGGAAAATGGGCAGGAATCTGTGGAGAGCTGGGAGCTGATACCGAGCTTACGGAGACCTTTGTGAAGATGGGAATTGATGAGCTTTCTGTTGCGCCTTCTATGATTCTAAAGCTTAGAAAGATTGTCAGAGACATGCCGTGAAAGTGAGCGGTTATGAGAGAAAAAAGAATTTCTAAAGAGATAGATTTCAAAGAAATGGCCCAGGCTTTTCTGGAAGGAGCGGGAGGACGTGAAAATATTATCAGCTGCTATAATTGTATTACCCGACTCCGTCTGAAGGTGAAAGAACACACTGCTGTAGATGAAGAAAAAATAAAAGATTCAGGAGCGGCAGCAGTGTTCTGGCCAGAGGCTGATCTGCTCCATATTGTCCTTGGTCCTCAGGTTTTTGATGTGGCCAGAGAGATGAAAAAGCTTATGGAAAAATAAAAAGCTGTGTTTTAAACAGTAAATAAAAAGGAATATTCTCCTGTCTGATGCTAAGATGCACAAGACGGAGAATATTCCTTTTTTCATAAGTAATATGTCAGAGAAAACGGTTTATTTCCAGTATACAAAATCTGGAAGTCCGTCAGTACCCAGGGGTACTTCTACAGTTCCCTGGATAAGAGGAAGGGCATAGGTAATGAAATCCTGAGTGATGTCAGAACCATCTTCAGAAATCCATTCCAGAGGAACGGTTTTTTCCTTGTTGCAGATTAAATTTACGTCTTCAAGGCTGAGGCGCATACGGTAAGGAACATTGCTGTCTCTTACATAAGAAACCATTTTCCCAGTTTCTCCCTTCAGTGCACAGCGGACGCCGAACTGTCCTGCGGCCACTGCCTCCTGCTGATCAGCAGCGGACATCATAGCAGATGAGCAGCGCTGGCTTACATTCAGTTCTACAGAACGGGCCTTTACTCCCAGACGGCTGCGAACCAGATTTTCCAGATATTTTCCACAGCCTGCAAGCATTTTGTGACCGAAAGAATCAGTGCCCACAGAGTTGTCATATTCGCAGATAAAGGTGCCTTTTTCGTCATGGATCCCTTCGGAAACGCAAACAATCACATTTGGATTTTTCTCAAAACACTCCTGAACTTTTGATAGGAATGCCTCCTGGTCGAAAGCAGTTTCAGGAAGATAGATAAGAAGCGGATTATCTCCTGTATATTTCCTTGCAAGAGCACCTGCAGCAGTGAGCCAGCCGGCATGACGTCCCATGATCTCTACGATAGTTACAGATTTTGTCTCATATACATTGGCATCGGTGACGATTTCTCTTACTGTGGAGGCCACATATCTGGCAGCACTTCCAAAACCTGGAGTATGGTCTGTAAGGACCAGATCATTATCAATTGTTTTGGGCTCGCCGATTACCCGGATCGGGCTGTTTATCTTCTCTGCATAACGGGAAAGCTTGCTTACCGTATCCATAGAATCGTTGCCTCCGATATAGAAGAAATATCCGATATCCAGTTCCTCAAATTTCTGGAAAAGATGTGGATATACCGGGTCGTTCAGATCTTCCGGAAGCTTATAACGGCAGGAGCCAAGATATGCTCCAGGAGTGGTTTTTAACTTCTCCAGATCATTTCCTTTGAAAACTTCCTGAAAATCCAGAACCCTTCCTGCCAGGAACCCTTCGATTCCGTTTACCATTCCATATACATGTCCTATAGAGTCCTGGAGAAGGCCTTCAGATACTACACCATAAAGGCTGCTGTTGATTACCGCAGTGGGGCCGCCGGACTGACCTACGATTAAATTTTTTCTGTTCAATGTTTCAATTTGTATGGGCAGAAATCTGACCATACCCTCCTTTCCTGGATTCTTTCCCATAAAAGGGACTGTCGTATTTGACTGTTTTTCTGGGACTTATTATAGCATGGTTCTGGTGAAATTGCATTAAGAAATACTTGCCTGAAAGGGAAAATGTGATATAATAATTGTAGGTTTTCTAAGGGCTGACTTATTCAGTCCTGTGAAAGAGGGAACTTTAGAAAAATCATATGGAGGTCTTTAATTATGTTAGTATCAGCAGCAGAAATGTTAAAGAAAGCGAAAGCAGGACATTATGCAGTAGGTCAGTTCAATATCAATAACCTGGAGTGGACAAAGGCGGCTCTTCTTACAGCTGAAGAATGCAAGTCTCCTATTATCCTGGGCGTTTCTGAAGGCGCTGGAAAATATATGTGCGGTTTCAAAACTGTAGCAGATATGGTAAAAGCTATGATCGAAGAACTGAACATCACTGTACCGGTAGCTCTTCACTTAGACCACGGTACATATGACGGATGCTACAAATGTATCAAAGCAGGATTTTCATCCATCATGTTCGATGGTTCTCACTATCCAATCGAGGAAAATGTTGAGAAAACAAAAGAGCTGGCAGGTGTCTGCAAAGGCCTTGGACTTTCTCTGGAAGCTGAAGTCGGTTCTATCGGCGGAGAGGAAGACGGCGTTGTAGGTATGGGCGAGTGTGCAGATCCTGAAGAATGCAAGATGATTGCTGATCTGGGTGTAGATATGCTGGCAGCAGGTATCGGCAACATCCATGGAAAATATCCGGAAAACTGGGCAGGCCTTCGCTTTGACGTGCTGGATAATATCCAGAAACTGACAGGTGAGATGCCTCTGGTACTTCACGGCGGTACAGGAATTCCGGCAGATATGATCCGTAAAGCTATTGACTTAGGCGTATCTAAGATCAATGTAAATACAGAATGCCAGTTATCTTTTGCAGCAGCTACAAGAAAATACATCGAAGAAGGTAAAGATAACCAGGGTAAAGGATATGACCCACGTAAATTATTAAAACCGGGCTTTGACGCAATCTGCGAGACAATCAAAGAGAAAATGGAACTCTTCGGTTCTGTGGGAAAAGCATTTGAATAAGAAAAACAGAAAATAAATATAATGGGAAGGGAGTTGCCGTTTTTGATATGGCAGCTCCCTTTCTATTACGTAGAAGCACTTTTGACTTATTTAGAAGAAAAGAGGGCGGCAATACTTACACATTATATGAAGTACCACCGTCCTTATGACTATAACAATTTTATACCATACCGATTCTATAAGGTATCATTTCTCTTGACATAACCTGGTCTGTCAGGGGAAGAGATAATCTCCTTTACATGAATCAGCTTAGCATGCTTATCTACTACCTGATTCTCTACATAAACATCTTTTCCGATTACAGAATCAGGAAGGATTACGCTGTTCTTAACTACAGCACCTTCTTTGATCACACAGCCTCTTCCGATTACGGAATTTTCTACAGTACCTTCAATGAGGCAGCCGTTGGAAACAACAGAGTTTTTCACGCTGGCGCTTTCAAAATACTGAGTCGGACAGGAATCGTTAGTCCTGGTGTAAATGGGCCATTCATCACTGAAAAGACTCTGGCAGGCTTTCATATCTATGAGAGAGATATTAGCATCATAATAGCTCTTAAAGTCAGAAATTGAAGCAAAATATCCACGATGAGCTACTCCACGGATATCTAATTCGCTGCAGGAATCATTTACAATATCAGACAGCGTATACATAGAAGAAAGTTTATGAGCTTTTTCTACCAGCTCAATAAACAGTTCTTTTTTTATTACATAGGTTTCCATGAAGATGTTACGATTCTTCGCATTTCCGTGATTAGGCTCCATAGAAAGAACGCCTTTCTGCTTGTTCAGGTTCAGGATATTGCAGTTCAGGAAAGATTCCTTTGCATTGTCCACAGAATGATATAAAAGAGTAATGTCTGCACCGGATTCAATATGTGATTCCAGAAGCTGGCTGTAATCCATAGCATAGATCATATAACTGGGAGCAATCACTACATAAGGTTCACTGGCCTGTTCAATAAACTCCATATTTTCGATAAAGGCAGCAATGTCATTGTTGTAGATATCATTGTCCATACCGTTTTCAGAGTAGAGAAGATGAAGTTTTCCTCTCTTAGAGTTGATATTATAATGACGTCCGGTTCCCAGATGCTCGGTCAAAGAACGAGGTTTTCTGCGGATATATACCTGAATACGGTCAATGCCGCTGTCGCTCATATTGGAAATCGGGAAGTCGATTACCCGGTAGCGTCCCAGGAAAGAAAATGCTCCTACAGGACGGTAGGTCTGCATGCCCTCTATATGTACATTCCTTCCGGCAAAATTTACGATTCCTAATGCCTTACTCATATTATTCCTCCCCCTTTACACGTTTTGCAATGAGTTCGATATGCTCGCTGTCAGCACTGCCTACCTTGGCATTTTTGCCGATATGTACGCCGTCTGCCACAATAACTCTCTGCACCACAGCGCCTTCTTCTACCACAGCGCCTGGCATGATCACACTGTCAATAACCTTAGCGCCAGTTCCAATCTTGGTATCTGTAAATAATACAGAGTTTTCTACAGTACCATCGATAATACAGCCCTGGGTGATAAATGCGCGTTTAATTTCTGCATTGGGACCGATATAATGGGGAAGACTATCAGAATCTTCGGTGTAGATCTTCCAGGAAGAATCGCTTAAATCCAGAGGATTGTTTTTGTCCAGCAAGTCCATATTGGCCTCCCAAAGAGAATCAATGGTTCCTACGTCTTTCCAATATCCTTTGAATTTGTAAGCGTAAAGTGTCTTGCCTTCATTGAGCATAACAGGAATGATATCTTTACCGAAATCATGGTGAGAATCCGGATTCTTCATATCTGCAGTTAAAAGTTTTCTCAGAGGTTTCCAAGTAAAGATATAGATACCCATGGAAGCCAGGTTGCTCTTTGGATGTTCAGGTTTTTCCTCGAATTCTACAATCTTTCCTGTCTCATCTGTATTCATGATACCGAAGCGGCTGGCTTCTTTCATTGGAACTTCAATTACAGCGATGGTAGCGTCTGCATTCTGCTCTTTATGTGCAGCAAGCATTTTTGCGTAGTTCATTTTATAAATGTGATCTCCGGAAAGGATTAAGACATATTCCGGATCAAAGCTGTCGATAAAGTCGATATTCTGAGAAATAGCATCTGCGGTTCCTCTGTATACGTCTAAATCTACATCTGCCTTTTCACGGGGAGCAAGTACGTAAACTCCGCTGTTTTTGGCATCCAGTCCCCAGCGTCCGCCGGCAGCTACATAGCTGTTTAACTGAATGGACTCGTACTGTGTCAGTACGCCTACATTGTCGATTCCACTGTTGGCGCAGTTACTCAGTGGAAAATCAATGATACGGTATTTTCCGCCGTAGGATACGGCAGGCTTTGCAACTTTTTTTGTCAGCTCATGCAGACGTGTGCCACGACCACCGGCCAGTATCATTGCCAACATATTGTTTTGTTTCATAATGAACCCTCTCTTTCTTAAGATAACAATAGACACAGCAGGGTAAGCTGCTCTTTATTGTTTCACTGTCATATATTATACAATTAATCACTGTTTTTTTCCACAATTTTGAGCAAAAAAACACAAAAATTATGAAAAAAACTTTAAATCATTATAGGTATAATGGCTAAAAACCTGTGAACACATTTTTTACCGGGAACTTGCATAAATTTTACAAAAAAACAGGTAAAAAATCCATGGAAGAGTTCATTCACGGGCTTCAGCATCTGGTGTGGGGACCAGGGATGCTGGTGTTCTTTTTGGGAACGGGAATTCGTTTTACTCTTCGCTCGCGATTCTTTCAGATAAGAAAAATACATATCTGGATGAGAATGACTATTGGCGCTTTACTAAATAGAAAAGATGTGAGAAGAACAGACAAAGAACATTCCATTTCCCAGTTCCAGTCTTTCTGTACAGCACTGGCAGCTACTCTTGGAACGGGAAATATTACAGGAGTGGCTACTGCATTGATTTTCGGGGGACCAGGGGCGATTTTCTGGATGTGGGTCTCAGCATTTTTCGGAATGATGACCAACTATGCGGAAAACTATCTGGGAATCCGGTATCGATATAAAGACCAGAAGGGACAATGGATAGGCGGTGCCATGGTCTATATGGAGAGAGGATTAAACTCCAGGCTTTTGGCAGTACTCTTTGCAGTATGCTGTCTTGTGGCCTCTTTGGGGATGGGAAATATGGTTCAGGGGAATTCCATGGCAAAGGGCTTAGAGACTGCTTTTGGCATTCCCCCTTTTTTGACCGGCACCCTTTGTATGATCTTGCTGGCCCTGGTGGTCACTGGCGGGGTAAAACGGGTGGCAGCTCTTACAGAAAAGCTGGTTCCCCTTATGGCAGGAATTTATTTTCTGGGAGCGCTGGCAGTGCTGGCCGTAAATTGGAGAGCAGTTCCCCAGGCAGTGGAAATGATATTCACCCAGGCTTTTCAGATGAAAGCAGGACTGGGCGGAGCAGCAGGATACACTGTGAAACAGGCTGTCCGAATGGGAGTAGCCAGAGGGATTTTCTCTAATGAGGCAGGCCTGGGGTCTTCGGTAATGGCCCATGTTCAGTCTGACGTAAAGGAACCGGAGATACAGGGAATGTGGGGAATGCTGGAGGTATTTATCGATACAATGGTTGGCTGTACAGTTACTGCTTTGGTAATCCTTACAAGCGGCGTATACCAGCCGGAACTATATCTGGAACAGATGGGCCGGGGAATAGAAACAGTGGATGGCACCACGCTGACTGGTCAGGCTTTTGCTTCGGTAATCCCATGGGGAGAGCAGTTTCTGGCAGCGGCTACGGCATTATTTGCTTTTGCCACTATTGCAGGCTGGTCCTATTTCGGAGAGCAGACTGCGGCATATCTGGGAAAAGAAAAAGGCGCTTCTGTCTATCGATATGTCTATATCCTCATTACACTTCCCGGCTGTATTTTGGCGCCAAGCCTGATCTGGGAGCTGTCAGATGCCTTTAATGGTATGATGGCCCTGCCTAACCTGGTGGCTTTGTTTTTCCTGGGAAAACAGGTGAAGTTTTGGAAGGAAGAATAAAAAGATTGCACAGAAATTTCCCACAGTATATAATCAAAGTATGCAAAATCAGACAATACCCTCAGTGTACAAGGGGCCGTTTGGTCCCTTGTACACTGAGGGTAAGTTAAAAGGAGAGAACTTATGGGAATTTTAGAAAAAATGAGACTGGACGGGAAAGTATCTTTTGTTACAGGGGGAGCAAGGGGCATTGGAAAGGCTATTGCCCAGGCTTTGGCAGAGGCGGGAAGTGACCTGGCTCTGGTAGATATTGATATGGAAGAGGCGGCAAAAACTGCCGGTGAGATTGAAAAAAATACAGGGATGAAGGCCATTGCTATCCAGGCAGATGTGACAAAGCCGGAAGAAGTAGATGCAATGATAAGAAGAATTATGGAAGAATTCGGGCATCTGGATGCGGCCTTCTGCAATGCAGGAATCTGTATGAACATTCCGGCGGAGGAGATGACTTATGAACAGTGGAAAAAGGTTCTAGATATTAATCTTACCGGAGTCTTTCTCACTTCCCAGGCAGCGGCCAAAGTTATGCTGAAACAGGGAAAGGGCTCTATTATTAATACGGCCTCTATGTCTGCTCATATCGTGAATGTGCCCCAGCCCCAGTGCTCTTATAATGCATCTAAGGCAGGAGTTATCCAGCTTACAAAATCAATGGCTGTGGAGTTTGCGAAAAGAGGCGTCCGAGTAAACAGCATCAGTCCGGGATATATGGCTACAGAGCTGACTTTGAATTCGGAAAGCCTGAAACCTCTCATAGAGAAATGGAATCATATGGCGCCTATGGGACGTATGGGAAAACCGGAAGAGCTCCAGTCAATAGCTGTATATCTGGCGGGAGATACCAGTTCCTTTACTACAGGAGCGGATTTTGTTATAGATGGGGCATTTACCTGCTTCTAAAATTCAAAATATATAAGCAGATATGGACTGGATGGGGCTGTCGCATTAGTCATATGTCAGGAATATTTATACATTTTATGCGAATTTGTCGAGCATAGCTTTGAGACCATAGGCTCAAAGCGGCACAGACTGAGCAATAAAATGTATAAATATTCTCGATTTTGATTAATGCGACAGCTCCATTTTACGTACAGATGTTCATTTGTGGTTTTTAGTATTTACACTGAGGCTGCCAGATTATATAATGAAACAGATAAATATCAGGATATAATATGTACAAAGGCCTTTGAAAAAGAGGCAGAGCCAGAGAAGTGAAAAGAAGGACGGAAATATGAACTATCGATTTGACATACAGTACGACGGGACCAGATATGGAGGCTGGCAGAGACAGAAAACCACAGAAAACACTATTCAGAGGAAAATCGAGGAGGTTCTTTCCAGGATGACAGGAAATCCTGTGCAGATACAGGGAGCAGGAAGGACTGATGCAGGGGTACATGCCCTGGGCCAGGTAGCCAATGGACATTTGGATACACCCATGAGCTGTGAGGAAATCTGTGAATATATGAATCATTATCTTCCGGAGGACATTGAAATCCTCCAGGTGTGCCAGGTTTCCGACAGGTTTCACAGCCGTCTTAATGCTAAAGAAAAATTGTATCGTTACCGTATAGGAACAGGCAGCCATAAAAATGTATTTGAAAGAAAATATCTCTGTCCCCTTCATGAAACTTACAATGTAAAAGCCATGGAACAGGCTGCCGTGTATCTTACAGGTACCCATGATTTTAAAAGTTTCTGCTCTAATAAAAAGATGAAAAAGTCCACAGTCAGGACTCTTTATGAAATCCGGCTTACCCAGCTTCCAAATGAGCTGCAGATTGATTACCGGGGAGAGGGATTTCTCTATAATATGGTGCGGATCCTGACCGGAACCCTCATCGAAGTAGGAAGAGGAGACCGGAAACCAGAGGAGATTCCGGGTATATTGGAGGGAAGAGACCGAGGACTGGCAGGCTTTACGGCACCGGCCAGAGGACTGACACTGGTAGAAGTCAGATATTAAAGAAAATGGGTTTAGAGCCATAAATTCGGCAGACAGAAAGGCGGTTAAAAATGGAAGAAACCATGCAGGAACAAATGGAGAGGGAAATCCGGGAGAGTATGGACAAACTGTACCCTAAAGACCCGGATCATTTATACAGCAAAATGCAGATTGAGTTTTACAGCTGCAGTTATGAAAAGAAGAGTGTGACACTCCGTTTTCCTATCCAGAGATGGGAATTGAACCATATGAGTACGGTCCACGGAGGAATTATTGCCGCTGCCATGGATACCACCTGTGGAACTGCAGTCCGCAGTGTCACAGGCAAAACTATGATCCCTACCATAAATCTGAACATTAATTATATTTCCCCGGGAATGGATGGAGATGCCATGCTGGTAACGGCCCGGGCAGACCGGGCGGGCAGACGGATCTGTAATATCAGCGCTCAGTGTAAGTCAGAAAAAACGGGAAAGCTGATTGCTACGGCTGCGGCAAATTTTATGATCGCAGAATAAAAAATGGGGCAAAGCCTTTGAAAAATGGAAAATTTATGATACTATATCAGATGTTGACGGATCCCGGCAGTCTGTAAGAAGGCCGGCAGCATTTGAAAGAATTGAAAGAGAAGTCCGCAAGGATAAATACCATAGATGGAGGAGAATAAATTGGAAAAAGAGACAGTAAAGGAAACCGTTTCCAAAAACTTTATTGAACAGATCATAGAGAAAGATCTGGCTGAGGGAAAATATGAGGAGATCTGTACCAGATTCCCTCCGGAGCCTAACGGCTACCTGCATATCGGTCACGCAAAATCTATATTATTAAATTACGGACTGGCAAAGAAATATAACGGAAAGTTTAACCTTCGTTTTGACGACACCAACCCTACCAAAGAGAAGACAGAGTTTGTGGATTCCATCAAAGCAGATGTGAAATGGCTGGGAGCTGACTGGGAAGACAGGCTTTATTTTGCTTCTGATTATTTTGACCAGATGTATGAGGCTGCTATAAAACTGATAAAAAAAGGCAAAGCTTTTGTCTGTGATCTCAGCCCTGAGGAAATCCGGGAATACAGAGGTACCCTCACAGAGCCAGGAAAGGAAAGTCCTTACCGGAACAGAAGCGTTGAGGAAAATCTGGATTTGTTTGAGAAAATGAAAAATGGGGAGTTTCCTGACGGCAGCCACGTGCTCAGAGCAAAAATTGACATGGCCTCTCCCAACATTAATATGAGAGACCCGATCATTTATCGGGTAGCCCATATGACTCACCATAATACCGGGGACAAATGGTGTATCTATCCTATGTATGATTTTGCCCATCCTATAGAAGATGCTATTGAGGGAGTGACCCATTCTATCTGTACCCTGGAATTTGAGGATCACAGACCTCTTTATGACTGGGTGGTAAGAGAACTGGAATATCCCCATCCTCCGAAACAGATTGAATTTGCAAAACTGTATCTCACCAATGTGGTAACAGGAAAGAGATATATTAAGAAGCTGGTAGAAGACGGAACAGTAGACGGATGGGACGACCCCAGACTGGTGTCTATTGCTGCTCTCAGAAGAAGGGGATTTACTCCGGAATCTATCCAGAAATTTGTAGAGCTCTGCGGTGTTTCCAAGGCAAACAGCTC
This sequence comes from Blautia sp. An81, assembly GCF_002161285.1. Lineage (GTDB taxonomy): Bacteria > Bacillota > Clostridia > Lachnospirales > Lachnospiraceae > Blautia > Blautia ornithocaccae. The sequence continues at coordinate 67,281 of NZ_NFHH01000005.1, read as the reverse complement.
TGTAGATTACGCTATGCTGGAGTATTGTATCCGGGAGGACCTGAAGATGAAAGCCCCACGTATGATGGCAGTACTGGATCCAGTGAAACTGGTCATTGATAACTATCCGGAAGGAGAAATTGAGTATCTGGAGGTTCCCAATAACATGGAAAATCCGGAGCTGGGTGTAAGACAGGTGCCTTTTGGAAGGGAACTTTACATTGAGAGAGAAGACTTCATGGAAGAGCCGGTAAAGAAATACAGACGTCTCTATCCGGGAAATGAAGTAAGACTGATGAATGCCTACTTTGTTACCTGTACAAGCTGTGAAAAGGATGAAGAAGGGAATATCACAGTGATCCACTGTACGTATGATCCTGCATCCAAAGGGGGAAATTCTCCTGACGGAAGAAAGGTAAAAGGTACTATTCACTGGGTATGCGCATCTACAGCAGTAAAGGCACAGTGCCGTCTCTATGAGAATATCGTAGATGAAGAAAAAGGTGTATACAATAAAGAGGACGGAAGCCTGAATGTAAATCCAAATTCTCTTACTGTAGTGGAAGAAGCCTATGTGGAGCCGGAACTGGGAAAGGCAGGAGCTTATGACCGCTATCAGTTTGTGCGGAACGGATTTTTCTGCGGAGACTGCCATGATACCAAACCGGGAGCACCGGTGTTTAACCGTATTGTATCCCTGAAGAGCTCTTTTAAGCTTCCTGAGAAATAAGAAGATGAATGATTTGCTGATTCCTCTGAAAGAGGACAGCCGGTTTCCTATGTACCGGCAGATTTATGATCATATAAAAAATGAAATACAAAAGGGAAAGATGAAGGCAGGAGAAAAACTGCCTTCTTCCCGCATTTTGGCGAAAAATCTCTGCATTAGCAGAAGCACTGTGGATATGGCTTATGACCAGCTGCTGGCAGAGGGATATATAGAATCTGTTCCCTGTAAAGGCTACTATGTGTGCCAGATGGAAGGCATTTATTTCGACAGAAAGAAAAAGGAATTTCCAGAAGTAAATTCTGGACAAAAGCCATCCGATACTGTTTACAGGTGGGACTTTGCGCTGAATGGTATTGCACCGGGAGGATTTCCCCATAATATCTGGCGGAAACTGTCCAGGGAGGTCCTTTCACAGGAAGGAGACAGTCTTTTTCAGCTGGGAGACCCTTGTGGAGAACCTGGGATCCGACAGGCGGTGGCAGAATATCTTCATAGTGCCAGAGGTGTAGACTGCGACCCAGGTCAGATTATTATAGGGGCAGGAAATGATTATCTTCTTATGCTCCTCTGGGTGATACTGGGGAAAAATCGGAAGATCGCCATGGAAAATCCAACTTATCTGAGCGCCTACTACGATTTCCTCCATATGGGCAGCCACATTTTGCCGGTAGGACAGGATGAACAGGGAATCCTTATAGAGGAGCTGGAAAAAACAGAGGCGGATACGGTTTATGTAATGCCCTCCCATCAATTTCCCATGGGAATGGTCATGCCCCTGAAGCGGAGGACGGAGCTCCTGAAATGGGCCGGAGCCAGGGAGGGAAGATATATTATCGAGGACGATTATGACAGTGAATTCCGCTATAAAGGCCAGCCCATCCCGGCTCTTTTCGGATTTGACCAGAAAGGCTGTGTGATCTATCTGGGGACCTTTTCCAAATCTCTGGCGCCCTCTGTCAGAGTCAGTTATATGGTCCTTCCCCGGGAGCTGATGAACACGTATCTGTCTTTGGAACATCTTTTTTCCGTAACTGTATCCAGAACAGACCAGAAGATTTTGGAATTGTTTCTCAGAGAAGGATACTATGAGAGACATTTAAATCGTATGCGGGCTGTTTATAAAAATAAACATGATCTTATGGTAAAATGCCTGAAAGACATGTCCCATATATGCACTTTTTCCGGAGAAAATGCAGGAGTTCATCTGCTGGTGGAATTCTGTAACGGGCTGACAGAACAAGAAGCTGTTTTCCGGGCAAAAGAATCTGGAATTAAGGTTTATGGAGTGTCTGAATATCGGATACAAAAGACGTCAAAAGAGGAAAATATGGTTCTATTGGGCTATGCTACTTTGAGAGAAGAAGATATTGAAAAGGCCATGAAAAGCCTAAAAAAGATATGGGAAAACTAAAACAGAAAAGAAGCTGCGCATTTTGTATGTAAGGAATATTTACACATAAAATGCGGCAGCTTCTTTTTAAAATCTTGCAGTAACGATGATATCACCCTCCCGGAGTACATCTTTCCCTTCAGGAATAATAGAAGTTCCGTCTCTTAAAATAAGAACAATAAGACAGCCTGCAGGAATAGAAATTTTCCTCAGAGGCTTGTTCAGCCATGGATGATTTGGACGGATGACATTTTCATAGAGAGACAGGTTTTTTCTGTCTTCAAACTCAGGGGCAGCCACCACCAGAAGATCCCCCGGCAGGATTTCTGTATTTCCGTTTGGAACAATGCTCTCTGTACCACGAACAATCATGACGATCAGCAGTCCGGAAGGAAAAGAGGCATCTTTTACCAGACAGTGAGACAGACGGTCACCTTCTTTTACGGAAATCTTTATGAAACTTACGTCTGTGGATTCCTGATAGTCATTAAAAGTCCGTTCCACATTTCCGTGGAGATCGATCATCTGCAGTTTTTCGGATACCCAGGGAAGAAGGGTTCCCTGTATAGCAATAGACATCAGGACAATACAGAAGACCAGGTTAAAAATATTGTATTTCATTGGTACATCATTAAGCACTACCAGAATGGAAAACACAATGGAAGCAACACCTCGAAGTCCGGACCAGGCGGTGACGCCAATCTGCCGAAAAGATGACCGGAAAGGCGCCAGGATGAGAAGGACGCTTAAGGGCCTTCCCATCAGAGTAAGGAAAACCATAATGAGAATGGCGGGGATCAGTACCGGTCCTAACTGAGCAGGTGTGACCAGAAGTCCCAGAAGGAAAAATATGATCATCTGAGAAATCCCTGTGATGGTGTCGAAAAAGTGGACCAGATATTTTTTATCAGGTATGTAATAATTTCCCATTAAAATACCGCTTAAATATACACTGAGATAGCCATTTCCTCCCAGAAGAGAAGGAAGAGCGTAAGCAGTAAGCGCTACGGCAAACACAAAGATTGTCCGGCCTTGTTCCATCTCAAAATTAAAGTGGCGAAGCAGCAGGATACCAATCCAGCCGATGAGAAATCCCCCTGCCAGACCGAAAAAGATCTGCTGAAACAGCATAAGAGGAACTGAGATTTTTTCACCTGTTATAACAGAGATCAGAACCAGAGTCAGCATATAGGAAATCGGGTCGTTGGAGCCGGATTCTACCTCTAAAAGAGAAGCTGTATTGTCTTTTAGAGCCAGGCTTTGGGAACGGAGTATGTTAAAGACTGAGGCCGCATCTGTGGAAGCGATCACGCTTCCGATAAGGATACTTTCCGTCCAGGATAGACGGAGAACGAAATGTATAAAAGCTCCGGTAAAGCCGGCGGTAAGAATAACCCCCAGGGTAGATAAACAGAGAGATTTTCCCAGAACAGGCCTGGCGGAAGCAATATTGGTGCCAAAGCCTCCATAGAACATAATGAATATCAAACAGATAGTACAGATACTCTCGGACACAGAATAGTCATCAAACTGTATTCCAATGGGACCGTTTGCTCCGAAAAACATGCCTAATCCTATAAAAATCAGAAGGGAAGGAACAGGAAGATTTTCAGCAAAACGTCCTAAAAGGATACAGATCATAATTACAATTCCAACTAACAGTAATACTTCATTCAAAAGCATTCCTCCTTTACAAAAAAAGGGAGATTTATGGTGAAACAGCAGGAAAATAATCGAAGTCTTATCTGCGTGTTTTACCACAAAACTCCCAAAAACTACGGATTAAAAGTTACTCCTTCAAGAGAGGCCGCCCCTTTGCGGCCAATAAAGTATGATATTTGCACAAATGCATCAACAGTTTATGACTCTTTTGAATCATCAACTGCTTCTTTAATATTTTCTGCGGTTTCTTCTACCTTTTCCGCTGCCTTTTCTACAGTCTCAGCTGCATCAGATACGGCTTCCTTTCCAGCCTCTTTTACTTCTTCAGCGACTTCAGATGCTGCTGAGGAAAAAGACTCTTCTTCTTCAAAGATGTCATCGTCAACGAAATCATCGGTGTGCTCTTTTACCTTACTTACCGCATTATCCACAGATTTTTCTACAACGTCTTTCAGCCGGGAGGCAACATTGACCGCTGAGGCGGCAGTTTCCTTAATATTATCCTGAAAATCTGCAAATTCCTCCTGGAGATCAGGATCTTCGCTTTTCTTTTTTACGAAGTAATAAACTGCTGCGCCTGCAGCGGCTCCAAGAGCCCCTGCACCTAAAAGTTTTTTGCCAAAATTTCCCATATTCTCTAAATCCTTTCTTTACAATTCAGACATTTGTAATGCAACTACCCGTCTAATAATATTTTCTCTATTATAATCCAACTTATAAGAAGAATGGAAGGGGTTTTCATTAATTTTCTATAAAGTTTTTAATGATTTCACGGATTCCGCCGTGATTATTATCGGATTTTGTGATGTAATCAGCCACTTTTTTGACTTCTGCTGTGCCATTTGCCATGGCAATACCTGTATGAGCTGCTTTCAGCATGGCTATGTCATTTTCTGCATCACCTGCCGCATAAGTGTTTTCTATGGGGACATTCAGAAGCTGGCAGAGTATATGGATGGCATTGCCTTTGGACACTCCTAAAGGTACATGTTCCAGATAATAATCACTGGAGAAAAACAGTGAAATTTTATCTTTTGACCAATCCTCCAGAGAACGGCGGTATGCCTGATGATGCTCTCGGCCATGAAGGCAGGAAGTAAGGATTTTGAAAGGTTCTTTCGTCATTTCTCCTGGAGGGTCCGGGAGGATGCGGACAGGCATACTGGTATGGGCAGCATATTCTCGCAGCTCCTCACTGTCTGTTGCTGCCAGTACATATCCATCCTCATAAGTCTGACAATGAATATGGAATTTTTTCGCCTGCTGAAAAATATACTGAACATAAGGAAGAGGGATTGTTTTCTTATAGAGTATTTTCTGAGAGGTACAATCGTAGATCAGGCCTCCGTTGTAGGTTATGGCATAGGACTGCTTTTGAACGGATGCCAGCTCTTCTATATAAGGCAGGGCGGAAGAAAGGGAGCGTCCGGTAGAGATTACAGTTATGTTCCCCTGGCGTGAGGCATAATCGATGGCCTCCAGATTTTCAGAAGATATTTTCTTGTCCCGGTTCAGGAGAGTACCGTCTAAATCGGTGAATAAAATTTTCATTGGGAGCCTCCTTATATCTGTACAATGGTTTTAGTTTAGCATATGAAAAATTTTCCGTCAAATTTTAAAAACCTGTTGACAGGAAGAGAAAAAGCAAGTAATATGATAGTTAGTTAAAACTAATCAAATAAAATTAATTTAAGGAATATGAAACGGATAGAGGATCCGTTTTCTTTTTCCATAGGGAGTTAGAAAAAGCTAACCAGAAAGGAGCGATTCCATATGAGTATTGTAATTATAGGCGGCAATGAGAGAATGGTAACAAGATATGAAAACCTCTGTCAGGACTATGGATGTAAGGCAAAGGTTTTTGTAAAGGAGCATGGCTCCATCAAGAAAAAGATGGGCTGTCCGGATCTGCTTCTTTTATTTACAAACACAGTTTCTCATAAAATGGTTATGAATGCTTCTCAGGAGGCAAAGAGAAATAATATACCGATTGTCAGGATCCACAGAAGCAGCACATCAGCTCTTCAGTCGGTTCTGGAAGATATTAAAGGAGGGCAGGTAAATGCTGGATAAGTTTCTGATAAGGCACAGCGCCCCTACACTAGCAGGACTGAAGACTGCAAATCTTTTCTGGTATCCCTGGGAAAAAGAAGAGGAGTTCCGTGAAGTCCTTTCTCAGTGGAGAAAAATTTTTCAGGAAAAAGGCCTGGATCTTCATGTGATGAAAGTAAACGGACACAGAGCCCTCCTGTATGTTTTTCGAGTTGGAAAGCTGGATGAGGAGCTGAAAAGGGAAAAGACCAGAGCAATTTTAAAGACTCAGGGATATTGCTATGAGACTGCAGAGGAAGCTATTGAAATCCTGAAAGACAGAATGGGAGACGAGGGAGAGTTCCCCCATGAGGTAGGCCTTTTCCTGGGATACCCTGAAGATGACGTCTGGGGATTTATGGTGAATCAGGGAAAGAACTGTAAGTGCTGTGGATGCTGGAAAGTGTATTGTGATGAATGTTCTGCCATGAAGACCTTCTGCAAATTTAAAAAATGCGAAGAAGTTTATCAGAGACTGTTTCTGGCAGGAAAGCCTGTGAGGCAGCTGATCGTGGCTGCTTAGCATACAAAATAATTTTAAAGAGAGGTATATACTATGAAAACAGCAGTTGTATACTGGAGTGGAACAGGAAATACAGAGGCTATGGCTCAGGAAGTAGAACAGGGAATGAAAGATGCAGGAGCAGAAGCAGAGGTGTTTGAAGCAGCGGCTTTCTCCGGTGATAAGATGGCAGAATATGACGCCATTGCTTTTGGCTGCCCTTCTATGGGTGACGAAGAACTGGAAGATACAGAATTTGCACCAATGTTCGATGACTGCAAAAACGGCTTGTCAGGAAAGAAAATCGGCCTTTTCGGCTCATATGGCTGGGGAGACGGTGAATGGATGCGGAACTGGGAAGCCTCCTGCAAAGAAGCGGGAGCAAATTTGATACAGGATGGCGTGATCTGCAACGAAGAGCCAGATGACGAGGCAAAAGAGGCCTGCAGAAATCTGGGAAAGACCCTGGCCCAGTAATATCCCAGAAGGTTAACGAACAGTTTTGATAGAAATAAAGAATCAGAGATCCTGCAGCTTGCTGTAAGGTCTCTGATTTTTTAGTTGCATACCTTTCAGAGACAGGCTATACTTAAAAGCAAAGAAACAGAGAAATACAAAAGGAGCATGACATGAGAAAAATCATACTTGCAAGCGCTTCTCCCCGGCGTCGGGAGCTATTGGAACAGATTGGCGCTGTGTTTGAAGTCTGTCCGGCAAAAGGAGAGGAGAAAATCACAAAGACAGACCCGGGAGAGGCAGTAGAAGAATTATCTTTGGGGAAATGCCGGGAGATTTTTTCTGAACAGAAAGATGATGTGACTGTGATCGGAGCAGACACGATTGTGACTCTGGATGGAAAAATTCTGGGGAAGCCCAGTTCCCAAGAGGATGCTGTCAAAATGCTTTCTATGCTTCGCGGAAGGTCTCATCAGGTATTTACCGGGGTAACGGTCATGAGCAGAGAAGGAGAAAATGTTCAGACCCTTACTTTTCATGAGTCCTCTCAGGTAAGTTTTTATCCAATGTCAGACAGGGAAATACAGGATTATGTTCACAGCGGCGAGCCTATGGACAAGGCCGGCGCCTATGGCATTCAGGGGAAAGGCGCGGTTTTTGTCCGGGAGATACAGGGCGATTATAACAATGTAGTAGGGCTGCCGGTGGCAAGGCTCTACCAGGAAATGAAAACTATGGGAATTCAGATTAGGGAGTGAGAAGACATGTATAAAGCCTGTATTTTTGATTTGGATGGAACCATTGCTGATACAGTAGAGTCTATTGCTTATGTGGGAAATCGAACCCTGGCCCATTTTCATCTGCCCCCTATTCCGGTAGAGGATTATAATTTTTACGCGGGAAACGGAGCCGATGAATTGGTGCGGAGGATGCTTGCCGCTGTACCCGGAGGCGACAAAGCAGATTATGAGCAGGTCCGCAGACTGTACAGAAAATGGTTTGCGGAAGATCCGTTTTACCATGTGAAGCCTTTTGAAGGGATTATAGAGATGTTGGAGGAGCTGAAAAAAGAAGGGATGAAGATAGCTGTTCTTTCTAATAAGCCCCATGAAGCTGCTGTGGAGGTAGTGGAAAAAATTTTCGGACAGGAGATGTTCCATAAAGTCCAGGGACAGACGGAAAAGGTGCCAAGAAAACCTTCCCCCATAGGAGCACTGACTATTGCAGAGGAATTTTCTGTAGAACCTCAGGAATGTCTGTACCTGGGAGATACGGATACAGATATGGAGACCGGACATGGCGCGGGAATGTTTACTATTGGTGTGACTTGGGGATTTAGACCCAGAAAAGAACTGGAGGAGCATAGAGCGGACCTGATTGTGGACAGGCCGGCTCAGATTTTGGAATTTTTAAAGAAATCTAGAGAAAATCAGAAATTATAACAGAAAGAGAATGGGGATAAAAACCACTGCATACATACAAAATATAAGGGAGGAAATGAGAATGAACGAATACAGCGATGAATGCATTTTAACCTTTTTGAAAAACCAGGGACAGCTTTTTTCCGAGCCGGTTGCAGAGACTATGGAAGAGGCAGAGGCCTTTCTGGAGGACTGCATGGCTGAGGTAGTGGATTCTCTGAAAGAAGTACGGGAATATTTTGAGGAAAGCGGTATGGACGTGGATGGAATGTCCGATGAAGAATTGGAGGAATCCAGCGAGGTATTTCCTTTGCCGGGAGGAGGATATCTGATCGTTGAGGGGTAGGCTGCGGAAAGCAGAAATAAGAAGTGGTCAAGATAGGTACAGACGAAATAATGATAAACCAGGAACAGGAGTGAGACCATGAAAAGTAACAGGCAGGACAGCCAGAAATTTTGGAACGGGCGTTCAAAAGTATATGATGCTCAGGTGATCCCGGAATATAAAAGCGCTTATAAAAAAACAGTGAAGCGCTCGGCACGTTTTTTAGATAAGGAAGATATCGTGTTGGAGATTGGCTGCGGTACGGGAAACGCTACGATTCCTCTTGCCGGCTATGTTAAGGAAATTACAGCCATAGATACATCAAAAGATATGATGGACAAGGCTAAAGAAAAAGCCGGGAAAGCTGGAAAAAACAATATCCATTTTGTGAAAAAGGACCTTATGGAACTAAAAGAAAAAGCGGAGAGTTATGATGCAGTGACAGCCTATAATGTACTGCTTTATATGAAGAATCAGGATGAAGTTCTCAGAAGGATTCATGATCTTCTGAAACCAGGAGGAATTTTTATCTCTGCTACGGACTGTCTGGCGAGAAACTTTTCTCCTGTGGCCGTGGAGAAATTCTGGAAAAGCAAGCTGGGCCTGATGCCCTATGTTTCTTTTGAAACGCCTATTGGCCTTATGCGGAAAATCCAGAAACATGGTTTTCTGATTCTGGAGATTGTAAACCTCCATCAGAATCCTCCGAATATCTTTATTGTAGCACAGAAAGTAGAAAAGAAATAAGAATTATTAGCACTCATGAAAAATGAGTGCTAATTTTTTCTTGACTTTTCAGATTTTGGGTATTAATATGTTCTTTAGACGGGGCAAGTGTAGAGGTCCCAATGCTAAAAGAAGAAAAAGGAGATGGATTTATCATGGCTAATAAGCGTGGTACTTTATCAATTAATAGTGACAATATTTTTCCAATCATTAAAAAATGGCTGTATTCTGATCATGACATTTTTGTCCGTGAGATGATTTCTAATGGCTGCGACGCCATTACAAAGCTGAAAAAACTGGAGGTTATGGGAGACTATACTTTCCCGGAAGGTCATAAGAATAAAATCGAAGTTATCGTAAATCCGGAAGAGAAAACTCTGAAGTTTATTGATACGGGTCTTGGTATGACTGCTGATGAGGTAGAAGAATATATTACCCAGATCGCCTTCTCAGGTGCTACAGAGTTTCTGGAAAAATACAAAGACAAGACCAATGACGATCAGATCATCGGCCATTTTGGACTGGGATTCTATTCTGCATTTATGGTTGCTGATGAGGTGCATATTGATACTCTTTCTTATAAAGAAGGGGCTGCCCCTGTTCACTGGGAATGTGACGGCGGCACCGAATATGAAATGGGAGAAGGAAACCGTACTCAGGTAGGTACAGAGATTACCCTGTTCTTAAATGAGGACAGCCTGGAGTTTGCCAATGAGTATAGAATGAGAGAAATCATTGAAAAATACTGTTCTTTCATGCCTGTGGAAATCTTCCTTTCCAAAGCCAATGCCCCTCAGGAATATGAGACCATTGAAGAGTCTGAACTGAGAGAAGATGACGTGGTTGTAGAACATATCCACGAAGATGCCAAGACAGAAGAAAAAGAGAATGACAAAGGTGAAAAAGAGACGGTAGAAGTTTCTCCTGCCAGAGATATGGTGAAGATCAACAAGCGCCCGGTTTCTTTAAGCGACACCCATCCTCTGTGGATGAAGCATCCCAATGAGTGTACAGAAGAGGAATACAAAGAGTTTTACCGGAAAGTCTTTATGGACTATAAAGAGCCTCTGTTCTGGATCCATCTGAATATGGATTATCCTTTTAACTTAAAGGGTATTCTGTATTTCCCGAAGATCAATATGGAGTATGAATCTATTGAGGGAACTATTAAACTGTATAACAACCAGGTATTCATAGCTGATAATATTAAAGAGGTGATCCCGGAGTTCCTTATGCTGTTAAAGGGTGTTATCGACTGTCCGGATCTGCCTTTGAACGTATCCAGAAGCGCGCTTCAGAATGATGGATTTGTGAAGAAGATTTCTGACTATATCAGCAAGAAGGTAGCAGATAAGCTTACTGGAATGTGCAAGACTGACAGAGAAAATTATGAGAAATACTGGGACGATATCAGCCCGTTTATCAAGTTTGGCTGCATTAAAGACAGCAAATTCTCTGAGAGAATGATGGATTATATCCTCTATAAGAACCTGGATGGAAAATACCTTACACTGGAGGATTGCATCAAAGAAAATACGCCTGAGAAAACAGAAGAAGAGGTAAAGGAAGAGCAGGAACAGGTAACTGAAGAGAATAAAGAGGAGACAGCGAAAGAAGCTGTGGAAGAAGCTAAAAAAGAGCCTGAAAAGATAAACATCTATTATGTGACAGATGAAGTGCAGCAGAGCCAGTATATTAACATGTTTAAGGAACAGGGGCTGGATGCAGTAATCCTGAAACACAACATTGACTCCCCTTTTATCTCTCACGTTGAGCAGTCAAAGGAGAATGTAAGATTCCTTCGTATTGATGCCGATGTATCTGAAGCGGTAAAGGAAGAGGATGGAAAGAATCTGGAAGAGGAGACCAAAGAACTGTCAGAAATCTTCAAGAAGGCCCTGAATAAGGAAAACCTGACAGTAAAGGTAGAAAATCTGAAAAATGAGAATGTATCTTCTATGATGACGATTTCCGAAGAAAGCCGCCGTATGCAGGAAATGATGAAAATGTACAACATGTATGGCATGGACCCATCTATGTTCGGCGGACAGGAGACACTGGTATTAAATGCCAAAAACAAGCTGGTACAGTATGTACTGGAGCACAAGGATGGAGAGAATATCCAGATGTTCTGTGAGCAGCTCTATGACCTGGCTCTGCTCAGCCACAGACAGCTCACTCCTGAAGAAATGACAAAATTTGTTGCCAGAAGCAATGAGATCATGCTGAAGCTGGCTCAATAAATTCATAAAACAGGCTATAAAATGCCTGACAGAGAAAAAGAATGCTCTGAGAGTTTTTCTAAACGCGAAAATTTCGTGTAGGAGAAGAATCTCAGAGCGTTTTTTGTGGAAATTTCTGTTTACCCTCAGTGTGCAAGGGGCCGTTTGGTCCCTTGTACACTGAGGGTACTTATATCTGGAAAGCAAAAATTTATAAATGTTCTAATATATGTCTGGCTACATAGACTCCTGAGGCAGAAGCGTGGGAAAGGGAATGGGTAACGCCGCTGCCGTCTCCAATGATATAAAGGCCTTTATAAGGACTTTCCAGGTTTTCACCAATCTTGACTTCCATATTATAAAATTTCACTTCTACGCCGTAGAGGAGCGTATCGTCATTGGCAGTGCCGGGAGCAATTTTATCCAGAGCCTGGATCATTTCGATGATACCGTCCAGAATTCGTTTAGGCAGTACCAGGCTTAGGTCTCCAGGTGTGGCTTTGAGGGTAGGACGCACCAGTCCTTCATCAATACGGCGGGCAGTACTGCGCCGGCCTCGCATCAGATCTCCGAAGCGCTGGACAATAACTCCTCCTCCCAGCATGTTGGACAACCGGGCAATACTCTCTCCATAGCCGTTGCTGTCACGGAAAGGCTCAGAAAAGTGCTTGGAAACCAGCAAGGCAAAGTTAGTGTTTTCCGTCCGCATATTGACATCTTCATAACTGTGGCCGTTGGCTGTAATAATGCCGTTAGTATTTTCGTTTACTACAATGCCATAGGGATTCATACAGAAGGTACGGACATTGTCCTCAAACTTTTCCGTTCTGTATACAATCTTGCTTTCGTAGAGCTCATCGGTGAGATGAGAGAAGATTACTGCCGGAAGTTCTACCCGGACTCCCAGATCTACCCGGTTGGAAAGGGTGGGGATGGAGAGCTGCCGGCAGACAGATTCCGTTGTTCTTTTGTGAGCTCATAGGCAGAATAGATTCCTCCTGGCCCGGCTCCTATAATGATAATATCGTACTGCATAGCAATTCCTCCATTTGGCTAAGATCAATCCAGCCCTTTCTTAAACTGGATCATCATCTCCCGTGTCAGGCTCACATCATATTCGTCATAGGGAATATCCTCTCTTTCAAACCACTCTGCTTCAGACAGCTCGTCTTCCTCCAGAGTGATGTGGTCGCTGCCGTCCAGGTCGCAGTAGAATCCCATCAGGAGACTGCTGGACAGAGACCAGGGCTGGCTTTTATAATAGCGGATATTTTTGACCTTTAGTCCCACTTCCTCCATAACTTCCCTCTTTACCGTTTCTTCTAAAGTTTCCCCGATTTCTGCAAAACCTGCGATAAGAGCGTAGCGCCGGGCAGTTCCTCCTGCATATTTAGACATGAGAAGCCGGTTTCCGTTCCGCACAGCTACGATTACAGCAGGAGAAATTTTGGGATACTCGGTGTTTTTGCAGTGAGGACAGTACATCATCCTTTCTCTAGTGTCGTGGATCAGAGAATGTCCGCATTTTCCGCAGAATTTTCTGGTGGAGTACCAGTTGTAAAGCTGATAACCGGTAATCAGGGCGAAGCCGTTTACCTGGGGTCCCAGATTCCGGAAGATGATAATGTCCTCCATAGTATAACCAGGAAGGGCTTCTAAAGATTCTTCTTGGGTAAGATAATAATTCCTTCCATCAATGGAGAATAGATAGGTATAAGATTTATAAATCCGGGGATAATATTCCCCAGTATACTGGAAATCAGGAAAGGAAAAAGTATCTTCTGTGATTTTTACCAGTACTTTCCGCTCCTGAAAGAAAAGAATACAGTCCCCGCCCTTTGGAGGCACCGGACGGTATTCGTTATGATAGCAGTGACTGCCAAGATCCTGGATCATAGATATAACCTCCGTTTTCTATACAGATTCCCAGAGAATCTGCTGTTGTTTAAAATATTTCAGGACAAGCTCGTCCCAGGCGTGGTCCAGGGACTTGTCCAGAGTAAAGGTCTTCAGAGAAGTACCTGTGGTACAGGTAAGATGGGCTCCGTCATACTGAAAATTTAAAAACAGACCAAAAATTTCTTCAGTTGTGTAAGAAAGCCCGCTTCCCTGAAGCAGCTTTTCTGTATTTTTGCTGGAAAGACGGAATATGATCTTAAAATGAAGAGGAGTCTTTTTTCCCCTTATTATAGAAAAGCAGAAAGGCTTGATATCTTTCCATAAAGCGTAATTCCGCCGTTCTTCCTGAAGCTGCTGGTTCTCTTCTGTGTCAAAGAACTCTTCATGGAGATTTCCTTCAATGGAGTAAGTCACAGAAGTGGTAATAGATGCTTCGCTGAGCCAGAAGGAGTCAAAGGCATTACCGATCAAAAGCTTTGACATGAAATCTTTAATATCCTGAATTTTTACAGCAATCATTTAAATACAGGCCTCATTTCTGATAAGTTCTGGAACTGTTCAAAGAGGAACAGCCTTTTTGAACAGAACCAATAACAGTATAAACGAAAAGAGAAAAAAATCCTAGAGTTTTCCCGGAAAAAACCTTTTCAAATAGAATCAGGTGTGTTATCATAAGACATGGTATTAAAAACTACATAAAGAGGTTGTGAAAAATGAGTTATAAAATTATTATAGATAGCTGCGGAGAGCTTTTAGAGAGATGGAAAACAGATGAGCACATTGAAAGCGCTCCCCTTACACTGACAGTAGACGGAGAGGACATTGTGGATGATGAAACTTTTGACCAGGCATATTTCCTGAAAAAGATTGCAGACAGCCCCAACTGTCCAAAGTCTTCCTGTCCATCCCCGGAAAAATATATGGATGCCTTTGACTGTGATGCAGAACATGTTTATGCAGTGACTCTTTCCTCTAATCTCAGCGGTTCTTACAACAGCGCTGTACTGGGAAGAAACCTGCTCCTGGAGAATAAACCGGAGAAAAAAATTCATGTATTCGATTCCTGTTCAGCTTCTGTAGGAGAGACTTTAATCGCTTTGAAGATTGAAGAATGTGAGCAGGCAGGCATGGAGTTTGAGGAAACTGTGGAGACCGTAAATAAATATATAGAGTCTCAGAACACCTATTTTGTTCTGGAAAATCTGGAGACCCTGAGAAAGAACGGAAGGCTCAGCAATTTAAAAGCTTTTGTTGCCAGCGCCCTGAAGATCAAACCAGTAATGGGCTCTACTCCTGAAGGAACCATTGACCAGCTTGACCAGGCCAGAGGAATCAACAAAGCCCTGGTGAAGATGGTAGACTACGTGGCTAAGGGAGCTGTGGACAGCAAGAATAAAGTATTGGGCATTACCCACTGCAATTGTCCGGCCAGGGCAGAAATCGTGAAAGACGCCATATTAAAGAGGATTCCTGTAAAAGATGTAGTGCTTCTGGATACTGCAGGGGTCAGCACTATGTATGCCAATGACGGCGGCGTTATCGTAGTTATCTGATATTCAAGAAAAAATTCAAGAAAAACCTGTTCCGTGAAAACCGTCTAAGATGGGGGAAAACGGAACAGGTTTTTTGTATAATGTGTCCTGTTGACAATGAAAAGATTGAATGTTATATTTGGATTAAATCTGTGTAAAATATAATGACAGGAGGAAGACAAAAAAAGAAAGTATGAGGATGCCTAAGCCTTTATGGCTATGCATGATTAGTCTTCCCTCTGTCATTTTTTGCTGGAAAAAAGAAAAATATAAGACAAAAGAAGAAGGAGAGGCATATATGGATTTATCATTTTCTTATTTTTGCCAGGCAGTTATTTCGAATCCGGTGATGCTTGTTACTGTAGCCTTGACTCTGGGAGTTATCTTTGTAAATGGATGGACAGATGCGCCAAATGCCATTGCCACTTGTATCGGTACTCGCAGTATGAATGTACGCCACGCCATCTGGATGAGTGCGGTGTTTAACTTTCTGGGCGTTCTGGTCATGACACACATCAACAGTTCTGTGGCTTCTACCATCAGCAATATGGTTGATTTCGGAGGCAGGACTGACCAGGCTCTGGTAGCTTTGTGTGCTGCATTATTTTCTATTGTGGTGTACAGTGTGGCGGCTTCTATATTCGGGATTCCTACAAGTGAAAGCCACAGCCTGATCGCAGGTCTTTCAGGAGCAGCCATTGCTGTCCAGGGCGGCATCGGAGGCATCAATTTTAATGAATGGGTAAAGGTGCTTTATGGTCTGGTACTGAGCCTGGCTCTGGGATTTTTCGTGGGTTGGGTTATCTGTAAGGGAATCACCATTATCTGCGGAAGGATGGACCGGAGAAGGACAAATACCTTTTTCCGAAACGGACAGATTTTCGGAGCTGCTTTTATGAGTTTCATGCATGGAGCTCAGGACGGACAGAAGTTTATCGGCGTTTTATTCCTGGGCATGGCTTTCTGCAATGGACAGAACAGTGTAGAGGGAATGGTGATCCCAGTGTGGCTGATGATGCTCTGCTCCATTGTTATGGGTGTAGGAACCAGTGTGGGCGGTGAGAAGATCATCAAGTCAGTGGGAATGGACATGGTAAAGCTGGAAAAATTCCAGGGATTTTCCGCGGACCTGGCAGGAGCCTTCTGTTTGCTGCTGGCCAGCGTTTCCGGTATCCCGGTGTCTACCACCCATACAAAGACCAGCGCCATCATGGGCGTTGGGGCAGTGAAACGTCTGTCTGCCATTAATTTCGGCGTGGTAAAGGATATGATGCTGACCTGGATTTTTACGTTTCCGGGCTGCGGACTGATCAGTTTCATTATGGCAAAAATATTTATGATGATTTTTTAGGAGGATAAAAAATGGCAAGAAAACAGGATGCATATTACTTCGATAATTTTATAGCGTGTGCAGAAGAATCCTGCCAGGCAGCCAGCCTTCTGCGGAAGGTTCTGGGAGATTTCAAACCCCAGGAGCTGGAAAAATATCTGGAAGAGATTCATGAAATTGAACACAGGGCAGATGGGAAAAAGCATGAAATGCTGGACAGGCTGGCAAAGGAATTTATTCCTCCTATTGAGCGGGAGGATATTGTAGAGTTAAGCCAGAATATTGATACGATGACCGATCAGGTGGAAGATGTATTGATGCGGATTTATATGGGCAATGTTCAGGAAATTGAGCCGGATGCTCTGGAGATGACAGACGTAGTGATCCAGTGCTGTGAGAAAGTCCGGGACCTTTTGAAAACCTTTTCTGATTTCCGCCATTCTAAGGAGATGAAGAATCGGATCATTGAGATTAATGATCTGGAGGAAACCTCAGACCGGCTGTTTATGAAGAGTATGAGAAAGCTCCACACAGAGTGCAGCGATCCTCTTCACATCATTGTCTGGAGAGAGATTTACATCTATCTGGAGAGATGTGCAGATGCCTGCGAGCATGTGGCGGATACAGTAGAAAGTGTTGTAATGAAAAATTCATAACCCCTGAAACAGAAGGAAAAAAGTTTCTGAAAACCTTAAAACCCCGTATATCCGGTGATGCAGTTCTGCTGGAGATGCGGGGTTTTTGACCATGCAGAAAAAGAGGAGAGTTTTGATAACTGGGAATTGACAAAGAAAGAAAAATCATTTATAGTAGAAGTGCTATGGGATACAAAGTTCGACAGAGGTTCCATGCAAATATTTTTTGACCACCCTTTGGGTTAAGGCCATACGGACAGCCGGGTCAACTGCCGACAGCAGCAAGGGCTGCATTATTGATTGAGTTAGAAGCTCAAATTTTATAAGTTGGTAACTTTACAACCAGTGCATGAGAAAGGTGCACATCAACTTGTGAAACGGTCAATAAGAGTAGTAAAAGTGAGATATTTGCTATATAGACTCTGAACTTTTGGGTTCCATATTTTTTTGACGGTAAGTTCCTGAAAAGGGAACTTTCAGAAGAATGAGAAGAATGTGGAAGGATCACGCAAGTAATGTGCCGAAATGCAGATTGCCTGCGTTTTTTTATTCTATAGAAAAGTCCTTCGGACTGTCCCCTCAAGACGGAGGAGAGGGGGAGTTAAAGCGGGCCTGCCTATCTTGGTTTAAGTAAGAAAGAATAAAAAAGGGATTGCACTTGTATTGATTCTATAAGTTAAAAGGAGTTCCTGATATGGGCGAAAAACTAAGGTTATATGGATTTAATAATTTAACGAAGGCGCTGAGCTTTAACATTTACGACGTCTGTTACGCCAAGACGGCCAGAGAGCAGAAGGATTATATTGCCTATATTGACGAGCAGTATAATTCTGACAGACTCAGGACCATACTGACAACTCTTACAGATATGATCGGGGCTCAGGTGCTGAATATCGCCCAGCAGGATTACGAGCCTCAGGGAGCTTCGGTTACTCTGCTTATCGCAGAGGGATCCATGATCCCGGCGGGAAGCACTCAGGTAGCCCATCTGGATAAAAGCCATGTGACGGTCCATACTTATCCGGAGTATCATCCGGAGACTTGCCTGGCTACCTTCCGGGTGGATATTGATGTAGCTACCTGCGGGGAGATCACCCCTCTTTCCACCCTGGATTATCTCATCGGTTCTTTTGATTCGGATATCATTACCATGGATTACCGGGTCAGGGGATTTACCAGAAGCGTAAACGGGGAAAAATTATTTATGGACCACAAGGTCACATCTATCCAGGACTATATCGACAGCCGTACTCTGGAAAGGTATGACGCAGTGGATATTAATGTATATGAGGCAAATATTTTTCATACGAAGATGATGGTGAAGGAGATCGATCTCCAGAACTATCTGTTTAATACGGACATCTATGAGCTTCCGCCGAAAAAGCGGCTGGATATTATGAACAGTCTGCGAAGAGAAATGATTGAAATCTTCAGCGGACGGAATATTTACTGATTTTAGCAGTTAAGCATGCTTTCAAAAGAGAGCATATTGTATGAGCAGGAGGTGGGCATATGGGTGAAATATCCCAGGAAAACGCCCCGATTTACGAGGCATTGGAAAGACTGAGAAAGATGAGGGTGGTACCTTTTGACGTACCCGGACATAAAAGAGGAAGAGGAAATCCGGAGCTTGCCAGGCTTCTGGGAGAGAAATGCATGAGTATGGATGTAAATTCTATGAAGCCCCTGGATAATCTCTGCCATCCCGTGTCGGTGATCCGTCAGGCGGAAGAGCTGGCAGCAGAGGCTTTTGGAGCAGCCAATGCATTTCTGATGGTAGGAGGGACCACTTCCGCAGTTCAGGCTATGGTCCTTTCTGTGGCAAAGAGAGGGGAGAAGATCATTCTTCCCAGAAACGTCCACAGAAGCGTGATCGGAGCTATGGTACTCTGCGGAGCAGTGCCGGTATATGTAAATCCTCAGTGCAATGACCGGCTGGGAATTCCCCTGGGAATGACGGTGGAGGATGTTAAGAGGGCCATTGAAGAAAATCCGGATGCCAAAGCGGTGCTGGTGAACAATCCTACTTATTATGGAATTTGTTCTGACATAAAAACCATTGTGAAGATGGCCCATGACCATGGCATGTATTGTCTGGCAGACGAGGCCCATGGAACTCATTTTTATTTTTCCGACCAGCTTCCGGTATCTGCTATGGAAGCAGGAGCAGATATGGCTGCAGTGTCTATGCACAAATCAGGGGGAAGTCTCACACAGAGTTCCCTTCTCCTTCTGGGACCCAATATGTCCGAGGGGTATGTCCGCCAGATCATAAACCTGACCCAGACTACCAGCGGCTCGTATCTTCTTCTCTCCAGTCTGGATATTTCCAGGAGGAATCTGGCTCTCAGAGGCAAGGAGACCTTTGAAAAGGTAAGAAGCTATGCAAAATACGCCAGAGCAGAGATTAACGATATTGGAGGGTATTACGCTTTCTGCAGAGAGCTGATCAATGGAAACAGCGTCTATGACTTTGATGTGACCAAGCTGGCGGTCCATACCCTGGATGTAGGGCTGGCGGGAATCGAGGTCTATGATCTTCTGAGAGACGAGTATGATATTCAGATAGAATTCGGGGACTTTGGAAACTTTCTGGCTTATCTGTCTATTGGAGACAGAAAGCAGGATATTGAGCGTCTGGTATCTGCTCTTGCGGAGATTTCCAGGAGATTCGGGAAAGAAAAAGTGAATCTTATGACCCAGGAATATGTGGATCCTCAGGTAGCGGTGTCTCCCCAGGATGCTTTTTACGCAGATAAAGAAAAGGTGGAGCTGAAGGATGCGCCGGGACGGATTTCCGGTGAATTTGTCATGTGCTATCCTCCGGGAATCCCTATTCTGGCACCGGGAGAGCGGGTGACTCAGGAAATCCGGGAACATATTGAATATGCCAGAGAAAAAGGCTGTACTTTAACAGGAGCGGAGGATCTTGAAATCCGCCATCTCAATGTGCTGAAAGGAGTATAGACATGGATTTTTGGTTTTCTGAAAAACAGACAAAGAATGTGAAGCTTTCCATCCGGGTTGACCGGCAGCTTTACAGCGGCCACAGTGATTTCCAGCGGATCGATGTGTTTGAGTCACCGGAGTTTGGCCGTTTTCTGACTCTGGACGGTTATATGATGCTGACGGAAAAGGATGAGTTTATCTACCATGAGATGATCACCCATATTCCTATGGCAGTACACCCCCATGTGGAGAAGGTGCTGGTCATTGGAGCAGGAGACGGTGGAGTTATCCGGGAGCTGGTCAGGTACCCGGAGATCCAGCGGATCGACCTGGTGGAAATTGACGAGATGGTGGTGGAGGTGTGTAAGAAATACCTGCCCCAGACTGCCTGCCGTCTGGATGATGAACGGGTAGAGATCCATTATGAGGACGGCCTGAAGTTTATCCGCAGATGTAAGGAAGAATATGATCTGATCATTGTGGATTCTACAGATCCCTTTGGCCCGGGAGAGGGGCTTTTTACCAGAGAGTTTTATGGGAACTGCTATAAAGCCCTGAAGGAAGACGGGATCATGGTAAACCAGCATGAAAGTCCTTTTTATGAGGAGGACGCCCTGGCCTGCCAGCGGGCCCATAGAAATATAACAGAATCTTTCCCCATAAGCCGGGTATATCAGGCCCATATTCCAACTTATCCATCGGGCCACTGGCTTTTTGGCTTTGCCTCCAAGAAATATCATCCTCTCCGGGACCTGAGGGAAAAGGAGTGGAATGACAGGGGAATTACTACCAGGTATTATACCACCACACTGCACAAGGGAGCTTTTTACCTCCCGGCATATGTAGAGGAGCTATTAAAAGATGTTGAGAACAAACGTTGAGACTTATCTGGAATGTGACAGAGACTATGAGGAAGCGGATATCGTGCTTTTCGGAGCGCCTTTTGATTCCAGCACTTCCTTCAGACCGGGAACCAGATTCGGGAGCAGCACTATCCGCCATGAGTCTTTTGGGCTGGAAAGCTACAGTCCTTATCAGGACCGGGATCTGAGAGATTACCGGATCATGGATTCGGGAGATCTGGAGCTGAGTTTCGGAAATACCAAGCTGGCCCTGGCAGATATTGAAGAACGGGCACAGACCATACTGAATGACGGGAAGATACCTTTTATGCTGGGAGGAGAACATCTGGTGACCCTGGGTGCTTTCCGGGCAGCGATTAAAAAATTTCCGGACATCCATGTGATTCATTTTGACGCCCATGCAGATCTGCGCCAGGACTATCTGGGAGCAGAACTTTCCCACGCCTGTGTGCTGAGAAGATGCTGGGAGCTGGCAGGAGACGGACGTATCTATCAGTTTGGTATCCGCTCTGGAGACCGGGAAGAATTTTACTGGGGAAAAGACCATGTAAAAACCAGAAAATTTGATTTTGAGGGCCTTGAGGAAATCCTGGAACAACTGAAGGATGTTCCTGTTTACTTTACTCTGGATCTGGATGTGCTGGATCCTTCCGTATTTCCGGGAACAGGTACGCCAGAACCTGGCGGGGTCTCCTTTGAGGAGCTTCGCAAAGCAGCCACCCTAGTCTGCCAAAAGGGCAATGTGGTTGCCTGCGACGTAAATGAGCTGAGCCCTCACTACGACCAGAGCGGGGCTTCCACTGCCGTGGCCTGCAAGATCGTCCGGGAGATGCTTCTGGCGCTGGGTAAATAGAAGTAAGCATACGAATGCATGGAAACACGAAAAAGGTAAAAAGATAGTAACATTATAAATACAATAGCCGAAAGTTGAAGGCAAAAAAGAAATCGGAGGAAAAATCATGGGAAAAGCATTGATCATCGGATGCGGCGGCGTAGCTTCTGTAGCTATTCACAAATGCTGCCAGAACAGTGAAGTATTTGAGGAGATCTGCATTGCCAGCAGGACAGTGTCCAAGTGCGACGCTCTGAAGGAAAAACTTCAGGGAACCACCAAGACAAAGATCACCACTGCACAGGTAAATGCAGACAATGTGGAGGAACTGATCAATCTGATCAACAGGGAAAAACCAGATGTGGTGCTGAATCTGGCTCTGCCATATCAGGATCTGACTATTATGGACGCCTGTCTGGCTACAAAGACCCACTATGTGGATACTGCCAATTATGAGCCGGAAGACACGGCAAAATTTGAATACAGCTGGCAGTGGGCTTACAGAGAAAGGTTTGAAAAAGCCGGGATCACCGCCCTTTTGGGAAGCGGTTTCGATCCGGGAGTTACAGGAGTATTCTCTGCCTATGCTCTGAAACATGAATTTGATGAGATTAACTATATTGATATCCTGGACTGCAACGGCGGCGATCACGGCTATCCTTTTGCCACCAACTTTAACCCGGAGATCAATATCCGGGAGGTTTCTGCTAACGGCTCTTACTGGGAAGACGGACACTGGGTGGAGACCAAACCTATGGAGATCAAGAGAGTTTATAATTTTGAAGAAGTAGGAGAGAAGGATATGTATCTGCTCCACCATGAGGAAATCGAAAGCCTGGCTCTGAATATTCCAGGGATCAAGAGAATCCGTTTCTTCATGACCTTTGGACAGAGCTATCTTACCCACTTAAAATGTCTGGAGAATGTAGGAATGACCTCTATTGAGCCTATTATGTTTGAGGGAAAAGAAATCGTGCCTCTCCAGTTCTTAAAGGCAGTTCTTCCTGATCCGGCTTCTCTGGGACCAAGAACCAAAGGAAAGACCAATATCGGCTGTATTTTCCAGGGAAAGAAAGACGGAAAGGACAAGAACTATTATCTGTACAACATCTGCGACCATGAGAAGTGCTATGCAGAGGTAGGCTCCCAGGCAGTTGCCTATACCACAGGCGTTCCTGCTATGATCGGCGCTATGATGATCATGACAGGAAAGTGGAACAAACCGGGAGTCCATAACATTGAAGAATTTGATCCGGATCCATTTATGGAAGCCCTGAATAAATGGGGACTGCCATGGAGAGAAAGCCACGATCCGGTTCTGGTGGATTAATGAGCGGGAATACACAGGCAGGCTTTTCTACCCCCTATTTTCTGGTGGAGGAGAAAAGCCTGCTCCACAATCTGGAAATTTTAAAAGATGTACAGGAACGGGCAGGCTGTAAAATCCTTCTGGCTCAGAAGGCTTTTTCCATGTTTTATGCTTACCCTCTGATCCGGAAATATCTGGCAGGAACCACGGCCAGCGGAGTATATGAGGCCCGGCTGGGTCATGAATGTTTTGGAGGAGAAACCCATGTGTTTTCTCCTGCCTACCGGGAAGAGGAGTTTGAGGAAATCTTACAGTACGCAGATGATCTGGTATTCAACTCTCCCAGACAGGTAAGACTCTTTGGAGAACGGGCAAAAAAAGCGGGAAAATCCATAGGTCTGCGGGTCAATCCTCAGTGTTCCACCCAGGAGGGACATGCTATTTATGATCCCTGTGCACCGGGATCCAGGCTGGGAACCACTCTGGAGAATTTTGATGAGAGCCTTCTGCCATTTTTGGACGGACTGCACTTCCACACTCTCTGTGAACAGGGAGCTGAGGACTTGGAGATCACCCTTCAGGCTGTGGAGGAAAAGTTTGGAAAATATCTGTATCAGATGAATTGGCTGAACCTGGGAGGGGGACATCATATTACAAAAGAGGGATATGATATAGAAAAGCTCATTGCAATGGTAAAGCGGCTGAAAGAGACCTATGATTTAGAGGTCTACCTGGAGCCTGGGGAGGCAGTGGTCTTAAATGCAGGACTGCTGGTTTCTTCTGTGCTGGAAGTGGTCCACAATGATATGGATATTGCCATACTGGATACTTCTGCAGCCTGCCATATGCCCGATGTGCTGGAAATGCCCTACCGCCCTCCGGTGGAAAACAGCGGAGAGCCGGGGGAAAAGGTCTATACTTTCCGCCTTGCAGGACCTACCTGTCTGGCTGGAGATGTGATCGGGGATTACTCTTTTGATGAGCCTTTAAAGCCGGGGGATCAGATTATTCTGGAAGATATGGCTCTTTATACCATGGTGAAGACCAATACTTTCAACGGAATGCCCCTTCCGGACATTGTCTGGGAAAAGGCGGACGGGGAGAAAGTGCTGGTGAAGAAGTTCGGGTATGAGGACTTTAAGGGGAGATTGTCTTAGTACAACAAAGAGAAGCTGCTGATATTTCGTAAAGAATAACGATTTATAGGAGGCGTAAGAGACGATGTTAGAAATAGGTGCTGTAGTCTGGGGCGTACAGGATGTTTCAGGCAGTGTGGCTTTTTGGAGTAAAGCATTAAATTATAGATTAAAATACCCGGCCTCAGAAGGGTGGGCGATATTAGTTCCTGTTCAGGGCAGCGGCATTCAGCTTTCTTTGAATAAGGTGTCTTCTCCGAAAGCCAGAAGACATCATCTGGACTTATTTACAGATGATCAGCAAAGGGAAGTAGAAAGACTGCTGGCTTTAGGGGCGACAAGGAAACCATGGAATTATGAGGAGGGAGCAGATTACGTGGTTTTGCAGGACCCGGATGGCAATCCGTTCTGTGTGGTGCAGCGGTAAGGAACCAGGTCTCTTATACAGAAGGCTCTGGGAATCCTGTGAGGTGACAGGAGGATGAAGTTGGAAAAATTTTGGAAGAGGAAAGGATTTGTGCAGGCTTTTATTGTATTGTGGGTGCTTGTTTTCGGAGCGATTGCCCTCTACTATCAGCCGGGACTTAGAAGGGTAATCTCCATACTGGAGAAGGAACAGATAAGTACGGTTTATTATACAGGAATGGCAGATACTGTCCAGATAAATTATGGGCAGTATCTGCCAGAAGAAAAATTTGATGAATTTATTCAGCTTCTCCGAAAGGTCAGACTTGAAGGAAGAGTTTCCAACAAGAGGAGACTTTCCAGAAGAAGCTTCTTTACTAAAAGCAGCCAGATTATTTCCTACCGAGAATTTGTGAACTATAGAGTGACTACAAAAGAAGGAAAAGAATATAGGCTGTTCTTTGGCGGCGGATACTTTGGAATAGATGACAGATACTATTATATAAAAAACAAGGCCGGAGTAAAAAATGCACTGGAACAGCTTCATTTACAAACTGACTCTATGTAAACGTTCTGCCACGTATGGGGGACACGAATAAAACAGAATTTTTAGACAGGGGATATTGCAGGACACCGGTCTTCGGTGCTGTGATATCCCCTTAAATATTTTCTGAAAATATAATTTTGATACCGTACACTATAATAAACTCTTTTTTGCACAGCTTATTTTTCCAAGATACAGGAGCAGGAGCTTCCATGCGCCCCGGCCCAGGAAAAACAGAAGAATGCCAGTAATCCCAGAACAGAAAAATTCTGCTACAGGGTTTAAGTTTATAATACCATAAAAAGCGATCTGCATATTCTGGATAAACGGAATCCGTAGATTTAACAGATAGTCAAACATTTTTATAGCGCCTAGGATAGGTGCGGCTATTCCGCATAATAGGAAAGTCCTCTTGCGGTATTGCGGCGGCGCACAAAGTGTTCAAGCTCCTCAAGATTGATGGGAGGGGAAGCTGAGGTGGGCTTGCCCACTTTGCTTTTGAAATTGTCCAGGACCTTATTCTATGGTAAGATAAAAAAAACGATTTTTGACCCAGGATTAAGGAGGCAGTGATGGAAGGAAAAATTTTAGTGGTGGATGACGAGAAGGAGATTACAGATTTAGTGACTCTGTATCTGGAAAATGAAGGCTTCCAGGTTTTTAAATTCTATGACTCCCGGAAGGCTATGAACTATGCAGAAAAAGAAGAGATGGACTTGGCTGTACTGGATATTATGATGCCGGGGATAGACGGCCTGGAATTGTGTAGATTTATACGGGAAAGATATACCTACCCCATTATCATGCTCACGGCTAAAGGAGCGGAAATTGACAAGATCAACGGCCTTACCCTGGGAGCAGATGATTATGTGACAAAGCCTTTTCTTCCCTTGGAGTTGGTGGCGAGAGTAAAAGCCCAGCTGAGAAGATATAAACAGTACGACAAAAGCAGTGCCAAACAGGAAGAAGTATTTTTCCATAAGGGGCTGGTTTTGAATCTCAGAACCCATGAGTGTACACTGAATGAAAAGCCTTTATCTCTTACACCTACAGAATTTACGATTTTGTCTGTACTCTGCAGACGGAAAGGAACCGTAGTCAGTGCTGAGGAGCTTTTCCACGAAGTTTGGAAGGATGAATACTACCAGAAAAATAATAATACTATTACAGTCCATATCCGGCATTTAAGAGAGAAAATGGGAGACTCCTTTGAAAAGCCCAAGTACATTAAGACAGTCTGGGGGTGCGGATATAAAATTGAAGGATAGAACAAAACAGATCTTAAAGCTTTTACTGATTTTATTCATAACAGGGGGAGTATGCTATCTGATCTTCTTTCAAGTGGATTATATTATGAACGGAAGCTTTGTAGACTGGTTTGAAAGCCAGTTTACCTATACACAGTCGGCATATAGTGATGAATTCGGAGGAGAGTATGTGCAGAAGGTAATCGACTGGTATAGCCTGAAAGCTTTTCTTATGATATTTTTTACTGTCTTTGTATTTGCCCTTGTTTTGGCAGTAACTGCCATTCTTCATTTTTATGGAAAAAGAAAGACCAGGAAAAACGTGGAGGACCTTAATGAAAAAATCCACAGATATATGACGAAAGACCTGGACATGGATGAAGTCTTTCCGGCCCCCTATACGGAAGTGGGAGCTCAGATGCTGCAGTTGAAATCCGGCATGATTCAAAAGGAGGAAACCCTGAAGCGAGAGGCCCAGAGAAAGAACGACCTGATCACGTATCTTGCTCACGACCTGAAAACGCCCCTGACTTCCGTTCTGGGATATCTCCATCTTCTTGACGAGGCTCCGGATATGCCGACAGCCCAGAAGGCGAAATATACCCATATCGCTCTGGAAAAGGCGGAACGGTTGGAAGACCTGATTGAGGAATTCTTTGAGATTACTCAGTATAATTTCCAGAATATCTATCTGGAAAAAGAAAACTTGGACTTATCTTATATGCTCATGCAGATGACAGAAGAGTTTTACCCTATTTTGTCTGCCCATGGAAATGAGATAAAACTGGAGACAGAAGAAAATCTTCATATAGATGCTGACCCGGACAGAATGGCCAGGGTATTTAATAATATCCTGAAAAACGCAGTAGCTTACAGTTATCCGGATACGCCTATTAAGGTCCAGGCATTTCAGAAAAAAGAAAGAGTTTTGATTTCCTTTGAAAATCAGGGAAAGAATATTCCTAAGGAAAAACTGGACATGATCTTTGAGAAGTTCTTCCGTCTGGACAGTTCCAGGAGAAGTAATACCGGAGGGGCAGGGCTGGGACTGGCCATTGCAAAGGAAATCGTAGAGCTCCATGGAGGAAGTATCTCAGCAAAAAGCGAAAATGAGAGGGTTATATTTACGGTGGAGCTGCCGGTGAACTGAGCATACTTTCATCTTCATTTTTTCTTAGGAATTTAGCAAGGAAATATTAAAACAATCCCGCTCTTTATTTGATATTTTTAAATCAGCCAGTATACTGATAATCCTTTCGCAGGTATTTTGAGAGGATATGTCAGTATCAGACAGGCAGGAGAAAATTCAGATAAAGGACGGGATTTTTATGAGCAGAAGAAGAAAAAGAAGAAACCATTTTTTAGGAAAATTCATTCTTTTGATAGGAGCTGTTTATGGGCTTATTCTTGCAGCAGCAGTGATATACAGTACAGGAGATCTGAAGGAACTGGGAAAGAGGATAGAGGAAACCGGGAATCCTGCAGGAAATCAGGTGGACTTGTCTTCCTTATATAGTGAAAGCGCAGTGCTCCTGGATTTGGATACAGGAAAAATTGCTGCTCAGAAGAAAGGGAGGGAAAGAATCTATCCGGCTTCGCTGA
The DNA here is from genome assembly GCF_002161285.1 of Blautia sp. An81. Classification (GTDB taxonomy): domain Bacteria; phylum Bacillota; class Clostridia; order Lachnospirales; family Lachnospiraceae; genus Blautia; species Blautia ornithocaccae. The sequence goes on along the minus strand of NZ_NFHH01000005.1, from coordinate 39,494 downwards.
CGAAGATGATGACTGTGCTTGTGGTTTTGGAGAATACAGAAGATTTAGAGCAGCAGGTGAGGCTTTCTGAGGACATTTTTCCAGAACTTTATGAAGAGGGGGCTTCTATGGCAGGATTTGTGCCGGGAGAGCATGCTTCCGTAAGAGATCTGCTTTATGGAGCTATGCTTCCTTCCGGAGGAGAATGCTGTAAGGCCCTGGCAGAAGAAGTGGCAGGCTCAGAGGAAAAGTTTGCTGAACTTATGAATGATAAAGCTCAGGAACTGAAAATGAGGGATACGCATTTTACGAATTCTACAGGCCTTCCGGATAAAAAGCATTATACCACCACCAGAGATCTGGCCCGGCTTTTGGAGTATGCCTGGGAAAACGGGGACTTCCGTGCAATCTTTACAACAAGGTCTTACACCGTGCCTCCTACAGACGGCCATCCGGAGGGCTTTTCCTTTTACAGCCTGATGTTTCAGGAAATGGATCAGTCCGGTGTTGCCAGTGATTATATTTTAGGGGGAAAGACCGGCTATACCTCTGAGGCAGGTTTGTGTCTGGCCAGTGTGGGAACTGTCGGAGATAAGACCTATGCACTGATCACCGCCAAGGCAGACGGCAGCCATGATACCCAGCCTTATCATATCTTAGACGCAGTATCTGTATTCCAGAAACTGAACGGGGAGTAAGAAATCAGAGAACGGCATTGCCTGTTCTACGCCCCCGTGTTACAATACAAGCAAAGCATTATATTTCTTATGTTCTTATCTATGGGACTTTTGTCCAGTCAACATTTCTGAAAACCAGTCTGAGAAATCTCAATGCTTTAAAAACCCCAGTAAACCGGCAGAGAGTTTTCTCAGGAGACGATAAAGGAGAGACCTTCTGCCCATGTAATCTATCATAAGGAGGTCTGTCTATGGAACAAGACAAGAACGTAACTGCAAACCGCACCTATAAATCTTCGGTATTCGTCATGGTATTTCAGGAAAAGAAAGAATTGCTGGAACTATATAATGCAGTCAGCGGCAAACACTATGAGGATCCGGAAGAACTGGAAATCAATACACTGGAAAATGCTATTTATATGTCTATAAAAAATGATCTGTCCTTTATCATTGATTCCAGTCTGTCTTTGTATGAACATCAATCGACTTATAACCCGAATCTTCCTTTGCGATATCTGCTTTACGTGGCAGACACCTATTCCAAAATGACTTTGCATAAAGATATTTACGGAAGTACGCCTCTTTCCATACCATCTCCCCAGTTTGTGATCTTTTACAATGGAGAGAAGGAAGTGCCGGACCGGGAGATTATGCGGCTTTCCAGTCTTTATACAGTAAAAGAGGAGAAGCCAAAGCTGGAGCTGGAAACAGTCATGCTGAATATCCGACTAGGACATAATGAAAGTCTGATGGAGGCCAGCAGGACCCTGAGGGAATATGCAGAGTTTGTGGAGCGGGTAAGAAAGTATGCGAAGACCATGATTTTAGAGGAGGCTGTGGAGAGAGCAGTGACAGAGTGTATTACGGAATATGGGCTGGAGCGAGAGGGAGGCTATGAAAGCTCTGGGAATCCCGGAAGGAAAATGGGAGGAATATGAAGAAAAAATAAAAGAAGACCAGAGATAATATCCTTTTGTTATAATTGTGAATCTAAACAGAAAAACAGCCGGTGAACATTGCAAAGAGTTTATAACAGTGTTCTCCGGCTGTTGAACTTCTGAAAATCAGTGAAACTTACGGCTGCTCGCTGAAAGGAATCTTTAATAGAAAAGTACAGCCTCCTCCAGGCGTATCTTTTAAAACAAGGTCTCCTTTGTGGAGCTTTGCCAGCTCTTTTCCAACAGGAAGGCCCAGGCCGAAGTGGCCTTTTTGATTTCGGGATTTATCCTGCTGGTAAAATCGGTCAAAAACAGCTTCTTTTTCAGAATCGGGAATACCTTTGCCATGGTCTGCTACGGAAAAGCAGAGATATTTTTTCTCAAGAAAGATTTCCAGCTCTATGGATTTCCCCTGACCGGTGTAAGACATGGCGTTGTCCATAAGAACAGACAGGATCTGGATGATCCGGTTTCTGTCACAGCGGATTTTAGGAAGTTCCATATCCGGCAGCTTCAGCTCCAAAGGAATCTGATTTTGCCTGCACAGAGGCTGGTAAATTTCATAGACATCTAAAAGCAGGGTATCCCCGTCACAGAGTTCCAGAGTAAGATTCCACTTTTGGGAGTCTGCAGAAGCCAGGATTAACAGGTCTTTTATCAGCGTATTCATGCGGGAACACTCTTTTTCGATATTTTCTATCATGGCTGGAGTGTCTTGAGGAGAAGTCTTTATGGCAGAGGCGCTGGCTTGGATCACGGCAAGGGGAGAGCGCAGCTCATGGGAAGCGGCGGCGATAAATTCCGCCTGTTTCTGCTTGCTTTCTTTTAGCGGAGCCAGGGTTTTTCCTACAAATTTCCAGCTTACTCCTCCCAGCAGAAGAAATCCCAGAATTCCTGCTGCTGCAAAGAACAGGCCCTGAAAAAATGCCTGTCTTTCAGATAAGGTAATATCCTGAAGGACCAGAAGAGTCTTTTTACCGGCGTCTGTAGCTGACTGGAGAGCCATACCACAGTAGGAATCCCCGGAATTTCCCGAAAGATAAAAAAGAGCGCTCTGCCGGGTACTTCCCGGAGAAAGATTATTATCAGAAAGGCCTTCTAAAGAGGCCTGTTCCATAGCCTTATCAATCAGCACTTTACGGTCTGTGGCAGGCTCCCATGCTCCGGGAAAGAATAGGGAATCCCCATTTTCTTCTACATGGATGATCAGACGGTTATCTGTTTCCATTTGAGCCAGCCATTGGTCAGAGAAGAAGGACTGAGACTGAAACTGATTGGAAATATTCAGAAACAGGCTGGAAAATAGGGCCTGGTTCCTGGACTCTACAGCTCCTTTCATGTAAAAGAAGCAGACCAGAAGGATTCCAGCCAGAATAATCCCACAGGTAAGAGAATAGAAAAAAGTCAGTCGTTTCTGGAGCTTCCGGAACATGTTACTTTTCCTCCCCTGCTTCCATTTTGTAGCCCACACCATGGACTGTGGTGATTTTTACTTTTGTTTTTAAAGCTCTGAGCCGTCTTCGGAGAAAATAGATATAGTTGTCCAGATTTCCGTCTTCCACTTCTGCGTCAGCTCCCCATACATAGGAGAGGAGCATGGCTCTTTTCAGGCACTGCTCTGGATTTTTCATGAAATATTCCATAAGACCGGATTCCTTTTTGGACAGGGAAAGAGTATTTTCCCCACAGGAAAGCTCCAGTTTCTGAGGATCAAAGGAGAGGTCTTTCCAGACAAGCTGTCCGGGAGCCTGAAGCTGCCGGGGTCTTCTGGTAAGGGCCCGGATACGTGCCAGAAGCTCTTCTGGAGCAAAGGGTTTGGTAATGTAATCATCAGCCCCTTCATCCAGCCCATGGATCTTGTCATCCAGAGTGTCCATAGCTGTAGCCAATATCACAGGGGTCTGGATGCCTCGCTTTCTTATGGTATTCAGCAGTGTCAGGCCGTCCAGCTCGGGAAGCATACGGTCCAGGATCATAAGATCATAGACATTCTGGAGGGCATAAAACAGCCCGTCGGTCCCGTTATTACATATATCTGTATCATAACCCTGGCTCTTAAAGTGAATCAGCAGAGCCTGGCATAGATCTTTATCATCTTCTACGAATAATATCCTCATAAAAACCTACCTTTTCCTATATAATATGGAGCATAGCAAAACATATATCAGGAATATTTATACATTTTATGCGAATTTGTCGAGCACAGCTTTGAGACCATAGGCTCAAAGCAGCGCAGACTGAGCAATAAAATGTATAAATATTCTCGATTTTGTTTCATGTGACAATTCCATTCTATCACAGAATTCTCTAAAAATTCTCGAAAAATCCCTCTGTATTTTTCAAGATTTTTAGAGAATTTCCTGTTATGATGATAGCGTCGACATACAAGGGAGGCGCTTGGCCCCTTGTATACCGACGCTGCAGAAACGAGAAAGGAGAGACAATCATGAATCTGAAGAAAGGAATCTGCCTTCTTCTGGCAGGAACCCTTGGATTAGGGACTCTGGGAGGATGCAGTCAGGAAGATAATACAGAAGATACAGCCAGTGCCAAAGGCGGGTACATAGAGGAAGAGATGGAGGCTCCCTGGCAGGAGGGAGAATACTATCTGGGAAGCTTTTATGATCAGGAGGGAAACCTGGAGGTATATACAGAGCTTTCTTCCGACAGCGGATCCAGTCAGATTTTCTCCTATACCTACACAGGAGGAGGAAACTGGGAACAGCAGGAAGAAACCTGGACAGAAAACCTTCTGGGAACAGATAAAAGCATCTATTCCATGATACAGGGAGAAGACCAGAATCTTTATCTGATGACTTTAGGAAATACCCAGGAAGAAAGCACTGAGCAGGAAGAGGAGCAGGCAGCAGAATCCGGGGAGGTGGATATAGAAGACCTGATCCAGGACTGGCATCTCTACCGATATACCGGAGAGGGAGAACCCCAGGAGCTTATACCGGAGTGTCTTACAGAGGAAGGACAGAGAGAAGCAGGAGGATTTTTTCCATATTATTTCGGTGTAAACCAGGATGGAAATCCGGCCTTCATGGGAATGGGGTCTGATATTATCCTATATAATGCAGAAACAGGGAAAGAACAGTACACTTTTCCTGCCTATATGCTGATGAATACTTCTGACAAAATGGCGGATATCAGCGGCAATACCCTGGCAGTCCTGGGAAATGAAGATAAGGAACTGATTCTTTATGATACCCAGACAGGAGAAGAAACAGGAACCATTGATTTTGGAGATCAGGACCGGGGGCATCTCTGTGCCGCCGGAGATGGTACTTTTTATCTTGCAAATTCCAAGGGGATCTTTGTTTACAAGGAAGATGGAAGCATCGTGGAGCAGATTTATGACGCAAGCCGGGGAATCATGGGAGAAATGGCAGGAAATCTTATTATGAACAATTTCCTGGAAGGAGAAGATGATGATTTTTATGCCCTGTATACGGACTACGAGACCCAGAAGCTGAGTATCTGCTATTACTATTACAACGGCTCTGTTACCAGCCAGGTAGAAAATGAGCTGTCTGTTTACAGTCTCTATGAAAGCGCAATGATCGAGGATGCAGTGCGGAAATACCAGCGGGAACACCCAGAAACAGAGATTACCTATGAATATGCGGTGGAAAGTGACGGTTCAGGAAATCCGGAAGATGCTATCGACACTTTGAATACCCAGCTTTTAAACAAAGAAGGGCCAGATGTGCTTCTCCTGGATGACTTGCCGGTAGACTCTTATATAGAAAGAGGGGTACTGGCAGATATGACTGATTTTGTCCAGCAGCTTATTTCAGATGGGACCATACTGGAGAATATTGTGGAAGGTACAGCTTCTGACGGGAAAAACTACGAGTTGCCGGCAGCCTTTTCTCTTCCGGTATTTTACGGTGTTCAGGAAACCATAGACCGACTTGACAGTCTGGACAGTATTTCAGACTATATGGATAAAAATCCTGACAGCAAGGTGCTGGGAGCGGCTTCTCTTCAGCAGGTAGCCTATCTGCTGTTTGCAGCCAACTATCAGGATATTCAGGAAAAAGAAGTGTTTTCTCAGGAAGCCTTGGTGAAGATTTTAGAGACCGCAAAGGCTGTCTGGGATGCCAATCCCTCTGACGCTATGGAAGAGGCCTGGGTAACTGGTTTCAGCAGTCAGATAAAATCAGGAAAGGGAATTTCAGTTTTTGGCTCTATTGGAATGGATGAACTTTATGACGAAACTGACATTACAGGTGTGCAGGATATAACAGGAATCAGCAGTATGGCCATGATGTTTGACATTCTTTCGAAACATCCGGAAATGACAGTGGAAAATATAAATAATATGTACATTCCGGCAAACCGGATGGGGATCAACAGCTCCTCTCAGAATAAGACTTTAGCTGAAGATTTTATAGAAACGGTACTTTCTGACGAAATCCAGACAGGAGATTACCTGGAAGGTCTTCCCATAAGAACAGAAAGCCTGGAGAAACTGCCACAGATTTCAGACGCTTCGGATATGACCATCAGCAGCAGCTATGACGGAGGCGCTGCCAGGGAATATGGCATGCCTAAGGCTGACCAGGTACAGCAGATTGTGGATATAGCTAAAGCAGTTGACACACCTCTTATGCTGGAGCTGACGGTGAGAAATACCTTCCTGGAATGTGTGGAAAATTATGCAGGAGGCGATGTCAGTGCGCAGGATGCGGCACAGGATATGGTGGACAAAATGGAACTGTACCTGGCGGAATAGGAGAAAGCAGGGCAGCAGGAAAAACTGTATAAAGAAACAAAATAAGAAAAAGAATCTGCTGCCCTGGCTTCTACTGGCCCCCAGTCTTCTGGGGGTTGGAATCTTTACACTGATTCCCTTTGCAGACGTATTCCGCCGGTCTTTTCAGAAAGCAGTGGGAACTGGATTTGTGGGGCTAGGAAATTACCGGACAGTGCTGGACAATCAGGCCTTTCAGCTGGCAGCAGGGAACACAGGAAGATTCCTTTTCGTCTGTCTTCCCCTCCTTCTGGGCCTTTCCCTTTTCGTTGCCCTTCTTCTTGAAAGACTGGGGAGAAAAGGAAATCTTTTAAAAAGCGGCTTTCTCCTTCCCATGGCGGTGCCGGCGGCTTCTGTGGTGCTTTTCTGGCAGCTTTTCTTTGACCGGGAAGGAATTCTGAACCATATCCTGGAAATTTTCCACATACAGGGACCGGATTATATGAACAGTTCCGGGGCTTTCGGAGTGCTGGTGGCAGTCTATATCTGGAAAAATCTGGGCTACGACATGATCCTGTGGCTCTCCGGCCTTCTGGGGATCCCGGAGAGTCTTTATGAAGCGGCCAGGATAGACGGAGCCGGAGAAGTTCAGTGTTTCTGGTTTATTACCAGGCCCCTGCTGGTCCAGACCGCATTCCTTACAGGAACTCTGTCCCTGGTCAATGCTTTCAAGGTTTTCCGGGAGGCCTGGATGATCGCCGGGAATTATCCCCATGACAGCATATACATGCTGCAGAATCTTTTTAATAACTGGTTTACGAAGTTAGACATGCAGAAGATGACCGCAGGAGCGGTGATGCTGGCGGCTGTGCTGGGAATCTTTCTGATTCTCTGCCAGAAAGCAGAAGAGAGGTGGAAACAGTGATATGCGAAAAAAGAGAATACTGATCTGGATCTTTCTCACAGCAGCGGTTCTTGTGTTTCTGTTTCCGGTGATACTCCTGGGGGTAAATTCTCTTATGGGCCAGGAAGAGCTGACCGCCAGTTATGGAAGTATCCTTTATGGGAATAAGGGAAATCTGGAATGGAAGCTGTTTCCTCTGTATCCCACACTGAGAGCTTATATTCAGCTTTTGCTGGATAGTCCGGACTTTTTCGTTATGTTCTGGAATTCCGTAAGGCAGGTATTTCCCATCCTTTTCGGACAGCTTCTTTTCGGAATTCCCGCAGCCTGGGCCCTGGGCAGGTATTCCTTCAGAGGACGGAGAATCCTGGTCTATCTGTATATGATCCTGATGATCCTTCCTTTTCAGGTGACCATGGTGTCCAGTTACAGTGTCCTTTCCTTTTTCAATATTCTGGACACACACTGGGCGGTGATCCTTCCCGGAGTTTTTTCTGCTCTTCCCGTTTTCCTTATGACCAAGTTTTTTCAGGGGATACCAGACTCCCTTCTGGAGGCGGCAAAGGTAGACGGGGCAGGAGAAATCCAGGCCTTTTTCTATGTAGGGCTGCCTCTGGGACTTCCGGGGATCATTTCTTCCCTGATCCTGAACTTTCTGGAATATTGGAATGCCATTGAGCCTCCAATGACTTTTTTGAAAACAAAAAGCAAATTTCCTGTTTCCCTGTATCTGAGCAGCATTACCTTAAACGATGTGGGAACATCCTTTGCTGCCTCGGTACTGATCATGGCTCCTTCGGTGTTTCTTTTTGCCTGGGGCCAGAGCTATCTGGAACAGGGGATCATTGCTTCAGGACTAAAGGAGTAACCGTGTATGAAACTAGAAGATAAAAAAAGAATGGCGGCAAAGGCTTTCGCAGCCTTTTTCATACTGATGGCTGCTGCAGGAGGGCTGTCCAGAGCTGCAGCGTCTATGACTGTTCCTATAGCAGATACCCAGAAGTATCAGTCCGGGCGGCTGAACCTGAATCTGACCGGAACTGCAGTGGTGGAGACCAAAGAGGAGAATCTGGTATCTCTTGTAAAGGAACAGAGAATCCTCAGCACAGTCAGGATTGGAACCCAGGTGGAGCAAGGAGATGTACTGCTTCAGTATGATACCCAGTATCTTCAGAAAGCTATAGAGGAGAAGCAGGCAGAGGTAAAAAAGCTGGAATTATCTCTGGAGCAGGCCAGACTCCAGGGAGAACCCCAGGAGCGGGTGGCTGCTGCAGACAGTGCGGCCAGGGACCTGGATCTGGCTAACCAGAGTCTGGCCCAGGCCCAGAGCGATTATGATCAGGCTTTCAGTGACAGTCAGAATGCCCAGTCTCAGGCCCAGAGTAATTATGACAATGGACTGGCAGCAGCGGCTCAGGCCAAGGAGGAGTCATATAATCAGGCTCAGGAGCTGGAAACCCAGGCCCAGGAGCTGGAGGCCCAAGGGGAGACGGAAAATGCCCAGTCTCTGTATGCAGAAGCAGAGAGTCTCCGTCAGGAGGCTGACCAGACCTATGAGGCGGCGGCTTCCCAGGCCCAGTCAGAGTATGAGGCGGCAGTTTCCCAGGCTCAGGCTTCTCTGGAGGAGGCAGAGGCTTCCCTAAATGCCCAGACCCAATCTCAGGCTCAGGCTCAGAATGCATATACCTCTGCCCAGGAGGAAGATGCAGCAGCGGCGGCAAATGACCAGAAAACCCAGGCAGAGAGCAGTTATAACCAGCAGTCTATACAGGTAGATCTGGATCTGGCTAAAAAGGAACTTTCAGATCTGGAAAAGCTTCAGCAGTCCAATGGACAGGTAACGGCTTCCAAGGCAGGGGTGGTCACTGGCATGAATGTGCAGACCGGAGGCATTACAGACGACAGCAGCTATCTTCTTCTGGGAACTGGAGGATTACAGATAAAAGGAAGTCTTCAGACTCAGGATCTGGAGAAAGTGGAGGCAGAGGATACCGTAGAAATATCTGTCTCCGGCCAGGGGAAAAAAATCCAGGGAAAAGTTACCCAGGTAGGCGCCGGCGGTGACGGCCAGCAGGCAGAAGCTGGCAGCAGTTCTGGCACTTCTGAGGAAAGCCAGGATATGGCAGGGTATTTTTATGCAGACATAGAAGAAAGGGCAGCTTCCTGGGGGACCCAGGTTTCCTATTCCATTGATAAGCAGAGTGGTTCTTCCTATGAAATGCTGATCCCTCTTGGGGCAGTGAGAGAAGATGCTCAGGGTACTTACTGCCTGATCGCAGAATCCAGGGAAACTGTTCTGGGAACAGAATATCGGGCGGCACGGGTAAACATTACAGTTGAGGATAAGGACAGCACCCAGGCGGCAGTAACCGGAAATCTGGGAAAAGACGACCTGATCATTTCCGGCAGTACCAAAGACATCGCAGAAAGGGATAAGGTGAGGCTGAGAGATGAATAAAAACAGATATGGCGCTTTTATCCTCTGGGGATTTCTGGCTCTGGCCTGCTGGGGCCTGGCTCTGACAGGCTTTTTGGGAAACCGCCGGGGAAATCAGGAATTTACCCTCTATTACGACAGCCCGGTCCTTACAGGAAAAGAGATGGAATTTTTTATACAGGAAAGAAAAGAGGAGGACCTGCCTTCTGTGGCAGCCTGGAAGGAGACAGATAAGGAGAACTTTACAGGAAACACAGACCTTGTCCGACAGGGGAGCTTCCTGGAAGTAAGAGGAGAAATGAAAACACTTTTTTCCCGTCAGCTTATCCAGGGAAATTTCCCCTGGAAAGAAGACTATCAGGGCTGTGTGATCTCCCGGAGACTGAGCCAGGAGCTGTTTGGAACAGATAAGGGAATTGGAAATGAGATCCAGGTTGAAGGGGAGAGCTATCTGGTTCGTGGAATCCTGAAGGGAGAGGAAAACCTGCTGGCTGTGTGGGCAGAGGAAGACCAGGAGCTGGAAAATTTTCGGCTTTCTTATGATTCGGATTTAGAACCGGTTTCACAGGCAGAAGAATTTCTTTATCAGATGACTGGAGCAGAGCCTGACAGAACTTTCGAAGGAAACCTTTACGGCGCTCTGTCCAGATTTTTTCTTTTCCTTCCGATCCTGGCCGGCAGCTTTCTGGGGGGAGTCTGCAGTTTCAGAACAGCCGGGAAGCAAAGGGAGAAAAGGAGAAAACTTTTCTGGTACCTTCTGGCAGGTATCTTTTGGCTGCTGTTTTTCTGGGGACTGGGAAGAAGTGTCCGCCTTTCTCCGGACTATTTCCCCTCCATGTGGTCGGAGCTGTCCTTTTATCCCCAGCTGATAGAAGAGAAAATAAAAGGCTTCCGGGAGCTTACGGAAAGCAGTCTCTGTCAGGCAGACAGTTATATTCTGGGGGGAACCCTGGAAACGGTTCTTCTGGCTCTGTCAGGTCTTTTCTTTGAGATGCTGGCTGCAGCATGGAGCCCAAAAGACAGCTGGCATTTTACACCTGCTGTGCATAGAATAAAAGAAAAAAGGATTTGAAAGATTTGAACAGACATTCCTGGAAAGCTGCAGTGACCGGCGGGGATATGCGTCAGGTCTATGTGGCGGAAGCTCTGGGGGAGAAGGGATTTTCCGTTATGGTTTACGGTCTTCCAAAAGACCCGGAGCAGGAACAAGTGAAGAAGGCGTCCTCTCTGAAGGATGCACTGGAAAATGCAGATCTGGTCATTGCTCCTGTTCCTTTTCGGAAAGAAGGGAGAATACAGGGGCAGGATTTCTATATAGATTTAACCGAGGAAAATTTTCTAAAATATTTGAAAAAGGGCAGTCTCTTCTGCGCCGGAGGCATACCGGAGAGCTTTCATAAGAAAGTAGGGGAAAGAGGAATCCGATGTTTTGATTTTCTGGAGGATTCCTTTACAGCTATGGAGAACACCATAGCCACCGCAGAAGGGGCCGTTGCCCAGGCAATTATCCGAAGCCCGGAAAACCTGAGAGGCAGTTTATGCCTGGTGATCGGGTACGGCAGATGCGGCAGGACACTGGCAGGGTACCTTCAGAATATGTTCTGCCGGACAATGGTCTGGGAGAAGGACAGGGAAAAGGCTGCCCAGGCAAAAGCCGCAGGACTTCAGGCGCTGGAAGAGGGAGAACTTCCCCATGCCCTGTCTTTGGCAGCTTTTATTTTTCAGACTGCTCCCTGTGTTGTCCTGGAAAAAGAAAAGCTGAAATATATAAGGAAGGATACATGTATCATAGACATTGCCTCCTTACCGGGAGGTTTGGATTATCCGGCTGCCCAAGAGCTGGGACTTTCTCCTTTGCATCTTCTTGGCATACCAGGAAAGTATGCTCCGAAAGCTTCAGGAAAAATTCTGGCTTTGGCTGCCCTTGGAAAGTTATCAGAATCTGTGCAGCAGGAGGGCGCACTATGAATTTAAAAGGAAAGAAAATCGGAGTGGCCCTTACCGGGTCATTCTGCACCTATAAAAAAGTTTTTCAGGAACTGGAAAAACTGGCAGAGGAAGGAGCCCAGATACAGACGATTTTTTCTGATGCGGCTCAGAGTATTGACAGCCGCTTTGGAAAGGCGGAAGATTTTGTAAAAGAAGCAGAACGGATTACTGGGATAAAGCCTATGCTTACCATTTCTGAGGCAGAGCCTATCGGCCCAGGAAGCCTTCTGGATCTGCTGATCCTTCTTCCCTGTACGGGAAATACCATTGCAAAACTGGCGAACGGCATTACGGATACGCCGGCTCTTATGGCTGCCAAAGCACATCTGAGAAATGAAAAACCACTTCTTTTATCTATTTCCACCAACGACGCCTTAGGCATGAATATGAAGAACATCGGACTGCTGTTAAATGCGAAGCACATCTACTTTATCCCCTTTGGTCAGGATAATCCCCAGAAAAAGCCGAATTCCATGATCGCTCACACGGAACTGCTGATTCCGGCGGCCCAGGCGGCTCTTGAAGGAAAGCAGTACCAGCCTTTGATCATGGGAGGGTGAAAGGCTGAAAGAAGATTTTGTATACACAGAGGAGACAGGGAAAAAATGAGAAAATCTCCATTATGAAAAAGGAGGGCATATGTGTGGAATAGGAGGATTTTCCAGCAGCCGGGCGGCTTATACCCAAGAGTCAGGAAAGTGGCCCAGGATACTGGAGAGTATGAACCGTGCGCAAAAGAGAAGGGGTCCTGATGAGGAAGGGATTTTCCTAGAGAAAAAATGCGGTCTGGCCCATGTGAGGCTCTCGATCATTGACCTGGAGCGAGGCACACAGCCTATGACAAGAAGGGCAGGAGAAAAGAGCTGTACCATAGCTTATAATGGGGAAATATATAATATGAAAACCCTCCGGAAGGAACTGGAGAGAAAAGGCGTCCTTTTCACTACCAACAGTGATACGGAGGTGATCCTTCAGGGATATCTCACAGAGGGAGAAGAGTTTATAGAGAAGCTGAACGGTATATTTGCCATAGCTCTCTGGGACCAGAAAGAGGAGGCCCTGTATCTTTTTCGGGACCGGGCTGGAGTAAAGCCTCTGTTTTACACTATCCAGGGAGATACCCTGGTATTCGCTTCAGAGATGAAAGGTCTGTTCCAGTATCCTGGAGTGGAGGCTGTAGCAGATCGAGAGAGCCTTTGCGAAATTTTTGCTCTGGGACCGGCGAAATCTTACGGAAAAGGAGTTTTTCGGAATATACTGGAGGTAGAAGGTGGCAGCCGTCTCCTCTGGAAGGAGGGAAGACTGAAGGAGCGGAAATACTGGCAGCTTCAGAGCCTTCCCCATGAAGACAGCTTTGAAGAGACAGTAGAAAAAACTTCCTGGCTGGTGGAAGACGCAGTAAAGCTTCAGATGCTTTCTGATATCCCGATCTGCACCTTTCTTTCCGGAGGCATAGACAGTTCTCTGGTTACAGCTATCTGTGCCAGAGAACTGAAGAAGCAGGGAAAGGTACTGCACACATTCTCCTTTGATTTTCAGGGAAATGAAAAGTACTTTAAGGCCAATGCCTTCCAGCCGTCTCAGGACCGGCCCTGGGTAGAAAAAATGGTAGAATTTTCCGGTACCAGCCACCATTTCCTTACCTGTGGAAATCAGGAGATGATCGACTGTCTCTATAAAGCTGTAGACGCCAGAGACCTTCCCTGTATGGCAGATGTAGAATCTTCTATGCTTTATTTCTGTTCTCTGGTGGCAGAGCATAATAAGGTTACTTTAACAGGAGAATGTGCGGACGAAATCTTTGGAGGCTATCCCTGGTTCCATAAGCAGGAGGCCTTTGATACCCATGCCTTTCCCTGGTCCCCGGATATGAAGGTGAGACAGACACTTCTGTCTGAGGAACTGCTCCATGTTCTCCCTATGGAAGACTATGCCAGAGCCGCCTATGAAAAGACTATTGGGGAGACGCCGGTACTTCCAGAAGAAGGTCCACAGGAAAAAAGGCGTCGGGAAATTTCTTATCTGAACCTGAAATGGTTTATGGCCACCCTTCTGGACCGGATGGACCGGACAGCTATGTATTCCGGATTGGAGGCCAGAGTGCCTTTTGCAGACCATCGGATCATAGAATATGTGTGGAATGTGCCCTGGTCCATGAAATGCCGGGACGGGGTGGTAAAAGCCCTTCTCAGGAGAAGCGGGGAAGGAAAACTTCCCAAAGAAGTCCTTTGGAGAAGAAAAAGTCCTTATCCCAAAACTTATCATCCGGATTATGAAGCTATGCTGGGAGAAAGACTTCTGGATGTTTTGGCAGATTCGGCAGCGCCTGTAAGGCAGCTTGTAGACAGAGAAAAGGCCGAAAAATTTGTGAAGAGTCCCTCTGATTATGGAAAGCCCTGGTACGGCCAGCTTATGGCAGGGCCTCAGATGCTGGCTTACATGCTCCAGGTCAATTACTGGCTGGAAAAATATCAGGTACGGATTCTTCTATAAATGTGCAGGTATTCCTGGATAAATGCCATGGCAGTATACGGTTGTTGCAGAAAGGGATTCATGGTAGAATATAGAAAACGAAAAAGGAGAAAGCTATGGGAATCATAACAGGAGATTACAAGGTAGAGTATTTTGACGAGAATCAGGAAAAAAAGGGAGAAGTAACCTTTCCTCCTATTGATGAAGATACCGTGAACATTAATCATACGTTTGTGGATTCTTCCCTCAGAGGAATGGGAATGGCAGGAAAGCTTATGGAGGCAGCTGCCAGACAAATCCGGAAAGAAGGGAAAAAGGCAGTCCTTAGCTGTTCCTATGCGATAAAGTGGTTTGACAGCCATGAGGAATATAAAGACATTCTGAAATAAGAAGAGGGCCTTTAGTGCTGCCCTGCCGGGAAGGCAGAAGTTACATGGAGATAAAGTGATAAAAGAACGGGAGAAGATATATGAACCAGAAATTTTTAGAGCAGCTTACAGAGTTTATTTTTGTAGAGGATCTGCCGGAGAAGGCGGACATCATTTTTATTCCCGGCAGCGGCTTTCCCCAGCTTGCAGAGGAGGCGGCAGGTCTTTACCACAGAGGATATGCCCCTTATATCCTGCCTTCCGGGCGGTACAGCATTTTGACCGGGCATTTCGGAGGCGTTCAGGAAAAGGCCTGGATGTATCCCGGAGATTATGAGACAGAATGGGAGTTTTTAAAGGAAGTTCTCATAAAGCAGCAGGTGCCGGAAAAGGCTGTATTAAAAGAAGATCAGGCCACTTACACTTATGAAAACGCTATTTATTCCAGAAAGGTCACAGACAGCCTGGGCATGGAAATCCACAGGGCCATCCTTTGCTGCAAGCCTTATCATGCCAGAAGGAGTCTTCTTTATTATCAGCTTCTCTTCCCGGACACCAGATTTCTGGTGTGTCCGGTGAGAGAAAGTGATGTGACCAGAGAAAACTGGTTCCTTACAGAAAAAGGAACCAAGATTGTCCTGGGCGAGATTGAAAGGATCGGTATTCAGTTTCATGATATTATGAGAGAGATGAGGGAGAACGATGCCGCTGAAAACTCTCCAGAATGATCTTTCTGGCTTTGGCCGCCTCATCCTGAGAAAGATTTTCCATGCCTTTTAAAGGATAAGGAAGATTCAGGCTTTCATATTTCTGTTCCCCCATGTTGTGGTAGGGAAGGACCTCCAGGCCCTTTATATTTGGATACCTGGCAAGGAGCTTCCCCACTTCCTCCAGTTCTTTGGGAGAATCGGTGAACCCTTTTACAATCACATGGCGGATGATCACTGGTACTTTTTCCTCTGCAGTAAGATCCAGAAAATCCAGCACCGGGGCCTGAGGCTGTCCGGTGAGTTTTTTGTGCTCCTCCGGGAAAGCATGTTTGATATCCAGAAGGATCAGCCGGGTAGATTTCAGAAGCCTTTGGTACTCCTCTTTGCGGCTCCGTCTAAAGAGGATTCCTGAAGTGTCCAGGCAGGTGTGGATATCTTCGGCCCTGGCCTTTTCAAACAGCTCCGTGAGAAAGGAAAGCTGCATAAGAGGTTCTCCTCCAGTGGCGGTAATGCCGCCTTTCTGATAAAAACTTTTGTTTTTTCTATAGATTTCCAGAATTTCTTCCACTGTCATAGGAGTCCCCCTGCCAGGGGCCCAGGTATCCGGATTGTGGCAGTACAGACACCGCATGGGACAGCCCTGGAAGAACACCGTCAGGCGTATTCCAGGGCCGTCAACTGTACCGAAGCTCTCTATGGAGTGGATAAATCCTCTGTCTTTACATTCCTTCATGGAAGGTACGGGAGATTACTTCGTCCTGCTGTTCTTTTGTCAGCTTATGGAAATTTACCGCATATCCGGATACGCGTACCGTAAGCTGAGGATATTTTTCCGGATGCTTCTGGGCATCCAGAAGGGTTTCTTTTGTGAAGACATTTACGTTTAAGTGGTGTCCTCCTTTTTCTGCATAGCCGTCCAGCAGCCCTACCAGGTTATCGATCTGTGCGTCACTTATTTTCATAAAAAGATTCCTCCTTGAATTTGTGTGTTTTGATTATTCGATTTCTAATTCTGAGCCAGGTTCGCAGCAGGCGCAGTCTTTTCCCAGTTCAAAAGTAATATCGTCGAAGAAAATGGCGTCATCTTTGCCCAAAGCGCCGGGAATAATGGAGAAAGTATTGGAAATACCATCCTGGGCGTCCATAAAGGGCAGCTTGGATACAGAGCTTAAAGAAGCAACGGCACCGTGGCTGTCTCTGTGATGCATAGGATTTGCTCCCGGTGCAAAGGCTTCTCCGGCCTTTCTGCCGTCAGGGGTGGAGCCAGTAGCCTTGCCATATACCACATTTGAGGTAATGGTAAGGATAGATGTTGTGGGGATGCCGCCCCGGTAAGTGTGATTTCCTTTTATATAGGACATAAATTCGTGAACAATATCATAGGCAATACTGTCTGCCCGGTCATCATCATTTCCGTATTTAGGAAAGTCTCCCTGAATCTCATAATCTACAGCGATTCCGTCTTCATCTCTGATGGCTTTTACTTTGGCATATTTAATGGCGGAGAGGGAATCGGCCACTACAGAAAGTCCTGCGATCCCAGTGGCAAACCAGCGTGTCACTTTCTTGTCATGAAGGGCCATCTGCAGCCTCTCATAGGAATATTTGTCGTGCATATAGTGGATGATGTTCAAGGTGTTTACATAGACCTGGGCCAGCCACTTCATCATATCCCGGAAACGTTCTATAACCTCTTCATAATCCAGATATTCAGAAGTAATAGGACGGTACTTAGGACCTACCTGTTTCTTGGAAATTTCATCCACTCCTCCATTAATAGCATAGAGTAGGCACTTAGCCAGATTGGCTCTGGCTCCGAAGAACTGCATTTCTTTTCCTACACGCATCGAAGACACGCAGCAGGCAATGGCGTAGTCATCTCCATGGGTTACCCGCATAAGGTCATCATTCTCATACTGGATTGAAGAGGACATAATTGAGGTCTTGGCACAAAAACGTTTAAAGTTCATGGGAAGCTTTGTGGACCAAAGTACGGTAAGGTTTGGTTCCGGAGCTGTTCCCAGGTTTTCCAGGGTGTGAAGATAGCGGTAGGACATTTTTGTTACCATGTGACGGCCATCTATACCCATGCCCCCGATAGATTCTGTGACCCAGGTAGGGTCTCCGGAGAACAGAGCGTTGTATTCCGGAGTTCTGGCAAATTTTACAAGGCGCAGCTTCATAATGAAATGGTCCACAAACTCCTGGATTTCTTCTTCTGTAAAGGTGCCATTCTGGAGATCCCGCTGGGCGTAGATATCCAGGAAAGTGGAGGTTCTTCCAAGAGACATGGCAGCGCCGTTCTGCTCCTTGATTGCGGCCAGATAGCCGAAATACAGCCACTGAATGGCCTCCTGAACATTGGCAGCCGGTCTGGAGATATCGAAACCATAGATATTTCCAAGCTCTTTCAGCTCTTTTAATGCCTTGATCTGCTCGGAAAGCTCTTCTCTTTCTCTGGTAACGTCAGAGTACATAATAGTTCTGGTGGTATCCTTCTGATGCTGCTTGTCTTCAATAAGCCGGTCCACTCCATAGAGAGCTACTCTCCGGTAGTCACCGATGATACGGCCCCGTCCGTAAGCGTCTGGAAGGCCGGTGATAATATGGCTGGAACGGCAGGCCCGCATTTCCGGGGTATAAGCGTCAAAAACCCCGTCGTTGTGGGTTTTTCTGTGCTTGGTGAAGAATTCTACTACCTGAGGGTCTACATGGTAGCCGTTGTCCTCACAGGCTTTTATGGCCATACGGATACCCCCGTAAGGCTGGAGAGAACGTTTAAAAGGTTTATCTGTCTGGAAGCCTACAATGGTTTCTTTTTCTTTATTCAGATAACCAGGGCCATGGGAGGTAATCGTAGATATGATTTTTGTATCCATATCCAGAACACCTCCCTTGGCCTGCTCTTCTTTTGTAAGCTCCAGAACCTGTTCCCACAGGTCTTTGGTCCTCTGGGTAGGTCCCTGAAGGAAATTTTCCTTTCCATCATAGGGGGTATAGTTTTTTTGGATAAAGTCTCGGACATTGATTTCCTTTTCCCAGATGCCGCTGTGAAAAGACTCCCATTCTTTATACATGTGTATTGCCTCCTTTGGTAAAAATTTCTAGATTTGGTAGTTAGTTACAAGTAACTAAATCTATATGTGGATTGTATAGTACCAGATTAAAAAAGTCAAGATTATAAGATGTACAGAATCAAAAACAAAAAAACAGGAACATCTATACCTGGTATCATTACAAAAATACCGTATAAATATTCCTGTTTTATTTTCTGATTTTAATTTTTGCAGACCCTGCTATTTGGCAGCAGTATTATCCTGGTCTGGCAGCTGCTCCGGAATGTCTTCAGGAAGTTCGTAAGAATCCGGAATGCCCTGATCTTCCTCCTCTTCTTTAGGCTCGTATTTGGCGAAAACCTTGCGGAAGATGATAGAGTTAAAATAAGCGACGGTTGCAAAGCCCAGCAGAATCCAGATCATACTTCCGTATACCAGTGTTGTGGTAGTAAGGAAGGTAACAATGAATAAAGCCAGAGGACAAATGATCATTACAAGAGTCCAGGGGAGATTCAGCACTGCAATCAGCAGGGAGTTTTTGAAAATATTCTTGATATCATTGCGGAATCTTGCTGTGTAGGGAAAA
This sequence comes from Blautia sp. An81, assembly GCF_002161285.1. Taxonomy (GTDB): domain Bacteria; phylum Bacillota; class Clostridia; order Lachnospirales; family Lachnospiraceae; genus Blautia; species Blautia ornithocaccae. The sequence goes on along the minus strand of NZ_NFHH01000005.1, from coordinate 20,676 downwards.
ATATAAGTAAATACCATTGAATAAATAACAACAATAGCGCCAATCAATACCTGAAAAATACTTTTCATATTTCCTGGCAGAATGGTTGCTGCCCGGTAATCAATGAAAAGGAAAAGTCCCAGGACCAGCAGGATCAGCCAGATAATGGTAGACTGTTTAAAGTTTTCCTTAAACCCTTTGAAAAACCCTTTGAAAATATAAGACTCTTCCCCTTTGACCATTTTCAGTGTAACAGAAAAGAGGGCGGTAATAGAAGCCCCTGCTGTTACAATGGGAATACAGCAGGCAATTGCCAGAAGGTTCAAAATGATCAGATCGCAAACTCTGGACAGAAAACGCATGATGGGGCTGTCCATATTAAAAAAACTGCTCATAATAATAAAATGTCCTTTCCTAATACGTTTTTTCTTTTTTATTTTTATTCTGCTTCTTCTTTTTCTCTTGGAGGAAGGTAAATGTGGACTTTTTCGATACGGGTCCGATCTGCCTTATCTACCACAAGACGTATACCAGATTCCGTTGTAACAGACTCACCCTCTTCCGGGAAACGGTCCAGCTGTTCAATGATATAGCCGCCGATAGAATCATAATCCTGAGACTCAATGTTCAGGGAAAGAAGTTCATCCAAGTCATCCAAACGGGAAGAACCCAGAACAATGTATTCTCTCTCAGGCAGGATTTCTTTTACCTCTTCTTCTTCCTGATCTTCATATTCATCATGGATATCCCCCACAATCTCTTCCACCAGATTCTCCAGAGTGATGATACCGGAAGTCGCTCCGTATTCATCCAGGACAATGGCAAAGGATACGGAATTTTCTTTCATATCCATGAGAAGTTCAGAAGTCTTTTTCGATTCATAGGTGAAATAAGGCTCCCGAAGGATTTTCTCCAGAGAGAAATTTTCCTTATCACACAAAAGAAGATCCTTGATGTTGGCAATTCCTACAATGTGGTCTGTGCTGTCTTTGTATACAGGAAAGCGGGTATGCTTTTCCTCCCGGAACAGCTGAATCAGATCTTCATAGGAACTATTGATATCGGCAAATGTTACATCTATCCGGGGAACCATAACATCTTCCGCTCTGGAATCGTCAAAATCAAAGACATTGTAGATCATCTGCCGTTCTTCTGTTTTTATGACGCCCTCTTCATGCCCAACGTTGACCAGTGTACGAAGCTCCATTTCTGTAATAGTATTGCTTTTTGGTTGGGCATCTGCCCCAAGAATCTTAAGCACTCCTCCGGAAAACCGGTTCATAAGGAAGATGACCGGAGTCATAATGACCATCAGAATCCGTATAGGTTTGGCATAGGCCAAAGCCAGACGTTCACCGTTTAGGGATGCCAAGGTTTTAGGAGTAATCTCTCCGAAGATCAGAACCAGCAGGGTAATGATTCCGGTGCTGATACTTACTGCCGCATTGCCAAAGAGGCGCATGGTCAGCGTAGTAGCCAGGGAGGATGCGGAAAGATTCACTATATTGTTGCCGACCAGTATGGTGCTCAGCAGCTTTCCGGGATTTTCTATTACTTTTAAGAGAGTAGAAGCCCGGCTGTCACCCTCCTGGGCAAGGGTCTGTATGCGTATTTTGTTAACGGTTGTCATAGAAGTTTCTGCTGATGAGAAAAATGCCGAAAGACAAATTAAAATAATCAGGACCAGAAACTGTATGGCATCACTGGAATCCAACTTATTCAACTCCTTTGAATTTTTGAATTTGTAGATACTGGCATGACAAAGAGTCATATGACCATAGGGATGAGACCCTGATATCTCTATAATATACATGATTTTTGCAGGGATTGCAACAAAACCGGTTGAAAAAAGTTGTTTTTAGGGGGTGTCGAAAAATGGAAAACTGTGATATACTTAGGCAGAGTTAAATATAGGTTTATAATGAATATAAAAAATTCAGCTTTTGCAACAATAGGAAAGGGAATGTTATTCATGAATAGAAATAAAAAAGGTTTACATAAAGTGACCGCCAATGTTTTAAGTCTTACGCTTGCCTCTGTTATGGCAGCCGGCACTGTAGGCGAGGCGGTTTCAGCTGTGCCTGTCTATGCCGCAGAAAGCTCTCAGACGGAAAACTCCGGAACAGGTGTTTCTGTTTACCTGAACGGGACTTTGTCAGGAGATAATCAGGGAGACGGAACTACGAAGGAAAAAGCAGTGTCTTCCATTGACCAGGCCTTAAAGCTGGCTGGCAGCAAGGGAACCATTCTGGTATGCGGTCCGGTGACTATATCCAGCGAGAAAGCTGTAACAATTCCTGAAGGAGTACAGATTAAAAGGGCCGATGGTTATACCGGAGCAATTATGAAGATCACAGGAAAAGGAAAGCTGACTCTGACAGGAGGAAATCTCCAGTCTTCAGATGTGGATACCTCAGGTGCCGAGCTTGGAAAGGAAGCCTTTGTCCAGGGAACAAAGACAGAAGCCAAAAAAGCCGGTCAGATAACTATGAATTCTCAGGTCACCATAGCATCGCCAGAAGCATGGAATTCCTTTGATTTTGCTGCAGCAGGTTTTTCCGGAGAAGGCTCTTTTGCCTGGGCTTCTCAGACAGCGCCTGAAGAATATCAGATTACGGTTCAGGTGATCTTCACCCCTGCAGATACCAAAAACTACGACTATTCCAAGGTAGAAGGCTGGGATGCGGCAAAAGGAGCAGTGATAAGAAATGTAGAAGTGACTGTAGAGTCTTTGAAACCTTCTGAGCCTGCCTCTTCGGAAGGGGATACTGGGGAAAATAATACCCAGGAACAGACGCCTCCGGAAGAAACTGTGGAAGCGCCTGAAACTCCCGAGGAACAGGAACCGGAGGAGACTGTTCCTGCTGCAGGCTCTGTAACAGTTCCTGGAGAGATAACACTTTCCAAACCAGAGGATATAAAAAATTTTGATTTTGGAAAGGCCGGATTTGCAGGAGAAGGTTCTTTTGCATGGGAAGAGGAGACTGTTCCTACAGCCTATGAGACTGAGATAAAAGTCGTTTTTACTCCTTCGGATATAGAAGGAAAGGATTATTCTCAGGTAGAAGGCTGGGATGCCCAGAAAAATCAGGTGATCCGTACAGTGAAAGTATTGGTAGAATCCTTAAAAGAAGATTCCAATACAGATAACGCCCCGGCTGATAACACAGATAAAGATAAAGATAATGAAAAGGAAAACGGGGAAAGCGGCGATAACACAAAAGAAGATGCAGATACGGAACAGGGCAAACAGGACCAGACGGGTTCAGACCAGGAAAATGCATCAGATCAGGATAATATAGAAGACCAGACAGAAAATCCTGATACAGAGGAGAAAGATCCTGGAACAGCAGAAGAGGACCAGGGAACTTCCAATGATCAGAAGGAAGAAGAACAGGAGTCTCAGGAATCTTCCAACGATCAGGAGAAAGAAACTTCCAAGGATGAGGAAGCTTCCCAGGAAGAAAATACCCAGGAAACAGAAGAAGATTTTGTCCAGGCTGAGGAAGGAAAGACCGGAGAAGTTGCCCAGGAAATTCCTCAGGCTATTCCGGTGGGAAGTCTTATAGATGAGAATACCGGAGTGCGGGTGGAAGGAGACTTCCTTCCATATTATGTGGACCTTCAGGTCAGCTACAATGATGAGCTGGATCAGCTTCCAGATGCAGGTATTGGCCAGATTCTTTCGGCCTACGAGATTAAGCTCTGGGATTTAAAGGAAAATGAGGAATATAAGATTCCCGAAGGAAACAAAGTAAGAGTAATGATCCCCCTTCCGGAAAATGCAGACAGCTTTTCACAGCTTTCCATTGCCCATTATCTGGGAAACAGTGAGTATGAATATTATACCCTTCCTACAGAGGAGTACCCGGGTAATCTGACGATCATTACTATAGAAGGAATTGAGTATCTGACTTTTGAAACTGCTTCTTTCAGTCCCTTTAACGTAGGCGGAAGCCAGCTGGTAGGTCCGGGAACACAGCTTCCCCAGAGCGGTTCTTCCAGTCAGAATACTGGAAATAACAGTTCTTCCGGTACTTCCGCAGGAACAAGCTCTACTGGAAATTCTCAGACTGGCAGTTCTTCTTCAGGACAGAGTGTGATCCAGCCTTCTGGAAATTCCGGCAGCCAGACAAGCACCAGCAGCAGTCAGAGCAGAAAAACCGGAAATCAGAGCAGCTCTTCCAAGGTAACCCATGTGGTAAAGACCGGTGATAATGCACCGATCATCCTATATGCAGCAACAGCAGCGGCAGCTTTGATCCTGGCAGCAGTAACTTTTATAATAGGTAAGAAAAAAAGATCATAAATCAGTCATGCAGAAAGAAACCCTCCCATATATTTACATAAGGGAGGGTTTTCTAATGGAACAGATCATGGTAAAAGCTTCAAGACCTCTGCAGATGATGAAAGCTCTGCTCCTTTCCTACGCCATTACAGGAATCCTGCTCCTGGGGCTGGCTTTCCTGCTGTATAAGCTGGGGCTGGGAGAGAGCCAGGTGAATCTGGGAATCATGGTAACCTACATAATATCCTGTCTGGCTGGTGGATTTTATATGGGCAGAAAGGGAAAAAACCGGCGTTTTTTGTGGGGGATGGGGCTGGGATTAGGATATGCAGCTCTTCTATGGGCGGTGACCTATCTTACAGAACATTCTGGAGGGGATTTAAAAGAGACAATCCTGATGTTTTTTATCTGCATTCTGGGAGGAGCCCTGGGAGGAATGTTGTCTTAGAAAGATCCAGACAAAAGAAATACTTGCCTGGTACAAAGAGCTATGCTATAATACCGCATAGATGTTAAAAGACATAAGGAGGAAAGGTATCATGGAACATATTAAAACATTGAATACAAAAAGTTTACAGAATACAGTGAAAAAAGGCGGATGCGGTGAATGTCAGACATCCTGCCAGTCAGCCTGCAAGACATCCTGCACAGTAGGAAATCAGAGCTGCGAGAATAAATAAGAAAAACGGCATACGAGGAGTGGGGCTGTTGTGTGAGACGGAGAAATCTGTTTCATGCAGCAGCCCCATACTTTAGTGCATAAGAGAAAAGAGAAAGGGGAAGCACGGTGATTCATCGTTATAAAAATAATGGCTATAACATTGTGCTGGATGTAAACAGCGGTTCTGTACATGTGGTGGATGAACTGGTGTATGACATTATTGGACTTTTAGATGAGGGTAAAGCCCAGGAAGAAATCTGCCAGACGATGGAGGCAGATTATAAAAGAGAAGAAATCAGTCAGGCTCTTAATGAGATCCAGGAGCTGAAAAATCAGGGAATGCTCTTTACAGAAGATATTTATAGAAAGGCAATCGACCATTTTAAAGAAAGAGAGACAGTAGTAAAAGCATTGTGTCTTCACATTGCCCATGACTGTAATCTTGCCTGCCGGTACTGCTTTGCAGAGGAGGGAGAGTACCACGGCAGAAGAGCTCTGATGTCCTATGAGGTGGGAAAACAGGCTCTGGATTTTCTTATCGCCAATTCCGGAAACCGGGTAAATCTGGAAGTAGATTTCTTCGGCGGTGAGCCTCTCATGAATTGGGACGTGGTAAAACGTCTGGTAGAATATGGAAGAGAACAGGAAAAGCTTCATAATAAGAAGTTCCGTTTTACACTTACCACCAATGGAGTTCTCTTAAATGACGAGATCATGGAGTTTGCCAATAAAGAAATGGCAAATGTGGTGCTGAGCATTGACGGGCGAAAAGAAGTACATGACTTTATGCGTCCTTTCCGTAAAGGGGCCGGCAGCTACGATCTGGTAGTGCCGAAATTCCAGAAATTTGCCAAAAGCAGAGGGGAAAAGAGTTACTATGCCAGAGGAACCTTTACCCGTCATAACCTGGATTTTTCACAGGATGTCCTTCATCTGGCAGATTTGGGCTTTGACCAGATTTCAGTAGAGCCTGTAGTGGCAGATGAGAAAGAAGAGTATGCCCTGAGGTGGGAAGATGTGCCAAGAATCTGTGAAGAATATGATAAACTGGCCCAGGAGATGATCAAGAGAAAGAGAGAAGGAAAAGGTTTTAACTTTTTCCATTTTATGATAGACCTTACAGGAGGTCCCTGTGTGTATAAGCGGCTTTCCGGCTGCGGTTCAGGTACCGAATATCTGGCCGTGACGCCCTGGGGAGACTTATATCCCTGCCACCAGTTCGTAGGGGAAGAAAAGTTCCTTATGGGCAATGTATGGGACGGCGTGAAACGGGATGACATACGGGAAGAATTCAAAGACTGTAATGTCTATGCAAAGGAAAAATGTCAGAAGTGCTTTGCAAAATTTTACTGCAGCGGCGGCTGTGCTGCTAATTCCTACAATTTCCATGGCTCTATCAATGATGTTTATGACATTGGCTGTGAGCTTCAGAGAAAAAGAGTAGAATGCGCCATTATGCTAAAAGCAGCAGAAGCGGAAGATGCAGAAGAAAATAATCAGTAAAGAAGGGAAAAATCATGAAGAAAAGCAGAGGCGTACTGGTCCTGGTGCTGACAGTGATCGTTACAGCACTTTTGATTTTTACGTCAGCAGTGGGCTGGGGTCCGACAGGAACAGGAGCTGCAAAGAATATTAACACAGGTCTGGACCTGGCAGGAGGCGTAAGTATTACTTATGAAGCTTCCGAAGAGAATCCAAGTGCAGACGACATGTCAGATACCATCTATAAGCTCCAGCAAAGAGTGGAGCAGTACAGCACAGAATCTCAGGTTTACCAGGAGGGAAATAACCGTATCGTCGTGGAGATTCCCGGGGTAACCGATGCTAACGCTATTTTGGAAGAGCTGGGTAAGCCAGGCTCTCTGTATTTTATCGCACAGACTGATGCAGATGGAAATCAGAATTATACTCAGAATAGCCAGACAGGCGAATTTGAGCTGAACAAAACTATTGAAGAACTTCAGGAAGACGGAAGTATCGTCCTTACTGGAACTGATGTTAGCGACGCCAGAGCTGTGGTAGGTCAGGATGATCTGGGAAACAATACACAAAATGTGGTCAACCTGTCTCTGACAGAAGAAGGAACCAAAAAATTTGCAGATGCTACAGCAAAAGCTTATGAGAATAATGAGAGCATCGGTATTTATTATGACGGACATTTTGTAAGCGTACCAAGTGTAAATGCGGAAATTACAGATGGACAGGCTATGATCGAGGGTATGGAAGATGCCCAGGAGGCAGAAGAGCTGGCATCTACCATCCGTATCGGCGGCCTGAACCTGGAGCTTTCTGAACTCCGTTCCAGCGTGGTAGCTGCACAGCTGGGCCAGGAGGCCATCTCTACCAGCCTGCTGGCAGCAGCCATCGGTCTGGCGCTGATCATTTTATTTATGATCTTTGTTTACAGGATTCCGGGATTTGTTGCCGGCATAGCCCTGGTCATCTATGTATGCCTGGACCTTATTGCGTTAAATGCCTTTGACCTGACACTTACCCTTCAGGGAATCGCAGGTATTATCCTGTCTATCGGTATGGCCGTAGACGCAAACGTTATTATTTACGCCCGTATCCAGGAGGAGATCGCAGCAGGAAGAAGTGTCCGGACTGCTTTGAAGAATGGTTTCAGCAAAGCCTTTTCTGCTATTTTTGACGGAAACGTTACGACACTGATCGCTGCTTTTGTATTGAACTGGCTGGGATCCGGTACCATTAAAGGCTTTGCTCAGACCCTGGCCCTTGGTATTGTTTTATCTATGTTCACAGCCCTGGTGATTTCCAGACTGCTGATCAATGCCATTTATGCCGTAGGTGTTCGCAATGAGAAGTTCTATGGAAAACGTAAAGAGAGAAAACCTATTCCCTTCCTTCAGAAGAGAAAGATTTTCTTTATCGTCTCTGCTGTTCTGATCATTTCAGGACCTGTGGGAATGGTCGCCTACAATGCTGCTACAGGAAGTCCTCTTAATTACAGTCTGGAGTTCCAGGGAGGTACTTCTACAAACGTAACCTTTAACGAAGAACTTTCCATGGACGAGATTGATTCCCAGGTAGTGCCGGTGGTGGAAGAGATCACAGGTGATGCCAATGTCCAGGCTACTAAGGTAGTAGACAGCAATCAGGTCATCATTAAGACTGTGACCCTGGACGTGGATCAGAGAGAGGCTCTGGAGCAGGCTCTGGTGGACGACTTCGGGGTAGATGCATCTACCATTACTTCAGAAAGCATTTCCTCCACAGTCAGCAGTGAAATGCGCAGAGATGCAGTCCTGGCTGTAGCTGTGGCCGCAGTTATGATGCTTTTTTATATCTGGTTCCGGTTTAAAGATATCCGCTTTGCCAGCAGCGCGGTCCTTGCCCTGCTTCATGACGTATTGATCGTGTTTGCTTTTTATGTACTGGCAAGAGTCTCTGTGGGCAATACCTTTATCGCCTGTATGCTGACGATTCTGGGATATTCTATCAATGCTACCATAGTTATCTTTGACCGTATCCGGGAGAATCTGAAGACAAACAAAGTGAAAAATGATAAGGAGCTGGAAACACTGGTAAATGCCAGCATTACTCAGACCCTGACAAGAAGTATCTATACTTCACTGACCACTTTTATCAGCATCTTTATGTTGTTCCTGCTGGGAGTATCTTCCATCCGGGAATTTGCTCTGCCTCTTATGGTAGGCATTGTCTGCGGCGGATATTCTTCTGTCTGCCTGACAGGCGCTATGTGGTATGTGATGAAAACGAAAATCAAAAAAGCAAAATAGATAAAATGCGGGAGCTGCCCCATGGAATATTCCTGATATGTGTTCTATGGGACAGCTTCTTCTTATTTACAAAAGGATAATAAGAGACAGAGGAGAATTTGTTATGGAAAAGTGGGTTGTATCTGCTAAAAAGGCGGATTTTCAGGAAATCGGGAAAAAATTCGGCGTTGACCCGGTAATTGCCAGGCTGATCCGGAACCGTGACCAGATTACAGATCAGGAAATCGATACATACCTTCATGGAAAACTGTCCGGTCTCCATTCCTGGAAACTGTTGAAAGGAATGGAAGAACTCCTGGATAAACTGACAGAAAAGATCCGGGAAAAGAAAAAGATACGGATCATCGGAGATTACGACATTGACGGAGTGTGCTCCACCTATATACTGCTGAAGGGACTTACCAGAGCCGGGGCCCTGGCAGATGTGGATATTCCAGACAGGATCAAGGATGGTTACGGGATCAGCCGGGAGCTTATTGATCTGTCAGAAGAAGCAGAAGTGGATACTATTATTACCTGTGACAACGGCATCAGTGCCATAGAGCAGATTGGCTATGCAAAAGAACTGGGGATGACAGTGCTGGTTATAGACCATCACGAGGTGCCCTATGAGGAAGAGGAGGGCCAAACTGTCCGCAGCATCCTTCCCCCGGCAGATGCCATTGTAAATCCCAAGCAGCCGGACTGTACCTATCCCTTTAAGGGAATCTGCGGCGGTATGGTAGCTTTCAAGGTCATCCAGGGGCTTTATGAGAGAATGGGAATACCGGAAAAGGAGATAGAGGAGTTGATTCCATTTGCTGCCATTGCCACAGTGGGAGACGTGATGGATCTGACAGATGAGAACCGGATTATTGTAAGAGAAGGACTGAGAAGGCTGCAGAATCCTGAGAATGAAGGATTAAAAGCCCTGATCCGTGTCAATAATCTGGAAAACAGGGAAATTTCCGCCTACCATATTGGATTTATCATTGGCCCCTGTATGAACGCCAGCGGAAGGCTGAGCACAGCCAAACGGGCCTTGAGACTTCTTTTGGCAGAAGATCCAAAAGAGGCAGCTACATTAGCAGAAGACCTGAAATCCTTAAATGACAGCAGAAAAGATATGACGGCCAAAGGAGTGGAAGAGGCAGTAGAGATGGTAGAGCATACGGACCTGAAAAATGACCGGGTATTAGTAATCTATCTTCCTCACTGTCACGAAAGCCTGGCAGGAATTATTGCAGGCCGGGTGAGGGAGCGGTATGTACGCCCCACATTTGTTCTTACAAAAGGCGAGGAAGGGGTGAAAGGCTCAGGCCGTTCCATAGAGGCTTATCATATGTTCCAGGAGCTGGTGAAATGTAAGGAACTTCTCACAAAATTCGGGGGACATCCCATGGCAGCGGGCCTGTCCCTTCCTGAGGCAAATGTGGAGGCTTTTCGGAGAAAGCTGAATGAGAACTGTACCCTGACCCAGGAAGACATGACGGAAAAAATTGTCATTGACGTGCCTATGCCTATGTCCTATGTGACTATTCCCCTGATCCGGCAGCTTTCCCTTCTGGAGCCCTTTGGAAAAGGAAATACAAAACCTGTATTTGCTCAGAAGGATATGAAGGTGCTGAATTTTCGGATCCTGGGTAAAAACCGGAATGTGGTAAAGATGAACCTTTCTGATGATTATGGGTTTCGGGCAGAGGGAGTCTGGTTTGGAGACGGGGATGAGTTTGCAAAGCGGCTTCAGGAGAAAGAAAAATGGGATATGATCTATTATCCTTCTGTAAATTCCTATATGGGAAGGGACAGTATAGAGATGATCATACAGAATATCCGATAAATAATTTGCGTATGGGAAAAAAAGATGTTATACTAAAATCTACATATTAATTTAGTAAAAGACATTATTCGATATAAAAGGATGGAGATAAGATGGGCAGTTGTGAAAAGAAAAGTATTGAAGACTATATTGTCAGTATTCCCGACTTTCCAGAGAAAGGGATTATTTTCAGAGACGTGACCAGCGTTCTTCAGGACCAGGAGGGGTTTAAGCTGGCGATAGATTCTCTTCAGAAACTTTTGGAGGGAGTAGATGTAGATGTGATCGCTGCGGCGGAGTCCAGAGGATTTATTTTTGGAGCGCCTATCGCATACAATTTACATAAGCCATTAGTATTGATCCGCAAAAAAGGCAAGCTTCCAAGAGAAACTATAGAACAGAGTTATGAACTGGAATATGGCAGCGCGGTTCTGGAAATGCATAAGGATTCCGTTAAGCCGGGACAGAAGGTTGTGATCATTGATGATCTTATGGCTACAGGGGGCACGGTGGAAGCAGCTGCCAAAATGATAGAGAGATTAGGAGGAAAAGTGGTAAAGATGATTTTCCTCATGGAACTGGCAGGACTGAAAGGAAGGGATAGACTGGCAGAATATGACGTGGCATCTGTAATCCGTTATGAAGGCAAATAGAAATCAGGTGATAATCATATGGAAGAAAGAAGAGAATCAACACTGCAGAAAGATGAAATAGAGAAGATTAAAAAGGCAGATGCCAGCGTAAAAGCAATGGAGGACTTCACCAGTCCGGATGTCTTATATGATGAATTGATATCCAGTGTGAAAAAGTATCATCCTTCCACGGATATCACCATGATCGAGAAGGCTTTTAACATTGCCAACAACGCCCATAAGGGACAGGTGAGAAAATCCGGGGAACCTTACATCATACATCCCCTTTGCGTGGGTATTATCCTGGCAGACCTGGAGTTGGATAAAGAGACCATTGTGGCCGGGCTCCTCCATGATGTAGTGGAGGATACGGTGATGACTTCAGAGGAAATCCGGCAGGAGTTCGGAGACGAGGTAGAGCTGCTGGTGGACGGTGTTACCAAATTGGGACAGTTAAGCTATTCTGCAGATAAGGTAGAAGTTCAGGCAGAAAACTTGAGGAAGATGTTTTTGGCTATGGCTAAGGATATCCGGGTTATCCTTATCAAGCTGGCAGACCGGCTCCACAATATGCGGACTTTGAAATATATGCCGCCGGCGAAACAGAAAGAAAAGGCCAGAGAGACCATGGACATTTACGCGCCCATTGCCCAGCGGCTGGGTATTTCCAAGGTCAAGATCGAGCTGGATGACCTTTCCTTAAAATATCTGAAGCCGGAAGTTTATTATGATCTGGTGGATAAAATCAACCTGAAAAAAAGTGAACGTCAGGCCTTTATCGACCAGATTGTAAATGAGGTCCGGCAGCACATCGACAATGCCGGTATCCATGCACAGATTGACGGCAGGATCAAACATTTCTTCAGTATCTATAAGAAAATGGTGAATCAGGATAAGACCCTGGATCAGATATACGATCTGTTTGCCGTACGGATTATCGTAGACACAGTGAAAGACTGTTATGCGTCGCTGGGAATCATTCATGAAATGTATAAGCCTATTCCAGGACGGTTTAAGGATTACATCGCCATGCCCAAGCCCAATATGTACCAGTCATTGCACACCACGCTGATCGGTCCTAACGGGCAGCCTTTTGAAATACAGATCCGTACCTTTGAAATGCACAGGACGGCGGAATATGGTATTGCCGCCCACTGGAAGTACAAAGAAGTATCCAATAATGGCAAAGCTACTGTCACTCAGTCAGAAGAGGAAAAAATGAACTGGCTCCGCCAGATCCTGGAATGGCAGAGAGACATGTCAGATAACAAAGAATTTTTAAGTCTTTTAAAAAGCGATCTGGATCTGTTTTCAGAAAGCGTGTATTGTTTCACACCGGCGGGAGATGTAAAAACCCTGCCGAACGGCTCTACTCCCATTGATTTTGCTTACAATGTACACAGTGCTGTGGGCAACAAGATGGTTGGAGCCAGAGTAAACGGAAAACTTGTACCCATCGAATATGTGATCAAAAACGGAGATCAGGTGGAGATCATTACTTCCCAGAACTCCAAAGGCCCCAGCCGCGACTGGCTGAAAGTGGTGAAGAGCACCCAGGCCAAAAATAAGATTAACCAGTGGTTCAAACAGGAATTAAAAGAAGACAATATCCTGAAGGGGAAGGAAATGCTGGTTCAATATGCCAAGATTAAGGCAGTTACTCTGAGCAATATCCTGAAACCCAAATATCAGGAAGCAGTTATGAAAAAATATGGTTTCCGGGACTGGGATTCTGTTCTGGCAGCTTTAGGCCACGGAGGTCTGAAGGAAGGGCAGATCATCAACAAGCTCCAGGAGGCCTACAACAAAGACCATAAAGCAGAGCTTACAGACGAGAAGGTTCTGGAGGCTGCAGCAGACAATAAGGAAAAACTTCACATTGGCAAAGTAAAAGGCGGAATTGTAGTAAAAGGAATCCATGATGTAGCCGTGCGATTTTCTAAATGCTGCAATCCGATTCCGGGAGATGAAATCGTAGGATATGTGACCCGTGGAAGAGGCGTGACCATTCATCGGACAGACTGCATCAATGTGATCAATATGTCTGAAGATGACAGACACCGCCTTATCGATGCTGAGTGGCAGGCACCGGATAGCACAGCAGGGGAACGGTATATGGCAGAGCTGAATGTATATGCCTACAACCGTACAGGTCTTATTGTAGACATTTCAAAAATCTTCACAGAAAGAAAGATCGATATCTCTGCCCTGAATACAAGAACCAGCAAGCAGGGAGTGGCGACTATTGATATCTCCTTTGAAGTAGCCAGCAAAGAGGAATTAAATGGTATTATCGAGAAAATCCGCCAGATTGAAAGTGTGAAAGATATCGAACGTACTGCAGGATAACTAAGGGAGACAGAAATTATGAAAAATCTCATATTGAGAGGAATTGTAGTTGGTCCGGTACAGACCAACTGCTATTTTCTCAGGAACAAAACAACAGGAGAGATACTGATCATAGATCCGGGAGCACAGGAGGAACGGATCCAGGCGGCCCTTGCAAAATTAGAAGGAAAGCCCGTGGGAATCCTTCTGACCCATGGCCATTATGATCATATCTGTGCAGCTAATGAGCTGCGGGAATATTATAAAATACCTGTCTATGCCCCGAAAGCAGAAGAAAAGCTTATGGAAGATCCTATGGGAAATCTTTCCGGAGCCTGGTCAGGAACGCCTTATACCGTGAAAGCGGATCAGTGGCTGGAAGACGGGCAGGAAGAGATCCTGGCAGGCTTTTCTGTCACAGTTCTTCATACCCCTGGTCACACTTCCGGTTCCTGCTGTTACTGGCTGAAGGAAGAAGGGGTGTGTATGTCAGGGGATACTGTTTTCTGCGGTTCCTGCGGCAGAACAGATCTGCCCACAGGCAGTATGAGCCAGATGAGAGACAGCCTTCACCGGCTTTTTGAAATCCTTCCAGAGGAAACCCAGATTTTCCCTGGACACGGAGAAGAGACGGATGCTGCTTTTGAGAAGGCTCATAATCCATACTTATAGAAAGAAAATATGAGAAGAGACAGTAGGAAATGATAGGAATTTCTTTTAATAAAAAAGAGTTTGAATACGACGCTTATACTCTTGTAAAGGCCTTTTATCCCAAAGAGGAAGTTAAGATGTACTGTACCTTAGAGGAAGAAAAGCCCAAAGATTATGAAAAGCTGGTTTCTATTTCTTATGGGGACCAGGTAGTCATAGGAGTCCATACCAGGGATCAGACCCTGGAAGATGCAGCTCCCTATGATGAGGGGGAAGACAGAAAAAAAAGAAAAAACATCTTGAAACAGATTCTTTATAAGCTGCTGGTACAGGAAACAGGACATACCCTCCCCTGGGGAAATCTGACAGGGATCCGTCCTGTGAAGATCGCCATGGGACTGATCGAAGAGGGAATGACCAATGCCCAGGCCGCAGATTATATGAGGAACACTTATTTTACAAGCAATGAGAAAACGGCGCTGGCCATCGCCATTGCCAACAGAGAAAGGGATATCCTGAAGGATATAGACTATCAGAAAGGATACAGCCTGTATGTGGGAATTCCCTTCTGCCCCAGTATATGTCTTTACTGCTCTTTCAGTTCTTCTCCACTGGAGAAGTGGAGAGACCGGGTAGATGACTATCTGACAGCTTTGCTGAAGGAACTGGACTTTATCGCCCAGGCTATGAAGGGCAGGCCTTTAAACACCATCTATATAGGCGGGGGAACGCCAACTACACTGGAACCGGATCAGCTCCGGCGGCTTCTGGGCCACATACAGGAGAAATTTCCTGTAGAGGAAGTTTCAGAATATACCATTGAGGCGGGAAGACCGGACAGCATTACCAGAGAGAAACTTTTGGCTATTCGGGAATTTCCTGTGACCAGGATTTCCGTAAATCCTCAGACTATGAACCAGAAAACGTTGGAGCTTATTGGAAGAAAGCATAGTGTGGAGGATACCATAAAAGCCTTTTTACTGGCCAGGGACTGTGGATTTGACAACATCAACATGGACCTGATCGTGGGACTGCCGGGAGAACATAAGGAAGATGTGGAACACACCCTGGAAGAAGTAAAAAAACTCCAGCCAGACAGCCTTACGGTCCATTCCCTTGCCGTGAAGAGGGCGGCCAGACTGAATATTTTCCGGGACCAGTACCAGGAGATGGAGTTTGAAAATAACCAGGAGATCATGGATATGGCCATGAAATATGCCTATGAGATGGACATGGGCCCCTATTATCTCTATCGGCAGAAAAATATGTGCGGAAATCTGGAAAATACAGGCTTTGCAAAAGTTGACAAAGCGGGAATTTACAATATACTAATGATGGAGGAGAAACAGTCTATCATGGCGGCAGGAGCCGGGGCCTCTACTAAATTTGTGTTCCGGAACGGGGAACGGATAGAGAGAGCGGAGAATGTAAAAGATGTTACTAATTACATAAACCGCATCGACGAGATGATTCAACGAAAAAAGGTCGGGATTGACACATGGCTGAAAGAAATATAAAAATGATTGATTATGATCTGATGTCGGTGATCAGCCATGGCATTACAGTGAGCAATCTGGCTTATGAGGTAGGAGAAGCCATGGCGCTTCCCAAGGACCAGTGCTACGAGCTGGCTCTGGCGGGAATCCTTCACGATATCGGGAAACTTAGGCTTTCCAGGTACGTGTCCGGCACAGAAGATCCTTTAGTGGTGGAAGAGATCAAATATGTCCGCCGTCACCCTCAGCTTGGCTGCGAGGCTCTTCAGAATCGGGGATATTCCAGTTTTGTGCTGGAGAGTATTTATTATCATCATGAGAACTATGACGGCAGCGGCTATCCCCAGAATCTTCGGGGAGAAGAAATTCCTTTGGGAAGCCGGATCCTGAGAGTTTGCGACACCTACGCAGCTCTTACAGAGAAAAGACCTTACCGGGAGGCTTTTGACCCGGAGACAGCCATACGGCTGATGATAGATGAGATCAAAAATTTTGATATGCAGGTGTTTCTTGCGTTTATGAAAGCGGTCCACAAAGATGACCAGGAAAAAGAGAGGAGAATAGAACAATGCAGTTAAAGAAAAAACCAGTAACAGGCATGAAAGATATCCTGCCTCAGGAGATGGAAATCCGTGACTATGTAATCGGATTGATCAAGGAGACCTACAAACAGTTTGGATTTACTTCCATGGAGGCTCCCTGTGTGGAACACATCGAGAACCTGACCAGCAAACAGGGGGGAGATAACGAAAAGCTCATCTTCCGTATCCTGAAAAGAGGAGAAAAATTAAGAATTGAAGAGGCAAAATCCCAGGATGATCTGGTAGACAGCGGACTTCGCTATGACCTTACTGTGCCTCTGTGCCGTTTCTATTCTAACAATGCCAATGAGCTGCCTCAGCCTTTCAAAGCTCTGCACATTGGAAATGTATTTCGTGCAGACCGCCCCCAGAGAGGCCGGTTCCGTCAGTTTATGCAGTGTGATATTGATATTCTGGGTGACCCTACTTTCCTGGCTGAGATCGATGTGATCCTGGCAACTTCTACTCTTGTAGGAAAACTGGATTTTGACAGCTTCACCATCCGCATCAACGACAGAAGGATCCTGAAGGCTATGGCTGCCTACAGCGGATTCCCGGAGGATTCCTTTACTCAGGTGTTTATTATCCTGGATAAGATGGACAAGAACGGTATGGAAGGCGTTGCAGCGGAATTGGAAGAGTCTGGCTTTGCAAAGGAGAGCGTGGAAAAATATCTGGAGCTCTTTAAGACCATGGGAGCCGGAATAGATGGAGTAAAATACTGCAAAGAAAAACTGGAGGGATTTCTGGACCCGAAAGTGGCAGATGACCTGACTACGATCATCGAGTGTGTAATGGAGGCAAAAACTGCGAACTTTACACTGGAATTTGATCCTACTCTGGTAAGAGGTATGTCTTACTATACAGGACCGATTTTTGAAATTTCTATTGATGGATTTTCCGGAAGCGTAGGAGGCGGTGGCCGTTATGATGAGATGATCGGCAAATTTACAGGCACGCCTACTCCGGCTACAGGATTCTCTATTGGATTTGAGCGTATTGTTATGCTTCTTATGGAGAAGGGCTTTAAAGTTCCTGGAACAAAGGAAAAGAAGGCTTATCTTCTGGACAAAAAACTTTCCCAGGAAAAACTTCTGGAAGTTATGAAGAAAGCTGCCAAGGAGCGGAAAGAAGGCCAGAGCGTAAATATCGTATATGCTAAGAAGAACAAAAAATTCCAGAAAGAGCAGCTTGCCAATGAAGGCTATTCTGTGATCGAGGAAGTATATAACGACTAAAAGGAACAAAGAAGGAGATTTTATGCCATGGCAGAATCAATGAAGGGGCTGAAAAGAAGCCATAGATGTGCAGAGGTGACAAAGGCAGATATCGGCAGCACCGTTACTTTAATGGGATGGGTGCAGAAAAGCAGGAACAAAGGCGGGATTGTCTTTGTAGACTTAAGAGACCGTTCCGGTATCATGCAGGTGATCTTTGAAAATGGAGAAATTGATCAGGAAGTATTTGAAAAGGCAGGAAAGCTGAGAAGCGAGTTTGTGGTTGCCGTTGTAGGACGGGTAGAGGCCCGTTCCGGCGCAGTGAATCCCAACCTTCCTACAGGAGAGATTGAGGTACGGGCCAGAGAGCTCCGTATTCTTTCCGAAGCACAGACACCTCCCTTCCCTATTGAAGAGAACAGTAAGACCAGAGAGGAAGTAAGACTGAAATATCGTTACCTGGACCTGAGGAGACCGGATCTTCAGAAGAATATGATCCTTCGTTCCAGAGTTTCTACTCTGGTACGTCAGTTCCTGGCCAATGAGGGATTTCTGGAGATTGAGACACCTACACTTATTAAGAGCACCCCTGAGGGAGCCAGGGATTATCTGGTGCCCAGCCGTGTGCATCCTGGAAGTTTTTATGCCCTTCCTCAGTCACCGCAGATTTTCAAGCAGCTCTTGATGTGCTCTGGCTATGACCGGTATTTCCAGCTTGCAAGATGCTACAGAGACGAGGACTTAAGAGCAGACCGTCAGCCTGAGTTTACCCAGATCGACATGGAGTTGTCCTTTGTAGACGTAGATGATGTAATTGATGTAAACGAGAGAATGCTGGCCTTCCTCTTTAAGGAAGTTCTGAACGTGGAGGTTCCTCTTCCTATCCAGAGAATGACCTGGCAGGAAGCTATGGACCGCTTCGGTTCCGACAAGCCGGATATCCGCTTTGGCATGGAGCTTACCGATGTGTCCGAAGTGGTGAAGGACTGTGAATTTGCAGTATTTAAAGGTGCTCTGGAAAATGGCGGCAGTGTTCGTGGTATCAATGCCAAGGGACAGGGAGCTATGCCAAGAAAGAAGATCGACAAGCTGGTAGAGTTTGCCAAGGGCTACGGCGCCAAGGGACTGGCTTATATTGCCATCGGCCAGGACGGCACAGTGAAATCTTCTTTCGCTAAGTTTATGAAAGAAGAGGAGATGACCGCTCTTATCCAGGCCATGAAGGGAGAGAACGGTGACCTTCTGCTCTTTGCGGCAGATAAGACCAAACTGGTCTGGGATGTGCTGGGCGCTCTTCGTCTGGAGCTGGCAAAACAGATGGAGCTTCTGGACAAGAATGAGTTTAAGTTTGTATGGATCACAGAGTTCCCTCTTCTGGAGTGGTCTGAGGAGGAGAATCGTTTTGCGGCTATGCATCATCCTTTCACTATGCCTATGGAAGAGGATCTGCAGTATCTTGATTCTGATCCGGGAAGAGTCCGGGCAAAAGCCTATGATATCGTGTTAAACGGAAATGAGATCGGCGGCGGCTCTGTCCGTATTTTCCAGGATGATATCCAGGAAAAGATGTTCGAGGTTCTGGGATTCACTAAGGAAGAGGCTTATAACCGTTTCGGCTTCCTTCTGGATGCTTTCAAATACGGTGTGCCTCCTCACGCAGGACTGGCCTATGGTCTGGACCGTCTGGTAATGCTCATGGCAAAGGAGGATTCTATCCGGGACGTTATCGCTTTCCCGAAGGTGAAAGACGCCTCCTGTCTGATGTCAGAGGCTCCTGACGTGGTAGACCCCAAGCAGCTTGAAGAGCTGGGCATTGCGGTAGTGGAAAAAAAAGAGCAGGAGACAGAAGAAAAGAAAGATATGTAAAATGATAAAAGAGACCGGGAGAGGCGGCTGCCATATTCCCGGTCTTTTATCATTGTTCACTGTATATCTTCTGAAACGGAAGATATTGCAGAAGGAATATCTCCAAATACAGCTTCTGCTATATTGGAATCCATCTGAATCTTCCAGTTTATGCCATCATTATAAAGAGTTACGGCAATATTTTTGGAAGTAACAGTTTCATTATCTTCAATACAGGAAAGAAGAAGTTCCCTTTCTTTCTCCCGCCTTCCCTGAGCTCCAGCAGAGAGGGATTCGGAAGTTTTCAGCCATTGGGTCAGCCGCTCTTTGTAAGAAGTCAGAATACTTTCAAAGTCAGGGCTTGTGACAGAGACCTGAACAGCAGCGGTACTGCCCTCCTGTTCTTCTTCTGTAATTTCATAGTCGAAAGCCTTATCAATCTGTTGTGCAATAGCCATGGACAGAGAATTATTGTAGGAATCGTCTGTTTCTACCAGATGGTCAAGAGACAGATAAATTTTCAGCTGTTCGCTGTCAAAGTCTTTAATCGTACCAAAATGGGCATCTACGATTTCAGAGGGAGAGAGGAGCTGAGCATCTGACATATAAGAGGCAAAGTTGCCAGTTAGCAGGCTGTCCAACTCTGCAGTGTGGACAACTTTCCAGGTATCCCCTTCTTTTTCCAGAGAAATATCAGCTTCAGATGTTTCCATATCGTAATCTTTTTCTTCAAGAAGCTCTTTCAGAAGCAGGCAGGAGTCGTTAAGTGAAAATTCTACTTCCTGAGGACTGGCATCCAGCTCTATCTGCTTTTTCAGAAGAACAAGAGAGTAGTCTTTTGCCAGGCTGTAGGCATCAATGGTAGTTATGGCTGTCTTTGCCGTTCCAGTACCTTTTTCCTCATCTGTCTTTACGTTTTTTACTTTAAAAGAAAAATCTTTATAAAATAGCGAAAAAATATTTCCGATTTCTTCTGCCGCTTCTTCGGTGTATTGAGAAGAAGGCAGCAGTTCCTGAGTATCTATGGTGTTCTGGATTGTCTGGATGTCAGAGCTTTGCAGTTTTTTTAGCTCCTCTTCCACTGATTCTTTGGCAGCCCGTTGGCTTTTGGAGGTGCATCCGGTCAGAAGACAGAGTCCCAGTACCATGCCCCCCAGGAGAACCTTTGCTTTTTTAAAACCCATGTTTTTTCTCCTGACACTGATCTGTAAAGTTTTCAGGATCCCGAAAGTGTAAAGCAAAAACGAAATCCCAGGCGTCATAAGCCTGGAACCATTTTATCAGAGTTGGAAAAAACATGCAACTGTGGAATTGTTTCGGCAGTTTTGAAAGGTAAAAATATATCTGCCTGCTTTAGGATGGAGAGTTTTCTAAAAAAACGGGTTATCTACATTCTCCGGCTTTTCCATTGGTTTTATCCACTTCCATTGGAAAGACCT
>NZ_NFHH01000049.1 GCF_002161285.1 Blautia sp. An81 | reverse complement strand
GGATTTGGTCTTTTGCTACTGCCATAAATAAACTCCTTTTCGATAAGAATTGTCATATCTGTAATTCTTACCAAAAAGGAGCCATTTTTTACCAAAGCCACAAAGTTTTTTACACTACCGTTACGTTTATTGTCTATGTATGTCAAGGCTGCAAATACAACCAGTAAAAGTGTAAGCACTTCTAAAGTATTCATACCGACCTCCTTTCTGTTTCCAGAAAGGACAACCGCAAGACTATCCCTACTGCTCTAATCTGACTGAAAAACATTATAACATGTGGAGTCGAATTTTGCTAGTACCGACTCACATTCATTCTGCCGCTTCCAAAGAAATTTCTGCAAATTCCTCATCGGTCATGTTCTGGAGCTTACCTAACACCTGCTCTCCAAGCTCCTCCATGTCGCTGTCCTTTATGTGCGGCATTACCTGTCTGATCTGCCCAATCATATCCGTCCTGTCCTGTGTCTCAAACACACACATGAAATTGATTTCTTCTACTGTGAATTTACTCATCTTCTTACATCTCCCTCTGTGATTTTTTCTCGGTTTCCTTTTCCGGTAAAGTACGTTCCGCCTTATCCCTCTGCTCTATGACTGCCTTTTTCTCTGCCAACTTCTCCTTTATGGAAATTCTGCCTTTGGTCTGCTCCTTTTCCTTTTTCTCGGCTCCGTTGTTTAAGACATTATCAATCATGTTGTAATTCTGTTCTTCAAGCTCCTCCACCTTTGCAAGCGGCTTGTATTCTGCCAGCTTGTCAAGCAGCTCCTTTGCCCTTCTCGCAGTCTGAACCGCTTCGCTGTCATCAATCTCCACACCCTGTCCGAAAATGTCCGTAATGCCCTCTCTGACACCTTCAGAAATGACCGCATTGAGAAAGTCATTCAGATACCCGGTATTTCCGTTTCTGATGTCCTCAGTGATGTTGGCAACCTGTGCTTCCCTGTCCTCAACCGTATCCTGATACTGATAGGTATCATAATCATAGGAAAACTGGTCTATCTCCGAAGCAAGGATAGCCGCCTGCCACTTCTCCAGTGAACCACGCACCTCAATGTCCGGTAACTTGTCAAGCAGCTCCGCTATGACCTCGATTGCTTTCGGATCGTCTGTTATATCCGGTACATAATCCAAGACCTCCAGATCAATGACCTTGCCGGAGAGAATATCCATTTCCACGTCCTCATAACGCTCGGTTCCCTCGGTATGTATGTTGATGCCGATGCTCGGAATCCCATTCATGCGCTCCGGCGGTATGCTTTTCCACACAGCGATTGCTTCCTCCACGCTTGCGATATTCTCATGGAACTCTCCCAGACTATGAAATTCACCGCACTCTGCAACCGTTAAGGTAACAATTTTCTCCGGTATGGCTTCCACAGCAGGCGCTTTCTGCATTGCCTGTTTCTCTGCAAGATAGCTCTCCACTCCGGGAAGATAGGTTGCAAGTGTTCCGGTCTTGCCCTCTGTGATAGGATTGATGTCAACCTTTATGCCGCCAATCATTAGACCGTCCTCGTTAAAGGCATTGAACAGATCATCTTCGTGCTCCCTGCCCTTATACTCCACAACCACATCCAGATCGGAGCCTGCTTTCTCCAGACCTCTGCATCTGCTTCCGGACACCACCACATCCACAAGCTCAACATCTATCTCATACTCGTCAATCTTGGATTGCAGATATGCCCATACAGTCTGCTCTATATCGTCCTGTGTCTGTCCGTCGATTCCGTTAAATAATTCCTCTGTCTTTGCTTGAAATCAGCAACAACACTGTCTGCTTCCGGTGCTTCTGCCCGTATACGCTCATTTAACTGCTCACGCTCTACCGCTTCTGTTTTCTCCATAAGCTCATCATAATCCACCGGAATACGCTTATCCTGTTCTGACAATCCAAAGTCCTCCAGCACGTCCTTTAACGCCGCATAAATGGAAATATCAGGATTATCATACACACCACCGTCAATCAGCTTGTAATCCGCATCAAAAACGGAATAATCATATCCCTCCGTACAGGTCTGTATACTGACAAATTTATCTTTTATGGAAAATGCCATCTGCTCCAGTTCTTTTACCTCAAAATACGGATTGTCCCACTCCATAATCGGTACATTTTCCTCAATATGCTTCTGGTTTGCAGTAGGCATTAACTTCTCCATCTTGCCCTGTTCGTAGAGCGTATCGAACCGGCTCATATAAAGTGAAATATCATCAAGACCGCCCTGTTTCAACTGATGTTCAAAACGCCGCTTCACAAAGTCTTTCACTTCCTCCGGTGTCATATCCCGGTGTACTCTTACCTTGTCGATGCCGATGCTGTCACTCAATGTCTGCAAATCGTCCATGAAGTGCTTACTCTCCTTTGCTTCGCTGCTGTGGGTAAAATCGAGGGACAGGACATTTTCGTTATTCCTTACATGGATTACATCAAACTCAATGCCATGCACACTGACACCAAAGGTTGTCCTTGCCTTGTCATCACTGTACTGTGCATTCTTGCCACGATAAGCCTGAAATGCTTCCATTGCTTCAGAAATGCTGTCAAAACGCTCCAGCTTGCTCCTTTCCGGACTATTCTCTGCCCATGTGCTTAAATCGGCAATGACATAGTAGGATACCTTGTCATTTTCAATGTCCATGTGCTTCTGAAGCTGTCTTGCTTCCATGATGCGCTCAAGCTGTGCCCTTCCGTTTACCATATAGGAACCGATGTTATTTTCCTTGTTGAAAGGCATATTCGCCATTTCCCGCTCTGCTTCATATAAAGCAGCCGCAGCTTCCTCATAGGTATCGTAATGCACTCCTGCAGGTGTGATGTCCTTGATCTGGTTTTGCAAATGCAAAAGCCTGAAATCCCCGTCTGCATACGGATCGTCAATGGCAAAGTAATTCTGTTCAAAGTCAAGCGTACTGACCTCACGCCATTCGTTGTAATTGACGAGGAACTCTTCATTTTCCCTGTCCGATTCATCGTTTGCGTGTTCCTGTGCTATCTCCGAAAGGATCTCCGTTGTTTCATCAATAACCGAAGCCTGCTCTTTTGTATGCTCCGCCATAAGCTCCCTTGTAAATTCCGGCACTTCCCTGTAACCAAAGGAATCCACATAATGGCTTGTGTTCTCTCCGTTCTGATGAAGCACCACCACATCACTGACGGAAAGGGAATGTCCCCGGAAGTCTGTGGGGCGATCTATATTAAAGCGGGGGTAAATTTCTTCAAGGCTTGTGCCTTCCTCTAACGGTGCGGTATAAAGCAGATCATAATTCTTCCTTGTGACCGCAATGCCCTTGCTTTCAAGATAGTCCATTCCCATAAATTGAATGTCCCTTGCTTCCTCTGTATCTTTGAGCTGATAAATGCCAAATCTGTCCTCACTGCCAAACAAAAGCTGTGCTTCCCTGTTGGCAGGGCTTTCCTCTAACTCCTGTTTCATACTCTGGTGTTCCAGATAGGCACTCCAATCGTCCTTTTCCACGCCGAAAATGCCCTTATGCTCCTTTAATTCTTCCAAATCCTCAATGAGCGTTTCGGAACCGTCCTCATGGAGCTGATACACAGCCACATCTTCCCCGAAAAGCTCCGTTGCCTTATCCTTTGTCAAAGGCAGCATTTCATTCCAGGAATAACCATACTCATGCATCTCGGAAAGACCTATCATACCATCCGGAAGTGCATCAATCTCCGCCTGTGCATCTATGACCGTAAGTGCTTCATTTACAGGCTGATTTTCTATCATATATGCAAGTTTCTCCGCCAATTCTCTTGTCTTTTCCATGTCGTCGAGTTTGTAATTGTAATTCACAATCAGATTTCTCTCATCATCCGTAAAGACCGTTGCCCCATGCTCCATGCGGTTGATAAGGTTCTCTGCCTGCTGTATGGCAGGCAATTCCGTTGATGCACTCACGCCTGTATCTGCATCGTATGCAAAATCAAAAAACTGCGGTGCGTGTTCATTTAGTCCGGCACTGGAACTAATCAAAGTCATTTCTGCCCCATGTTCTTTCAGATACGCATTATAATCTCCGTCCCACTCATTCTCGTTAAGCAGAGCCATATCATAAAGCAGCTTTTTAACTTCATCCCGGGACATATTTGTGATTTTGGAAATCTCCCATTCACTTCCCATCGAACCGGAGAATTTTACCACTACATCTCCGGCGGCAACAGACTCCATTGCTCTATCATAGATTTCCTTTCGTTCTTTCATATCCACAAGCTCCTCTGTGTCGGTATTGTAACGGACATCAAGGTGGTATTCTCCAAATTCTTTTGTATCTTCATTGGCAATCTCGGTAGTCCATGCCCCTTTGCTCTCCAGATATGCTTGAATACTCAGCTTATCGTCCTCACTCATGGCTGAAAGAACGTCCATAAGCTCCTGTCTGTCCATGCCCACAACACTCACAAGGCTGTATTGTGTCAGATCATCATTCTGTATCAGAAGAATACTCTCCTTATTCTGTTCCTGCTCCACTGCCCTGTTCTTCTGTAACTCTGCTAACCTGTCCTCAATGCCTGTGATCAGCTCCGAAGCGGTCTTTCGTATGGTATCAAGGGAAGATTTCAGTTCTTTCATATCCCGGTCACTGCTCCATCCGGCGATATACCCAAAGGAATAATCCGAGGTATCAATGCCGAAGTGCTGGCACACCGTATAGGCAACACTCTCCGCTTCCACTTCCTTCGTGTTGCGGTCTTTGTCTAAGACCTTATCTATATCCTGATTCCGTTCCCTGTCATGGAGCTTTGCGTGTGCCACCTCATGGATAGCGGTCTTTACGGTCTGGCTCTGGCTCATGCCCTCCTGTATGGAAATCCGGTGGTCTGTGGTGTGAAAATATCCCTTTGCTTCCCCTTCTATATCTTCATAGGTAATGGGAACCGGGGAAACCTCCGTAAGTGCCTGCATGAAGTCCTCATAGTCCTCCACGCTTCCCGAAAGCTCATTTACCCCTATATCCGGCAGCTCTTTTCCGTCCGTCTGTGACACATCAAAGACTGGAACCACACGAAAGGCGGGTATCTTAATCTCCACTTCCTCCGTAACGGGCATCCCGTTCTTGTCAAGCATAATCTCTCCCGTTACCGGATCAAGTTTCTCCTGTTCTTCCTTAATCTTGTATGGTGCCGGAGCAAGGATACGAATACCCTTTTCCCCTTTCTTAACGTGCCTGTCAAAATTCTTCTGCCAAGCTTTGAATCCGGCCACTAACGTAGCGTCAGGCTTTTGCATTGCAATCAACATGGTATTGTTAAAGCTGTAATTATGAAATTTAGACATGGTATTCAAATAAGTCTTATACTTCTCGCTTTCAAAAAGCTCCTTGATCCCCTGCTCCAGCTTCTCCGTTATTTCCTGCACTTTCTGTTTTTCTGTTTTAGCGTCTGCCATAGTATTTCCTCCATCTGCTTATTTTTTGCATGACAAAAGGCAGCCATTATTGACTGCCCATGCACAATTACGATATTCACTTATATCCTTATTATTACTGCCCTGATTCGTTTTGATTTCTGCAATGTACTCCTGTCTCCTTTCTGCACCTGTCGCTGTAAATTCGGGCATAAGAAAAGCACTCAAGATTTCTCAAGTGCTTTCATCCTACCCTCTGGTGCGCCTGTCTAATTCTATTTTCAAAACCTCTGACCGTAAGAATATATGACGGATGCCGCCTGTCATCTTCAATCTTGCTCCACAGATTACAGATAATGTGCATGGCGCTGCCGTATGCCTGATAATATGGCTCTTTACATATCTAAGTTAGTATTTGTTCTTTAGAAAATACCCATATATCTAATACTTTCGTATCAAAGAAAAATCAAATAATATTATTAAAATCAATTTGATATCCTGCCGCCTTCAATTCTTTTGCAATAGATAGTTTCCAAGCACCACTACTATCCATATTTTCATAAATAACTCCTGAAATATCATTAGGAGTTTCAATATCTCCTTTTACCAATGCACATACATTTTTACGTCCTATTTTCCCCATTAAAAATCCATGTTCAAAAACAACATTCTGGCGTGCTCGACTATTAAATTCCTTTTCGCCTTTTAACCTTCCCTCATCACAGGGAGTATATATTACAACTGCATAACCAACATTTGAATATTCTTCAATTTTTTCAATAATTGTGTGACTCCGACTCACTTGCTCATGTAAAATTATTGCTTCTAACCCCAATTTTTCTATAAATCTTGCCACTTCTTGTTTAGCCTCATTATCCCTACCATGAACAATAAATACTTTTGTATAATCCATCTCTTTTTTCTCCTCCACTTTAACAATTTCATTTTCGTGCATTTCATATTTATTTCCTTGTATCAATATCGTTTCTTTTGACTTATTTACTTTCATTACAAATATCGGGCGTTCATTTTGAATCTTTATCCAACCGTACTCATAATCTGGAACTACATCAAATAAATTGGGAATCTCTTGCATTATAGAATTAATTTTAAAATCTTGTGCAAGTCCAATTACCCTATTTGTACCTAATGTATATTGCACCCCAAACAGCAAATATCCTCCATTTGTATTTGCAAATGCCGCTGCTATAATCGCTATGTCCTTTGCTGATTCCATACTCGCAAATAATTTTGTTGGTTTATCCAATTTTCCTTCGATTAGTTCCTTTACTATTTCTTCATCGAGCATATTTTATCTCCTAATAAAATATTTTTTGTAGTGGAATAACTTTAACTCCTGTAATTTTTAGTAATTTCCCAAATGTAAGTTGTCTTGGATCATCTTGGTTATTGTCTACCCACAATTCATAATCTTCATAATCCATTGTATCTAGCTCTGATTGATAATATATGTATATCTTATCCCCATCACTTGGTCTAACAACAATTTTTATAGGTTTTCCATTTTTCCTAATTCCTGCCAGAATAGTTGTTGCTGTTTCCTGATATGAGCTACAATCATATTCCTGTGGGTATTGTCTCAAAAACTCCAACACATTTTTCTTTGCACGTTGAATTATTTTCTGAGCATATATAAAATTTTCAGGAGTAGGTTTCTTTTCATAATTAAAATATGTTTTTATATCCTCATTAGCAAATACTCGTTCAAATTCCTCCTCATTTATAATCCCCATACAAGCAAGACTACTTTCTGTAAGAACCTCAACAGAATTATCTCTTTCTATAATATTTCGAATCTCTTGAATTTCCGTTATTCCATTATCTTGCATTATTTTTGTAATTTCTTGAGATAATTGGATGTTCTTTATAATCTCAATATCATCATATAACTTATGCTTATGCTCATAAAGATCCGAAAATATTCGTTCTGCCTCCTGTTGATTATCACTAAACCATATGATAAGTTTTTTAAATACCTTCTTAGTATGCTCTGTTCTTACAGCACCCGGTTCATTTTCTTTCTGTAATAATTCATACACCTTAATTCTTATCTTGGAAGCAATATCCATATTTGTTAAGACTTCTTTATTTTTCTCATTGGGAACTACTATATGACAATCTCTTAAATTTGCACGAATATCTTCGCCTAAGTCAAGCAGTATATCCTTTAACTCATTCGAAATATTACCATCCTTTTTTAATTGAGCTTCAATACACAAATCACCATTTTGATTAGGTATCATCTTAATCCTTGCTAATTCATTTTGTAATGCTTCCTTCTTATTTAAAATTTCAAGCAAATAATTTATCCAACTAATGACATTAGTTTCTTTCTTAATCTTTTTACTTAGCTCATTAATTGTATTAAGAGAATTTATCATATTAAAAATTTTATTTAAATTTAATTTAAACTTCTCTTCTCTAACCACAGTTATCCATTTGAAATTTTCCTCTTTTGCTGGAAGTGTTTTCTTTATAAAATTGAAACATGAGCATAAATCCCATATATCCTCTTCTATTCTACGATCATTTTCAACCGGAAACAATATATTAACATTTCCATCCTGATCTTCTATCGCTTCCAATTTACCATCCATTGTTTTTACTATAGGAATTCTCCTATAAATCTTTTTTAAGACATTTAAAACATTATCTTGCAACCAATCATCTTCTGAACTTCCTATTTTACAAAGCAAATAAAGATTTTCATAATTTTCTAATGCAAGTTTCTTTAAAAATTCTTTATAAGCTGTTATGTAATCCATTAGCAATTCTTTATTCTTCCTACTTCCAAGCATTATACCGTCTCGTGGCTCAGTTATATCAAACATTTTACTATTTACTATTGTAGGCAAAGGAAATTTTTCAGTCCCTACTAACGGAAAATCACAAAAAATTTTAGGTATATTATCATTTAACTCCACTATACTATTGCAATTACGTGATTTTACTGTAATCCCAAGACATATCTCCTTATATCTATATGTCATCAGTGAATTCTCTTGCTCTTTAAGAGTATATTTTTGAAATAATTCATTATAATTAAAAATATTGCCTAATCTAAATGTGTTATTTGACTGTCCAATAATAGAAATACTTTTTATTTTAGGCACAAATGCCAAAACATATGGTGCACAATAAAACAATTCATTTATTCCTTGCTGAACTATATCAGCAACGCTTTCACCTATTTCATAAATAAAACTCGTTGAAAAATCATTCTCAAACTCATTCTCAACTGTATCAATTTTATTAATCTCATCTATTTTTCTCAACTGCTCTTTTATCAAATCTTGAACTTCGGCACGTGTTTTCCCTGATCTATCTAAAATAAAATCCAATTTTTTTATTCTGCCATCATAATCACAAATCAATCCAATTATTCTAATTTTTTCGCAAATTAAATGTGTAGTAATAAAGCCAGTCCCAAATTTTCCTGTTGCCTGCTCCTGTTCCATTTCCTTAAACGAAGTTTGTGTCACTAACGATAACAAATCTTTACAAGTAAATTTTTTCCCGTCATGCGAAAAAATTATCTGTTTTTGAAAGTAATCAATCTTTACATTAACTGAATCAATTGAAACATCCTTTGCATTCTGAAGTAATTCCCAAATCCATCTTCTAGAATATTTTCTTTTTTCACGTTCATCAAGATTTCTTAATATGCTAATTTTCTCCCATATTTTTGAAGCTGATTGTACAACTCCTAACTCACTAATATCTGCACTAAAATTATTCATAATTCACCGCCTTCATTGATGAAATTATACATAGTATTTATAATGCCATTACATCTCAATTTATTTTCAAATAGTTTTTATTTTGTCACTTTCTTTAACATAAATATTTTACTACAAATGGTTCCAAATATCATCCCTTATCTTCTAAGAATAAATTTATATTTTCTAAATCATATAATTTTATATAAAAAAATATCTTCCATAAGAGGCAGCCAATTTTGACTGCCTCCAATTTTTATAAACTTTCTTCTTTTCCTTTGCTCCTTGTAATTCCCTGTTTCTCCAGCATCTTCTGATCGGATATTTTCTGCTTCATCTCGGCAAGTTTCTCCTTGACGGATACCCGCCCTCTGGAACCGTCTGCTAACATCCGTTCCTTGTCATGCTCTGCGATTCGTTCCGACATCAGAAAACTTGCAACAGGCTTTAACGGTTCATCAGCCACCGCCTGTATATCTTCCGCCCTGTCCGGCTCACCCTCCTGTGCCTGTGCGCTCTGCTCTCCGTTTTCTTCCTCCGGCTCATCATCGCCCATATCCAACGCATTATCGCCCTTTTCGTCCATATTAAGAAGTGCATTTAACTCTGCAAGGCGCTCTAGCTTCTCCGCCAGTTCCAGCTCCTGTGCAAAGGGTTTCGTGACCTCCACCTTTGCGGTTTCAAGCTGATGCTCCACATTGGAAAGCTTCTGCTCCACATCTGCCATTTTTCCGGTCATTCCCTCTAACGCATTGGATAGTCTTTGCAGATTTCCAAGCGGATCGGCTCCGATTTCCACCTCATGGCTCAGACTTCCTTTTAAGCTGATTGTAAACTTGGAGAAGAATGAATCAAAGGACACGCTCATCTTAAAGCCCTGATATTCCCCGATTGTGACTGCCATGTTTGGCTGTTTTGCACTCCGGCACATATCAATCAACGCCGCACCCGCTTCCTTTTTGTCCGTATAGGTACGGTTTCCTATCTTCATGGAAAAAGCGTCCTTATCCACTGGCTTATGCGCCGCATAGGTCTGAATGTCCGTCCGATATCCCTCAAGCCTTTCTTTTAAGGCTGTGATCTGCATCGGGTAATGCTTTGCGATATTGTCCTCCAGACGGTAACGCTGGCTTGTGTGGTTCGCCTTTAAGAGCTTCAGCTTTGACACCTGTATGTCTAAGTCCATCTTCTCCTTGATGTAAGGGTTTCCGGTTGCAAGTGCCTTGACCTCTGCATAAGAAAGTGCCGCTTCGTCAATGTCCTCACAGGAACGTACCGGGGACTTGCTCGTCATGATCTGCCCAATAAATTTCTGCTTGTTCTCAATAAGCTGCCATGAATAGCTGTCGAAGGTGCCTTCCGTCACATACCGGAAAATCTTGACCTTATCATTCATATTGCCCTGTCGTAAAATACGACCTTCCTGCTGTTCAATGTCAGTCGGTCATTTTTTGCGGACAGTTCATACATGCTATCCTTTTCTGTTCTCTGCTCCTGCGTTTGCTCTCGTTTGATTTCTCCCTCCGTATCTTCTTGGCACAAGCAGGACAATACCTTGATGCACCAGAGCCCGGGACATATTCAACGCCGCACACCGTACAATTTTTAGCGGGCATTGCTGCCCACCGTTTTGTAGGTATGATATGTAATTCATCGACAAAGCCGATGAATTTATAGTAAATCTTGATTTCCTGCTTCACTGTTCCGTCTGCCATCTTCTCACGCTCCGAAACAAGTATCTTGTCTATGAGTGCGTTTATAACTGTTGCATCCAGTTCTTTTAAGCCTTGATAATTTCGGATAAGGGCGAGGAAGTCACGGATTCCCCGTGATTTCTCGTAGCTTTCATTAAGAGTTTCCGTCACCTCTTTCAGCCTTGCTTCAATTTCAAGCTGCTCTTTCTGGTATTTCCCCGACATCATCTCAAAATTCCGCTCGGTAATACGCTCCATGACCTTATCCTCGTAGAGAGAGGAAAACAGCCTGTCCAGTTCCGCAAGGCGTTTGTTCAGCTTCTTACGTTCTTTCTCTAATGCTTTCGCCCTGCTCTGGTCTGTTTCCGTGAGCCGCTTTTCTATGGCCCTGACCGCCTTTTCATCATTCACTGCCATATCCGCAAAACAGTTGATGTCGGCAAGAACGGCATTGAATAAATCCCTTGCTTCTATATTGTGGGCACTACACTCGCTTCTTCCGTTTCTTGCATAATTATTACATGAATACTGTACACAGTCGATAATCTCTGGGCGTTTCCTCCCTATATTGTCAAGTGATTTTCCTTTAAAATAAAGGTTTTTCAAGTTACTATCTCAGATGAATGAGCCATGGAGATGGGCATTTCTCTGTATCTGATACGAAAATAGCTGGT
>NZ_NFHH01000048.1 GCF_002161285.1 Blautia sp. An81 | reverse complement strand
CCCAACACCGTCATTGCTTCTGATGCAGGTGGCACTAGGCTACCGCTAACGGAATAGCGGGTTTAATCAATATTTCGTTGTTAAACAATTATCTATGCGACTTCAAGTCGCACCCACGGACAATCCAGGTCATGGAGCGCCACAAGCCGGTCCTGCACATTGGTGCCAGCGCCCATTTTGGAGGTGCTGCCCAGCAGGACGCGCACCTGCCCAGTGCGAACCTTGGAAAACAGTTCTTTCTTCTGCACCTCGGTCTTGGCTTCGTGGATAAAAGCAATCTGCTCGGCGGGCATTCCCTGGGCGATGAGCTTCTGGCGGATGTCCTCATAGATGGTAAAGGCAGGCTCAGGCTCATCCAACGGCACAGCCTGTTCCAGCGCATGAAGTGTGGGATTATCCAGCTGTTTGGCTGCCTTTTTGGAGGGGGCTGCCTGGGGCGTGGAAATGTCGCAGAATACCAGCTGGGTCAGCTTGTCAGCCTCGCCGTCCCGCCAGATCTGCATGATATTACCCACACACTGATTGACCTTGGTGCCGGGTTCATCCGGCAGCAGCTGGTTGATGATACGCTGGTCCAGACCCAGCTTGCGGCCATCGCCGGTAATCTTGAGCATATTGTCCTCTGAGGGGTCAACGCTGCCGCTGTGTACCCTGGAGGCGCGCTCGGAGAGAACCTGCACCATCTCTTTTTGGTGTTCAGTAGGCTGGGCCACGATGTTGTGGTATTCCACCTCCGGGGTGGGCAAGTTCAGCTGATCGGCGGTTTTGATGTCGGTAACTTCACGGAACAAGTTCATCAGCTCCGGGAGGTTGAAAAACTTGCTGAATCTCGTTCTTGCCCGGTAGCCGGTGCCTTCCGGTGCCAGCTCCAGCGCCGTGACGGTTTCTCCGAAGCGGCTGGCCCAGCAGTCGAAGTGGGTCATGTTCAGCTCTTGCAGGCGGTCATACTGGAGATACCGCTGCATGGTGTAAAGTTCATAAGGTAGGAAACGCCACGCCATACTTCCTTTCGTCCGTGGTCTTGGCGTAACCCCCTCCAGAACCGTGCTTACACCTCTCGATGTACACGGCTCGCCATCTTTCATAGTTTAAGTGATTTTGTCTTTGCTTCTTCGTAGCATTTCGGGCAGAGAGCCAATGACTTCCGCCTTTTCAGTAACATCAGTTCATCAAATTCATTATCAGCGTTCAAATCTTTTAAGCGCTTTACATGGTGCATATACACTTTCACGGGGTTTGCTCCGCACATCTCGCATTGTCCGCTTTTTAAACGTCCTGCAAGACTATTCGGTTTTATCTGCCCTCTGTATTTCGGCATAATGTCTACAAATTCAGGTGCGATATTGTTATTACGCCTAAATCCTTCATTGTAAAACTCACACCGCTTTGTTCCACTCTTGGTTTTGTAATCTGCGCCAAAGTCGCCCTTTACGCTACGGTATTTCTTATACATCTTCATAACAGAAGAATTATATTTTGCCGCCAACGTCTTTAAACAGCTTCCACGCATGATAGAATGAAATTTCCCCAGATTGCATACATTGATTGCTAACCTGTAATAATTGTACAATCCTCTGATTTCAGAATTATATTTACTGATGATTGCCACATCGTCTAATGGCATAAGCGCCCCTCTGTGGAGTGGCTTCCAAATCTCTTTGCCGTTTTCGTCTTTTTTGATTTTAAACGCACCGT
This sequence comes from Blautia sp. An81, assembly GCF_002161285.1. GTDB lineage: Bacteria > Bacillota > Clostridia > Lachnospirales > Lachnospiraceae > Blautia > Blautia ornithocaccae. The sequence goes on along the minus strand of NZ_NFHH01000048.1, from coordinate 12,601 downwards.
ATTCGTGCAGTTTCGCAATCCATTTTTCTTTCGGCATATATAACTGCACTTTTCCATACCACACCCGTTGCAGACCTTTTTTCGTCCGCTTTGTGTCCTGACTTCTTGATATTCTTATGTCGTATCCAAGATACCGCACCTTTTCAGAGGAATGGGTAACGTGAGTTTTCTCCTCCGACATTGTGAGATTTAGCTTGTCTTTTAGAAATATCTTTACCTGTTCCTTGATATTTTCAGCATCCTGCTTTGAACCTGTTATTGAAATCAGGAAATCGTCAGCGTAACGGTTGTATTGAAGTCTTTTGTAATTCTCATCCATCTCGTCTAAATGTGGTGTGGACAACATCACTTTCCTTGCTTCTTTAAATGCTGCTAGGTTTGCTTCTGTGCGCTCTATTTCCAGATTTTTCTGCGCTTTCCGATAAGCCCAGCGTACCTTATCATGGTCTTTGTGGACTTTACGGCTTCTTGTATCGCCTTTGTCAAAACTCTTTTTCATCCTTGCCATGAACTCATCAAGTTCATTCAGATAGATGTTGGCAAGTATCGGACTGACACCGGAGCCTTGTGGACTGCCGGAGTACGTTTCATGGTATGTCCACTGTTCCATATATCCTGCCCTTAGAAACTTCCACATCAGCGATATGAACGCTTCATCTTTTATGCGCTTTCTCAAAAGCTGTATTGTGATATGGTGGTCGAAGCTGTCAAAACAAGCCTTAATGTCTCCTTCGATTATCCACTTTGCACCAGTGAACAGCGTTACGATTTCTTTTAACGCTGTGTGGCAACTTCTTTTCGGTCTGAAACCATGTGAATTATCAGAGAATGTCGGCTCATAGATTGCTTCAAGTATCATACGGACAACTTCCTGTAACAGTTTATCGTCCGTTGACGGAATCCCCAATGGGCGCTTTTTACTGCTGTTTTTCTTCGCAATATAAACACGCCTTGCAGGGTTCGGCTGGTATGAGTGGTCTCTCAGCTTCTGAATGAGCTTTTCAATGCGCTCCATGCTCATACCGTCAAGAGTGAATCCGTCTGCACCTGCCGTCATGCTCCCCTGAGAGGTCGCAATATTCTGGTATGCAAGCAGATAGAACTCTGGGTTGTACAGGTTACGGTATAATCTCTCGTACCTGTACTCTTTGTTTTTTGCTTTTTCACTTAAACTTTTCAATACATTTTCGGGACTTCTCATAATGCCTCACGCACCTTTCCTTATTATTTGTATTGAAGAAAGACTGTCTCCCTTCGCCATGTGGACGGCTTTCCCGTCCTCGGACTACTACGGAGACTCTGTTGCCATAGTAAATATTCAGAGTCACTTTTCTCATAGCACTCATAGCCGATTTTCGGCATTTTACCTTAGGCAATCCCCGTTTAGAACTGTAATAACATAAGCCTGTTATGATTTCGGATGTGACGTTCGTCGTTTTCCATTATCCTATGGCTGATTTACTCTGGGTATCTTGTGGATACGCATGGCCGACTCATATCCACCAGAGTACATGCGAGTATAACTTCCTTACGCATGGAGCAACATTTTGCCCAATCTCCGACTGTCATTCAGGCAGTTTAGCTTTCATCCTTATTCATAACTTTTCGCCACTACCACGCAAACACTTTGGAAGTTTCCGTGTTTCGTGCCCTCCGACATGCTACACTCCCCATCGGGTTTCCCCTTTTGGATAAGTCGGGTGACGATAGGGTGCGGATTATTCCGCTTTGATACCTTGCCCTATTACTTGCTCAAGGTAAGATTATTACAGCCCCTTACGGGCGCACCGTCATACTGTTGGAAATCGGCGTACCTGTGGCAAAGGTAATGCCCTTGCCGCCTGTCAGCTCGTCCATGTACTGACACTTTGCAAACATATCCGAGGACTTCTGTGCTTCCGTCTGTGCAATACCCGCCACGTTCCGCATCTTGGTGTATAAAAAAAGGTTCTTATAGTTGTGGCTCTCATCTACAAACAGCCTGTCAACGCCTAATTGTTCAAAGGTTACTACATTGTCCTTGCGGGAAGTATCGTTCAATCGGCTCAGCCTTGCGTTTAATGATTTTTTTGTCTTTTCCATCTGTTTAATGGTGTAACGCTCGCCCTTTTCCGCCTTGACCGCTTCGATTGCCATTTCAATTTCCGTTATCTGCCGCTCGATCATGGCAGCCTGTCTTTCCGTTGAAAGCGGTATCTTTTCAAACTGCGTATGCCCGATAATGACCGCATCATAGTCCCCGGTTGCAATACGGGAACAGAATTTCTTACGGTTGGCAGGCTCAAAATCTTTCTTTGTGGCAGCTAAAATATTGGCACCCGGATACAGGCGCAGGAAATCACTCGCCCACTGCTCTGTTAAGTGGTTCGGTACGACAAATAAGCTCTTTTGGCAAAGCCCTAACCGCTTGCTCTCCATTGCTGCAGCAATCATTTCAAAGGTCTTACCTGCACCCACACAATGGGCAAGCAGGGTATTATCCCCGTAAAGCTGATGTGCCACCGCATTTAGCTGATGCGGTCTTAATATAATGTCGGGTGTCATGCCCGGAAACTTCAGATGTGAACCGTCATACTCTCTCGGTCTGGTGGAATTGAAAAGCTCGTTGTACTTGGCACACAAAGTCTGTCTGCGCTCCGGATCACGGAATACCCAGTCCTTAAAGGCTTCCCTGATGGCTTCCTGTTTCTGGCTGGCAAGCGTGGTTTCCTTTTTGTTAAGAACTCTCTTTTCCTTTCCATCTTCCTCAATCGTATCAAAAATACGGGTATCACGAAGGTTTAAGGAATCCTCCAGAATACGGTAGGCATTTGCCCGGCTCGTTCCGTAGGTCATATTGACAAGGGAATTGCCACGATCCGTATTTTTGCCCTTTACGTTCCACTGTCCTGTCACATCGGAATACTGCACCCCGACAAGGTTGCGGTCAAAGAGGTAATCCGGTGTTTCAAAGGTTTCCCGCATGAAATCCTCGATGTACTTAGGCTCAATCCATGTGGCACCGATACGCACCTCAATCTCGCTTGCATCAAGCTCCTTTGGCTGTACACCCTCAAGGGCTGTGACATTGATTGCAAACTCCGGACGATTCTCTGCAAAAACCCTTGCGGTTGCCAGCTTCTCCCGGACATTGCCACTTAAATACTCGTCTGCGGTTTCCCACTTTTCTGTGACCGGATTCCGGAAAATAATTCCGGCAAGTTCCTTTGCCACATCTTCCTCGCTTTTTCCCGTAAGCTCCGACATATAGGCTAGGTCTACCCTTGCCCTTTCCCCTAATGACACCGCCAGTGCTTCACTTGCGGTATCCACGCTTGTGACAACCTCTGCTTTTTTAATGGTTCGCTTTGAAAACATATCAGCCTTGCCTTTGAAGTTGCCCTCATCGTCTAATTTCTCCAATGAACAAAGCAGACAATAGCTTGAGTCCTGATTAAACGCTCTCTTATTGGTCTGTGAATTAATCAGACCGTATTTCTTGGAAAACGCATCATACAGCTCATTAAGCTCTGCCTGCTTGCTCTTAATCATATCTTCTGGATATTCATTCAACTGATAGTCAATCAGCTCCTGTGTACAGTCACGAATCTGCACCATGCCTTTCATGCGCTGCTCCATCGTTTCTGATACGTCCACAGGCTTCATAATGGAATTTTCCCGATAATACACCCTCTCGTCCACGATCGTGTAACTGTAATTCTTCACGCCTGGATCGGCGGGAATGGCTTCTCTTGCCAGCTCATCATCAAGCTCATCAAACTCTACCTCGTCTATGCTGCCCTCGATGTGGGATATAGCCATTTCAAGCTGTTCAGATAGAGGAATGGCTGTATCCGGTGTACAGGTGGCTTCCATGCCAAACTGCCCGCTGACCATTTCCATTTTTCCCATGATCATCTCCGGGTGGTCTGCAAAATACTGGTTCATGGCTATTCCATCTTCATTTTCACAAAGATGTACCCAATCCGGCTCGATGTCGATTACCCTGTCACGTTTCTTTAAGAAAAGAATGTCCGAAGTGACCTCCGTCCCCGCATTTTCCTTAAAGGCTGTGTTTGGAAGCCTGATTGCTCCAAGAAGCTCCGCTCTCTGCGCAAGGTACTTTCTGACTTCCGGGCTTTTCTTATCCATTGTTCCTTTTGAGGTGACAAATGCCACCACGCCGCCCGGTCTGACCTTATCCAAGGCTTTGGCGAAAAAGTAATCGTGTATGAGTAAGTTATGCTTATCATAGGCTCTGTCTGCCACCTTGTACTGACCGAAAGGCACATTTCCGATTGCCACATCAAAGAAATCATTGGGATAATCAGTCTTTTCAAAGCCTGTGATCTTCACATCGGCATTCGGGTATAGCTGCCTTGCAATTCTTCCAGTAATTCCATCAAGCTCCACACCATAAAGCCTGCTCTCCTGCATATTCTCCGGCAGCATACCGAAAAAGTTGCCGATACCCATTGCCGGCTCCAAGATGTTACCTTTGGAAAAGCCCATTCTTTCCATCGCATCATAAATCGCCTTGATAATCACAGGGCTTGTGTAGTGGGCATTTAAGGTGCTTTCCCTTGCAGAGTTGTATTCCTCAGCTGACAACAGGCTCTTTAATTCCTGATATTCACTTGCCCAGTTCGCTTTGGTTTCATCAAAGGCATCGGCAAGACCGCCCCAGCCCACATATTTTGCTAAAATCTCCTGTTCTTCTGGTGTGGCAATACGGTTTTCTCCCTCAATCTTTTCAAGCATTCTGATTGCTTCCACGTTCTGACAGAATTTTTCTTTTGCCGCAAAGCCTTTCCCGGCGCTTTCCTCTGTTTCCGGAGCAATGTGGAAGTTTACTGCACCCGATTTGTCAATCTGTGGCTGTTCCTTTGGCGTTTCTGTCTGCTCTATGGAAGGCTCGCTCTCATAACGTGCCGCATACTGTCTGGCATCCTTTAACAAACCGTCCATCTCCAGAGCTTTTTCTGTTTCCCCGCTGAGCGTCTGCATCATTACATAGTCTGCCGCTTCTGCAAAAAGGAAATCATAGACCTCTTTTCCTTTTAAAGTGCGCTCATCATCAGCAATTGTGACTGCCTGTGTTTCCTCGTTCCAGCCAACCACATCTTTCCGGTTTAATGCCCCACAGATTTTAACCACAGCCGACATTTCAGACAGCCTTTCATTTAGCTGCTCTATGTCTGCTTTTTCGGTTTCCGGTGCTTTTGCTTCTCCTTCAGAAATGGTTTCTGTTTCTTCCCTCTCCGGTACAGGCTGTTTTTCCGTCTCCCTATCTAATTCCTGATACCGCCTTGCCTGATTGGTAAAACCGTCAAGCACAGCCGGGTGTGAGGTTACAATCAGATCTCTCGTATTCCATTCTGCACTCAGTACAATGCCCTTTGCCCATTCCTTGTTATTGACGGAAAATCGCCCGTCATGGGATAAGTGTGTAATAGTGTTGGCAAGGACATATTCCACACGCTCCTTTCCATACTGCTCAATCACACCCTTTGCGGTATCTCTTGGAAGCGTGGCACCGTCAAAGTTCTCTGCAATCGCCTTCTCAATGGCTTCCTTACATTCCAGGCGAGTACCATGCTCTAACTTCTCCTGTTCTTTTTGCATGGCTTCCTCTGCCTGTTCCTGTTTGTACTGTGCATAGGCTTCCTTTCCCTCCGGCAAAAGGTATTTATCTGCCTGCACAAGCTCCCAGATACGTTTCTCGACAACATTCCAGTTTAAAAGCACCTTTGCGTAAGGACTGCCATAGTTACCTTTCTCCAGACGGATACCTTTGGCATCGTGATCCTCGTGCCCACTGTCACTTCCCGGAAGTGCATGGGAGCTGCCACCCGTACCATATTCATTTTTCAGAAAAGCAATGTTATCTTTCTTGTCATGCCCTTCCATGAAATACTCATAGATACGGAACTTTCCATGTTCAAAGCCGCTTCCACCAGTCAGCCTGTAATCAATCTCGTCCTGTGTGATGAAGTCCTCATTCCTTACTTCCACCGTATCAAGTACCGGAAATTCTTTCTTTTCCACACCTAAATCTGCAAGCTGTTCTAATAAATAATCCGGTCTTTTCACATACCGCCATTTAATCTGCTTTTCCCCGCTGTCAAGCTGTGCTTTTGCCTGTTCAAGCTCATCCTTAATCAGTTCTCTGCCCTCAGTGGTGGATAAAAGCTCGCATAGCCTTTCCATGCTTGCCGGGTAGTTAGAAAATTTAAGCTCCAGACTCTCCGGCATTTCCGATATACCGTCACGGAAGAAATTGTTAATGTCCGTAGCAATTCTCTCACGCTCCACCGCATCCACAAGGAATACTTCATTGGCACTCATATAAGTACCATTCTCCACCATAACGCGGATATGGCTCTCCACTTCGCTCCAGCTCATCACTGCAAGGGCATTTTCCTTTGCCGATGTACCGTAACCTATACGCATACCCATTTCATCAAACCACAGTGAAACAGGATTTCCGTCAAACTCAAAACCTTTTCCGGTGGTCTTATACTCGTTCTTTAAAAATTCTGCCATTTCTTCCGGTATCTTACCCTGCTGATACTTGGCATAGATACGCTTTCTGCTGTTATCCCTACCGCCGCCACTACGCAAGATACTGTCAATCTGCTCCTGTGGCAAAGAAAAAGCAGCGGGCATGGTATACTGAATACTTGCTTCCGCTGCTGCGATAGTGCCGACCTGTTCCTCAAAGCTCGGAAACAGGCTTAACTGCTGATAGGTTCCCTCCGGCTGTTCGATATTTAACTGTAGATCAGTTCCGTCATCACGATCTCCTCTGCCGAGTGTACGATGCTGTTCATCTTCGCTACCCAGAGCATCTGATTCTCTGCTTTCATCTGCTCCGTTATCCCCTCTCTCTCCTTCATCTGTCCGGTCAGAAGCTCCATTCTCTCCTCTGCCTGCTCCTGTATCATCAACAGGTGTTCCTTCAGCTTCCCGCCCAGAAGAAGTCCCGTATATACTCCGTTTTTGTGCTCCTGTAAGAACTTCTTCCTCATCAGTCCGTACTTTGTCAGTACCTCCTTCGGCTGTTCGTCCATTGCTACCATCGGTATCTGATAATCCCCGTTCTTCTCGTATGTCAGATTCATCATATTTGCTCCTTTCCCCGGCTTCTCCGGTCTGTGTGATAGATTCTCCGTCTTGGCTTTTGCTTTCACGCTTTAAAGCATTGTAGCGTCTTTCTGTGGTATTTGCAAGTCCTTTTTGAACAGAATTTTCCGCTGTGCGGTTCTCTGCTTTCTCCCTCTCATACACCCCAATTGCTTTGCCTATCTCCATCAGGATAGGCTTTGATAAATCGGACACATTGCTGCCAAGCTGTGACAGCGTTTCCACTGTGTTAAACTCATGGATATAAGGGAAGTTTATTTCCTCGGCAAGCTCGTTCTCCTCCATGCTGCAACGCTTTAAGACGGTATAAGCAATACTGTCAGCAAGGGTTTCCCGTATCCTTACTTCTATATTCAGCTCGTCCAGTTCCTCCAGAAAGCTCCCTTCCTTTATATATTCCATATCCGAAGCAAGCTCTTTGTAACAGTCCTCTGCAATCCGTCCGGCAATCTCCCGAATACGTCCCACAAACCCGGCTTCCATGTCGGTGTCCCCGTAAGTCTTTTCCAGACGGGAAATCACCGCTTCCATGTGTTCCTCACGCATTTCCCAAAGGTTAGGGAATTGTCCGATTCTTCTTGCCTTATGCACATCTGAAATATCAAAGACGTATTTTAAACCGAAAAAACTATCCTCATCAATCAGCGCAATGCCCTTTGCACCTTTGTTTACCCAGCAGTGCATCTTTTCATTCCATATCTCTATGGAAGCACAGGCGGTTGCATCCGGTCTTTGAGCATAGATTAAAAGCTGTTCCTTGAACGGATATTTGTACAGTCCGGAAGCAGTATTTAAGTACCGCCTCCAGCTTTCTTCATTCCGCACGACTTCTTTTGCTGTTTCTTCTGCCAGTGCGGAAATCAATTTATATTTTCTCATGGTAAACCTCCATTCTTATTTGATTTTCTGCAACAAAAAAGGTGGCTATGGTTCGTTCATGAGCCATTGCCACCAGTGACGGTATACTTTATTCAATTTTATCTGCCCTTTCTAACTTATGAGTGCACATTTATTATAAAAAGCAGTAAATTGTTTCTTGAATTTGCTACTTTCCTCAGTTCTCATTTTTCTCATCACGTTCTTCCTCTTTCAATTTAAGTTTATCTATAAAGAACATTCGTAATACATCTAAATATTCATCTAAGTCTGTCTTGGGTACACTATCATATATATTCCGGCAAACAGCTTTTTCAAAACCATGAATATTAATCATCATGGCATACGCACAATCCTGTCTATGAAATTTGTAAAATGAAAGTTTTTCTAATATTTTAACAGAAAGATTGTACCATTCTTCTAAATCTTCAAAAGATACTCTTGTTTCCCTTGCTTCCTGTACTCTTGAAATATCATAATGTGCTATCAATGCATCTCTAATTATTTTAAGTTCACCACATTTTTCTTGCCCCTTTTTCATCTCTTTTTTTAATTCCTTATTGCCCAAATATGCTCTTACATCTTTATTTCCATTACAATTATTTGAAATATAATCTTTTAATTGATAAAAACCAAAATTTTCGTTTTTACTAGTATTTGTAGTCGCAAATAATTTCATCGCAACCAGAATCATTTCCGATACTGCCGTATTCAAAAATGTATTCAAAAAACGTGTATGTAATAATAATACTCCATTTTGGGGAAATTCCTCCTCCAAGAAACTAACTATTTTTTTACAATACATTAACTTTGTACTATATGAAACAAGTTCAGTCCTTATCAATTCTAACATGCTCTCATATTTTTCCTGTGCCTCATATGTCATAAAATTTTTATAATACATCAGATTTTTCTTATTATATTCATCCATAGTACCTTCGGTCAAAAAGCGATCCATATCAGCCCAAATTTCCTCATCTTCTTCCATTTTATCTTTCCATGTAGAATTATATAAAAATAACTTCGCTGGCATTTTGCGCCTCCACGCAATATCTCTTTCTGTCATTTCCTCTTTTTCACGTTTAAAACGTTTTTGAATGTTTATACAATTATCGCATTCAAATTTTGTTTCCGGATTATCTATCAACTCAAAAAATCTATCTATATGTTCTAAGAACGCTTGCAATTTAATCGCATCATTAAAATCTGTACGAAAATTTTCAACCAACACACTTCCCTTTTGAATCATTTCATATAGCTTTCTGTCTTGTAAATTCATTATATATGCCACCTTTCACCTAAATTCAATTGGATTTTTATATCTTTATGTTACCATATTACACATTTATCTTTATTCTTTCAAAAAACGGGGCTATCGGCTAATGCCGATTTTGGCCCCTTGGTAGAAAAGAAAGAGACTATTCCGTAAAATCCAGGCTTTTATAAATTCATAGCTCTTTATGGAATAGTCTCTTTCCTTTTCTTCACTTTATTTTTGGGCGCAAAAACCCCTTCTCTGAATACTTTGGAAGTGCTCCCTTTGCTAAGCGGTTTTCTGCCCCTTTTTTCCTTCATATTTCTCAATCTCATGTTGTAAGAACCGATGGTACTTCATGATATTTCTTCCCATTGCATACAGCATGAACTCTTTATACACTTTTTCTTCTGACCGGTAGTTGAACCGTCGGAAGCTTTCGTTTTCTTTGATATCTCCAAAGTGCCCTTCCGTCTGGATCGACCGGGTCTGTCTCTTCAGGATCCCTTCCTCACTCTGGATATTTGTATTGGATTCTTCCTTCAGCTCTTCCCAGCGTTCATTGATCTTCATCACTTTATTCCGGTCTGGATTCTTTTGGGCATTGTATCTATAAATACATTGGGCTTTATGCTCACAGCCGCTGCAGTCCATGCAGCCGTATACCTCCACTGTCTGGGTGTAGCCATCCTGCTCTTTGCTCTCTGTCCGGATATGACGCAGCTCCCTTCCATCGTGGCAGATGTAATAGTGCTCGTCTTCAAAGACAGCATAGGTCATGTTGTAATACTTCCCGATGTCTTCTTTATATGCACGTGTCTTCCGTTTTTCATGATCCTGAAGTTTGATAAAACTCCGGATCCTGTTTTCTTTCAGGTACAGCAGGTTCTTCTCACTGCAGTAGCCGCTGTCGGCAGTGACGGTCTCCAGGGTGTCCCCAAATGCGCTGCGGTGCTTTTCCAGGACCGGGATCAGCGTATTGTAGTCTGTCCGGTCATTGCTCACATAACTGTGGACGATGAAATAGTTCTCTACTGCGATCTGGACATTATAGGCCGCCTTCAGCTGGCCGTTCTGCATATGGTCCTCTTTCATCCGCATGAACGTTGCTTCCAGATCGGTCTTGGAATAGCTGTTCCGGTCTTTCCCCATGATCTCAAAACATTCCTTATACTCCATCAGGCGGCTGCCGCATTTTTCCAGTTCCTCATAGAGTTTCTGGATCTCCGGCTTGTGTTTCCCTTTTCCGGAAACGAATACGATCCCTTCTCCTTCTGCGATCCTCATCAGATTCCTCTGCAGGTTCAGGATCTCCAAAGGGGAACAGTTATCGATCTCAATGATGGTATTATTAGGGATCTTCTTATGCTTTGTGATCTTCCGTTTTCTGTTTTTTTCGATGACCTTCCGGACTTTCTCCATCCCTTCGATCACGAACATATGGGCATCCCCCAGATCATATCTGGGTCCATATCCATTCTCATGCAGGAATGTATTATATTCTGCATAAAGGGTATCTATCGTATCCAGCAGGCCTGCCAGATGATAGTTGAGCGTCCCACGCCAGACAAAAGTATACCGGTTGGCATTCGCTTCGATCTTTGTCCCATCAATATAAAGCTCCTTCAGGGTGATAAAGCCTTCCTTTTCCAGACGGCGCATAAACTGATAGTTCAGTTCATCCAGGACTTCCCCGGTCAGCTTTTTCCCTTTAAAATCGTAAAAGACATCCCGTTTTGGCTTCTGGCCTTTGGTTAGCCAGATAAAGGCCAGGTCTCTTTCACAGAGTTCAACAATGCGGTCAACAGCCCGGACTCCGCGCATATTAGCATAGGTAACAACAGAATACAGCATGATCGGGTTAAAACCGGTTCTTCCCTTATCTGAATAACAGGCCAGCAGGCCTGAAAAATCTAAATCCTCCATTACTTTTTTCAGGGTATAGACTGGATCGTCATCGGGTAAACCCAATTCGAAGAGACTGAAGTTCAGGACAAACGCATGAGTAAATAAATTGTGAACAAATCTCCTTTTATGTGATATGCTGAAAATAAAAAGGAGATTTGTGCTGTGGAAGAATTGTTGGAGTGGATGGATTATATCGAAGATATACGACAGGAAAAGAAAGTCCGCCATAAACTAAAGGATATTATCGTGATAGTATTGTTTGCCACATTGTCCAATGTAGACGACTGGGTGGAAATGGAGTTTTTTGCCCATTATCATGAAGAGTACCTAAAGAAATATATTGAACTCAAAAATGGAATCCCATCCCATGATACTCTTTGCCGGGTGTTTGGGATGCTGTCTCCGGAAGTTCTGCAGAAATTATATCAGAAATGGCAGGAACTATTGAACAAAGACGAGGGAAAAGCATTAAGGAAACTGATCTGCATTGATGGGAAAACCATGCGCTCCAACAAGAGAAAAGAGGGAAAGCCGAACCACATCCTGACCGCATGGAGCCGTGAGGACGGGTTTAGTCTGGGTCAGAAGGCAGTGGACGAAAAGAGCAACGAGATCACGGCGATTCCGGAGCTGCTGGAAAAAATCCGGATCAAAGGGCAGGTAGTAACCATAGATGCGATGGGGACACAGAAAGAGATTGCGGAAAAGGTCCGAAAAAAGAAGGGGGATTATGTCCTTGCATTAAAAGAAAATCAAAAGACAATGTATGAGGATGTACGCCTGTTTTTTTGTGATGAGCAGGAAAAGGAGCAGCTAAAGAAAAGGGGAGCCTACTGTAAGACGATAGAAAAAGCCCATGGACAGATAGAGATCCGGGAGTATTATCAGACGGAGCAGATTGGCTGGCTAAGCCAGAAGAAGGAATGGGCAGGCTTGAAAAGCATAGGGATGGAGGAAAAGACCATAAAGAGGGAAGGGGAGGAAAAGAAGGAATATCGCTATTACATCAGCAGTCTGAAAGAAGATGAGAAGTTATTCAGCCTTGCGGTGAGAGGACACTGGAGTGTGGAAAGTATGCACTGGCATTTGGATGTGACCTTTAAAGAGGATGCGAACACAACGTTAGATAAGCAGGCAGCAGAAAATCTGAATATCATACGGAAATGGTGTATAAGCATCCTGAAAATGGTAGAAATTTTTCGACCTAATCTGTCTATGAAAAAGAAACGATTTGTGATCAGCATGAATCCGGAAGAGTTTTTGGAGCAGGTTTTGAATTTTTAAAAAGTCAATTTTTTAAATGAGGGAGGAAAAAGATGAGGGCGTAAAATTTTCTGTGTCTATGGGAAAAATTCTTCTTTGATAAGAAACAGATATGTATAATTGCCTTGTCGGAACTTCTGCTTTTTGGCTGTCGAATTACTTATCTGTTTATAG
>NZ_NFHH01000047.1 GCF_002161285.1 Blautia sp. An81 | reverse complement strand
TTTCTTCCCATTTCAACCTCACTGCGAAAAAGTTTTTTTGTCATATTTCTATTTTCGCAGTGAATCCATGTGTTTTCAATAGGTTTTAGTGCGAATTATTTTTACCTGTCAGAACTGTTGTTTCGGGGGTATTACCCCTGCACTTTTAAATAAAAAGCCAGAATGGAAATAAATTCTCCAGTGGTAGGCTTTCGGAGGAGCTGGTAACCTGCAATACGATCCAGAAGATTCCGGTTGCCTTCATTCCAGCAGATAGTGACAATCGTACGGATAGAACGTTCTACATTGGATGCAGATGTATGGAAGTGTTTCCCGATATCAGGATAGAGACGTTTGGTCATAAAAAGAAGATATTCTTCGTCATGGAGAACCAGCTCTACAGCATAGACCAGATAATAATATCCTCGATATACAGAACAGATGCCAAGACGACGAACTAGGGATTCGATTTTTTTCATAGGAACACTCCTTTCTCAGGCTGCATGTAGCATACCAAAGAATCAACAGATTAACTTTATTTTAAACGAAAAAAATGCTATTTCGTCTTTTATAGACAAAGTTCTGCTTTTTTCGACATATTTTATGATTTATATATATCCGAAAGAAATTGTTAAAAAATTACTTTAAAATTTAATAAATACTTCAGGACACTTTTGGAATTTTCTGATATACTGGGGAAAAACGGAGCATCGTAGATGTGTGTATACTGTCTGGCAACATAAGAAAGGGTATCCATCAGATGCCGGAAAAAGGAAAAGAGGTATTTATGGACAAAAAATATAAGATTATCGGCGGAATCTGTGGTGCAGTCTGCATAGGGGGAATTGCAGCCGGAATTTTCTTTGTGAGGGGGACCGGAGAAAAAGAGGCAGAGGAGCTGGCCTATGTTATGAGTGTGTCATCAATGAATGATATGTCGGGAACACAGCGTCTTGCAGGAGTGGTTGAGTCCCAGAAGACTCTGGAAATCCAGAAAGATTCTCAAAGAGAAGTTAAAGAAGTGCTGGTGAAAGCTGGAGATGATGTGGAGGTAGGGACTCCTCTTTTTACTTATGACACAGCTTCTCTGGAAATGGACATTCAGCAGGCACGGCTGGACCTGGAGCGGGCGGATAGCGAAATGGCCAATCTCCAGGCACAGATTCAGCAGCTGGAAAAGGAAAAAAAGGATGCTCCGGAAGAAGAGCAGTTTTCTTATACTACACAGATCCAGAGCGCTCAGATGGATCTGAAAAAGAGCGAATACGACAAGAAGGCAAAGGAAGTGGAGATTAATCGGCTCCAGAGTCAGATTGATAACTCTACAGTTACCAGTGAAATGAAAGGTGTGGTGAAATCCGTCCAGAATCAGGAGCAGACAAGCACGAATATGTACGGAGATTCTTCCAGTCAGGCGTTTATTACCATTCTGGCAACAGGAGAATATAGAGTCAAAGGCAGAGTCAACGAACAGAATATTGGCGAGATCGTAGAAGGGCAAAAGGCTGTGGTGCGTTCCAGAGTGGATGAAGACCAGGTCTGGACAGGGACTTATTCTGCAGTGGATACAAAAAATCCCCAGAATAATTCCAGCAGTATGTACTATGGAGGAAGCTCTGAAGACAGCGCCCAGACTACATCCACTTCTTATCCGTTTTACGTGGATTTGGACTCTTCCCAGGGACTTCTTCTGGGACAGCATGTCTATATTGAACATGATACAGGAATGGCACAGAGAGAACCAGGGGTCTGGCTGAACGAGGCCTTTATTGGGGATTTGAATAAAAAGCCTTATGTTTGGGTGGAAGAAGAAGGGGCTCTGGAAAAAAGAACGGTGGTTCTGGGCACCTATGATGGGGAGATGATGCAGTATAAGATTGAAGATGGGGTGGAAAACGGAGACTATGTAGCTTATCCCCAGGACTTTTTAAAAGAAGGCATGAAGACAACCCACGATCCTGCACAGGCATCAGATGGCAGTATGGAAGAGTCAGGTGGAGAGGAAATACTCCAGGAGGAAACCGGAGAAATATCTGAGGAAGAGGCTTTGCCGGAAGGGGCGGAAGAGATAACTGGAGAAGAGACCACTCAGGAAGAAACATCGGAAGAGATTATAGAAGGGGAAGACAGTTCCCCGGAATTATAGGGAGAAAGTTATGAAAATAAAGAAAAAGATAATCGTGATCACTGCAGGGGGACTGGCAGTTTTGGGTGCAGGAGCCTGGTTTCTCACACAAAATCTCAGAGGCGCTCAGATAGATGTCTACCCGGTATCCGAGCTTTCTCAGAGTATTTGGCAGAACGGCGCCAGCCTGGAAGGGACCATTGCCTCCCAGGTCGCCCAGGAAGTACATCTCCAGGAAAAACAGATCGTGTCTGCAGTTCACGTACAGGAAGGTCAGGAAGTAAAGAAGGGTGACCCATTGCTTTCTTATGATATGACCCTTGTAGACATTGAGCTGGAAACAGAGAAGCTGAGCCGTCAGCAGCTGGAGATTAAGAAGAAAGGTCTGGAGCAGGAACTGGAAAAATTAAAAAAAGACAGAGCAGAGGCAGTATCTCATACGGAAGAGTACCAGGTGGAATTCTTAGGCGGACTTCAGTCAGAAACACCCTTTGTCCGGGAAATATCTGGAGAAGAGGGAGCTCCTTTGGAGCCGGAGACACCAGCAGAGCCGGAAGCACCAGCAGAGCCGGAGCTCCCGGCAGAACCGGAAGTGCCTGCAGAGCCGGAGACTCCGGCAGAACCGGAAACGCCCCTGGAACCAGAGTCTCCAACAGAACCAGAAATGCCCCTGGAGCCAGAAATTCCAGTGGAACCAGGGACCCCGGAGGAACCCGACATACCTCTGGTTCCGGATAATCCAGAGGACCAGGATCCTTCCGGGGAGACAGACCCTTCTGGAGACAATGAAACGCCTCAGGAACCTGAAGAACCCCAGGAGCCGGAGCAGCCAAGGCCTTCAGGAGTTTACAAGCGGCTTTACGGTGATATTGGAATTAACTTCGGCGAATTAGAAGAAGGTGTCATTCTGGAAAATGCTTTGCCATTTGCAGGCAGCGGGACCAAGGAGGACCCGTATCGATTTTTATGTTCAAAAAATGTGTTGATACAAGGTGCTTTCCTGAACTGGGCAGGCGGTTTTAGTGACACAGGAGAAAAAAACCAGACGCCCTATTACTGTCTTCTGGAAGTTCGGGGAGAAGACAAGGAAGATGGTGTGCTGCTGGCAGCTATGCTTTTAGATGGGAATCTGATAGCTGAACCGGTACAGCCGGAAATCTGGTATCGTACATATTTGGGAAATGATCAGTGGGAAGCCGTCTTGCCTCCTGAAGAAGAAATTCCCCAGGATGAAGAATGGGTGGATATTCCAGAAGATTTTATAGAGTTTATCCCAGAAGAAGAGATTGTTCAGACTTATTCGAAAGAAGAATTGGACAAGGCTGTAAAGGAAAAGGAAAAAGAAATTTCTGAAACAGCTTTAAATATAAAAGAAGCAGATCTGAAGATCAAAAAGGTGGAGCAGCAGCTTCAGGAACAAGTGGTCAAAAGCACCCTGGACGGTACCGTAAAGAAGGTAGGAGACCCGGCAAAAGGGGAAGTAGACGGAGAAGCCTTTATTATTGTAGAGAGTGCGGCGGGGGCTTATATCCAGGGAATGGTAGGTGAATATCAGCGCTCCATTCTGGAGCCCGGCCAGATTGTTACAGGAATGGGATATGAGTCTCAGATGTTTTTTCAAGCAGAAGTGACCGAGATTTCTCCTTATCCTCAGGAAGGATACAGCAGCGGTATGCAGGAACAATCCTATTATCCTTTTACAGCAGTGATACAGGAGGGAGAAGGGTTTAAGGCAAATGAGATGGTCTCCATAGAACTTCCGGCAGAGGGTGGAGAGATTACAGGAATCTTTGTCAGCCGGGAGTACATACGGAGCCAAAATGGAGAAGAATTTGTCTATAAAGTGGGAGAGAATCAGCGTTTAAAGAAGCAGAAAATAACAACGGGGAGAACTTTTTACGGTTCCACAGTGGAGATAAAAGACGGTGTAACTCAGGAAGACTGGTTAGCCTTCCCCTATGGGAAAAATGTGCGGGAAGGGGCAAAGATCAGAGAATCCTCCATTGAAGAACTGTACAGCATGTATTAGGAGGAAGGCATATGATTGAGAATATAAGATTATCATTTCAGGGAATATGGGCTCATAAAATGCGTTCCTTTCTGACCATGCTGGGAATCATTATCGGAATTGCCGCTCTGATTTCTATTGTCTCCACTATTGAGGGAACCAATGAACAAATCAAGAAAAATCTCATAGGTGGGGGAGATAATGTGATAGAAATCACTCTGAACGGCAATGGGGGAGAATACCAGATGGAATATGAGGGGCTGCCTCAAGGCGTGCCGGTGATCAGTCAGGAACAGAAAGAATCTATCCTGGAATTGGAAGAAGTAGAGAAAGTGACCCTCTATCAGATGCGCCAATATGCAGACAGCATTTACTATCAGGACAAAAGTCTGGATGGAGGAATGGTTCTGGGGATTGACGAAGATTATCTGGATACCTGTGGTTATCAGGTCATCCGGGGCCGGGGATTTTCTGAGACAGATTATAAAACCTCAAAAAAGCTGGTGCTTCTTGACGAAACAGCGGCAGCTAATTTCTTTTCAAAAGGCCAGGAAGTGGGGAAGACTATTGAGATAAAAGGAGAACCTTTCTATGTGGCCGGAGTCGTAAAAAAGACAGAAGAATATCAGCCTGTAATCAATAACAGAGAGGAATACTATACTTATTACAATACCAATACCGGAGGAATGGTTTTGATGCCAGGAAGCGTATGGCCTATCGTTTATCAGTATGATGAACCCCAGCAGGTATCTGTAAAAACCGTTTCCCCTGAGACCATGAGTTCAGCGGGAAAAAAGACAGCGGAGATTCTGAACAACAGGATTAATTCCACAAATGATACCACAGAATACAAAGCAAAAGACCTTATGGAGAAGGCTAAGGGACTTCAGCAGATCAGCGAAAGCACCAATCGCCAGCTCCTTTGGATTGCCAGTATTTCTCTGCTTGTAGGCGGAATTGGCGTTATGAATATTATGCTGGTATCTGTGACAGAACGTACCGGGGAGATCGGACTGAAAAAGGCCATTGGAGCCAATAAGAGAAGAATCCTGGGCCAGTTTTTGACTGAAGCAGCGGTACTTACCAGTATTGGGGGAGTCCTGGGTGTATTTGCGGGAGTTCTTCTTGCAGCAGTGATTGCCAGGATGTCCTCTATGCCTATGGTCATCAGCATACCTGCGGCTGCAGCCGCTGTGGCATTTTCAACAGTGATAGGTCTGGTATTCGGCCTTCTGCCCTCAGTAAAGGCAGCGAATTTAAGTCCTATTGAAGCCCTTAGAAGGATGTAAAAAATATAAAAGAAGGAGCTGTCGTATTAATCAAAATTGAGAATATTTATACATTTTATTGCTCAGTCTGTGCCGCTTTGAGCCTATGGTCTCAAAGCTATGCTCGACAAATTCGCATAAAATGTATAAATATTCCTGACATATGACTAATGCGCCAGCCCCTTTTTTTACCTTACGCTATAAAGAAGAAAGATAAGGTCTCAGAAACCATACTCTTCTCCTACCAGTATCACGGTAATCCGTCCGGCCTGCATAGACCTGCGGGTGATCACGGTCTGGCAGCAGATACAGTCATCACTCTGGCAGTCAGCACAGAAACCTGTGACAGAGCAGGGGGTTTTGGAACCTACCCGGATGCTGTTAGGCGGAGCTGCAATATTCCGTACCCGGCGGATGCCATCCTCCAGATTGGGGACTACTTTGTTCATGCCGGCGATGACCAGTACGTGGGCCGGGCCGTTTATGAGACAGGCAACCCGATTGCCGATACCATCTACATTGACCAGCTCCCCCTCTTTGGTGATTGCGTTGGTACTCATAAGGAAATAGTCGGCTGTAACGATTTTGCCGTATAAGGCCCTGGACTCTTCCGGGGTCTTTGCTGATTTCCGGTCTATGTATTCGTAGTCACCGCTGCGGATCAGGTCCATAATGCCTGTTTCCACTAAAGTCTCGGAACCACCGTTAGTTACCAGAGCCCCTTTGGGAAGAATAGATTTTACCAGCTCCAGAGCTTTTTCACCGGTTTCGCAGTAATATCCTTTCATATTCCGTTTTTCCAGATTCTTGATGATGGTTTTTGCCTGATTTTCATAAGATTGAGATTTATAGCCCATTGAAAGCCCTCCTTTATTTTTGTTTTTTCTATCATAAATCTATTTCCGACAAAAGAAAAGTAATTGTATTCAGGGGAATACTATGCTATTATTAAAAATAGTGACCTAAAAGAGGAAAAGGAGCCGAAAATCATGGGAAAAAAGAGAATCGCTATTGTAACGGACAGCAACAGCGGAATTACTCAGAAACAGGGTAAGGAGATGGGAATTACTGTGGTTGCCATGCCTTTCTATATCAATGAGCAGTTATTTTTTGAGGATATCACCCTTACCCAGGAAGAGTTTTATAAAAGGCTGACAGAGGGAGCTGATATTTCCACCTCTCAGCCTTCACCGGCAGAAGTGATGGAGCTTTGGGAATCTTTGCTCCAGGAATATGAAGAAGTGGTTCATATTCCTATGTCCAGCGGTCTGAGCAACTCCTGCCAGACGGCTATGGTTTTGTCCAGAGAGTTTAAGGGAAAAGTTCAGGTAGTAGACAACCAGCGTATTTCTGTAACCCAGCGACGATCTGTACTGGATGCCATGGCTTTGGCAGAAGCCGGGAAAAGTGCAGCCCAGATCAAAGAAATCCTGGAGCGGGAGGGTCATGAATCCAGCATTTATATTACTCTGGAAACTCTGAAATATCTGAAAAAGGGCGGCAGGATCACACCTGCGGCAGCAGCTCTGGGGACAGTGCTGAATCTGAAACCGGTGCTTCAGATCCAGGGAGAACGTCTGGATGCTTTTTCCAAAGCCAGAGGGAAAAAGCAGGCGAAAAAGATCATGATCAAGGCTATAGAAAAGGATCTGAAAACCAGATTTAAAGAATATACAGACAAAAGGCTGATGTGCCTGGATGCAGCCTATGCGGGAAATGAAGAGGAAGCCCAGGAATGGAAAAAGGAGCTGGAGAAGAACTTCGGCGTGGAAGTATTTATGGCGCCTCTGTCCTTAAGCGTTGCCTGTCATATCGGACATGGAGCTCTGGCAGTGACTGCATCGAAAAAAGTGGAAGTGGAGTAGAGAGATGAAAACATTTATTGGATGTATAGAAGAAGTGATGATGGAGGCTTTTAAGGCTTCCGGGTATGAAGAAAAGTTTGGAAAGGTGACAGTATCCAACCGCCCAGATTTGTGTGAATATCAGTGCAACGGAGCTATGGCTGCGGCCAAGGCCTATCGGAAGGCGCCGATCATGATTGCCAATGACGTGGTAGAAAAACTTCAGGACAAGAGCATTTTTGAATCTGCCCAGGCGGTAAACCCTGGATTTATTAATCTGAAGCTGGACAGAGATTTTCTGGCGTCTTATTTGAATCAGATGACAGAGGATGAAAATTTGTCTGTGGAAAAGACAGGGTCTCCTAAAACGATTGTCATCGATTACGGCGGCCCCAATGTTGCCAAGCCTCTCCATGTAGGCCATCTACGCTCTGCCATTATTGGAGAGAGCATTAAACGGATGGGAAGATTTCTGGGCCATAAGGTAATAGGAGATGTTCATCTGGGCGATTGGGGTCTCCAAATGGGACTGATCATCACAGAACTTTCCAAGAGACAGCCGGATCTGGTATATTTCGATAAGGATTACCAGGGAGAATACCCCCAGGAAGCGCCTTTTACAGTCAGCGAACTGGAGGAGATTTATCCTACAGCCAGCAAGAGATCCAAGGAAGATGAGGACTATAAAAACGAAGCCCTGGAGGCCACCCTGGAACTTCAGCAGGGAAGGAGAGGCTACAGAGCTCTCTGGGAGCAGATCATGAAGGTATCTGTGGCGGATTTAAAGAGAAATTATGAAAAACTCAGTGTGGATTTCGATTTGTGGAAGGGAGAATCTGATGCAGATTCCTATATTCCGGGCCTGGTGGAATATCTGAAAGGAAAAGGCTATGCTTACCAGGATCAGGGAGCCCTTGTGGTAGATGTAAAAGAGGAAAAAGATACGAAGGAAATTCCACCCTGCATGATCCTGAAATCCGACGGGGCTTCTCTTTACACAACAACAGACCTGGCTACCATTGTGCAGAGGGAGGAAGACTATCATCCCGATGAAATTATCTATGTGGTGGACAAACGTCAGGAGCTTCATTTTGTTCAGGTATTCCGGTGTGCAAAAAAGACCGGGCTGGTGCCGGATAGCACAGAGCTTTCGTTTGTAGGCTTTGGAACTATGAACGGCAAGGACGGTAAACCCTTTAAAACAAGAGAAGGCGGCGTTATGCGTCTGGAGCGGCTCATCAGCGAGATTAACGAAGAGATGTATAAGAAGATTGTGGAAAACCGCAGCGTAAAAGGAGATGACGCCCATAAGACTGCAGAGATGGTAGGGCTTTCTGCTATTAAGTACGGAGACCTTTCCAATCAGGCTTCCAAAGATTATGTTTTTGATGTGGACAGATTTACTTCCTTTGAAGGGAATACGGGACCTTATATTCTGTACACTATTGTCCGTATCAAATCTATACTGAACAGATATAAAGAAGCGGGAGGAAATCCTGAAGAAGGAGTAATCCTGGGCGCTGCCAATGACAGTGAAAAAGCTCTGATGATGGTACTGTCCAGACTGAATTCTGTAATACAGCCTGCATTTCAGGAAAAAGCGCCTCATAAGATCTGTTCTTATATTTATGAACTGGCAAATGCCTTTAACAGTTTTTATCATGAGACAAAAATCCTGGGAGAGGAAAATGAAAAACAGAAAACTTCCTGGATACAGGTACTTGTTCTGACGAAGAAAGTTCTGGAAACCTGCATCGGACTCCTGGGCTTTGAGGCGCCTGACAGAATGTAAAACAGTATTATAAGCATGATGGCCGAAGATATCTGGAGTAGTAAAACAGAACTATTTACAGATGTTTTCGGCCATATTTTTGTGAAAAGGGGAGAAATGTATCTTTACACCTGATTTTATGATAGAATGGTAAAATCAAAAAGTATCGGGGGAAACGAAATGGAAAATATGAAAATCAGGTACCTGGAAACCCTGGCAGAACTGTATCCCACCATTGCCAAGGCTTCCTCAGAAATCATTAATCTTCAAGCCATTTTGAATCTGCCAAAAGGAACGGAACATTTTCTGACAGATATCCACGGCGAGTATGAGGCTTTTTCCCACGTATTAAAAAATGGGTCAGGCTCTGTAAGAAGAAAGATCAAAGAAGTATTCGGCCATACTTTAAGTGAACGGGAACAGAGAGCCCTGGCAACGCTGATCTACTATCCAAAGGAAAAAATGGATCTGGTAAGAAAACAGGAATCCAACATGGAGGAATGGTATAAGATTACTTTGTACCGGTTGATAGAGGTGTGCAAAAAGACTGCCTCCAAATATACCCGCTCCAAGGTACGAAAAGCCCTGCCAAAGGACTTTTCCTATGTGATCGAGGAATTGATCACGGAAAGGCCTGAGGTTATTGACAAAGAATCTTACTATGAGCAGATTGTGCATACGATTATTGAGATTGGCTGTGCGGAGAAATTTATTGTAGATCTTTCAGAATTGATCCAGCGTCTGGTAGTGGACCATCTTCATGTGCTGGGAGACATTTACGACAGAGGTCCGGGACCCCATAAGATCATGGATGTATTGGAAAACTACCATTCTGTAGATATACAATGGGGGAATCATGATATCGTATGGATGGGAGCGGCGGCAGGACAGACCTGCTGTATAGCCACCGTGATCCGAAACTGTGTGAGATACTCTAATCTGGATATTCTGGAGGATGGATATGGCATCAACCTCCTTCCGCTGGCGACTTTTGCCCTGGCTTGCTATAAAGATGATCCCTGTACCTGCTTTAAGATTAAAGGCCACAGTGATCTGAACCCTGAGGAACAGGCCCTGAATATGAAAATGTACAAAGCTATTTCTATTATCCAGTTTAAGCTGGAAGGACAGCTTGTCAAAAAGCGGAAAGAATTTAAGATGGAAGACAGGGCCCCTCTGGAACATATCAATTATGAGGAAGGCACGATCCAGCTGGAAGGGAAGACCTATCAGCTTCTGGATAAGAATTTCCCAACCATTGATCCAAAGAATCCGTATGCGCTGTCACCGGAAGAAGAAGAGGTGATGGACCGTCTGATTTTTGTTTTTGAGAACTGCGAAAAACTTCAGCGACATATGCGTTTTCTGCTGAAAAAGGGAAGTCTTTATAAAATTTATAACCGGAACCTTCTCTACCACGGCTGCATCCCGCTGAATGAAGACGGCAGTTTCAAAGAAGTGGAGGTTTACGGAAAGGTATATAAGGGCAAAGCTCTCTATGATATATTAGAAACTTATGTGCGGAAAGCCTTTGTAGCCATTGACAAAGAGGAAAAAGAAAAAGGCAGGGACATTCTCTGGTTTATCTGGGCCGGATCTTCTTCCCCCCTTTTCGGCAAAGATAAGATGGCTACTTTTGAGAGATGCTTTCTGGCGGAAAAAGAGACCCATGAAGAAAAGAAAAATCCCTATTATCGTTTTCTGGAAAACGATCAGGTTGTAGAAAACATATTCAAAGAGTTTGACATTACCGGTGACTGCCGTCATATTGTAAACGGCCATGTGCCTGTACATCACACAGAAGGAGAGAGCCCCATTAAGTGCGGCGGCAAACTGCTGATCATAGACGGTGGTTTTTCAAAAGCATATCAAAAGGTTACAGGAATCGCAGGCTATACCTTGATCTACAATTCCTGGGGAATGATCCTGGCGGCTCATGAACCTTTTACTTCTGCCAGAGATGCCATTACCAAAGAAAGCGATATTTTGTCTGCCAGCATTCTCATTAAGAAAACAACAGAAAGAAAGACTGTGGAAGAGACTGACAACGGAATAAAGATTAAAGAAAGGATAGCAGAGCTTCAGGAGCTTTTAAAAGCCTACAGAGATGGTCTGCTGATAGAAAAGTTATGATTTGCGAGAGAATATCCATACAAACGGAAAATTCAGAGAAGAATACCCATTTAGACACTTATATACTGGAAGATTTTTTAGATGGAGGGCCTCAGTGGAAAAGGCCTTTAGTGCTGATCTGTCCGGGAGGCGCCTATGCCAGAACTTCCAACAGAGAAGCAGAGCCTGTGGCTCTGCAGCTTAATGCATTAGGCTACCATGCAGCAATTCTCAGGTACTCCTGCGCCCCTGCAGTTTATCCTGCAGCCCTTCATGAGACTGCACTGTCAGTAAAGTACCTGAGAGACCGGGCAGAAGAGTGGCATATCGCTTCGGACAGAATCCTGATCATGGGATTTTCTGCCGGAGGCCATCTGGCTGCCAGCTACGGGGTTTTCTGGCAGGAAGAGCATATGGCAGAGGCAGCAGGATGCACTTCGGAATACTTAAGGCCCCAGGGTCTGATCCTCTGCTATCCTGTGATCAGCTCAGATGAAAAAATCGCTCATACAGAGAGCATACGAAATCTTCTGGGAGATTCTTATGAGATTTTAAAGGAAAAGATGTCTCTGGAAAATCAGGTAACAGATCAGGTGCCCAAGACCTTTCTCTGGCATACCTTTGCAGACGAGACTGTACCCTTCTGGAATTCCTTCCGGTTTGTCCGGGCTCTGGGAGAAGCAGGGATACCTGTGGAATATCACTTGTATCCAGAGGGAAAGCATGGCTTAAGTCTTGCTACAGAAAGTGTTTCCGATGAAGAGGATGGCAGTAAAGTGGTGAAAGGATGTCAGAGCTGGATGCCTCTTCTTCAATCCTGGCTGATGCGAAATTTCGGTCTTTGAATAAAAAAGCCTTGCAATAGGTAAATTATGTATGCTATAATATCCGCGTTGCGAAAATATCACGCCTGTAGATTCCAATGGACGGTGCTTAAAAAGTCCCGGAGGAGATGAAGCCGGCGGAAGAAAAACCAAAAGGAGAGAAAAAAATGAGTGTTATTTCAATGAAACAGTTACTGGAAGCAGGTGTTCATTTCGGACACCAGACAAGAAGATGGAACCCTAAGATGGCTCCATACATCTACACAGAGAGAAACGGTATTTATATCATCGACCTGCAGAAATCTGTAGGAATGGTTGACGATGCTTACAAAGCTGTAGCTGACATCGCTGCTGACGGCGGTACAATCCTGTTCGTAGGTACAAAGAAACAGGCTCAGGATGCTATCCAGACAGAAGCTGAAAGATGCGGTATGTTCTATGTAAACGAAAGATGGTTAGGCGGTATGCTGACAAACTTCAAGACCATTCAGAGCAGAATCGCAAGATTAAAAGAAATTGAAGCTATGGAAGCTGACGGAACTTTTGATGTTCTGCCAAAGAAAGAAGTTATTAAACTGAAAAAAGAAATGGATAAACTGCAGAAGAACCTGGGCGGTATCAAAGAAATGAAGAAACTTCCAGACGCAATCTTTGTAGTGGATCCTAAAAAAGAAAGAATCTGTGTACAGGAAGCTCATGCACTGGGAATCACACTGATCGGTATCGCTGATACAAACTGCGATCCAGAAGAATTAGACTACGTTATCCCAGGAAATGATGATGCTATCAGAGCTGTAAAATTAATTGTTTCCAAGATGGCAGATGCAGTAATTGAAGCTAATCAGGGTGAAGCAGCAGATGCAGAAGATCTTTTCACCGAAGAAGGAGCAGAGGAAGCTGTTGAAACTGCAGATGAAGAGGAAACTACAGAGGAATAATCAGTAACTTTCAGGAGGAATATACGATGGCTATTACAGCAGGTATGGTAAAAGAGTTAAGAGAGATGACAGGCGCTGGAATGATGGACTGTAAGAAAGCTCTTACAGCTACAGAAGGCGATATGGACAAGGCTGTTGAATTCTTAAGAGAAAAAGGTCTGGCTACAGCTCAGAAGAAAGCCAGCCGTGTTGCAGCAGAAGGTCTTTGCAAGACTTTAGTTTCTGCTGATGAGAAGAACGCAGTTGTAGTAGAGGTAAACTCTGAGACAGACTTCGTTGCAAAGAACGAGAAATTCCAGGGCTATGTAGCTCAGGTTGCTGAGGCTGCTATGGAATCAAATGCTGCTACAACAGAAGAATTCCTGGCTGAAACATGGAAATTCGATACCACCAAGACTGTACAGGAAGCTCTGGCAGGACAGGTTGCTGTTATCGGTGAGAACCTTCAGATCAGAAGATTTGCAAAGGTTTCCGAAGAGAACGGTTTCATTGCTTCCTACACACATATGGGCGGTAAAATCGGCGTTTTAGTAGACGTTGAGACAGACGTGATCAACGATGCTGTAAAAGAAATGGCTAAGAACGTAGCTATGCAGGCTGCTGCTCTGAAACCTCTGTACACCAACAGAAATGAAGTTTCTCAGGAGTACATTGACCATGAGAAAGAAATCCTTACAGTAGCTGCTAAAAACGAGAAGCCAGACGCTAATGACAAGATCATCAACGGTATGGTTATGGGACGTATCAACAAAGAGCTGAAAGAGATCTGCCTCTTAGACCAGGTATACGTAAAAGCAGAAGACGGAAAACAGTCTGTTGCAAAATACGTAGAAGAAGTTGCTAAGGCAAACGGCGCTAAGATCACGATCAAATCTTTTGTACGTTTTGAGACAGGCGAAGGTATCGAAAAGAAAGAAGAGAACTTTGCTGAGGAAGTAGCAAAGCAGATGGGAATGTAAGTACATCGGCGAAGTTCCGGTTTGAAAGGCGCGAAAGCCTTGATTTTGCTGGGTTTTTCAAAAATTTCCGAGAAAAATCCGAAGTTGCGTAACTGCGTCAGACTTACAGAAAATCGTGTATTTTTGCACAGGGTTTTGCGTCAAAATTACGTACCGAATTGCGTCAGATTAAAAAAAATTCCCTTCGGCGAAAAGTACGCAATTTCTATGAAAATTTTATAAACTGAAGGTAAAGCGGGAGCAGCTAAATTGAGGCTGTTCCCGCTTTTTTTTCGACAAAATCAGACATTCTGTTTTTACGCAGTCCAGATGTGAATTGCGTCAAAAGCCGGTTTGTGAAAGGAGCAAAATAGTATGAGAGAATATGTATCAAAAATGGAATGTGAGCATTGCAGGCAGGTCTGGGACATTTTTCGAGAGTATTTTGAGGAAGAAGGAGAAACGTGCGGAGTGGACGCATATCCATATGGATTTGTTGTACTCCGGTGGTTTAAACCAGGGGAAGGGTTTGATCTGCAGGAATATTTTGAAAGCGCTCCGGAGCTATTTGAATGGTTATTGGAGGAAGTAGAAAGCTTCCTGTATACTTTAAATCAAGGAGTTGACCAAAGAAAATACCTCAAGTAAATTTAGATTATTACTGACCTGGCGAGTTGGTAAAATCTAAAAACACAAGAGGTATCT
>NZ_NFHH01000046.1 GCF_002161285.1 Blautia sp. An81 | reverse complement strand
TCGTAAACAAAGTGAGTGATAGGCCGCAAATAAAATGAGCCGGCTCAAGCTAACCCCACTTAAAAGGACGCAGATAATCTGCTGATTTTAGTATCATTTAATTTGCTGAATGACAGTCTGTTCCTGCTGCCGGTTTGCTTTCTTCTGTCTTCTTGGTCTCGGCAAATTCTTGTTCTTCCACCACAATGTCTGTGGTATACATCTTTCTTCCTTCTTTGTTGGTGTAGCTCCCGGTCTGGATCCGGCCAGTTACCAGGATCTTTATGCCCTGACGGAAGTATTTCTCGGCAAATTCTGCCTGGCGGCCAAAAGCCACGCAACTTACAAAATCAGCAGTAGCTTCTCCTTCTCTCTTAAACCTACGGTCTACGGCCAGTGTATACCTGGCGATTGCCTTTGCTTCCTCTCCGGCGGTGTATCTTACCTCCGGATCACGGGTCAAACGGCCCATTAAGATTACTTTATTCATACGCTCACCTTTCCGGCATCTTATAAATAGCTGCCTTCATACTTGCTGCTTCCTGGATCTCGTCCATAATCTCCAAGCAGCGCTCTCTTGTCTCGTACTCTCCGATCTCTTCTTCATACATGCTTTCCATGTATAATTTGTGGTGTTCTTCCTTCCGGGAAGTTTCTTTTCCATACCGGACGCCGCCAAAGTTCTCTAAACCGAACAATTTTTCCTTGTCTTGGCTTCTGATCAGCATTTTCCCTCCACCGCCTTTCTATTCTTTATTTATCAGTGTTTTCCGGTGTCTATCCACAAGAAATCTGTGGAAAGTGGGGATTCTATCCCACTTTTTTCATGGTTTTTTCAAAAATCGGCTTCCAAAATGCCTTTCCACACTTGAAAATTAAGGCTTTTTGAATCCCCCACCTATGTAAGATTTCCCGATAATCCGGACAAAGTCTTCCCGGGTATGCGTCTTCTCGTATTCCTGCTGGCAAAGTTTCTTTAAAATCAGGTCATTCTCCCTGTTATTGTGTACAGCTTCTTTTCCGTCTCTATGGTGTCTTGGGCACAGGTTTACTTTAAATCCATTAATTTCGCTTTTCTGTCTATTAGGCTTTCCAAAATATATATGATGGTCCTCTACCAGCTTTTCCCGGTAGTCTCCTTCCATGAGCATGCAGAGGTAACACTGCTTGCAGCTCTGGTCCTGAAGGATACTCTTTTGTTTTTTTACTCTCTTTTTCATACCCAGCTCTCCACAATGACCGGATCATCATACCTTGACCTCGGGAAGCATGTAGAATACCCGCTTTTTTGGATATCTTCCCGGCACTCTTCCAGGGTATTTCTCAGGATGGCCAAATCCGTTGGCCTTCCGGTCTTTCCATCAAAGATGCGGACCACATAGTTATCTGGATAGTCCTTTGGTTTCTGATAGATCACTGCCATTGGCAGTATTCCTGTCGTGTCCGCCTCCTTTAGCGTTTTCAGTATTTTCGTTCCTGCCCTCCATTTTCGTGCTTCTCTTAGCTCTCTCATCTTCTTTACTTCCATTCCTGTCCTCCATTTCTGTAAGGAGCCATCCGGAATAGCTGTGCTTTCCGATCTGGATGCTTACTTTGTGTTCTTTTATCTTCTCCCAGACGGCCTGCCACTCTTCCTGGTTCATCACCGGCCGGCCATTTGAGGTAAAATCATGCTCTGCCCATATCTGCAGTCTGTCCCGGATCATGTTCAGGACGAACCGATTACTTCCGCAAATCAGGAGCTCACATGGCTCTTTCATGTGGCCCAGGGCATCTGCAATCGTCAGGAGATATTCCTGGTTATAGGTCCCGGAGCCTTCTCGGAAGGCCTGTCCGGTCACTGGTAGGCCTTGGGTAATGTATTCCAGGACATATCCGGAGAGGCGGGGCTTCTTGCCTATATAGGTGCTGCTGCACTCTATGTATAAAGTCACTTTCCGCATCTTATCCGCCCTCCTTGATCAGTGTGTAATAAATAAATTCATAGCCATCTGCCGTAAACCCTTCTCTGAGACTATCCTTATCCAGGTACCATCCTGCAGGGACTTTGATCTCCCGTGAGAACCGGTTACCTTTCATTGGCCTTTTCACTGGTACAGGGCGAATCAGGTTCTTGCTGGGATTGTAAGACTTTTTCTGAATCTGCTCATCTGTATCCCTGGTCTTCTGAAAATACTTAATGAAGTATTCCGCCAGCCTTCGGTACTGTCCATTGGCTTCCATTGGTTTCAAAGTCGTATATCCATATGGCCAGATATTTCTGAGCTTCCTGGCGTCAATGGGACTTAATACCATATGTATATGGGTTCCTCCCCTTTTTCCCACTTCTGCAGTCCAGATATATTTGAGGACCAGCTTTTCTTTCTTATATACTTTCCTTAGATCCCGCAGGAGCTTCTGTTCGTGTTTCTGTAAGGTTTTTACATCTTGGGGCCTGTCCTCTTTCCGGTAACTGAAGGTTACATACCAGCAGTCACCATTAAAGTTGGCATTCAACAGTCTTGTCAGCCTCTTGACCAGATGTCTGTCATTGATCTTCCTCTGCTGTTCTGTTGTGGGATTTACCCGGGGTCTTCTCTTTAATCCTTTGGGTTGTAACCAGTAAGTATAAAACTTGGCGATCTCCTTCGTCTTACCTGCCTTGCATATCATCTTCATGTATGGCATATTCTGTCCTCCTGGTCGAAACGGTAATAAACTTAGCAAGTCTAAAACGGGCTTCTGCCCGTTGTTTTTTAAGGCCATATATGCTATACTTTTCTTGTGATTGAAGGCCATATATGGCTTGTCCGGAGATTTCTCATCTCCGGACTTTTATTTTTTATGTATGAATGGCATTTCAAGGTTCCCGGTGCGATCCCGTTGTCGGTATCCCAGGAAATCGTTCTTCCCGCCGTGGGAGCCATAGAACTGGTCTATGGTATGGAAACTCTCCAAGGATAAGGAAGTGATCCCGTAGCGATCCTTAATCTCTTCGATCTGGGTGAACACTGGTATCAGGTCTCGACTTAAATTGGCAAATTCTCCCATTGCTTTTTCTCCTTGCTTGCCCTATAATAGGGACGTGATATATTATTTCAGTTGCTCGCTCGGGTTCCCGCCCGGCGGGCTTCTTTTTTCTTTCGGATTCTTTCTTCCCAGTCCCTGGCTGTCTCTATGAGCCAGATCAGAATTCCGAAAACCACTATCCAGGAAAATATCTGACAAGCCATAGACTCATCTGCCGGCATATGGAAAACTGTATTAAACAGTACCGCTGTCCCCAGCAGGGCCTCTGTTATGGTTGTCCGGTGCAATACTTGTCCCTCCTTTCCCGCCTTAGGCGGTCTTCTCTTCTTTGTAATTTACTGCCTGTGCTGCTCTACGATTCCAGGCTTCAGCCAGGCGCTCTTGTTCTTCCTTTGTAAGGGTGTTAAGTTCTACAGGCTTATTGTTGATTACTACGATATTTCTGTATGCCATAAATACACCTCCGTAATTATGGTATGTATACTAGATTGTCCTCGTTACAGCAATATAGGTGCTCTTGTTTTTTGCTGCTTTTTTGGTATAATTTTCCTATCAAATGATGAAAGGAATGATTTACATGTCTGATGAAACCACAAATAAATTCTCTCTTGTAGATATGCCTGATAGTATCGACAATGCCGTCAAAAACCTTACGGATGTTCCAACAAAAAATGCAGGGCAAACTTTCGGTGACTTGTGGTATCTGGTATTTGGCGGAATCACCCATGCTGCTGACAAAAGGCGCATGAAATATGCTGCGGATTTAGAAAAATTCCATCAAGAATTAACTGAGTCTATTGATAAGATACCGGACGATAAAAAAGTTGATCCTTCTATTCAAATAACTGCCCAGGCTTTGGAAAATTCTAAATATTGCGTTTCATCTGAATCTTTAAGAAATATGTTCACAAAGCTTATTAGCGGAACAATGAACAAAGATTATGAACCTTTAATTCACCCATCTTTTCCTGAGATGATAAAGCAAATGAGTACGAACGATGCGCACATTTTAATGGAATTAAAACGTAAATCTTACATTGTTCCTGTAGCAGAATTTCGTGAAGTCTTTAAAGAAAACGGAAATGGTATAACCCATTTTACGAACGCTTATATAAGTGATACTTTTAAAATTCCGTTAGAAGAATGCAGCTGTTCATTATCGTCTCTTGAGAGAATGGGGTTAGTGTCTATTTCGTTTGAAAGACACCTTATTGAAGATTCTCTTTATAAACCTTTCTACAAAACCTCTATATATCAGAATATGTCCGAAGAAATATCATCCATTAACCGTAACTCAGAACTTTCTCTGAAAAAAGGTATATGCTCTACTACACCGCTCGGCAAACGGTTTATTGCAGCTTGTGTTTCATAGTCTTGACAAAATCTTTTGTCCTATCGCAAACATCTTTTACATAGCCATCAACTATTTTGAAATAGTGGGTGGCTAAAACTTTGGTTACAATTACAGAAGTAATTGCAGATATGAGTACACAGACGCCTCTTATTATCATCCACATCTTCTCCTCACCTCCTATTTCATAAAATACTCCATAGACATCTCAAAATTAGCTGTAATCTAAATCCGATCAGATTGAGTCTTGGAAAGAATCTCTTCTAAAATCTGGTTCTGCTCCCACAGATTCTGATTCAACTCCCTATCAGATTCAAGAGACTCAAAATAGTAATCTTGAATAGTTGCATACCGGCGGCACTTTAAAAATACCGATGAAGCGTATGCTACCGATATGACCAGAAGTGCCAGTGATAGATAGAAAGTCTTTCTTTTAAGGCTTTCTATTTCTTTTTTAAGCTCTTCCATTTTCTTGTTCACCTCGCATTCCAAAAATACTTCATTGGCATGCCATACCGCTTATGGCTTCTCTTAGATCGGATGTTTCTCTTGAAGCATCTTTAGAAGAATGGATAGTTCTCTCTCCGGAAGAGTCCCGCATTGGGCTGCGAAAGATTTCACAGATATTCGGGGCAAAAATTTCTCAATAGGGATTTCCGGGCTCCACTCATAATACGGTACAAGGCCGTACCGCCCTGAACGCCATGTGTTAGTTTCTAATATAGCAAGGTTTAGCTTACCTATTAAGCTTAGCCTTGCTATACTGGCTATGGATTCTTCAGTCGTCATTTCATACCCTATTGACCCCGGCTCTCCGCTCCAGCTCACCACTTCACCTCCTTCTGCTCTCCTTTATCTTCCAGGAAATACTCCATCGGCTTATTAAGACATTTTGCAACTGCTCTTAATTTTTCTACATTAGGTAAGTGTCTATTCCACTTGTATATACTACTTCTTGCAAAATTGAGTTTTTCTTCTAGTTCCGATACAGTAATTCCCTGCTCTTTACAGGCCTCCCTTACATTATCGTAAATGGCCAATTTTATCCCCCTTTCCAATCGCAAAATATTACGTTTTTATATTGACAAATTGCGCAAAATATTCTATATTTGAAGTGCGACCAACAATATATCAAATGCCATTTTAATTTAGACATTCGCAATATCTTGCGCAATCTGTAATTTTATTATACACAAGATTTGGCGTATGTCAATAGTAAATTGCGCAAAATTTGGAGGAATTTACTATGGGACTTTACGAGAATGTTAAAGAAGCCGCCAGATTAAAAGGATACTCAATAAATCGTTTGGAAAAAGAACTTGGCTTCGCCCGAAGTTATATATCGAAATTTAAAACCATAACTCCAAGTGCTGACAAAATACAAAAAATCGCTGATTTTCTTGAGGTATCTGTAGAATATCTAATGACTGGCGAGCAACCAAAATCTCAGCAACTTACGTCCAAAGATATGAAGGACATAACAAAAGATGTAGAATCTATCATGCAGAAGCTTTCCGATAAAGAAAGCGGCCCCGCCTCATATGATGGCCAAGACCTCTCTCCTGAATCCATGGACCTTTTTAAGGAGGAACTGGAGATTGCTCTGAAGCGCCTGAAGATTATCAACAAGGAAAAATATAATCCGAATAAGAATAAGAAATAGGTGGTATAGTGAATAGAGATATAAAACGCTTAGTCGCTTACTATGTAAAAAAGTTCGGGACCAGGGATCCTTTTCGGATAGCTGATAATCTTAATGTGCTGTATCAATTCGGGGATATCGGCTGTGAAGGATGTTATATGTATTTAAAAAGACATAGGTACATATTTTTAAATGCAAATCTTGATGGGCCTGAAAAAGAAATGGTCATGGCTCATGAGCTTGGCCATGCAGTATTGCACAGAAGAGAAAATTGCTATTTTATACGGAACAAAACCTTTTTATCAACCGTCCGAATAGAGCGGGAGGCCAATACCTTTGCTGCGGAGCTTCTGATCCCGGATTCTTTGATTCTGGAGAATCCCGGATATACAAAAAGCCAGCTTGCAAGGCTGGCGGGATATAACGAGATGATTATGGAGTTTAAAAAGATTGATTAATTTATTTAACCTTTTGATAAAGTAATTCTAACGAAAACAAAGGAGAAAAAATATAGTGAATACTAATATTTTAGAGTTGTTAAAAATTCCAGTAATTTCCACTGATCGTCATTACTGGATCATCAGAACAAATAGTGGAGATTATTATGATGATTTTATCTTACATCAATATATTTCTATTGCTTGGGATTATGTCACCATTGCCTTGCTAAATAATAGCTCCGAAGAAGAAATAAAGCGTATTATTTCTGTATATGCAAAAAATACTAATGAAAGTGTGGATTTAGATGATGAGATAGATGATACACCCAAGGCCAAAGTAACTGCAATTTATAACAAAATTCATCGCTTTGTTTTTGAAATTGCTAAGGGAGATATTGTATTAATACCAAGTCA
Organism: Blautia sp. An81; assembly: GCF_002161285.1. Classification (GTDB taxonomy): domain Bacteria; phylum Bacillota; class Clostridia; order Lachnospirales; family Lachnospiraceae; genus Blautia; species Blautia ornithocaccae. Next base: position 8,731 of record NZ_NFHH01000046.1, on the reverse strand, counting down.
AAATTCTGATTTAATTACAATAGCTGAGGTAACCAGTGATGCATATGAGACTCTAAACTATGTCGAAATGTATTTAAAAGATAATCCAAATACTGAAATAACCCCTTGCCCATATTATAAACGCAGAAAGATAAATACTCTTAAAACCATAAAAAAGGGGGAAATGGATATTTATCTTGCCAAAGGATTTAATTCACAGCATGCCCTGTCAAATATGGATGACTATTCGACTTATATAGATAGAACAATTTATGGAATTTATTCAAAAGGAAATGACGTGCATGCAACTTTACATGCCGGACATCCGAATGGACTCACTTTGAAAGAACTGGTCCTGCTTTCTACTGAGTTAGAACAAACAGCAGCTTCCCTTGCCAAGCAATGTGACATACCATTTGATTCTTCCGAAATCGAAGTTAAGCTTAATATACACTCACCAGGACTAATAGAGTTGATTGGTTTAATAACAGGTAGTGGGATTATACTTTCGTTAATAATGTTTTCTTTAAATAATTTAATAAATGGGGGAAATCTATCTATTTCGTTTAAAACAGACCATGATACCGGCGACATTGATTTCTCAGTAAATTCAGAATCTTCTGGCCTAAAAGGACATGACGAAAAAAAGCAGGAGTTAGAATTACAAAAGAAAACAGAACTCATTAAATTAATTAATGAGTTAGATATCAAAAGTCCAGAAATAATAAGTTCTATATTAAATGGGCAAGAAATAACCTCAGAAATGATTTCTGAGGCTCAATCCAAAAAAATTTCATCTTCTGAATCTGAAGATTTTATGTAATAAATTATTAAATTTGTATATGATTTGAGATTTTAAAAACAAAATTGGAAGTAACAAGGATAGTGTTGCATGAAATATCTCGTTTTTTAAAGAACTTAATATAAATAAAAAAAGGCATACAAAAAGAAAGTATAGCAGTAATCCACTTGAAAAAACATCAATTTCATGATGGTGATCTAAAAAGAACTTTTTCATACAACATACCTCCTTTTTTTCATTATATGAAAGAATTATCGGCAAATCAATAAATAAATTGTGAATTTTGTTATAACATTAATATTCTCAAAGAAGGACATGATGCTATTCCTTAACCAAAAAGCTTTATACTATCAAAGATATTTGCTCACTTCCAGATGGTAAATAGGATGCTCTTGTAAAAATGGTCATTAAATATTATAGTATACCATATATCTATGATTATATTTTAAAATGAAAAATAGGAGGTGCCTATGGATTTAGACTTGATAAAGCGGCTTTGTGCTGATAAAAAGCTCCGTTGGACGAACCATATATTTCTGAGACTCGTTCAGAGAAATATCAGCATGGAAGATGTACAAAAGGCTATACTATCAGGTGAGATTATAGAGGATTATCCTAATGATTATCCATTTCCCAGTTGCCTGATTATAGGATATCGTTCTAAAAACAGTGCTATTCATGTTGTGTGTGCGCCCAATGATGAAGGAACTGAGTTGTGGTTAATAACTGCTTATATTCCAAAGGAAGAAAAATGGCTACCGGATTTAAAAACAAGGAGGAGTGATCATGAATAACTGTATCGTTTGTAAAGGCGATCTGGAAAATCGCAAGACTAATTTTGTTGCCGACCTCGGAAACTGTATTATTATTGTAAAAGATGTTCCTTCACAAGTATGCTCTCAGTGCGGAGAGGTTTCATATAGCCATGAGGTTGCCATGCAGCTTGAGAAAATCGTGAACCGTATGAAAGATTCTTTAACAGAAGTGGCTATCGTCCACTATAGCAATACCGCAGCATAAATTTCTGACGTAAAAAACCGCCCCGGTGCGCCAACACCAGGACGGTCGATAGACTATAGCTCCGAAGATACTACAGTACGTTCCAAAAATATTGTATCATCTTCGGCACCACCCGGTCAATCGTGAACATTTGTTTGTGATTGGGTGTGTTTTTTATACTCTTTTTTCATACAATGAAGAGGTGATAAAAATGTCGAAGCAAGAATTGCTCCGCCCAGGAGCATTATACATCCGTGTCAGTACCCACGGCAGACAGGAAGAGCTCTCTCCTGCTGCCCAGAAGCGTCTGCTCCTGAAGTACGCTAAGGACCATGGCATTGTCATTTCTAAGGATTATATTTATGAGGAGAAGGGGATCTCCGGCCGAAAGGCAGAACGCCGTCCCAAGTTCATGGAAATGATCTCTACGGCCAAGTCAAAGCCATCCCCTTTTAGCGTGATCTTAGTCTGGAAATACAGCCGGTTCGCCCGAAATCAGGAAGAGTCCATTGTCTATAAGTCTCTCCTGCGGAAGAAATGCAACGTGGATGTGATCAGCGTGTCGGAGCCTCTTATAGACGGTCCCTTCGGTAGCCTGATTGAAAGGATCATTGAATGGATGGACGAATACTACTCTATCCGTCTCTCCGGTGAAGTCTTCCGAGGCATGTCGGAAAAGGCCATGAAGGGAGGCTACCAGGCCAGGCCGCCTCTGGGATATAAAATCGTCCAGAAAGGTGAGGCTCCGGTGATCGTCCCGGAGGAAGCAGAGATTATCAAATTCATCTTTGATAAGTATGTCAATGCCCATATGGGAATCTTTGAGATTGCCCGAACACTTAACGGCCTGGGGGCAAGAACTTCTCATGGAAAAGACTTTGAGCGTCGGTCCGTGGAATACATTCTGAAGAATCCTACCTACTGCGGTATGATCCGCTGGAACATGACAGATAATCAGACTAAAGAGGTAAAGGCAAAAGACGATTGGATCGTTACAGAAGGGACCCACCCGGCAATTATTTCCAAGGAGCTGTTTCAGGCTGCTCAGCAACGTTTTGAGGGGGAATACAGGCCATCAGGGTCCCGGCCCTCTTCTACATACCGTCATTGGCTTTCCGGGCTGGTGAAATGCCCTTCCTGCGGCCGGACCATGATAGCAAAAGCTCTTACAGACAAGAGATATGGACACCACTACTGCTATTTTACCTGCTATGGATACTCTAAAGGGAAGTGCCAAGCGAAGACCTCTGTAAGCTCTAAGAAGCTGGAGCCTTATGTCCTGGAAGGGATCCGGGCCGCCACTGAAAATGATCACCTGACCTTTTCTGTAAAAGCGCCTATTGCTCCGGAGAATACCAATGAACTGAGTATCTTAAAAGAACAGCTCCAGCGGCTGGATATGAAGGAGCAGAGGATTAAAGATGCCTATATGAATGGCATTGATACCATGGAAGAATATAAGGAAAATAAGGAGCTCCTTTTAAGGGAGCGAAAGGACCTGGAAGAAAAGATTGCCGCCTGCAGCACTCCCAGGGAATCTGATGATTCTATAGACACGGCTATGAAAGAACGGATCAGAAATGTATACGACATCATTTCCAGCAGTCAGTTCTCCGATCAGGAGAAGAACGAAGCTCTCCGATCCGTAGTAGAGAAGATCGTTTATGATCGGGAAACGGATACTGCTGAAATTTACTATTTTTATCTGTAGTCAGGGGCCGAAACCCCTTGATTTTACTGGCTTTTTCATGTTTGTATGTTGTTACTTCTGGGGTGACTCAGTGGGGTTCCAAATATCTTGGAGACCAGGGCTATACTGCCATTGAAATCCTTCGGGATTTTTACGGAGACAACATGTATATCAACACTGCCGAAGAAATTTCCGGGATTCCGGCTTCCTGGCCGGGGGCTCCTCTGGACATTGGTTCTTCCGGCAATAAAGTCCGGCAGATTCAGGAACAGCTCAACACCATTGCCGGCTCTTATCCTGCTCTGCCTGCCATAGCAGCCGATGGCATTTACGGAGAGGCTACACAAAATGCGGTACGGGAGTTTCAGAGAGTCTTTAATCTTCCTGCCACTGGTGTAGTAGATTATCCCACCTGGTATGAGATTCAGGAAATTTTTGTGGGTGTCTCCAGGATTGCAGAGCTGGTCTGAAATACTGTCTCCATTCTGCATAACAAAAAAGGAAGGCCTCCGGGAAAGTATCCCCTCATACTTCCCGAAAGGCCTTCTCTTTTTCTCATCCTCCAAACTGGCTGTTATAAAGCTTTTCATAGAATCCATGTTCAGCCATAAGGGACTCGTGAGTACCTTTTTCTAATATATGTCCATCTTTCATCACAAGGATCACATCTGCTTCCCGTATTGTAGAAAGGCGGTGGGCTACCAGAAAACTGGTACGTCCTTTCATCATCCTGGCAAAGGCTTCCTGTATACGTATTTCTGTCCTGGTGTCAATATTACTGGTGGCTTCGTCCAGGATCAGCATAGGCGGCAGACAGAGCATGACTCTGGCAATGCACAGAAGCTGCTTCTGTCCCTGACTGAGATTTCCCCCGTTTTCATTGATGACCGTATCATAGCCCTCAGGCAATCTTCGTATAAAGCTGTGAGCATGAGCAGCCCTGGCAGCCTCTACCACTTCTTCTATAGATGCTTCCGGTTTTCCATAGGCAATATTCTCCCGGATAGTTCCCGCTTTCAGCCAGGTGTCTTGAAGGACCATGCCGAAATTCTGACGCAGGGAATGGCGTGTCATATCCCGGATATCTTTCCCATCGATTTTTATGCTTCCCTCCTGAACGTCATAAAATCGCATAAGAAGATTGATAAGGGTGGTTTTGCCGCAGCCTGTAGGCCCCACAATGGCAATCCTCTGTCCCTGCTTTACCTCCAGGTTTAAATCTTCGATCAAAGGCCTGTCCGGGTCATAACTGAAAAACACATGAGAAAGGCTGAGCTGTCCCTTACTCTGGAATTCTGCCGCTCCTTCTCTGTCCGGCACTTCATCGGGCACATCTGTTAATTCAAAAATACGGGCCGCGCAGGCAAGAGCATTCTGCATCTCGGCAACTACTCCCGAAATTTCATTAAAGGGCTTAGCATACTGGCTGGCATAGCTTAAAAATATACTGAGCTCACCAACTGTAATTCCGCCGGATATAGCGATCATAGCACTTGCAAGGCCCACGCCTGCATAAACAATGTTATTCACCAGTCTTGTACTGGGATTTGTAAGGCTGGAAAAAAATACAGCTTTCACACTGACTTCCCGAAGCCGTTCATTGACCTGGTCAAATTCCTCCAGACTCTTGTCTTCATATCCGAAAGCCTGAACCACCTTTTGCCCTTCCACCATTTCATTGATAAGGGCTGTCTGCTCTCCCCGGACTTTTGCCTGTATTCCAAAATATTTATAGGTTTTCTTTGCAATAAAACCTGCCACAAAAAGGCTTAAAGGCGTTAAAAGCACAACGATAGCCGTAATCCCGGGATTCAAAAAAAGCATAATCCCCAGGCTTCCCAGGATCGTCAGGATTCCGGTAAAGAACTGGGTAAATCCCATTAAAAGACCATCAGCAAAGGTATCTACATCGGCAATGATCCTGCTGACCAGATCTCCGGAAGGATGAGCGTCCAGATAAGACAGAGGAAGTTTTTGTATTTTCTCTACTGCCTCATTTCTCAAATCTCTGGACACGCAAAACGTCACCCGGTTGTTGCAGGCGGCCAGAACCCACTGGGCGACAGCAGAAAGGGCAGTTACCCCTATGATAGAAAGGATCAGTCTTTCAATAGCTTCAAAATCTACTCTTCCGATTCCCAGCATGTAGTCAATCGCATCACCGCAGAAAATCGGCACCAGAAGCTGGGCAGCTACGCTGACCGCCCCACAGAGAATACTGAGGATTACGAAAAAACTGTAGGGCCGGATACGGCGTAGTACTCGGACAAATGTTTTTTTCTGTTTCATACCGCCCTTCCCCCTTTCCCATACTGGCTTTCATAGATTTCTCTGTAGATTTCGCAGGATTCCAAAAGTTCTTCATGGGTCCCCCAGCCTGCTGCTTTGCCATCTTCCAGTACCAGGATATGATCTGCATGGCGGATGCTGGATGTACGCTGAGAAACCAAAAAGACCGTAACATCTGAAGGCAGACTCTTCAGGTCTTTCCGAAGAGCTGCATCTGTGGCATAGTCCAGTGCGCTGGAGCTGTCATCCAAGATCAGGATTTCCGGTCTTCTTACAAGGGCTCTGGCAATGGTCAGCCGCTGCCGCTGTCCTCCTGAGAGATTTCTCCCCCCTTGTTCCACAGTCTCGTCCAAACCGTCACTTTTTTTCCTGACAAATTCTTCTGCCTGTGCGATTCTCAAAGCCTGCCACATCTCTTCTTCCGAGGCACCTTCATTTCCCATAAGAAGGTTGGACCGGATAGTTCCGGAAAACACCTGTACTTTCTGCATAACGATTCCCACTTTCTTCCGGAGCTCCTCCCTGTCCCATTTCTGAATAGGTCGGCCCAGAAGGAATATCTGACCGGAAGTAGCATCGTAAAACCTTGGGATCAGATGAACCAGACTGGATTTTCCGCTGCCCGTTCCTCCGATAATACCAATAGTCTCACCTCTCTTTACAGAAAAGCTGATATCGCTGAGACTTTCCTCCCCTGCCTGAGCATAAGAAAGGCTGACATGGTCAAAGGACACTGCTTCCTCTGTTTTATTTGGACTGATAGTTTCCCCTCTTTTTGTACTCTCCGGAAACTCCATGACAGTTTTCGTATCAAGGACCTGTTCCACACGGCCCAGGCTGGCCATAGCCCGGCTTATGGTAACGATCAGATTTGCCAGCTTCACCAGCTCCACCAAAATCTGGCTCATATAGTTTACCAGAGCCACAATATCTCCGCTCATCAGCACGCCGCTTTCTACAGAGCGGGAACCGGCCCAGAGAATGGCAATAATCCCTATATTTACGACAGAATAGGTCAGAGGATTCATCAATGCAGAAATCCTTCCCACAAAAAGCTGCTCTTTTACCAGCTCGTGGTTAGCCTGGGAAAACTTTTCTGATTCCTCTTTTTCCCGGCCAAAAGCCCGGATCACCCGGACGCCGGACAGGTTTTCCCTGGCATTTCCAGTGATTACATCCAGCTTTCCCTGTACTTTTTTGTATAGGGGTGAAGTGAGACCCATCAGTCCAAAAATGATCACGGAAAGAACCGGAATGGTCACCACAAAAATAAGGGCCAGCCTCACATTAATGGTAAAGGCCATAACCATTGCTCCAAAGACAATAAAGGGGCTTCGCAGAAAAAGCCGCAGGAACAGATTTAGTCCGTTCTGCACCTGGTTGATATCACTGGTCATTCTGGTGATCAGAGTGCTGGACCCTATGGTGTCCATCTCAGAAAATCCCAGTTTCTGAATATGAGCGAACAGCATGTGTCTCAGTCCCGTAGCACTTCCAATGGCCGCTCTGGCTGCAAAATACTGAGCTGTAAAGCTGCAGCATAATCCCACTATAGCCATGAGTACCAGGATGCCGCAGCACATTAAAATGTCACCCCGGTCCTGATTGACAATACCTACATTGATAATATGCGCCACTACTACAGGAACCAGCAGATCGAACATAGCTTCCAGCATTTTAAACAACGGGGCCAGAATACTGTCTCTCTTATAATCTTTTAAATAGACCTTCAAATATTTCATTTTCACACAACCTCCTTTCTCTCTTTCTGTACCAGTATATCTCTTCTATCCTTATTTGAAAAATATTAATTTTATGGTATTATTATATAAAAAACATATAATATCAGAATTTCTATACTTTTAATATTTGGGGAATTTAGATATCAGTATACAGGAGGTTTTTATGGATATCCGTCAGCTTCGGTACTTTACCGCTATTGTAGAAGAAGGCACTCTCACCGGTGCCGCCAAACGTTTAAATATGACTCAGCCCCCGCTTACCGCTCAGCTGAAGCTTTTGGAAGAAGAGCTGAGATGTCCCCTTTTCACCCGGGAAGGAAAACGCCTCCATCTTACCGAAGCTGGCCACCATTTCTACGAGCGGGCTCTTCGGATACTGGGTATGTGCGATGCTGCTGTAACAGAAATGGCCGATTTCCAGGAAGGCGCGGCAGGCACCCTGCGCATCGGAGTAATTTCCTCTGTAAAAGATCAGCTTTTTCCTCAATGGGTACAAAGCTTCTGGGAAAAGTATCCCAATATCCGGTATGAAATATACAGTGCTAATACCTATCAGCTTCTGGACCAGCTTCAAAACGGTCAGCTGGACCTGGCTCTGGTCAGAACACCTTTTCCAAAATCTGAACTGAATATTCTATACATAAAAAAAGAGCCATTTCTGGCTGTGGGAATCCCCTCTTTCTTTCCTGACCCTGAAAAAGAGTCTCTTACTCTAAGGGAATTGGAAAATGTTCCATTTATTTTTTACCGCCGCTGGGAAAAAATGCTGAAAATGCGCTTTGAAGCTGAAGGGATATCTCCCCGGATCATCTGCTGCAATGACGATGCTCAGACGACTCTGGCTTTGGCCTACATGGGAATGGGAGTTGGACTTCTCCCAGCCTCTGGAATACCAGAATTCTTTTCTTCTCCATCTGAACCGAAAATAGCAGTCAAAACTTTAAAAGAAAAAACACTATACTCTCAGATTGCCTTGGTCTGCCGCAAAAAGGCTTTGCTTCCGGATTCGGCCAGGCGTTTTTGGGATATGATGGAAGGGTTTTATTCGTATTAAAATGAATATTCACCGTTATCAAAATAATTCTTGAAATTTCTAAAAAAAGTGCTATACTACCTGACTTCCGTCGTTTTTCTCCAATCCTAGTACTCAGGAGTCAAGCAGCATACAGTTTTTGAAGAGATTTTCAACCTCTTTTTCGGACAGATATAGTGCATCCAGGGTTGTCAACC
>NZ_NFHH01000045.1 GCF_002161285.1 Blautia sp. An81 | reverse complement strand
TATTTATACATTTTATTGCTCAGTCTGTGCCGCTTTGAGCCTATGGTCTCAAAGCTATGCTCGACAAATTCGCATAAAATGTATAAATATTCCTGACATATGACTAATGCGACAGCCCCGCTCCCGTCTCAGGCTGCAGAGCAGCCTTTCTTTTTTGCACATCTTTTTGCAGAAGTTTATAAAGAGTGGCTGTGACAGGCACAGCAAGGAGCATCCCTATGATGCCTCCCAGGCCTCCGCCTACGGTAACAGCGGCCAGGACCCAGATGCCGGGAAGCCCCACAGAAGAGCCCACCACTCTGGGGTAGATGAGATTACCCTCAAGCTGCTGGAGAATGGCGATGAAGATCAGAAAGCCTATGGCCTGCAGCGGGTTCACGGTAAAGATCATAAATGCGCCTACGGCGGCTCCCAGATAAGCCCCTACTACAGGCAGCAGGGCAGTTGCCCCTATGAGAGTTCCTACCATGGTGGCGTAAGGAAAACGGAAGAGCAGCATTCCAATGGTACACAGAGAACCCAGAATGACAGCTTCCGTACACTGGCCTACAATAAATTTTGTAAAGGTTGCATGGGCTGTTTCCAGTACAAGGCCTACTTTTGTGTAAATCTTTTCTTTCAGATAAGTTCTGGCAAGAGTCTGAAACTGGTGAAAAAGTTTTTCTTTTCCGGAAAGTATGTAAATGGAAAAGATCAGGGCTACCACTGCGGTAACTACCATGGAACTAATGGTGCCCAGTATATACACCGTAGAGGAAAAAACACTGCTCAGTCCATTTGTCAGGTATGAGGCGGCTTTCTGTAAAATCTGAGGCCAGTTTACATTCAGAGATTCCAGAAATTTCTGGAGCTGAGGCCAGTCTCTGTCAGAAGAAGACAGCCAGGCTGTGATTTCAGAAACAACAGCCGGGATTTCCTGGACAATGACCCCTATAGCCTGTACAAGCTGAGGGATAACGATAAGGATAACGAGGACTGCAATGGCAAGGACAATTGTCAAAGAGCCCAGAATGCTGACAGGACGGCGTATTTTATAGAATATGGTGCCCTCTTTGCGAAAACAGGGAATCCTTTCTATCTGGGTGACCAGAATGTTCAGGATATAAGCGATCACACAGCCCAGCAGAAGGGGAGTGATCAGACTGGATAAAAGTCCTATAAATTCCAGTATCCCATCGCTGTATTTTACACAGAGGATCAATAGGATAAGCCCAACAGTAAACCATATAAACTTCTTATTTTTCATGAGTACCTCCTTGTGGGTGCCGTAATCTTATAAAAATTCAGGCTACTTACATTCTAGGGGGAACCGGAGAAAATAGCAAGGCAGTAAATGGAAAAATAATGACAAATTTGAGACAGTAAGATAAAATTAGAGCAGGACTGTTGTATTGGAAAAGGAGAACAGGAAAATGAGTGATTTACAGCGCTTTACAAAAGCACAGAAAGAGGATTTTAATCTGGCCCTGGAAGAAATCCGCAGCGGACGTAAAAGAAGCCACTGGATGTGGTATATCTTTCCCCAGATCCGGGGTCTGGGTTTCAGCAGTATGTCAGCCTATTATGGCATACAGAGCCTGGAAGAAGCAAAAGATTTTCTGAAAGATCCTTATCTGGGAGGAAATATAAAAAGTATCTGCCAGGCTTTGCTGGAACTGGATACAGACGACCCGCACAAGGTGTTTGGAAGTCCGGACGATCTAAAGCTGCTTTCTTCTATGACATTATTCGAAGAGGCGGAAGGAAAAGGCGGGGTATTTACCAAGGTGATCGAGAAATACTACGGCGGGAGAAGAGACCAGAGGACTTTGGAATTATTAGGCATCACCCCGGTATTTTGAGCAGAAGATTCGGATGAATTTTTCATAGAGTATTGACATTAATCCATGAATGGAGATAATGTTAGAAGAGGCTGAAAGCCTGCAAAAAGACAGTCGAAAACACCCGGCTGTATATTGGAATAAAGAGGAAAGATGAGGACGAAACATGAAGATAGCAGTAACCTATGACAATGGAAACATATTTCAGCATTTTGGAAAAACTGAGTTTTTTAAAGTGTATGAGGTTGAGGATAACAAGGTAATCTCCAGCGAAGTGATCGGTTCCAACGGCACAGGACATGGAGCCCTTGCAGGGCTTTTAGCTGAGCAGGATGTAGATGTACTGATCTGCGGAGGCATCGGCGGAGGTGCTCAGGCAGCTCTTGAAGAGGCCGGAGTAGAACTGTGTGCAGGAGCTCAGGGCGATGTAGATCAGGCAGTAGAGGCTTATCTGAAAGGAGAACTGGTATCTACCGGAGCAAACTGTGACCACCATCATGAGGAAGGCCACAGCTGCGGCCACCATGAAGAGGGACATTCCTGCGGAGGAAACTGCGGCGGTTCCTGCGGAAGCGGTCCCGCACTGACCGGACGCAATGTAGGCAAAACCTGCCGTACACATTACAGAGGAACCTTCAACGATGGAACCCAGTTTGATTCTTCTTATGACAGGGGAGAACCTCTGGAATTCATCTGTGGTGCAGGCCAGATGATCCGGGGATTTGATGCAGCTGTTGCAGATATGGAAGTAGGACAGGTAGTAGATGTTCATCTGATGCCCGAAGAAGCTTATGGTATGCCGGACCCCAATGCTGTCTTTACTCTTGAGATCGCACAGCTTCCAGGTTCTGAAGACCTTCAGGCAGGACAGAGGGTATACCTGTCGAATCAGTATGGACAGCCTTTCCCTGTTACAGTAACGGAAAAGGATGAAACAACCATCACTTTCGATGCTAATCATGAAATGGCAGGAAAAGAATTGAACTTCCGCATTGAACTGGTGGAGGTAAAATAAGGAAACAGCCTTTGAAATTTACGAAAAGGCGAAGAAAAATATCCCCTGGGGAAACAGGCACATCACTTTGAAAACACTGTTTCCACAGGGGATATTCTGTTATTTAAGGAAAAAACGCACCATTTTTTCATGGAGTTTCTGGTAAGGCTGGTAACGCATAGGCAGGTCCAGCCAGGTCTTTTTATCTACAATACTTTTATAATGGGTGAAGGTGTCAAAACCAGTCTTTCCATGGTAAGCGCCCATACCGCTTTCGCCAAATCCGCCGAATCCCATTTCTGTAGTAGCCAGGTGAATGATAGTATCATTAATACATCCTCCGCCGAAGCCGCAGCGGGAAGTAACTTCTTTCGCCGCTGATTTATCAGAGGTAAAGAAGTAAAGGGCCAGGGGATGGGGCATGGAATTAATAGTGCGGATAACCTCCTCCAGGCTGTCGTAGGTCAGGACAGGCATGAGAGGCCCGAAGATTTCCTCCTGCATGACCCCATCAGAAAAGGATACATTGTCAAGGACCGTAGGTTCAATCTGGAGTGTTTTCCGGTCAGCCTTTCCGCCCTGTACAATTTTCTTTTCATCGATCAGTCCGAGAATACGGTCAAAATGTTTTTCGTTGATGATCTTTCCATAATCGGGATTCTGAAGGGGCTCTTTTCCATACTGCTTCTGGATCTGGGTTTGTACTTCTTTTATCAGCCTGTCTTTTACAGAACGGTGACAGTACACATAATCAGGTGCCACGCAGGTCTGTCCGCAGTTCAGATATTTTCCAAAAACAATGCGCCTTGCTGCAAGTTTGATGTCAGCAGTCTGATCGACGATACAGGGACTTTTACCTCCCAGCTCCAGAGTAACGGGAGTCAGGTGCTCCGCAGCGTTTCGCATGACCTCTTTTCCCACAGACTGACTGCCGGTGAAGAAGATATAGTCAAAATGTTCCCGGAGAAGGAAGGTATTTTCTGCCCGTCCGCCGGTTACCACAGCTACATACTGAGGATCGAAGCATTTGGACAGGATATGCTGGATCACATTGCTGGTGTGAGGAGAATAGGCGCTGGGTTTTACCACTGCAGTATTTCCTGCCGCCAGTGCGTCCACCAAAGGGGAAAGGGTCAGCATAAAAGGATAATTCCATGGGCTCATGATCAGCGTTACGCCGTAAGGTGAGGGCTTCTTATAACTGCGGGAGTGAAACTGGGAGAGGGGTGTATGAACTCTTTTTTCTCTGGAAAACCTGCGGATATGTTTCAGCATATAGCTGATCTCTTCTAAGACCAGACCGGTCTCACACATATAGCTCTCGAATCCGCTCTTTCCAAGATCTTTTCGCAGTGCATCGTGAATTCTTTCTTCATTTTGAGAAATAGCTGTGTAGAGCCGGCGCAGACCAGAAATCCGTGTATTGACAGAAAGGGTAGCTCCAGTCTGAAAATATTTTCTCTGTTTGACAACGATATCATTAATTTCCTTTTCAGTCATGATGTTTTCTCCTCCATCAGCATATAGTAAAAGGGCTCCAGCTCTGCCCCGTTCATCAGTACGGGAACAGGATAGAGAGGATTCGCTTCTTTGTCCGCATAGTGGGCCAGCTTGGGAATATCGGTTTCCTGGATTTCCGGAATATAGTCGCCTATGCCAAAGTGCTTTTTCATGTCTTTAATGGCCTGGATAAACTGCAGGGCCGCCTCCTCACAAGGGGTGTCTTTATCAGCAACGCCGGCAGCCACAGCCAGGCGGGCCAGTTTTTTGTGAACCTTCTCTCCGTAGGCTTCCAGGATCATAGGCAGGATCACGGCATTGGCAAGGCCATGAGGAACGTTATATTCTCCGCCAAGAGAGTGGGCGATGGCATGGACATATCCTATATAGGACTTAGTAAATGCACAGCCAGCGTAAAAGGAGGCGTGGAGCATATTGCGGCGGGCTTCCACGTTGTTTCCGTCTTCATAAGCAGTATAGATATTTTCAAAAATCAGCTGTACTGCCAGAAGGGCGTCTTTGCGGGTTCCATAGGTAGTGGAATTTCCGATGTAAGCCTCTACTGCATGGGTCAGCGCGTCCATGCCTGTGGTGGCAGTGATAAAAGGCGGAAGGCTTAAGGTAACCTTGGGATCCAGGACCGCATACCTGGGAATCAGAGAAAAATCATTAATGGGATATTTATGCCGGGTCTGGGCATCGGTGATGACCGCAGCCAGCGTTGTTTCGCTTCCCGTACCTGCAGTAGTGGGAACCGCCATTAAAAGGGGCAGTTTTTTATGTACTTTTAATATTCCCTTCATTTTTGCCAGAGACTGTTTTGGCTTAGCAATACGGGCTCCTGTTGCTTTGGCACAGTCCATACTGGAGCCGCCGCCGAAGCCGATGATGCAGTCGCAGCCTTCATCCTGATAAAGGGCCACGGCCTCAGCTACATTGTCGGTGGTGGGATTGGCTACAGTTTTGCCATAGATGCAGTAGGGAATACCAGCGTTATCAAGGGCTTTTTCAAGACGAGCGGTCAGCCCCAGCTTTCTTATACCTGCATCGGTGATGATCAGAACTTTGCTGCATTTTTTCTTTTGAATGACTTCCGGCAGGGCTTTCACACTGTTGACGATTTTAGGCTTTCGATAGGGCAGGAACGGCAGTGCTATTTTCAGTCCTGTCTGAAAGGTCCTGCAGTATATTTTTTTAAGATGATTCATGGGAACAGATCCTTTCTGGCGCGGAAGCATTGCGCTTCTTTATTATTTTATCAGAAAAATATTAGCAGTTGGGGTGAGGTTTGTCAATTGGAAACCCCTTCCGGATAGTGAGAGAAAAAAATGCCTTATCATTCACCTTCCAGGCGCAGATATGTTACAATTAGCCCATGGAGGTATCTAAATGAGAATTACCCGCAATTTAGAATTTCAGACAGGCAGTAAGGAAGAAAAACTGCCATATGAGACTACAGATTTTCCATATGTGGCTTCACAGGCAGAACTGGATGATTACCGGGAGCCTTTTGTACCCTGGCACTGGCATAACGCCATAGAGCTGTTCTACATGGAAAGCGGCCAGTTAAAATACCATACGCCCAATGAAACCATGGTTTTTTCCGCCGGCTGGGCCGGTATGGTGAATTCAAATGTACTGCATATGACGGAAATCCAGACTCATATGGAGAAAAATATATAATTTCTCCATATTTTTGAACCGAAATTACTTGCGGGCGATCATGGAAGCAGGATTGAACAGAAATATATTATGCCCATTACTACTTCTTCCCAGATTGAGATTCTCCCGTTAAATCCCAAGGTGCCAGAACAGGCCGGGGTTATCGATCTGATCCGCAAAGCCTTTTTCCTGTCAGAAGAGGAGTTTGGCTATGAAATAAAGATAAGAGAGGCACTGTCCCAGATATGGCTGCGCCTGTTCCAGTTATGCGCTCCCATACTTCAGGATAAAACAGGATCTGCCAATGGAACAGACGATAAGATCAAGAGAATGATGGTACATATCCATGAACATTATTCTGAAAAGATCTCTATTCCGGAGCTTGCAGAAGTTGCTTTTTTAAGTGAAAGAGAGTGCTACAGGGCTTTCCGGAATCATCTGCATATGACCCCTGTTGAGTATATAAAAATTTTCCTGGACTTTAATGCAGTCATTGTCAATCTGGACAGTCTTTCATCAGAAAAGCGAAAGCAGTGTATAGATAGTATAGAAGAGAATGTAAAAGAGCTGAAAAGTTATCTGGAACAGAATATACGAGAAAAGGAAAATCTACCGGAAATTCCGGCAACCGGCATAGCTGTTTTGAAGCAGCAGTTTGTTTTGGCGGAAGCAATTGAAAAATGGATAGATTCGGTGAAAGAGAAATGAGTGAAAAAGCAAAAGTAGCTTATGCTGATTTAGATCAGTACCAGCGTACGATGAGTCCTCATTTCAAACAGGAATGGTATGGCACACAAGCAAAGATCATGGAACAAAGGGAAGATTACATTGTGGTGGACTACGGCTGTCAGGGCCGTGGGATCATTACAAATTATTTTCTCTTTGACGGAATACAACTTTGTTTTTTAGATTTCGATACAGCCGAGACTATGCCCTCACAGAAATTCAATCCGGATATTATCCAGATCACCCATTGCCAGAAAGGACGATATGAATGTGAGTTTGCCAATCATACAGTCTCCTATTTACCAGAGGGATATTTTGGCGTTGCAGGCACACAATACCTGCCGGTGTCTTTTTCCTTTCCGTTAAAAAAGTGTTTTGCCGTAAGCCTGGTGATCGATAAGCAGACCCTGTCTATGTCTACCAGGAAAATGATGGGGGAAATTCCTATTGATCTTGATAAGATCGAAGAAACACTGGGGATTGAAAAAAAGTGGTATACCGGACAAACCCCGAAGAAACTTCAACATCTGTTTTCTGAAATATATGAGGCGAAGGGCCGTGAGCATGTGGGATATTTCAGGATCAAAGCTATTGAGCTCCTTTATCATATGGATCAGCTCACCCAGGTGAATGGCTGTGATTTCCAATATTTTGATAAGGGGCAGATACAGGCTGCAAAAGCAATCCGGGATTACCTGGTACAGCATTTGGATGAGAAAAATTCATTGGAACATCTGGCGAAAGAAGCACATCTGAGCCTTACAGTATTTCATAAGGTTTTTTCTCATATTTATGGTGATACGCCTTATGCTTATCTGAAAAAATATAAAATGAACCTTGCGGCGGATATCCTTTTGAATGAAAATAAAAAGATCGGAGATATTGCTCTGGAATTGGGATACAGTAACGCCAGCAAATTTGCAAAAGCGTTTCAATCGGTCTATGGGGTTCTCCCAAAGGATTATCGGAAGAAAAAATAGAAGAAATGGGCTATTTTTAGCCTGTAAATAAAGGAACAGAGTAGAAGAAACTGACTGGAAACAGTAAAATAATGGTGTGGTTAGAAAATACTAACTGCACCATTATTTTAGTTAGGAGGTTTCGTGCTATGTCAAAGAAAAATTCAAAAGGGGCAAAGCCCAAGACGGGTCTGGACCGCTGCATGGAGCTGGCTTCGGACCGGAAAGGAGTGATCATCCTGGCGGCTGTACTTTCTTCTCTTGCAGCCATAGCTTCATTTATCCCGTACATTGGGGTTTATTTTATGATCCGTTCCATTATCGGGGTATTCCCGGATTTAGGACGACTGGATATGGGAAGGGTTATGAGCTATGGGTGGATGGCCCTTGCTGGAATTCTTGCAAATATCCTGCTTTATTTTCTGGCTATTTTCAGCTCCCATATGGCAGCCTTTGGCACTCTTTATGATCTGAAAGTCTTATTTGCCAATCATATCACAAAAATTCCTTTAGGTTATCATCTCACCATCGGCAGCGGGCGTCTGCGTAAGATCATGGATGAAAACATAGAAAGCGTGGAAGGATTTATCGCCCACCAGTTTCCTGATTTTGTTGCCTCTGTAACTGCCCCGATTGTTATGGTGATCCTGCTTTTGGCCGTAGACTGGCGTTTTGGTTTGGCTTCACTTGTGGGAATCCTTCTGGCCTTTGCTGTTGAATTTATAGGGTTTGGCAGCGGAGCTATGAAAGAGAATATGGCCAAATATCAAAAGGCTTCTGAGGAAATGAATAATGCTTCGGTTGAATATGTGAGAGGAATGTCTGTTGTAAAGGTGTTTAATCAGACGGCTTCCTCCTTTAAAAAGCTGCAGGAGGCCATCAGCGGCTATACAGAATGGGTATTAAAATTTTCTCTTGGATGGCAGAATTGTATGCCTGCATTCACAACTATTATCAACAATATCTATTTGCTCCTTGTGCCTGTAGGTATTCTCATGGGCTCCAATACTTCCGATTTCACAGAATTTGCCATGAAATTTATTTTCTACCTGCTGTTTGTTCCGGCCATTGCCGGGGTCCTGAATAAAATCATGTATATCTCAGAGTCCTTTATGCAGATTGATGGGAATGTGGCCCGCATGGATGAAATCCTGAATATTCCGGAAATGCCGGAAACTTCACATCCACAAAAACCAAAGGGAGAGGATGTGGCTTTTAATCATGTAAGTTTTACTTATACAGGGAACAGCGAAGAAAAAGCCCTGGAAGATGTAACTTTTACCGCAAAGCAAGGGCAGATTACCGGGATCGTGGGGCCCTCCGGAGGGGGAAAAAGCACCATCGCCAATCTGATCTCCCGGTTCTGGGATGTATCGGAGGGGAAGATTACCATTGGAGGTGTGGATATACGAAATATGGCCCAGGAGGAACTTATGCATCAGGTCAGCTTTGTGTTTCAGGATGTCTTTCTGTTTAAGCAGAGTATTTTGGACAATATCCGCATGGGAAATGAAAATGCTACAAAAGAGCAGGTGATCGCAGCGGCTAAGGCAGCCCAGTGCCATGATTTTATCTCAAAAATGCCAGAGGGCTATCATACAGTTGTGGGAACGAAAGGCGTACATCTGTCTGGCGGCGAGCGCCAGAGGATTGCTATTGCCAGGGCCATTATCAAAGATTCTCCCATTATTATCCTGGACGAGGCAACTGCATTCAGCGACCCGGAAAATGAGTATCTGATACAGAAGGCTTTTGAAAAACTCATGGAGAGAAAGACGGTCATTATCATTGCACACAGACTTTCTACAATCCGCAATGCAGATAAGATCCTTGTTATGGAAAAGGGGCGTTTGGCAGAGACGGGAAAACATGAGGAGCTGGTTGCAGCAGGCGGCTGTTATGCCCGGATGTGGAAGCATTATACAGAAGCCTTCAATTGGAAGATCAGCGGAAAGGCGGTGTGATAAATGAGAAAATTACAGAAGGTCCTCTTTTTATCAGAGAAAGGATATAAGGATTTAAAAAAGGCCGTTTTCGCCTGCACTTTGACGAATCTGGCTATGCTTCTTCCTTTTTGTGTTACTGTAATGATTTTTAGCGAAATATTAACTCCTGTAGCAAATGGAGGGTCTGTACAGTGGAATCATATCTGGCTGTTATGGGGAGCAGGGATCCTTTCTGCAATACTGGTATTTCTGGCGGCCAAAAATGATTACCGGAAGACCTATATCGCTTCTTATCAGGAGTCCAACGCCACAAGGCTTCGTATCGCTGATCATTTGCGAAAGCTCCCTATGAGTTTTTTCAACACAAAGGATTTATCGGAACTTACCACAAGCATGATGGCCGACTGCAGCAGTATGGAATCCTTGCTCAGCAGTACGATTCCCCCATTGATTGCAAATGGGATTACAGTGACGATTACCTGTATTCTTCTTGCTTTCTTTGACTGGAGATTAGCTCTGTGTGTATTCTGTACTGTACCCATTGCATTTTTGATCATCTGGTTAAGCCGTAAACGCCAGATACGGTTATTTGAAAAACAAGTTGATGCAAAGTTAAAGGCTTCTGATCAGGTCCAGGAATATCTGGAAGGTATGAAAATCATCAAATCCTGTGGCTTAAGGGGCTCTCGCTTCAAGACCTTGGATCATGCACTTCTTGCTATGAAAAAAATAGCGGTAAAAGTGGAAATGGCTGTTGGTGTCTTTATGTCCGGTGCAAGCATGGTATTGCAGGCAGGCATTGGAATTACAATTTTCGTGGGCGCAATTTTACTTACAAGAGGTCAGATTGAATTGATTCCATTGCTGATGTTTTTGTTGATGGTAACCCGTATTTACGGTCCCATTCTTTCTATCCTTGCAAATCTGTCTTCTTTGCTGAATCTGAATGTTGTTACAAACCGTATGCGTACCCTTCTGACAACTCCGGCTATGGCAGGAGAGGAAAAGATTGTAGATAATTGTGATATTGAACTCTCCCATGTTACCTTTGCCTACAATCAGGAGGATGTGATCAAAGATATCTCCTGCAAAATACCCCAGGGCAGCATTATCGCATTCGTTGGTCCTTCCGGCAGCGGAAAAAGTACTGTAATAAAGCTGATCGCCCATTTTTGGGATGTCCAAAAAGGAAAGATTACAGTAGGAGGGAAAGATATCAAAACAATAGAGCCGGAAAGCTTAATGTCTTATATGTCTTTCGTTTTCCAGGATGTTTCGCTGTTTAACGATACAGTTATAAACAATATCCGGATTGGAAATCCAAATGCTTCAGACGAACAGGTGATCGCTGCGGCAAAGGCTGCTTATTGTGATGAATTTATCCGTGAAATGCCCGATGGCTATCAGACTCTTCTCGGAGAGAACGGAAGTACCTTATCCGGGGGAGAGCGCCAGCGCATTTCCATTGCAAGGGCACTACTAAAGAACGCATCGGTCATTCTCCTTGATGAGGCCACAGCCTCCCTGGATCCGGAAAATGAAGTTCTCGTTCAGAAAGCGATTGCAAAGCTGGTTGAAGGGAAAACGGTGATTATGATCGCACACCGGCTGCGCACAGTGGCGGACGCTGATCAGATTCTTGTATTGGAGGAGGGAAAATTGGTGGAAAGAGGAACCCATAAGGAGCTGATGAAAAAGAAGGGCCTGTACCAGAGATTGTATCATATCCAGCAGGAAAGTCTGAGGTGGGGTGTTTAGACGGAGGCAGAGGCGTAGAAGGATTTTGATAAATTTTAAGCCCAGGTTCCGCATTTTTTTGAGCCTGGGCTTCTTAAATATTTCTATTCTTCTATATTTTCCTCTTCTGCAAGTTTTGTGAGAAACTGCTCCGGGGAAAAGACTGGAAGGGATGACAACTTGTAACCCTTTAAATTTCTGGTCACAATGCAGTCTGCACCGATACGGGAAGCAGTCTGTACCATGATAGCGTCTTTGTAATCCTTTATGAGAGAGTCCAAAGCAACTTCACAATCCGTAGAAAAGGTATCTTCTACTTCAAAAAGTGTAAAGAGAATACGGACCAGTCTACGTACCTCTCCCTCATTATGGATACCTCGCCGCAGGATGTAATAAATGTCGGTGATGGATTTTGCCGTCAGAACACCAGTGCATTTCCGATTGGATATAGCAAGCAGGATTTCCATGGCTGCCTGATAGAAAGGGTCTCGTTTTTGGAGGACATCTACTATGACACAGGTATCGATTAAGACTTTCATATATTGGAGATCCTTTCTTTCCGTGCTTCTTCTACAGTAATATCGGAAGGAATGACACCAAGGAGTGATTTTGCCATTTCCGTGCGGTCAGCATTGGGGTTAGAAAGTTTTGCCACAACCTTACCGTTTCGTGTAATGAAAATATCTTCATGTTCTGCCAGTTTTAAATACTTGCCGAGATTTAACTTTAATTCTGTTGCAGTAATTGACATGGATCGCACCTCCTATGTTTGTAAGATGTATAGTTTCAATATTATTATACTTAAATTGAACGAATTTATCAATAAAGTTGTTCGATTTTTGGTGACATTTTGGAGAAAGTGAAAAATCAGGGAAGATAATCTTGTGTAACAGTGCACTTTAAAAGAGATTAAGTAAAAGGGATTTATTGATATGTTAGTTAAAACTAACTATAATGAAATTATAGAAATATCCATTTATATTTTGCTATATTCGATGGGAGAAGCAATATAAAAGATATTGGGGAGAAAAAAGATGGTCATTTTCATTGAAAGCCTGATAGGGATAATCCTGTTTACTATTATAATAGTGGCCCTTACGCTGAAAGATCCACTGACCTCGGTGGGAGATTATCCCCCTGCTATCCGGGACAGGTGTATGGAATTAGGTTTGATTGAAAAAAGAAAACAGCGGTTTACCAGAGGGGATATTATACGGAAAGCGGCAGCTATGATCATTTTTGTGTTCATATTTGCTTTTGTTCTGAAATTTTTTAATGGTGATCATACATTTCAGAGAGGGTTTAGAGATTCCTATCTGATATGGCTGATCATTGGCATGTTATTGGGAATACCTGCCTGCCTTGCAGTGGGGATCGTTACAGCAATGCTTTGAGTCTCGACGAGGCAGCAGAAAGAATTGCCCCTGAAAATGAGTATCTGATACAGTAAGCTATCAGTGAGCTGCCTATCGGGAAAACAGTGATCGTCATCGCTCATCGTCTGGCAACGATTGAACATGCGGATCAGATTTTAGTAGTGGCGAGGTGAAATGCTTATGTATCTTTGTACGGGATTTGGTAAGCGATTAAGAAAACAGGTTCCCGGATTTTTTAGTTTCATTGGCAAATGGGAACTGGTCTGCTGTAATAAAGAATATGCAGCCTTTGTGGGAGTAATCCTGCGAGAGCTCTTTTTCATATGCCTTTTCTGATTTCTCTGTGCAGAGAATGTCATGTCAGAATTCATGCAAAACGTGGTGGCTGGTGGCATGGAAAAAGCCATCCCCAGGAGAAGGGCTTTTTATATCTGATGTGCGAGTATCCAGCTCAGTAAATCAGAAGACTGAATGGTGCCTGCCGCTAATTGCAGGATAACATCGGACAATTCTGTTTGTGTATGCTGCAATTCAATCCCATTTAAAGCAAGAAACACCAGCATGACGTGTGCGCCGGTACGTTTGTTCCCATCTACAAAAGGGTGGTTTTTGACCAGACCAAAGCAAAGATGGGCTGTCTTCTGCAGGAGAGATGGATAGACATCTTCCCCGCCAAAGGTCTGGAAAGGAGCATTCAGCGCAGAGTCCAGCATCCCTTCATCACGCAGGCCGGATGAACCTCCGGTCTCTGCAATGAGTTGTTCGTGCAGCAGAAGTATCTGCGGCTTGGATAATCGGATCATTTGGCAAGTACCTCGTAAGCCTGTCGGTTCTTTTCGATGAGACGTTTGGAAATAGCCATGATATCTTCATCATCAGCAAATTCTTCTTGTTCAGCAGCGCTGAATTCCATGACCAGATATCGGGGAACATTGTTCTTCAATATGATGACAGAACCGTTCTCATCTACGAGGCGTGCTACCTTAGAGAAGTTTTGATTGGCCTCGGTGATAGAAACCAGGTTTTTAGTGTTGATATTCATAACGGAACCTCCTTTTTGCTGTCTTTACTTTTATTATATCCAAGAATAGGAGAAATTCAACCTATTATTATAAGAAGTTTACAGGCAGGACGGTCAAAATCTCTACAGTGAAGCAGCAGGGAAACGGACATGGGGGCAATCTTCCAGATAAATGATGGCGTGAGATAAAAGCTAATAAGTCGATTGATGACTTGAGTATTATAACTGCGATATTAAAAAAGGAATACTAAAAAATGGAAGAAATAACACTGAGTCTCGAAAAGAAAAAAACATTCTGAAAAACGTAGAAGATCTCTTGCAACTTTATCATGACGGGAGCCTTGGCGGAGAAATTATGCCAGAGGATGCAAACCCAGGGTTAGGGAAAGGTACGAAGGAAAACTATCTATATTTTACTTTACCAATGGCATTAAATTACCAAAGAAATTCGTATAAGCTGTGAGAAGCGGCAAAAGTGGCATATCTTGACGCTGAAACCCGAGATATATTTTCACCAGAATATGTTGTATAAATGAAACAAGAGGAGCTGCGCACTAAACTGTTAAGGTAGCGCTTCAACCTAATAAACATATAGAGATAAGGGGACGGTTGTGTAACACATTCATGGATAAATTTCAGGGTGACATCAGAAAGCTGTTTTGGGATAATGATAATTCCGTAAAAAAGATCAAAGAGTATATTATAAAAAACAAAAAGGGATTCCCATATTTATCTGGTACTAAGATTTTGAATTATTGGCTATATGTGATGATCCAATATACAGATGCAAAGTTGGAAGACAGGCAGTTTATTACGGTTGCACCGGACACACATGTTATACAACTGAAAAACAGTCCTATATCTCTCCGTGTCTCTAAATACTTCTTCCCATAGAGAGCTTACTTTCTCTCGTATATTAGGCTTTTCAGCTTCATCATGTGTGATCAATCCCAGTTTTTCGCTTGCTTACTTGCCATGGTTTCAGGTGTATACTAAATATAACGGCGAAGTTCGATTTTTATCTGGGCCTGTAACCCGCCTATAAAACTGAATTTAGGCTTCCTCATGTACCACCATCTGTCCAGCCGCATTGCAGCAGAAGGACGTACAGTAAAATATCAAAAGACAGGAAGCCATGCCGTAAATTCTATCCATGGAGGTGTCATTATGGAAAAAGTTTACGACAAATGTTGTGGTATTGATGTACACAAAAAACTCATCGTCGCCTGTTTCAAAAAAGGCAACCGGCAGGAGATTCGTGAGTTTGGTGCAACAACCAGAGAACTTCTGGAAATGGCTGACTGGCTTAAGGATGGCGGCTGTGAAATGGTTGCCATGGAGAGCACAGCTTCCTATTGGAAACCCTTATACAACATCCTCGAATCTTCTGACTTGAATGCGATTGTGGTAAATGCCCGCCATATGAAAGCAGTACCGGGACGGAAGACAGATGTAAAAGATGCGGAATGGATTGCTGATCTCCTTATGCATGGTCTGCTCCAGGCAAGTTATATTCCGGACAAAGACCAGCGGGAACTGCGGGAACTCGTTCGTTACCGCAAGAGTCTTGTCGGAGAACGCAACCGTGAGCTGAACAGGCTCCAAAAGATGCTGGAAGGGGCCAACATTAAGATATCCGGTACTATTACAGATATCAACGGTAAGAGCGCCAGAAATATCCTGGAGTACATCCTTTCGGGGAAGCAGATAGACTCTGCTGAATACGACATTCTCTATGAAAAGAAAGTTATAGCACACAACCTGAAAGCATCAAAGGAACAGATCATTGATGACCTGAACGGGATTATGTCCGACGTCCAGCGTAAAATGCTACGTCTTCTTCTCAAGCACCTTGATGAACTCAATGCCATCATCAAAGAGCTTGATGATGATATTGATAACTTCATGAAACCGGAGGAAAAACGAGCTGCAAAAGCGATACAGGATATTCCCGGCATTGGAAACACCAGCGCACAGGCCATTATTTCTGTCCTTCGTATCTTTTTAAACTTAACTGGAAATCTTATGTGGCAACAACAGGAGCTTCCCAGCCAAGTGCTTTTAACTTTTTAAGATATGCATGGATCTTGCGTTCTTTGTTGAACTGATTATAATAATCGGCTCCCAGATCCTTGAAGGGTACTCCATCTTTGAGGATATGATAAATGGCTATTAGCATAGAATGAGCTACAGCAACATAGGCCCGCTTTTTTCCACGATGTGTGCTGATTCGCATGAACTGTGCATAGAAGTATGATTTCTTGTTCTTCACCGCACTGTGTGCACTTACGACAAGCGTTTCCTGCAGTAAAGCGTTTCCTTTTCGGGTCTTTCCGGATTTTCGCTTTTTGGCACTCTCGTTGTTACCTGGACATAATCCAGCCCATGAAGCAAGGTGTCCATCGCTTGGGAAGAGGTAATGAAAGCTACGAAACGAAGAGGTAATGAAAGCTACGAAATGATTGACACTACGGTACATACCTGTTACACTTCGTGTAACAGGTATGTACCGTAGGAAATAGAGGAAGCTTGTATTCTTTTTTGAACAGTTCTGACAGGTAAAAATAATTCGCACTAAAACCTATTGAAAACACATGGATTCACTGCGAAAATAGAAATATGACAAAAAAACTTTTTCGCAGTGAGGTTGAAATGGGAAGAAA
>NZ_NFHH01000044.1 GCF_002161285.1 Blautia sp. An81 | reverse complement strand
GTTGTGGTGACTTAACAATACTACTTTTAGGACTTGCTTTCTACTGCTTTTGTTATAGAAAACAGAAAATCGCTATGCCACAGCCTTGGCAGGCCATCGCGCAGCGATTTTGTTCAATTCTAATTTGTGTTTGAGAGGGGAGATAACATGGGAAAATTAATTATACTCAGAGGAAATTCAGGCAGTGGGAAATCCACAATCGCAAAAGAATTACAAAGTAAATTTGGACAGAATACCATGCTTATTTCGCAAGACGAAATAAGAAGAAATATGTTGAATGTTGATGATGGAGAAAATACACCTGCATTGCCTCTTATGAAGGAACTTCTGATATATGGCAGTAAACACAGCGATATCGTTATACTGGAAGGTATCATGAATGCAGATTGGTATAAGTCATTATTTGAACTGGCTATTCAAGTATATGGCACAGAAGTGTTTGCCTACTATTTTGATCTGCCTTTCGAGGAGACCGTTAAGCGACATTTGACAAGAGCTAAGTGTCAGGAATTTGGCGCAAAGGAAATGCGAAGATGGTGGCGTGAAAAAGACTTTTCAAATATATTACATGAAACCAGTATTACTGCTGAGAAGGATATGGAAAATATTGTTAAAGACATTTATGATACCCTTTTAAATACTGACAAATTTTAATGGATTAAAGAGAATATCAAACTAAAGAAAAAGGAGAAATTTATGAAAAGAAAGATCCGGCCTGCAGAGGAGGAAATGGGAAATGTGGTATTCCTGATTTTGTTTGTGATCCTGTGGTATTCCTCACTTATTGGTTCTTTTCTGACCGGCGGTACCCATACAGCTGCTCTTTTGTTTTTTGTGGCGGGATTGCTTCCGGTGTATACCGCTGTTACTATGATACGAAAAGCATTGTTTTACCGCAGGCAGCGGGCAGAGGCTATCGCATACGGATCTTCACAGCTTGGCTGGATCCGGAGTGTGGTACGGCAGGATGTTCCTTATCAGTCAGGAAAAAATAACTCTCTTAGATATCACAGGTATTACTATCTTCAGGTGGATATTACAGATCCGGTTACCGGAGTTGTGAATACGATCACAAGTCAGGGATACCGAAAGCCGATCCACCGGTATCTTGCCTCCAATCAGGTACGCATCTATACAGACCGGAGCGGATGGAAGCATTATCTGGAGGATTTTCAGTATAAAGAACGGATGAAGGATCCAGGTATCTTTGATGACAGACCCATGGAATTCGAGGAAACAACAGCCGGAAGCGGACATGTTGTACAGATTTTGTTTGTTGTTATATTTATATTGATGGCGCTGACATCAATTTTTCAGAACTTTTAAAGTGCTTAGCTATGAAGGAATGGTCCGGGACTACAGCCCGGACCATTCTCTTATAAAATATGATCCCTTTGCAGTGCCTCAATCAGATTGCATTTCATTATTTTTCTGCCGCCGATGTAATAGGCCAATGCCACAAAACCGAAAATGACCAATATGAAAATTACAATCGGCATGATCGGAGCTGCCTTCAGAAATTCCATTGGGTTCAGATAACTTGCTGTTACCATGAATCCTACAAACAGCAGAGTAAGGGGCAGGGTGATCAACACCGGACGGCCGGCAATTACCAGGGCTTCAATACAGAACATTTTTTTCATGCTTTCCGGTGTCATGCCGATGGACATATACCTTGCAAATTCTCGTTTCCTTTGTTGAACAAATCCTAAAGTGTATGAGAATATGTTTGCAATGCCGATTATTGCCAGCAAAACGCATAAGGCTCCGACAATCAGCTTATAACCATTCAGCATGGCATTGTTGTCGATTTTTTCCTGGATACGGTTTTCTATTTCAAAAGTATAGTTTCCTTCCATGATATCCGCAGCTTTTGTTTCCAGCATGTTTAGTGCGGAAAGTTCTCTGCTGTTTTCTGCCAGTATACGAATATAAGTATCTGGTTCGGCATTTCCGATCACTTTTTCAACCTGTCTCCAGGTAGAAAGAGGAATGAATTGAACCAGAGTATAGTTCGCATATTCTTCTCTTAAAGCAGGTGGTTCCTGTGTATAAGCAAGGACGGGAATTTCCACTGTATTTTGCGTATGTTCCACATTCTGTAAAAGGATAGTATTCTGTTCTGCAGTCAGAAATGGAACATATTCTTTGTATCTGAAATTGCTGTTTATACTGTCCCAGATGCGGTTCAGGACAATACATCCTGTTTTTTCCGGCTTTATTCCTATCTTTTTACAGTATTCTTTAAATCCATTGTCATCCATAATGATAATGGGAGCCTGAACGGAATAAACGCCTTCGGAAGTACGGGCGACATTTCCTGCTACCGATTCCAAACCTCCTAACCGATGCAGATCATCACTGATACTGGCTTCCGGAACTGCACATTGGGCTGCTGCCTTTTGATAGATAACGCTTTCTGCATGATTTAATTGCAGGATCTCCTCTGTTTTCTCAAAATTTTCTATATTCCTATCTTTCACTGTTACCATAATATCCCATGCGTTCTGATAACGTTCAAAATAGGTATGGTTTGTGCTGATCCCAGAGAGGGTAAAAAAGCATAGCATCAGTGTGAATCCCAGAAAAGAAAGGGTCAAAGATAATGTAGAAGTCCGCAGGGCTTTCTTTTGCGCCTTTATTGTAGCCCTGGCCAACTCGCCTTCAACGCCAAATATCCGGGATAGAAAGGGAGATTTTTTTCTCTTTTTTAGATGGGTCTCTCCAATGTTTTGGATTGCTGCGAGGGGTGTCAGTTTACTTAGTTTTCTTGCAGGCAGCCATGCAGAAACATAAACCGTTAAAATAGCTGACAATATGGTGATCACAAATAGTATCGGATGATAGGCAAAAACTGCTTCGTGCCTGCCGGAAATTCCCTTTGCCAGAGCATTGATAAGCCGGATAGTTCCAAAACTTAATGCGATCCCGGCAACGGTTCCCAATAATATAGGCAGGATACAAAGAGCGGCGGCTTCCTGCAATAAACAAGCACGGATCTGCCCTGGTGTGGCTCCTATGCTGGAAAGGATGCCAAGCTGATGTATACGGGCTTTCATGGATACTGCAAAAGAGTTGTGAATGATCAGAATTAAAGACACTGATGCGATCAGCAGCACTGCCAGATAGAAAGCCATCAATAAAGGAGGATCTGTATCCTGGGGGTCATGGATCAAGTATCTTGATAAAAGCAATTCGTGATAAGACACAGAATTGTCATCCACACCAAAATGCTCAGCTATCAGCGGCAGATCCTGATAGATCGTCCGCATATTTTGAAAGCAGATATCAATCACAAGATGTTCTTCATCTGAAAGCTCTGTATTAATTTGGACAGTTTTTACATTTGCGAAATTCTGAATAGCTGATACGATACTTTCGTTAAATGTTCCGGAAATCCGTCCTTGCCAGCTGCCTTCTTCTAAAGTGATTGATTCAATCTCGTATTTCCATAAATTGTAAGATAAACTGCACAGCAAAGACAAGAACAGTGCAGATATAAAAGCTGCAGCGAGCACAGATAAGCTGGAAGCACGGTTTTTTCTGATAAATCCAATTGAATAATCTTTCCACATATCTTTTACCGGCCTTTCTGATCGCTGAGGATCTTTCCATCTTCTATGGTTATAATGCGGTCAGCTTCTAAAGCGATCTTTTCATCATGGGTAATTAAAAGAATAGTCTGGTTCAGACTGCGGTTTGACAATTTCAGCATATCTATAATTTCCTCCCCGTTTTTCCTGTCAAGATTTCCAGTTGGTTCATCAGCCAGTAAAAGAGCCGGACGGTAAATCAGAGACCGGGCGATGGCTGTACGCTGCTGCTGGCCTCCGGACAGCTGATGGGGAAAAAAGTCTAACTTGTCAATAATTCCCAGGGAATTGACAATCTGCTCAAAATATTTTTCATTGGGTTTTCTCTTATCCAGCATAAGAGGCAGGAGAATGTTCTTTCGCACTGTAAGGGTGGGGATCAGATTGTAGAATTGATAAACAAGCCCTACCTTTCTGCGCCTGAAGATCGCTGCCTGTGTTGGCGTCATCGTTGACAGATCTGTGTCTTCGATCACAACCTTGCCTTCTGTAGGCTTATCTATACTGCCCAGGATATGTAGAAGAGTAGATTTTCCTGAACCAGAAGCACCTACAATGGCAACGAATTCTCCCTTCTGTATGGACAGGTCGATATGATCCAATGCCACCACCTGATTATTTCCAGAACCGTATACTTTCCGGACACCTTCACACCTTAGTATTTCCATGCCGCCTTCTCCTTTCTGTAACTGGCCGATCTGCTAAGCCTGTATACAGTATAACAAAGTAAAGTGACATCTCAGTGACTGTATATTTTTATTTCAAAGCAGGCGCCGCCCTCTGGAATGTTTCGGGCAGTGACTGTTCCATTTTGCAATTCGAAGATCGATCGGGCAAGGGCTAATCCGATGCCGGATCCATTGGGAGTTCCGTTCCTGCCTTGGTAAAATCGTTCAAAAAGGTGGGGGATGTCCCCTTGGACAAATCCTGTGCCTTCATCCCATATCAGAATTTGTGCATACAAAGGATTCTCTGTGTAATCACAATAAATGTGTCCGCCGGACGGTGAATGCTCCATACAATTTTTCATTAGATTGATAAGTGCCTCCATTGACCATTCCAGATCACCGGAAAACTCCATACCTCCTTTCTCTGGTATAACTACCGAAACATTTTTCTCTGACAGTAAATCATTCAGATTTTCCGCTGCCAGAGTTAATGCGGTATAGATGTCAACCTTTTGGAATTTTAAGGGTAGAGTGCCTGCGTCAATTTTAGAAAGAGTCAGCAGAGATTCTTCCAGCCGGTTCAGACGTTCCAATTGTTTTTCTACTTGTAATGCATATTCATTTTGGGAAGCCTTTTTCATCAGCTGTAGAGAAAGATATGCTGCGGTGATCGGTGTCTTCAGCTGATGGGCGATATTTGCCAGATTTTCAGCGAATCTTTCCCTGGCAGCAATCGCTTCTTCTCTGGTCTGATAAAGCATGGTGACAGTTTTATATATTTCATCCTGTAAATGAGAAAAATCATCTTCCTGTGTCTGTATGAATGTCCCGCCGGTTCCTGTATTGACCTGTTCCAGATATTCCGTCAGATAAGTAATCCGCCGCCGGGTTTGTCTGCAGAGCCTCCATATCTCCCAGGCAAAAGCGCAGGCAGAAATAAAAAATAAGGAAAAAAAGAGTGCAAAGATATGGACCGGAAGCCCTCTGCAAAAGTCATCCTTATGATACCCGTATTTTTCCAGATAATTATGTTTGTCCACTTTCTGTTCTGACAAAGATTGATATTCTTTTAATGCAGATAAGAGCTGCGGTTCCGATTTAGGATCGGCTTCTGCAGCAGTTTGGAAAAATGCAGATATGTGTTTGAAAGTATTCTGCTGATAAGTTTGCAGACAAAAAAATGCCATACAAGTCATACACAGAAAAAGAATAAATATGGGAATAAAAAATAGAAATCCTTGTTTTCGTTTTTCGTTCATATGGTATCCTCCATCCGGTAGCCAAAGCTGCGGACTGTTTTCAGACATGGGGGATTATGAAGTTTCTCACGTAACCGTTTCATAGTAACAGTCAGTGTATTATCATTCACATAATTTCCATTGCTGTCCCAGATCTCCTCTAAAAGCTGCTTTCTGGTAACCGTTTTCCCCTTATTTTCCATCAGTAATAAAAGAAGATGATACTCCGGCTGGCTTACAGTGATTTCTTCCTGCTGATAATAAACAGCTAATTTTTCTTTATCTATGACCAGGTCGTTGCAAAACAGCTTTGATTCTCTGACAGCTTTTGTTCTGCGAAGCAGTGCAAGTATACGAGAATAGAGAACAGTAAGTTCAAATGGCTTAACAATGTAATCATCGGCACCATTCTGAAATCCGGCCACAATGTCGTGAGAATCCCCTCGAACAGTCAAAAAGATAATCGGTAAATTGGCCGATCTAATACGGATCCAGCGGCATAGGTCATTTCCCTGGCCATCCGGCAGGTTCCAGTCTATTAAGATTAGTGTAGGAAGATGATCCAGCAGTGCCCGTTTTGCTTCTGAAATTGTTCGGAAAATAAGAACGCTGCAGTTTTGCTGAGCCAAATATTCTTTCACCAAATCAGCAATTGTTTCATCGTCTTCTATATAGTAAACTTCAATCATAATCATTGCCTCCTTTCTGCCTGACAATATTTTCTGCTGTCCGATAGCTTTCTTGTATATAACTTTCTATGGAATCATTATATTTCGAAAGAACGAAAGAAGCAAGGCAGTAAAGCCATACCTGTTCAATGGAAAATAACTAATTTTTTAACAAAGGAAATGACAGAAGGAGGATGATATAGTATAATGAAAAAATATAAAAGCAAAGATAAAAACGCAACGTATGCAGCAATGTATGCCAGAGCCGGTAGGTAGCCCGGCCGTCCTGCTTGACAGGGTAAGTAACCTGCCCCTCCGGGTTGTCCGTTCTTTGCTCATTTCAATCAACGAAGGAGGGATTGTTATGGGCGAAGTATGGTGCAGACTGATCGTGTGCTTTGAAGATCCATTCTGGGTAGGCGTTTTTGAGCGGATTCAGGATGGAAAACTGGCTGCGGCGAAAGTGACTTTTGGCTCAGAGCCAAAGGACTATGAAGTTTCTGAGTTTATACTGAGACGTTATTACAGTCTGCAATTTAGCCCCGCTGTGGAAACTGCTGTTAAGGATAGGAAAAAAAATCCTAAGAGAATGCAGCGTGATGTAAAGAGACAGATGGAGAATACAGGTATTGGAACAAAATCCCAGCAGGCTCTGAAACTTCAGCAGGAGCAGAACAAAAAGATGCGCAAAGAGAAAAGCCGGGAAAAGAAACTGGCGGAATCTGAGCGTAGGTTTGAAATGAAACAGCAAAAGAAAAAAGAGAAACACCGGGGCAGGTAATGCCCTGGTGTTTCTTGACAAGTCTTATTTTGGGTGAGGGGTACAATGGTAAAAGAAGTGGATCCGAAAGATACAAGCCGTGCTGTTGCATACGAGCTTTGGATGAAAGCTCCTAATCCAATGGTGACGTTTTTAAAGACTCTGGATGTGACGAATCTTGTTAAAGTAAGTAAAAAGAGAAAAATGAAGTTTAATATGCTGCTGGATTACTGTATTGGAAAGGCAGCAGCAGAAGTGAAAGAGTTTTATATACTTCCTGTGGGAGACAAACTGCTCCAATATGATCGGATCGCAGTGAATACCATTATAAAAAACAAAAACGGAGAAATCAATTCCTGCGATATTTATTATCAGCCGGATTTAGAGGAATATAATAAGCAGTACCTGGAATATACAACCCAGGCAGCCCAAAAGTGCCGGGATATAGATCTGTCAGAAGACTGTATGGTGATCGGCACATCAGCAATCATAGATACGGAAATTGATGGGGCAGTAGGGATGAACAGCGGTATTTTTAACAATCCTTTTATGATCTGGGGCAGATATAAAAAGAAATGGTTCCGATATGAGCTGCCTCTTTCCTTTCAATTTCACCACACACAGATGGACGGAGCCCATGCAGGGACGTTTCTGGCAAATCTGCAAAGAGAGATCAAAGAACTGTGAAAAAGAACATTATAATTATTATAGTGATATGTGCAGCTGTTGTTCTGGGCATTTTTCTTTATAGGGGTTTCCGGTATCAAAATACTTCTTCGGAACGTCTTCCAGATAGATACAGCCAGGTTATCCCACAGGTCCACAGCATGACAGACAAAGATGGGGACGGCATAGACGACCAGGCGGATATCCTCCAGAGTGCATTGGACTACATTGCTGCTAAGCCTAAATATAAAAGTAAATATTATCAGACAGGCTATCCGGATGACGGTTATGGCGTATGTACAGATGTGGTGACATTTGCGCTGAAAGGCGCCGGATATGATCTGATGACTCTGGTAGATGAGGATATCAGGGCAGATCAGGTGAGTTACAATATAGAACAGCCGGATAAAAACATTGATTTCAGACGGGTGAGAAATCTGAAGGTATATTTTGAACACAGGGCAATAAGCCTTACTACAGATCTTTCTGAAATAGAAGAGTGGCAGGGTGGGGATATTGTAATATTCCAGGACCACATCGGCATTGTCTCCGACCGGAGAAATGAAAACGGCGTTCCCTATGTGATCCATCACAACAGCCCCTGGCAGACAAAATATGAGCAGGATATTCTGGAGAAGAGAGAAGATCTGGTGGCACACTACCGAATTTCTCAATAGTCTGTCTGGAAAACCGAAGAAAATGAAGGATACAGTAAAGGAAAATGAACGATATAGTGGAAGTAAAGTTTTATGATACGGTGGAGGATTCCCTGTTGAAGTTTGCAGTGATCATAGCCAAAACAGAAGAAAAATGGATCTTCTGCAAACACAAAGACAGAGATACTCTGGAAGTACCGGGAGGTCACAGAGAGGCTGGAGAAACAATCCTGGAGGCGGCGAAACGTGAATTGAAAGAGGAAACAGGAGCAGTAGATTTCCACATCCGGCAGGTCTGTGTATATTCCGTAAAAGGGAAAACAAGAGTAGGTGAAGATCTTTCAGAGGAAACTTATGGCATGCTTTTTACAGCAGAGGTTTTTTCCTTTGAAAAAATACATAGCGAGATAGAGAAAATTATTCTGTGCCAGGATCTGACAGATAACTGGACATATCCCCTGATCCAGCCTAAGCTTATTCAGGAAGCCAGAAACAGAGGTTATCTATAAATACATGGAAGTTAACCGTACAGCCGGGAGGAATGGTCAACAGTTTATTTCTGAGATACAAAGTAATAAGCTAGTACATTAGGAGAGAAAAACATATGGAAATAAAACTGGTTAAAGGAAGCTATGAATATAAGAATCAGATCATTGATATGCTCAAAGAATGGATTGATTACAACGAGAATCATCCGGAGGCCAACACATCACCCAATGCAATTTTTAGAAATAATTATGAGGATTTTGCATATTATCTGGAACACCTGGAATATAAAGAACCCCAGGAAGGGCTGGTTCCGGATTCTACTTTCTTTTGTTTCGATGGAAAAAGAAATCTTATGGTAGGGGCGATGAATATCCGCCATGACCTTAATGACTACCTGTTAAAGTACGGAGGACATATCGGCGATGGGATAAGGCCCAGCGAAAGGAGAAAAGGCTATGCCACGGAAATGATCCGGCTGGCATTGGAAGAATGCAGAAAACTGGGGCTGACAAGGGTGTTAATGACATGTGACAAAAATAATATCGGCTCGGCAAAATCCATTATCAGGAACGGCGGTATCTTAGAGAATGAAGTCCTGGAAGAAGGTAGTATCAAACAGAGATACTGGATCGCCTTATAGGAGAATGGAGAAAATTGCTGTAAATCATAATGTGGATTACAGTACGATAAGGGAGGAAACAGACACGTATGTATCCGCTGTTTGTTAAAAAGGTATGTATTGACTGGAACCGGGTTCCAGCAAACAGTTATTTAAATCGTATTCCGGCTCTGAAAGATGTGGAGGAGATTCCATTCAGAAGTCCGGTGACTTATTTTGCAGGGGAAAACGGCACAGGAAAATCCACTCTGCTGGAAGGGATTGCTGTGGCCTATGGATTTAATCCGGAAGGAGGAAGCAGAAATTATTCCTTTTCTACCTATGATACCCATTCGGAACTTTGGGAAGCCATCACTCTTGTCCGGGGGATCAGGCAGAAAAAATGGGGCTACTTCCTGAGGGCAGAAAGCTTTTACAATGTGGCGACAAAAGAGATGGAATATGCGGATATTTCCCATCCTTCTATGAACTTTCATGAAAGGTCTCACGGGGAAAGTTTTCTGGCCCTTATGCAGAGCAGACTGTCTTCACCGGGACTCTATATTCTGGACGAGCCCGAGGCGGCCCTTTCCCCTCAGAGGCAGCTGACTCTTTTGCTTGAAATAAAAAAAGCAGTGGAAATCGGCGCCCAGTTTGTGATCGCCAGCCATTCTCCTATACTTTTGGGATATCCTGGGGCAGAGATCCTGTCTTTTGACAGGGGCAGGATAGAAAAAATCCAATATGAAGCAACAGAAAGCTATCAGGTAACAGAAATGTTTATCAATAACAGAGAATATTTGCTGAAAAGGCTTTTTTCCAATGAGCAGGAAGACGGCGAGTAAATTATTGTCAGGTATACAAATTGGCGGGCAGATTTTTGAACATAATATAAAAAGACTTTATCTTATCCGCCTGAGGTCGAATGCGGGTTATGAAAATAAAAGAAATTAGAAAATACAAAAATATATATAGAATCATGAAGGACTTCCTGATGATCAGATATATGTGTCTGGCTGTTATCTTTATAATGATCATTCTGGCAGGGTTGATCGGGATTCTTTCCATAAAGTATCATTCGGATACTGACATTGCCTTCCTGTTGCTTGCAGGAATATGTATTCTTATAGGGATTATTTTGCAGATTGCAATACAGGACAACAGAATAGATCCGGAAAGTTTGCAAAGAGCAGATTCTGAGCTGCCGGACAGTCTGAGATTTGCAGGAAGAAAAGGGCTCATAGGACCGGTCTGCTATATTACAGAGCATTTTTTAGTCATTGCCCAAGGGGGTTTTCTCCGGATCCTGCCGATAAAAGATATCTTTTCTATGGAAATCAAAAAAACGCAAGGCGGTTATTATTTCAGGCGCAGCTTTCTGGAAATCACAACTAATGAAAAAACATATCAGATAGGACTTGCGGAAAGTATGCCGGATACGGAGGTAAAAAATATGATCGCACAGATCCGGAAGAGAAAAGAATGAAGCAGGCCCATATTTGGAGGAATTACTATCCGAAAGGAGCGGTAGATTTTTTTCTTGCACATCATAGTGAAGATAACATTATGAAAGATATTGAAAGAAATCGTGTTTTTCTTTGCCTTGACGGATCCCGGAACGCTGTTGGTACAGTTACTATAAAGAAAAATGAAATATCCAGGCTTTTTGTGCTCCCTTCTTATCAGGGAATGGGATATGGCACAGAAATGCTTGATTTCGCAGAACAAGCAATTTTTACACAATATTCTAAAATTGTGCTGGACGCCTCATTGCCGGCAAAAAAGATATACCAGAGGAGAGGATATATGGATGTGGAATTTAATAGAATTGCTGTGGGAAATCAGGAATTTTTATGCTATGATGTTATGGAAAAGAGATTACAGATGGAAAAGGGAAGAATTGTGATAATCACTGGTTCTCCCGGGACCGGAAAAACCACGGCAGCCTCAGTTATCGCAAAAGAGTCTTCACTTAGCAGATCAGTACATATCCATAACGATGATTTTTATCATTATCTTTCCAAGGGGGCAATTCCCCCTTACTTACCAGAATCTAATGAGCAGAATAAGGTTGTTATGGAAGCAGTGTTTAGTGCCGCTGAATCTTTTCCCCATAATGGATATGATGTAATCGTAGATGGGATTATCGGACCATGGTTTATTGGCCCCTGGCAAAAAGCTGTAGAGGATGGTTACGAAGTACATTACATTATATTACGGGCGGAGAAAGAAGAGACTCTGAAACGGGCGGTGGGTCGCTCAAAATTAGACACAGATACAAACACAGAATTGGTGGAAATCATGTGGAAGCAATTTTGTAATCTGGGGAACTATGAAACGAAGGTATTGACTACAACAGAATTATCACTGGAAGAGACTGCTGAAAGAATTAAAGAAGGACTTGAGAAAAAGAAATATCTGCTTAGATGATAGGATTTGAACAGCCAGCGGTGGGTCAAGCCTTTATTTACGGGCTTTTCCAGGGCTCTTTGGCAGAGTATGGCTGCTGGCAGGAATCCCATTGTACGAACGGTTATTTATAATTTGTCAAAGTATTCTTTAGCTTCTAATAAACTCATTGATGTGGCATTTCTTAATAGTTTAATTGCTTCGGTATCTTTTCCCGCCCGTTTTAATTCAGTTACATCTTGTTTCAATTCATCTGAAATATAATTTGCTGATATTTGTTCATTTGCAGTTGCATTACATATCTTATCAATTTGATGCTGTTGGTTTTTTACCTGGGATTTTAACCTTGCAATTTCGATATACTCTACTGTACAGATAATGATTATTACGATTAAAAGTCCATATTCCATTTCCAAATAGCTCCTTCTATATTTGTTTCAGGCATTGAAATACATATCATAAACAATATATCCCTTTATATCCTGCATTTCTAACTTTTTTAATGCCTTTGGTAATCATTGCAGAACCAATTCCCTGATGAAAGTAGTCGGCATGAACGGCCACGGGTGCAAGCATAACGATATTATTTTCTCCTCTATCATCAATATGTACTCCATTTGGGGTGGAAGATAATGGAAATCTCGAAAAAAGGAAATGGCCTACTAACTTACCATCTGATTCAGCAACAAATGATAATTCGGGAATATAATATTCCGAGTCTCGTATTTCTTCTACCAGAGCAATAATATCTGTTCCATCCGAGTAATCAGTTCCTTCACTAAAAGAACGTAAAATTAATGAAATTATCTCTTTATAATCTTTATGTGTTTCTTGTCGTATTGTTATATCATTTATTTATATCCTCCTCTAAATTCTTTAGGTTAGAATTAAAATTACTAGTAATCAAAACACTGCTTTACACGGAGATGCATTTTTGCTGTGGTGAATTAATAATACTACTTTTAGGACTTGCTTTCTACTGTTTTTAATTAATAAGGTATAGTTTTAGAACCAGGAGCTGGAAGTAGAGCTGATGAAGAGCGTCCGACTATTGCTTGGCGTAGAGCAATTGGAAAGCACCAGTATCCATAGCAGTTCCGGCAACTTCATACCGTATATGGTGTCGGGGATTGGATTTATATTTTCTCTTTTCATTGAATGTAAGATTTGATATACTTATTTAGACTGACTGTTTGGTTCGATTTCCCGAAAGACTGCTTTTATTACAAGAATGACTATTTGGCAGCAATCGGGAAAACAGAACAGTTCATATACTTATTTTTTAAGAGAGGGTTAATTCCATGAGTTTAGCATATCGTCTTGGCTCTGTCGCCTTTATTATGGCTCTGATGGCCCTGGCTTTGTATATCCTGACCTCAGGTATCCTGGGCCGCAAGATTCACTGGAAGTCTCTGGGCATCTTTTTTATTTGCGGGGAGGTGTTCCAATGGTCGGCAATGTTTCTGTACCTTTTATATACCGTAGTAACCGGGCAGGAGAACATTCCTTCCGCAGTCTTTGATACCGCCTGCTATCTGCTGATGGCCTTAGTTTTGGGAGCTATGATGACCAAACTCCACCGTATTCCGCTGCTGCACACCTTTACGGCAGCCATCTTGTGTACTTTTGTCGTCAACACTGCCAACAACACTATGGTGTATGTTGTGGAGGAATATTCACCGCTGTTTGACCGTCAGCACTTCCTGGTTTTCGTACGTCTGGATTTGCCTTATATGCTGACCGTTGGGATCGCCTTGCTGGTGGCAGCCATTCTGAAACGGTCCGAGTTCTACCGATATTTCACTGCCATGTTCCGCAGCCGAGCCAGAGGTATTCTGACCCTAGTGGTTTGTCTTGTTCTCATGCTCATTATGCCTTTACAGCAGCTTTTGTTCCCCAATCTGACCCCGGACGCCAGCTATGCAACTTTCTTCTTTGCACTTATCGTAGTGGGGGTGTTCCTGCTCCAGTTCGCCGCCATGTATGCTGCCGGACAGGACCGTATCAAAGCACAGGAGGAAACAATCTTGCAGCAACAGGCCCATATGGTTCTGCTGGAAGAACTCCAACAGGAGATCAGGGCCTTTCGCCATGATTTTACTAATCTGTTTTCCGGTCTGACCCTCCAGGCGCAAGAAGGAGATTTGGCGGGCATCCAGGACTTCATGAAACGTACCAGCAGTTATTTTGACGAAAAGCTGGGCAACGAGATTGCGCAGATGGATGGACTCAACAACATTCAACTTTATCCCTTAAGAAGTCTTCTGGCTACTAAACTGGCAAAGATGCGGCAGATGCGGATCAAGGGTGTATTAGAGGCTTTGAAACCAATAGACAGCCGGCTGGGTATGGATACAGACGATCTGCTCCGAGCCCTGGGCATCCTATTAGATAACGCCATAGAGGCTGTTCCCAAAGAGGAAGGTCAAGTACGAGTGGTACTGCTCCAGGAGGAGAAAGAACTGTATCTGGCGGTGGCAAATAATTATGAAAAAGCGCCGGATCTTTCTTCCCTGACCAAGAAGGGATATACCACCAAAGGCTCCGGTCACGGCACAGGGTTGACCAGTTACCGGCGCATTGTTGCCCGGTGTCGGGGATGTGCCACCCGCACTTACCTGAAGGACGGGATGTTCATTCAGGAGCTGCATATTCCGGCGGTCTAACTGTTCAGGAGGTGATTTATATGATACCAGTTTACATATGTGATGACGAGCTGCCTATCCGAAAAAGTCTGGAGCAGATCGTCAGAAATCAGATCTTAATTCTGGACAGCGACATGGGGCCGGTACGGGCCCTGGAAGACCCGGAGAAACTGCTGGAGGTGCAAAAGCAGGATTCCGTTCCGGCTATCTATTTTCTGGATATTGACTTTCCCGGCAAAATGAGCGGACTGGAGCTGGCCCAAAAGCTGCGGCAGTACGATCCCAGAGGATTCATTGTGTTTATTACAGCCCACAATGATCTTGCCTTTGAGACATTCCGCCTGCGGCTGGAGGCTCTGGATTATATCGTTAAAGGCGACCACACCGCTATGACCGGACGGGTACAGAGCTGTCTTGAGAGTATCCGGGAGCGGATGGAGGCTCAGCGCCCTGGTCAGGGCAGTTATTGTACGGTAAAGATCCTGGATACCGTACGGCACATTCCTATGGACAGCATCCTTTATTTGGAGGCGGTAGGGCTGCGTCATACACTGCAGATGCACCTGGACAATGAACTGCTGGAGTTCAACAGTAGTCTGGAGCACCTCGCACAGCAACTGGGGGAGGGATTCTGGCGGTGTCATCGGAGTTTCCTAGTCAACCGTTCCCGCATCCGAGCGGTACACTTAAAGGAGCAGACGGTAGAGATGGACAACGGGGAGATCTGCCTCCTCTCCCGCAAGGCGAAAAATGAATATCGTCGGACAGATTAACAAGGGCTGTCGCATTAAACATATGTCAGGAATATTTATACATTTTATGCGAATTTGTCGAGCATAGCTTTGAGACCATAGGCTCAAAGCGGTGCAGGCTGAGCAATAAAATGTATAAATATTCTCGATTTTGATTAATGCGACAGCCTCTTGCATTTGGCGAAACGTATCAAACCATTGGCGAAAGAAACGGTCACAGTTTCTGTTTGTCTGCTATACTTAGACCATCGAAAGAAAACATACGAAAAATCGAAAGGAGATATCTACTATGCCTGCTGAAAAATATGTTACTGAGTTTGTAAAGGAAGCCGGGTTCACACCCATCCCTGACCGCGCCATTATTGTTACCTATGCCCCTGCCAACATGAGTGAACGGGTCGTCAAGTTCTTTTCCAATGAGTTTTTTGCTCTGCAAATGTGCCAGGATTCTTTGGTATTGCTTCCTTTCGGGAGGATGTCCTTCATGCTGAAAAAGGATGTGGCACTGGAGATCCC
The DNA here is from genome assembly GCF_002161285.1 of Blautia sp. An81. Taxonomy (GTDB): domain Bacteria; phylum Bacillota; class Clostridia; order Lachnospirales; family Lachnospiraceae; genus Blautia; species Blautia ornithocaccae. The sequence continues at coordinate 1,152 of NZ_NFHH01000044.1, read as the reverse complement.
CTATAATACTATTCGCAAGGTAGAGGTAAAAGAAGATATGTTCAACTGGCGTATCGAGCTGGACACGGATGAGGGCATGATTGCTCTGTCCGCTCAGCAGAAAGAACTGAGCGAGTGGCGTCACTCTGGCACGCTGTCTGTAGGTATGAGCGGGCTCGGCTCAGGTATCATGGGTTCCGGTGCTTTGAAAGTTGCTAACTGGCATCGATCCAATCTGGACGCTACCCTGGAAGCACTGAAAGCTCTGCCCGGGAGGAGGGAGGAGATTGCATGACTCTGGAATCTCTCACTGCCCAGGGCTGGCAGGCGAAGCGGCACACCCTTACCGCATCCCAGACCTACCTGTGGGGTATTCTGTTTTCCCTGCCCTTTGTACTTCTGGCCGGGGGAATCTATCGGATGCTCTTGCTTCACCGGGCGGTGCTGCTGGATCGCACCGGTCTGATTCTGCTGGCTGTTATTATAGTCAGTGTACCGTTACACGAAGCCCTGCATGGTTTTGGATGGAAATTGGCAGGACGGCTGCATAAAGGTGACGTGACGTTTTTCCTTCGTGGTGGTATCCCCATGTGCGCCTGCCGGACAATTCTTTCAACGAAAGCGTATCTTATAGGTACGCTTCTTCCTTTCTTTATCCTGGGTGGCGGTAGCTTTTTGTTCCTGTTTCTCTGCCCTGGTACAATATCGGTGCTGACAGCACTTGTAAACCTGATGCTGCCAGGGGCAGACCTGGCAATATCCTGGCGTGTACTGCGCAGCGAAGCTGCTTTAATCGCAGATAATCCGGAGGGAGCTGGATTTATTGGGCTTGTAAAGAACCAAGAATGATTTCATGAAAAAAGTGCTTTCATAGACAAGTGCCCCGGTCTGTCTCATTAAATGAGAAGACCGGGGCACTGATCTTTCCAAAATGGCTGTTTCCACATCGTCCACCAGATGTTCTGCCACGGCAACGTAAGCCCGCTATTTATTGACTGTGATTTTTTCAAAAGTGTAGTATGGAGCCTCCTTATTTGGTATAATTGAGATATGGCTAGTGTGCTGACTTGATGATATTTAACTAAATATTCTGGTAATCACAGCTGTTCTGATGTATAATCAAAAAAAAAACGGCGGTGATTCCTATGGCAAGACCAAAAAAATACAACATCC
>NZ_NFHH01000043.1 GCF_002161285.1 Blautia sp. An81 | reverse complement strand
GGATGTTGTATTTTTTTGGTCTTGCCATAGGAATCACCGCCGTTTTTTTTTTGATTATACATCAGAACAGCTGTGATTACCAGAATATTTAGTTAAATATCATCAAGTCAGCACACTAGTGAAATATTCAATTTAAATTTTAGGGGAAATCTTGGCCAATCGGCTCTTGAAGTGTATCTTTACCATACCATATGCGAACCCATTCTGCAATTAGTAAAATCGCCGAAGATATATTTTCTGCCAATGCTCCAGGATGAGAACTCTTCCTCCCATACATTTCTCATCCCGGAGCAATTCTAAATTTCTATTGTATTCTTTACTTTCTGCCTCTGAATATCCTTCCGCACATTTCCTTACATCTGCACCGAAGGGAATGTTTCATCACTCGAAAGATCCCCCACATTCCCGATTCAACGTCCCATCCGAAACTTCCTGAACGATACAGATAATCACCGGGGCAGGCGGCCCCGTCTTTCAGTTCCATGTCAAAACGGTTCCCGATACTGATTCCTCCCTGAAGGGGGATTTCTCTGGACAGATCGTCTTTCGGCTGTTCCCTCCACAAATGCCCATGAATAGTCAGGGATACATTTCTTGGCTTATCTGCCGGCATCATGGTCCGGAAGATCACCCGGTCTCCGGAATACGCCTTATATACCGGTGTAGCCGGATCCCCGTGAATTTTACTGCTGAACACTTTCCACACCCGGGGATCACGGGAAAGCCTGTTGGCAAACCTCTCTGACCGGTAATTGTATCCTTTTTCCCCTGTGTCTTCCGGTTCCACCGGCTCCCTATTGTGCCCTGCTGCTGTCTGGACCAGATTTCCCTGGGCGTCCAAAAGCCGGATGCCATTCTGGATAAACAGTACATATTCCCGAAAAGTTTCGGTTCCCGGTGCTGTTATCACCGCCTGCTCTGCAAAAGGATTCTTCTTTTTGGTAAAATTCTCATACCACTGGGCTTCTGCAGGTTCTACGATGACTGTTCCGAATAATCCATGATACCTGTGATTCCGCATATCTCCAAAAGACTGCAGGATACAGGTTCCATATTCACGGTCTGCCTTCCAGAGATAACGCTTGCTCTCGCCGATTCCCACCGTCTGTTCTTTTGGATTATATCCCACGTTTATCCCAGAATCGCTGACCGGATCGTACTGCAGAAACTGTGGGTTCAGGGAAACTCTGTTTGAGGGCTTATGCTTCATCTCAAGAGGTACAGTGGGATAATCAAAATAAGGAACCGGATGGTCGGGATCCCAGCAATTGTGAAGAATAACCTCCAGCCACTCTCCAACATTTGCCCGCAGTATCAGCGGTTTTGGAGTATACTTCCCGGCTAATACAAGGTCCACATCTTCCAGGGGAACAAAAATCAGTCCATCTGGATCGTTGTCTCCATAGCTGTTATAGACCAGCTTTGTCTGAACAGCAGCCACTTCATAATGTCTTACCACGTCGTCCTTGCCAGGGCAGGGCGGCAGGGGCATGATCCTGTCTTTTCCCTTGCAGAGAGGCTTCAGACATTCCTGATATCTGTCATAAGCCCGGATAATTCCCCAAAGCCCCAGCCATGCATCATCTATGCCGCCAAAATAGTACAGATAATCTCCCGGCTGATAGGGGTCTTTGATGTTAAGGTTGAATGCCTCTGAGACTCCGACGGTCTGGGAAGCAGCCAATGGGGACCGTTCATCTGCCAGTTCTTTTCTCCAGGATATTCCGGTAATATTAAATACATGCTGTTCCTCATGGGCTCCATCTATGAGCCGGATCATCAGTTCATCCCCCGGATAGGTTTCCAGAACAGGGGTGGCCGGATCTCCATGGACATAGGAACTGAAAATATAGGCAGGATCCTCATGCTTCTTCAATCTTTCCCTCATAGGCTCTGAGCGGTAGTTGATTCCCATGACTCCGGGATCGTCATGGCCCCCTGGAACAGCCGGAGGATTCAGGGGCTTCCCGTCCTTGTCAAACAGATTTGCAAAATCATGGACAAAAAGTGCAAATTCCCGGAAGGAGGTTCCGTCTCTCCTTCGGATCACTGCCTTTGTTCCAAAACGAAGTTCTTCTCCGCTGCGTATATCATGGAAAGTCGCCCCTGCCTCCTCGATGACCAGTGCTCCAAACACCCCGTGAAATTGATGGGCATTTGCAAATAAATGGTCATGGAAAAATACGGTCCGCAGTTCTTCGTCTGCAAAAAAACGTTCTACCAGCGTTTCGTATTTCCTGGCTCCTGCAATATTGTTCCATCCGTTGGCTGCTCCATCGGAGGTAATAGTGTCAAACTTAACCAGGTGCACATGATGTCCCACAATATCTGTTCTGGTCCTGAGCTGGAAGGCATTTGCTTCCAGATATTCCGGTAGCAGATTCGTGGTACGCAGCTCAATACAGTCTCCTGCATTGGCACGTATTACCAGGGGCTCTACTCTGATCTTTTCGTCCTCCACCAAACGGATATAAGATTCCAGACCGCCCCATCGCTCCAGCTCCTCCTTTAAAACAAAGAACCGTCCTTCCGGATCATGCCATCCATATTTGTTGTAGGTAAGTTTCGCCTGTACCAGAGCTATCTCGAAAACTTTCACCTTTTCACAGGTCTTCTCTATTCCCCGGCATTTTCTGCAATTTCCATGCCCATCTTCAGTCCGGGCCGGCTCTCTGCTGTCTTTCTTCTCTTCTTCAGCATCTACGGCCTTTCTGCACTCCTTATTCTCTTTTTCATCTTCTGAAGGCTCTCTGACATCTTTGCTTTTTTCGTCAGTTTCAGAAAGCTTCCGGCTGTCATCCCATGTTTCTTCCAACTCAGTATACTTTTTGTCATTATCGCATTTTGAACATTTTCCTGCTGTATGACAGGGGCAGGTATCTGTATACAGGGCCCCGGGAGCCGGATTTTCCACAAAATTTGCTTCTTCCAGAGGAGTGGGACATACCACCGGATTGCCTTTTACATCCAGTACTCCACATGGAGGCTGACGGGGCGGTTTTCCCGGTTCTCCAAAAATAAAGTTAGGATATCCCGGATGAAGCTTATCTTTTTTAGGAGGCTGTTCCCGGTCTTTTAAGGGCAGAAGAGCGGTATGGGACTTCCGTCCGGCAGCTTCCCTTTTCCATCCTCAAGGCGGTCATAAATCCTCCATAGGGTCCACATTCCTTCATGAAAATGGGGATACAGATGGCAGTGAAAAATCACATCTCCGATTACCCGGTTTCTGCTCCCCGCTCCATACAAAATATCCAGTGTATAGCATTCCTGAGGACTTATGGTAATAGAGTCAATAATCGTAGAAACAGGATTTCCCCCTTCCAGCCGCCACTGATGATTGTGAAGGTGGAACACATGGGTTTCCTTAATCCCTCCGTGAACCAGACGGATTTTTGCCGGGTCTCCCACATATGCCCTGAGGATTGGTGGCGCCGGGTCTCCGTACTGGTTATATACAATAGGAATCTGTATGGCTTCCAGTGTAAAGCGGCGGATTCTGCTTTGACTGGGATATTGGCACAACTGCATTGTTTATTCCCCTTCCTGTTTCAGAATCCGAAGATAATGATTTGCCTCCCGAAGCACATGATCCGCCAGCAGAGGAAGAATAATAGAGCGTATGTCACATCCCGTAATCCCTTTTGTGCCTGCAGCCTTAAAATCACAATATTTCTTCGTAGTTTCCAATGTTTTTCTTGTAAGTCCGTTCATGGCTCTGCAGTCCTGCTGTCTGGCTTCCTCCAGCAGCCGGCAGTAATCCCCGGCAAATTTGTCTGCCGTTTCCACCAACTCACATTCTGTGGGATCAAGGAGGCCGCGTATAAACAGGGCATGCTCCATCATGATCTGGTTCCAGAACTGTTCTGTCTTAAGCATATTTTCTGAAGAAATGCACTGGTTCTTCTCCAGCGTTGTGATAATCTGCTGGTATAATTTTGCCTCCCGGATAATATGCTCTATCAACAGCGGATAATTAGCAGTGAACAACCTGCATGAAGTAACCTGCTGCAATATCTGCTCTTTAAACATGATCAGGCCCCTCAGCAAACCCAGGACTCGCTGGTTTAACTGCCGGATCTGCAGAGCCATTCTTCCGTCTCCACATTCTCCACAGCCTGCCTGGAGTTTCTTCTCTGCCTGGGTGATCCGAAAATCAATGGGAATCTTTGTAAGCCTTCCAGTCTGCTGTTCCGCCATTACTGTAAACTCTGTAAACACTTCTCCGGAACACAGCACATCTTTGCCTACCGTTCCATCAGCAAGGCGAACTGTCTGCCACAGTACTTTTTCAAATTCTGTGCGGTACCAGTTCGCCTTATTTATATACGCCATTTCTCCTGCCGGAAAGCCTGCCTGAAGGAACAAAGCATGCTCCTTCATAATCCTTCCAAAAAACAAATGGGTTTCTAATGAGGTTGTAATATATTTTTTCATGCTTATACATCCTGTTATTTTACTGTTCTTTATAATGTATGTAAGCATTGAAAATTTGGGCAGTTGTTTTCTTAGTAATCAGATATCCAGCGCACAGCTCATTTCATACCACGGTACGCCTCCCCAGGTGGACTGGGACAGGCCATGATTGGTAAATCCCATTTTTTCATACATTGGGATCTTATCCTCCAGGCAGGTGAGGACCGCCATCTTTCTTCCCCGTTCTTTTTCCCTTTGAAGATAGACATGCATCAGCTCTCTTGCCAAACCCTGGCCCCGGTATTCCGGAAGGACGTCCAGTCCAAGGAGAATCACGTTTTTTCCCTGGGGCCGGTACAAAGTATTGTCATAGAAAAATTCATCCCGAAACCTGGATTCATCTGTGGCCAGCCCGCATAAAAATCCCCCAAGCTGTCCATTCTGCCGGTCAACTGCTACCAGAAACAGCTCCGGAACTGCCGCCGCCCGGTCTTTCATCATTTTCTCCGTACATGCTTCATTTGGCGGAAAACAGACCTGCTCGATCCTGGCAGCCTGATCTGCCTCCTCCGGACGAATATACCGGAACTCAAAACGTTCATACAACTTCTCCTTTGCCTGTCCACATTCCTTTTTATTACACATTATCCCTTATTCCTCCTTACAAGCGTCAATTACTTTTTAGCAACAATTTTATCCTGCTTTTCTCCGTTCTGTATAAAATCATCTTCCGGAAAATTCCTTGATATACTGTTCTGTCTTTTCCATGATGGTTTTTAAAATCTCCAGATCCTGCAGTGCATCCCCCGTCTCCATGGAATGATTGGCATGCTCTGTCAGATGCAAAGGCAGTCCTCTTTTCTCACATTCTGCGGAAATAACTTCTGTCTTAGCCCAGTCGTCTCCTGTCCCGTGAAAAACAATTCCCTCTGTGCCGATTGCCTGGAAAGAAGCTTCTACCGGAGTATAATAAATATGCCCTGCGCCTATCCCATATTTGACATCATAAGAAGCTGCCACTGCTGTTCCAATACTTTTTGAAATAAATAAAACATGGTCATAAGCATGAAAATCTATATCCGACAATCCTTCCGTTACATAAGCAAGAGCCTGCTCATAGGCAGCATACATCTTCTTCCCATCGCCCTTAATGCCAGAGGGCAGTACCCCATAATCTGCACAGACAATTTCATATCCATACTGTCCCGCCAGTTTCCTGCTGTAGTATAAAAGGGGCTTATCCACATGATAGCCTACTCCTGGAAATATCACTGCAATCTTTTTTCCCATTATCTCTATGCTCCTTTAATCTAAATCAATTTTTGCTGCCACATCACTTTTCCACAATTTCCGCTGTCAGCATGCCTCTCTATCCACATAAGTATCTATTGTCTCCACTTCTCATAATGAAATCTTGTCTTTCATAATTCGAATATGGTTTCGCTGATTATTATAATCTGCACTATCATAACTCATCTTTATCTTTAATGGTGGTAATAATTTCTCTGGATAAAACTTCATATCCCTGTCCATTGTTATAAAGTACCTTAATATCCTGTAGGAATAAAGGCAATTGTGAAATACTGATATCCTTATCCAAAATGCTGATAATAAGTGCGTCTTCTTCTATAAGTTTTTTAATAAACGCACTCATTTCATATTTACACCATTTAGATTCCAAAAAGTTGTTTGTGATCCAAAATATGATACTCTCAGCTTCCTCAAGTCCCTCCTGAACTTTATTAACTATAGAGTCTCCAATATGAATACTATATTTATCAAACCAGACCGGCAATCCTGCTGCATTTAAATCTGGAATCAGCTTTTCAACCTGCTCTTTATCTTTGGAACTATGGCTTATAAAAACCTGTCTATCTTTCCCAAAAGGACTCATAATGTATCCCTTTTCTTCAAGTTCGTGAATCTCTGCAAAAGCAAACGCGTTTCTCAATACTAAATCCACCTGGTCTTCTTCCGCTATAGTAAAGCTATTAAATCTTCGTTTCCCCATCTCTAACATTAAATCTCGGATCGTTAGGTCCTGACGATAACGCAACCCTGCATCTTCAAACATTGCCTTCATCTCATTCATATCATCTTTTTCAGGGCGATCATAGCTTACACATATAAAAAACTCCAAATTATAAGGGACATTATTAACAAAAAGCGCCAGCATCTGTAGAGCATTCGCTTTCTGTTTCCGCAAAAGCTCCTTAAATACCTGGCAAAGATGTTCCCTTCTTCCATATTCGCCTTCCCACACAAAATCTTTATCTAACTTCATTTGTTTCTCCTCTGTACAAAAATAATTTCAGTCTATAATTCAAATTTTGTTTTAGTTACTCATGAGCAAGATGCTGCGAATATAGTCTTCACCATAATATTCATATGTTTTCTGCTGTAAGCTTAAAATCGTTTTCTGTATCAATGTTTTCAGGCAGATCCCAAAATTGATATTTTTCGTCGGGTCTCTTTCCTGTAATAACCATCGTAAAACAATCCTTTCCAATTCAGTAAGTTTCTTCATAAACTCCGTAATTTCAAATCTCGTATAAGGAATATCACCTCCCGGGAAAAATTCCTGTAAAGTATGATTGCTTTCTTTCCCTATAGGCCGATCTAAAGACAGGGAAGATTCTGCCCTTCTGCATCTTCTCTGTATTGCGCTCATTTCATCCAGCAATACAGAAGAATACATGAGCGTCAAATACCAAATTTTACTTTCTCCAAATATACTCGAACAAATCACCATACGATAGGCTAATTTATAAACAGTTTCTATCTCTTCCCTCTCTGCCCAATTCCAATGTCTTCGGTAAAGGGCATTAAAGATTTCTGGCTTCCAAGCAGTATTTTCTTCTATGTTTTCAGGACAGAGCCTAATGTTTTCTCACAAAAATGACTCTTTCATTTCAGGCAGAAGCACGCCTCTCCATCCCTGTTCTTCTTCGTCCCACAGGCATAGGAACCGCATATTTTCATCCATTCCAACTTCCTTTGCTATTTTTCGAACAAGTTCTGCAGAATAATAGTCTGCTCTTCGTACGCCGTCTTCCTTTTCTTTTATCAAAAGTTCCCTGGGATTCTCCGGATGAGTAGAAATCTCCACAGAATGTTTTAACTGGTGTAACAATTCCTTCTTCAGATGGATTTGGTTTCTCTTTTTGTAAACCGTTAACTGCTTGCTTGTATTGATCAGCAATCCTGCACTGCAGATTCTACCCATTTCTTTGTTTATAGTGCCTTCTCCCGGCGTAGCACCTAATAGTCTATATAACTCTAAAGTATGCTGCTTATTAGGTTTCCTTTTGCCATGTTCCCAAAGCCGGATTATCTCTTTAGAGCACTTTAATATACCCGCCAGCTCTTTCACAGACATTCCCCTGAGCTTTCTCATTTTCTTGATGATTTCGCCTATTTTCTCAGCTTTGCTCATTATTTTCCTCCTTTGCTTATTTTCCCAGAATTATATAATAAGAAAGCCGAAAAATGTCGCTAATCATTCTCTTTTTCTTTAAGCAATCTGCGGATAGAATTCCATGAAAATTTTTTATACAGTTAAAGTTTAGGCTGCATTTTATGCCGTCATACCTAAAATAATGCGGATCAGATTTTTATCCAGCATAATGGTCCGGTTCCAGGGATTCACGATGATCCCTTTCACCCCTTCTGTTTTTAAGACTGTTTCAAAAAGCTGCCTCATATTTCCCATAAAAGCAGACATAACCTTATCTGCCCCTTTCATCTCCTCTTCAAAACTGGTAAATGCCATCCACCAGATGCTTCCATTCTCCAGCTGAATCCCATGAATCCTTAGCTGGGAATCTCCCGTCCCAGGCTCTACAGCAACAATCAGTTCACCCTCCTCTTTCATCCGGCGGCGGATCACCGTCAGAGTATGGGCAAGCATCTCCTGGGTGGGTTCCTTCTTAAGGCCTTCAATAGCCGCCTCTATCTTCTCATTTCCTTGTAGTTTTTCGTCCTTCATTCTCTGTCTCCTTTTACCTTTATGAGCTCTCATATGATTAGTTGAATGTAGACTTATACTCTCCTTAACCTGTTTTCCTGAAATATTTCCCATATAAATATTCCTCTATTGTGCTTAATATGTATTGATATATTTTGGCGTCAACCTAATCTCATATTTCTACCCTCATCTGTATACTATAAGGCTACATCATACGGCTTTTCACCAGCTTCTGTAACCATCTATTACTTAAATATTTCTTGCATCACTTTATTTTCCATATCATCAATGCTATAAATGTGTTCCATTACTTCAAAGGTCTCCCTTAAGTTTCCTCTTGCACTTTTCCAGCCAATTCCATCTGTAAACCAAACAAATTCAACCCCTTCTACCGTTTCAGCCTCTTTCGATAACATTTTATAACTGCGAGCAGTTTCATTTAATTTTGAACCACCACCCGTGTAGAAATTTGTTTCAATAGCATATATAGTGCTTGCTGTCTTAACCACAAAGTCAAAACGTTTTGCTGCCTTTCCTTGATTGGATAGCGCCGATAAATCCTTGTTCCATCTCTTTTCAATGTCTACCAGGTACATTTCCTTGAAATAATTAACATCTTTCATAAAACCAGCTTTCTGTATATATTTTTCAACCAAGTCTTCCATCAAATGTCCTCCTCGATTTTTTCGTCCATTTGAGTCAAGACCAGTTTCAACGCCAGTTACATAGTCAACTAAATTGTTAATAAGATGGTTCTGCAATAAGTCAAACAGCCCTGTTTGTTCCATAAAATAGCAACATCTCTCATAGAACAAATGACTATTCGGTGGATATTTTTCAACTTTAAACCGGTATAGATAACCCCCGTTTTCATCTTGGCAATAAATCTCATTTTCTCTCTTCGCCAATAATATTGGAATCACTTTTAATGTTTCTGGATATTTTTTTAATACTTTGATAAAATCCTCTTTAATATTCTTGCTTCCAATCAGCGAATTAAGTATGTTCAGTTCAATTTTAATTTCGTCAACATTTCTATAAACTTTTTCAAAGTCAATATAGTAATCATATGTAGCGATACTTGCTCTGAATTTGCTTAACCATATATCAAAATCTCTTTCTTTCATTATGTATTTTCTCCAATCTCCGTTGCGTAATCTGTAAATATTCTTCGCAATTGTCAATACCTATAAATTTTCTTCCATAACGCAATGCAGCAACTCCTGTTGTACCGGAGCCACAAAATGGGTCTAATATAACTTGTCCCTCCTCTGTCGAAGCCAAAACAATCCTTTCCAACAAATATTCCGGCTTCTGAGTTGGATGCTTTCCTTCCTTTTTTTCAGATGGTTTCGTTAAACTTCCTGTCCAGACATCTTTCATCTGCTTACCGCCATTCATATCTTTCATAATCTGATAATTAAAAAAGTGCCGAGCTTTCTTATCATTCTTTTGTGCCCATAAAATGGTCTCTGTTGAATGAGTAAAGCATCGACACGCTAAATTTGGCGGTGGATTTGTCTTTTGCCATGTAATGTTATTAATAATTTTAAACCCTTCCTGCTCTAATGCCATCCCAATCGAATAAATATTATGTAGAGTACCAGAAATCCACATACTTCCATCCCGTTTAAGTACTCTCTTACACATTCTAATCCATTTTCTGTTAAATGCATGTTTTTCTGCAAAAGAAGTTTGTTTGCTAAATTCAATTTTATCCCATGAAGCTTTATTGACAGATACCATCCTCCCCCCTTGACATGTTATACCATCATTACTCAAAAAATACGGCGGATCTGCAAAAATCATATCTATGCTCTCTGCTTTGAGCTTCCGTAAAATTTTAAATGAGTCCCCTAATATGATGCAGGCATTGTCAGATTCATAATAATAAGATACTGTTTTTGCCGCCAACTCTTTCATTACATCACACCATCCTTAATAGTTGCAAATAATAACCTCTTCCCCCACTCGCTTAGAAGCATCAGAATTTATTAGGCGTTTTACACTTACCACATCAATTCGATATCCTTTATTACCATATAACTCATTAATAAGCTCTGTATTATGGTTTGTTAGCATACAGTAGCACCCTCTTGCCGTTAATTCATCATATAAATCCGCAAGTCTTTTATGACTCTCTATATCAAATCCTTCTTTTGTATAAGCTTCAAATGAAGTTGGATTTAACGGAGCATACGGACTATCAATGAATATAAAGTCACCTGCTTTAGCATTTTCACATGCAGTCTGGAAGTCACCTTCCAAAATCGTTACATGCTTCAAATATTCTGATGCTGCTCGAATAGAGTCAACATCAATAGACTGCTTCCTACTATTATTGTATGGAACATTGAATAAACCTTTTCCATTAACCCTATATAAACCATTAAAACAATGTTTATTTATAAATACAAATAATGCTGCCAATTCTATATCAAATTCATCTTTCATTAATTTGTCATTATAGCGCTCTCTTAGAGCATAATAATATTTTTTCCCATCTTCCCACATTTCTGAGTCCAGGTGCGTCACTGTACTAATAAAACTTTCTGGATCATCGCAAATTTGTTTATATGCATTTATTAATGCTTTGTTAATGTCATTGATTACAGCTTTCTCTGGCAATAATTCAAACACTACCGCACCGCCGCCAACAAAAGGTTCAAAATAGTTGTTGTACGTTTCGGGCATTCTTTCTCTAATTTGTGTTAACAACTGGCGTTTGCCACCTGCCCATTTCACAAATGGAGTTACACTGGAATTTTTCATTATCTATTCCTCATTTCTATATCAATAAGCTTATTATGCAAACATAGCACTTCTATATTATAGTTTGAAACAAACCAATTGACAACTGGAACCTTCTCTCAATGTGAATGTCCTTTACTTTTGAAATACGAAAATATACTCATGTGCCAACAATAAAAATTTATTTTTTTTACTCTTCCAATATGCTGTTGATTTGCAGTTATATTGCTCTTTTATGATAATTTCTTTAGATTGAAAGCCTGTATTTAAAAAAACTTCCATTGTGCGAAAGCCTAACGGAACAACCTTTCCATTTTTTCTTATGTCTCCCATCATTACTGCACAAATTTTCCCTTCTTTTAATACTCTAAAAGATTCTTCAGCAACTTTGTTCATTGCCTCTAAAAATTCTTCCGTTTTTAAATGGGAAATATCGCCTTCTATACTTTTGCTATATCGAATAATATCAGCATATGGCGGATGCGTACAAATAAGGTCTATTTTCTCATCTTTTATAAAATTAAGATTTGTTGCATTACCTTCTCGTACAAGGATTTTAGTTACTAAGTTGCTTTCAAATTGAATGTTTTTTTCTGAATTAGAAACGGATTGCGGATTGATGTCTACACCTACCGCATTTCGATTGAGTAGCTTCGCTTCAACAAGTGTTGTGCCACTCCCTGTGAATTGGTCTAAGATCCAGTCTCCTGGTTTAGAATATCTTAAAATTAGATTTCTGGGTACATACGGAGTCCAATTCCCCCTATATTTCCCTGAATGTGTCGCCCAACTTCCTCTTTCTGGAAATGACCAGATAGTGGTTTGTTCCAACTGAAAATTATTTGGTTGTAAATCTATATAGCATTCCTCCTTTGATTTGATATTTCTATCATAACTCATTTTCTTTCAAAAATCTATCTTTTTATTCTTTCACTATAAGTGAATTTATCTTCTTTTAATACCATGCAATAATATTCACATATAGTGAAAGGAGTATCCGCATGTACTTTGCCAACGATTCTGACTTATACCGAGTTATCGGTAAGAATATAAAATATTATCGTGAAAATTCTAAGCTTACGCAAATACAATTAGCAGAACTATCAGGAATCAGCATCAGTTATCTATCAAAAATTGAAGCTGATGGATGTAATAAAAGCCTTTCAATCTCTGTATTAAATGAAATTGCCAATGCCTTAAATATTGAAATTACAAACTTTTTCAAGGAGGACTTTCTTAATGACAATAAATGAAGCAAAGAATAAAATCAATGAATTAATTAACGTCCCTTTCAAAAATTATTTAAGTCCTGAAGATTATAATAATATCATCAAGAATAAAGGCAGAACCGGCCAAATCCTTGAATTAACCATCGGCTTACTTCTCTCTAATAGAACATTAGATTTTGTCGATGGAGAATTAAAAACAAATAAATGTGACCATACCGGAAAGCCCCTTGAAACAATGTTCATTACACAAACAGCCTCTATAATAGACGATTTATTAGATGTAAATCCTTTCAGAACCTCTAAACTCTATAAAAAACTGAATCATCTTCTCTACGTTCCTATCAGTAAAGATGGTTCACCCGATAAATGGATGTACTTGCCTCCTATTGAAGTAGATTTATCCAACTCTAAATATGCAGAGTTGGCCGAACAGCTGGAAGAAGATTATTATCATATTTGCAACGAAATGAACAGACAGCTTTCAAGTTCCAGTACAGCAATGCTACATACCGTAAATGGAAAGTTCATTCAAATTCGCACCAAAGATTCTAAACCGTATACACCAATTTATTCTAAAAAATATGGTCGCATTGTTTCAGATAAAAATCGTGCATTTTACTTCAAAAAGGAATTTATGCACTACATCAAAGCTCTTGAAAACAAATAAATATGTAATTATATCCCAAATTGACTCTATCTTTCAAAGTACTTATCAAAGTACTTAATTGAAGCCATAAAATATTGAATTTAAAATTTCAAACTTGTACAAACATAGCTGGCAATATTCTGGGAATTTACATCAATCATCCATCAAAGTTCGATAAGGTATAGTTAATTTTTCAAAATTAATTAGAGCATAGCAGCGTAAAGGCTTAACTGAGTTTATGCGTTCAGTTAAGCCTTTATTATTTGATTTACATTACCTGCAAACCACTAATTCATAGAAAAATGAATGCTCGAAAAATACTATTATTAGATTGTTATCAAAATAAATTTCTAAAATCTTAAAGTCCACAAAAATATTTATTTTAGGGGGCTCATTAGTCATTCGTTCTAGACATATTCTTTGTTTTTATAAATATATTTGTTTAAGTTTTTTGCAAATACACATTCTTTTTTACTCCAATTACACGTACATTTGAATCCATCTTTAAATACTTTATTTCCTCACTCCACATCTCCTGCTTTTTATCCCATCTTTACCTTCATCAGGGGCTCCCCGGCCTTGATGTTCCCGTGTGCAGCCGGTTCAATTATCTGAAAGTCTTCTGTATTGGTCACGATCATAATGACAGTGGCAGGATGTCCAGCCTCTTTAATCTTCTGAAGATCAACATGAAGAAGTTCCTGGCCTCTCTGTACACTCTGCCCTTCCTTTACTTTACTCTGGAACCCTTCTCCATTCATATCCACCGTATCAATGCCCACATGAATCAGGATTTCTACTGATCCCGCCTGGATTCCAACTGCATGCAGGGTATCCGCCAGATGCATGATCTTTCCGTCTGCCGGTGCAACGATTTTCCCGTCCACGGGATCAACACCGATACATTCTCCAAGTGCACCTTCTGAGAACACCGGATCCTGAATTTCCTGCATGGGAATCACCTTTCCTGCTGCAGGTGCACTGAGTTCAGATGGAGACTTCTGCTCATCTTGGACATCAGCCTCTTTTCTGACTTGGGATTTCTCCTCTTTCTCATCTTCCGGCTTTCTGATCAGTACATATGCCAGCCCAAAGGAGATCGCAAGTGTCATAACCCAGCCAATTGCTGCGTATCCAAACCACGGGCCAATATATGCCGGGATACTGAATATACTGGATGTGATATAGCCAAACAATCTTACTCCGAAGGTTCCGATAAAAGCACTTCCAACTGTACTTGCAACTGTTGCGGCTATGAATGCCTTTTTATATTTTGTCAGGACGCCAAAAAGTGCCGGTTCTGTAATACCCAGGATTCCTGAGATGACTGAGGAACCCGCGATCTGTTTTTCCCTCTGCGTATCTGCCTTGAAATAGCAGGCGGCAACTGCACCCACGATTGCAAGATTTGCAATAAACATCATTGGCATCAGCTGATCATAGCCAAGTGTAGAAAAGTTCTCCAGTGCTACTGGCGTCATTGCATGATGCATTCCTACAAGAATCGATATTGGTCGGATCGCACCCATAACAATACCGGCCAGAGTAGGTGATACCGAGAAAAGAGAACCTATAATCCATGCAAGGCCTTTACCGCAGTATATTCCGACAGGTCCTACTACCAGCAGTGTAAACAGTCCGGCTATAAACAGAGTGATTGTGGGGACAACCACTGTTTTTGCCGCCGAAGGAATAATTTTATCCACCCATTTATGGATATAACTCAGTCCCCATACACCAAAGATGATGGGAATTACCGAACTGGAATAATTAAACACCGGAACCGGAATCATCCCAAACAGCATGAATGCGCTGATTTCTCCCGCCTGGGCCGCCTCTATCATAGTGGGATACATGATGATCGCTGCTATAGCAACAGCCAGATACTCACTGGTACGGAACTTTTTCGCCGCAGATACCGCAAGGAAAAAGGGAAGGAAATTAAACACACCGCTGGCCAGCATGTCGATTACTTTATATGTATCTGTAGTATTTGTGATCACACCAAGGGCCACCAGTCCTCCCATAAGACCTTTGATCATGCCCGCTCCTGCGATTGCGGGAACCACTGGCCCGAAGATACCCGATACTACATCCATAAACCAGGTGACAAAATCCTTTTTCTTTTCATCCAAAGCGGCTTCCACCGGAGCATTTGCGTCAATCCCGAGCTGTTCTACCAATTCTTCATAATATTTTTCAACACCGACTCCGATCACGATCTGGAACTGCTCCTTTGCAAACGCTGTTCCAAGTACACAGTCCATCTTTTTGATTGCCTCAACATCAATCTTCTCTTTGTCTTTGAGTTCAAAACGCAGGCGCGTGATACAGTGCCATGCATTTTTTACATTTTCTTTTCCTCCTACATATTGCAGGATCTGTTTGATTCTTTCCTTTATTTCCATTTGTTATTGCCCCCTCCTAACGGGTATTTACTGGACACTATTCTTTCTGCGAAGCAGGTCCTTGGGACGCCTCTCCGCTGCTTGTTCTTCAAGTTTGCTGCAGCCTTGATGACTAAACAATATCATCGGACATTTAATTTTGCAACTGTCCAATCCAGCATTTCAAATTGCCAGAATCCCTTTGTTTTACAGTGTTTTTCTGTTATATATTTGTAAAATTGGACTGAAATTTTACGTAAAACCAAGCCCAAAAAATACACCGGTTGTATTTTCATTTCAGATATGTTGTAATGATTACGTAATGAAAAAGCTGCTGACCTTGATATGATAGAACAGACATATAAAGGAGATTAGAAAAATGACACCTGTAATTATCACAGATATCAAATGTTATGTAGTCAGACCGGACCGACATAATCTTACTGTAGTTAAAGTCTTCACAGACAAAAACGTTTATGGTCTGGGATGTGCAACATTCCAGTTCAGACCGCTGGCTGTCAAAACAATCGTAGAAGAATATATGAAGCCTCTTCTTATAGGGAAAGATGCAAACAATATCGAGGATCTCTGGTACCTTATGTTCTACAATTCCTACTGGCGCAACGGCCCTGTACTCAATAATGCGATCTCAGGAATCGATATGGCGCTGTGGGATATCAAAGGAAAAATGGCTGATATGCCTTTATACCAACTTCTGGGAGGAAGAGCCAGAACTGCGGTTCCTGCTTACACACACGCAGTAGCAGATACCATGGATGACTTGTACAAAGAAATTGAAAAGATACGTTCAAAAGGCTACCGTCATATCCGTTGTCAGCTGGGATTTTACGGTGGGAATCCGGACGACCTGAGAACTCCAAAGCAGCCGATCCCCGGAGCCTATTTTGATCAGGACGATTATATCCGCAACACTCTGCGTATGTTCCAAGATCTCCGGGCAAAATACGGCGATGCCTTCCACATATTGCATGACATCCATGAAAGGCTGACTCCCATCCAGGCAATCAACTTTGCCAAAGAAGTAGAGCAGTACCACCCTTATTTTATCGAGGATATCATGCCCCTGGACTGCAATGAATGGCTTGCTCAGCTTCGTTCCCAATGTGCCACACCTATTGCTGCAGGAGAGCTCTTCAATAATCCGAAAGAATGGCTTCCTCTTGTGCAGAACCGTTATATTGACTATATCCGCTGCCATGTTTCCCAGCTTGGCGGAATCACGCCTGCAATTAAACTTGCTCATCTCTGTGACGCATTTGGCGTGAGGATTGCATGGCATACGCCATCAGATATCACACCTGTAGGGTTGGCTGTCAACACTCACCTGAACATCCATTTCCACAATGCGGCCATCCAGGAAAATATTGAACTAAAAGAAAATACCAAAAGCCTGTTCCCCGGATATAATGAAGCAGAAAACGGATTTTTCTATCCAATTGAACGCCCCGGTATCGGAGTCGACTTTCTCGAAGAAGCAACAGCAAAATATCCATGTACCTATCGTGCTCACGAATGGACGCAGAGCCGGATTCCAGACGGAACACTTGTAACCCCTTAAACATATATCACAGACGAGGAGAAAAATATGTCATCCCCGAAAACAGAATTCATCGTCGAAGATCTTATCAGTAAAATCTATCAGAAAAGATACAGCAGCGGCAAGCTTCCCCCTGAGCGGGAGCTTGCTGAGCTGTACAATGTTTCTCGTTATACGATTCAAAAAGCATTAAAACAGTTGATCGGCATGGGCCTTCTGATTCCCCGGCAGGGAAACGGCGTTTTTATCAATGAAAAAATGTCCGGCAATCCGCTTGTGTTTAACTCTGTCACACAGGTCCCCTACAAGGATCTGAAGTCTCAGATGCTATATCTGAAAAAGGTTCCTGCCCTACCTAAATTGCAGAGAATTTTTAATCTGCAGGATAATGAGATGGTATGGGAATTTTGCCGGATACGAATCGTAAATTATCAGAAGACCCAAATTGAGACTGGATATATTCCCTGTACTCTTTTTCCTGTTATGACTTCAGAAGTAATAGAAGATTCTATCCAGAATTTTGCCCTGGAAGAAGGATACCGTATCTCTCACTTTATGACTAATTACAGCTCCACTCAGCTCACACGGGAGGAAGCGGACATTCTAAACTGTCGGAAAAACACCCCTGCATTTCTGATCAAGTCCAGAGGTTTCCTTCGTGACGGTTCTGTTTTCGTTTCAAGCGAGATTATTGCCATTAATTATGAGTGTACCTATGTAGTTCCTTTTAATAAAAATATATTTCATAAAAGACGCAGACCCGGTTAAGGCTCTGCGCCTTTTATTTTTAAGATATAATCTTTCTGTCACACAAAAGTTGATGGGAATAATGCAATCTGTAATGCAATAAAATCGGAAAAGAGCTGTAAAGCCCTGTGGAACAGGGCTCTACAGCTCGGCTCGAATTATTCAAACTCGGTTCTTTTCTCCAAAACTTAAACAAATTTGTTTAAGTTTTATAAGCTTTCCGATTTCATTTATCTCATTTTCATATTGTGCGCTGACTTGCTGATCCTCAGTTGCCGTCGCGTTGCCATGTATGTATTTGCTAACTTTGCAAAAAAGTTACACTAAAGGTCTTCTGACGCTCCTCACACTTCGAGAAACGTCATAAGCTCCTGCATACTTTTACCGCTCCTGCGGAAGGCATTCATGATCTGTTTTG
>NZ_NFHH01000042.1 GCF_002161285.1 Blautia sp. An81 | reverse complement strand
TGGTCTTTTGCTACTGCCATAAATAAACTCCTTTTCGATAAGAATTGTCATATCTGTAATTCTTACCAAAAAGGAGCCATTTTTTACCAAAGCCACAAAGTTTTTTACACTACCAAAAAATCTTCAAGAATCGTCGCTGTTATTATGTTGATAATTGCCATTATCTTTTTTGTTTTTGCTTTAAATAACCCACAGGCAAGTTTCCCTTGGAGCAATATCATAACATATATTCTCTATGGAATATATGTTGTGATAATGATAATACTGTTTATTGCTCCATTTAAAAGAAAAAAGTAATTCCATGTACAGTAGGGAGAAAAATCTATGGAAGTATTTTGGATTATAATCTTGGTATTAGTTCTATATATTCCCATGATTACACTGATCTCTTTTGTTCGGGCTCTTTTTAGTCTAAGAAAAGGGAAAACATATGCCAAGGAAAGATTTCGTGATACTTTTCTACATTTTTTTGTTGAATTACTAAATCCATTAAATTGGTTCTTGTAAAACACATACAAATCCTAAGTTGTCGAATTGGAATTTTTCAAGGAGGATTTACAATGAAATGTATGAAATGTCATAACACATTGCACTCAGAAATCGGCGAATTTTCTATGACTATTAACGGAAAAAGTATAAAGGTCATAAATGCACCTGTATTACATTGCAAGAACTGTAATTCGGTAATTATTAGCGACGAAGTAAAAGAAAAGGCAAAAGAATTTTCAAAAGTATATTTATATCCAGACAATACTCTTGATTACGCAGAATGTGAAGCCGGAACGATTATGTCGGTAATGAATTTACTGCTTTGATGACGAAAATCCTAAGTTATCGAACGTATCAAGCGAAGCCAAAAGCAAAAATGGGGGACTTGATTTCTCGCATCCCCCAGTGTATAATGAACTCAGAAAGGTAATCAGATGCAAGATCTGATGCCCTCAGTTAATTCAGTATTTCATAGAAATAGCATCCTTGACTTTGGACGGTACAGGATGCTATTTCTTATTATGTCGATTATCTATGTAAGTCAAAGCCGCAAAAATAACTAACAGTAAAGTCAGGACTTCTGTGATAGTCATGGGCATCACCCTCCTTTTTTACTAGAGGGCAAGATCGAAAAGCATCCGTCTTTCTGGTTCAATTATACCGGAATAGTATAGCATGACACATCGCCATGAGCAATAAAAATATATGGAAAGAAACGGCAATATTGCATAATTCACTTTGTTGCGCTGCCGCTTTTTTTATAGGTTCTGCCGGATAATCCGTGTGATCAGGCCCACCGCCACATTGCGCTCCTCATCAATATGCGTAACGACAAAGGAAACCTCGTCCTTTTTCCCTACGGTACGGGGATCATAGCAGGAATGGGCGATTGCGTTGACGCCAATCGAGAGCCGGACGAATACGGTGCCTTTGTGGATATCTTCCACGACACCGGCATATTTGCCCTGTACCTTGCATTTCTTCATATTTTCCTTGCTGGTATTGCCTTCTACGCTTTTGACATCTGCATGGACGGTGATCTGCTCCGGAGATTCTGCCTTTACATCCAGGATCCGTACCAGGATGTGATCCCCCACACGGAACCGCTCTCTGGCGTCTCCCAGCCAGTCAAAGGACAGATCCCTTGCCAGGATGGAAGTCTCCACACCAAAAATTTCAGCACGGACAACCTTTTCTGCCACAGCGATCACCCTGGCCTGCACGATGCGGTCTTCGCAGACCTTGGGCTTCCCGGATGCGTCCGTATCCAGATAGAAGATCTGGCGTTTCTTCAGCATGGCTTCCTTCCGGCTTGCCACAATGCTGCGTGTCTTCGCATCCAACCCCTTTACCAGGAAATCAATCTCACATCCCAGCATATTATTGAGGATTTTATTCTGCCGCAGGGAGAGCTCCCCGTAATCGTGGGCGTTATCCTGGATAAGATTCAGCATCATTTCCGAGATGGGGATGACGGTACGGAAGTCCTTGTAATAGATAATGGCGATCAGACTGCCGGCCTCCGTTTTCTCAATGCCGCCCAGCTTCCCGGTGAGGATTTTCCGGGTGCGGTAGGCGTTCTGGATCTCGTGCCAGATGAGATCCGCTTTGGACTGCGGCGTTTCCAGCTGAGCATCGGCGTCCAGGGTAAGGATAGAAGTTACATGGTTCAGTTCGTTTGGCATAAGCTGCCTCCTTTCAAAAATTAAGACATAATGGAATCTTTATCCAGCGGAACAATCTCCTCTGGATAATCCGGAAATTCTTCCGGCAGGTCACTAAGCTCTCCCGGATGACCGGAAGGGTAAGCGTGCTTGTCCGGTTCCCGGCGAAGCGGTTTCTCCTGAGAGGAAAACGCAGGGCGTCTGCCGCTGCGGCCGGGCCGGGGCTTTTTCTTTAAATTTTCCGCAAGAGTCGGTGTATAGTCGTATTCTTCCTGCTCGGCCATCGCCCGCCATTGGGGAACATGGTCTGCCGCTTTCCGGGGAATCAGTTTTTTGGAATCCGGGTGGAGCGTATAGTCGTACTTTTCCACTTCTAATATTTTCTGTCCCCGCAGGATGATAAGCGCCTTATTCAAGGGCAGCCGTTGGATCTCATCCGGCGTTAGGAGCTTGCGCTTCCCGATGGATCTGGTCTGCCGGTACTCCGGCGTGTAGTCAGAAACCCGCCAGGAATTGAGCTGTTTGGCTTCGCTGCTGACTCCAACCGTCACATCTCCGGACCGATTGGAAATAAAGGTGGCGGTCACTTCATCGGTACAGCCTAAGAATAATTGGCTGTCACAATTCCCGATAATTTCCTGCCATTGGTTCAGCGGATACCGGTTCTGCATTTGAGGCAGATTCTGAAAAATACAGGAAATGCTTAAATTTCGGCTCCGGATAACGGAAATTTTTTTGTTCAGCTCCAAAATGGCGCCGGTATTGGCCAGCTCATCTGCCAGGATATGTACCGGAACCGGCAGCTTCCCGTCCACGCCCTCTTTATCCGCAAAGCGGACTAGCTTGATAAAGATAAAGGTCATGAACAGGGAGGAGAGGAAATCAAAGGTGCTGTCCTGGTCTGAGGTGATGCAGAAATACGCACATTTCTGTTTGCCCGGCAGTGTCAGGTCAATCTCGTCATAAGAGGTGATCTGCCGGATCATCTTGTTCTGGAACACCTGCAGCCTGGCACCCAATCCGATGATGACGCCGGAGCGCACTGTGTCGCTGGCCTGTTTATAGATGCAGTAAGGTACTTTTGCCGGATGGGATACCGGAAGCAGGTCAAACAGGCTGTTCAGTTCTTTCTCGGAACTCATAGTCAGCAGCTTGTACACCTGCCCGATATTTTTGGCTTCCGGCGGAAAACCCTGATCCACGTACAGAACCAGGGCTTTTAACAAGTTCATTTCCGCATTATCCCAGAAGTGATCTCCTTTGGCAGAGCCGGTATTCTGGATGATGACATCGGCAAAGACTTGCGCCATCGTTTCAGAACCGTTGATTTCCATCAGACAGTTCCAGCTGTCGGAGTTTTCCGGGTTGACCAGGTTGAAACATTTGACGGTATAGCCTTCATTCTCCAGATACACGGACATACTTTCATAGAGTTCGGATTTCGGATCGGTAATGATGAGACTTTCTCCTGGTCCGTCAATTCCGCGGGCAACACTTTGGAAGATAGCATTTCGGACATAGGCACGGCTCTTCATGGAGCCGCTGGAGCCGTAGACTGCCACATTCCGATTCATATAGGTGTGGTAAGGCAGGCAGACAGCCTTGCCATTCAGCTTGCCTAAGATGGTGCCTTTGCTTTTCTTTACATCAGAAGTCAGCTCCAGGACTTTATGCATTTCCTCCGGCGTCATGAAACCGGAGGTGCCATAGGTGCCTTTGGTCGAGTAGTTCAGGTTCCGTTCCCGGTCTGGGACTTCGCCGTTGCGGTCATAGCCCATCCGCATGAGCAGGAAGATCAGCAGCCCAAATACAACAAGGCAGATCCCGATCCCGTACAGGTTATACGGAAAATCAGTGACTGCCTGGAAACAGGCTGCCGGATGCGGGGATGGCATCGGTGGGGAACTGCCATTGCCCGGCGTGTTACCGGCGGCAGTCCAGATGCGATAGTTTCGGATAAACTGAGCGATATAGCCGCCTGCATATAAGGTGCAGAGGCTGATGGGAAGCAGATAAATGAGCTTCCACCATTTACGGTTCATGCAAAAACCCCTTTCTAAACTTAGAGAGGTCAATACTGGAGAACCGAATGTCGGCGGTCAGATATCGTTTCAAACAGGGGATTTGGAAATCAAAGCAGATCATCACCCCCTTTCTGCCGTATACATTCAGCCCGGTATTGAATCGGTTAATTCGGTGCAAGTCAAAATCATATGCAAGAACCGCAGGGTTCCCGGAAGCGTCCACCCCATCATGGTCGATGGGAAGGTCTGGCTGCCGGGAACCTAAATCGGATAACAGTAACTGGTCCAGCTGTTTCATGAGCCGTGGCCGGACCAGTAGTTTCAAAAGCGTTTCACCTTCCGGTGTGTTTGGCAGATAGTGAAAGTGTTCATAGGATGTATCCGCTACAAACAGACTCTTTTTGTATCCGCCGGTACTGGTCAGGAGCTGGTAAGCGGTGTCCATGTCCTTCCCGGTCAGGATCGCCCGGACTTTCGGATGTCCCGTATAGGGGAAATCCTGCAGGTAATGCTGCAGGAAGGCGTTCAGCCGTACCTCTGTCCGGTATTCCCACTTGAGTACATGGTCACCGGTGTTATACAGTGCATAGGCACAGTGGGGAGCAAGCAGCACCCCCATGCTCCGGGAATTTCTGACCTTGGTTGCCTCTGAACCGATGTGCTTAAACTCCCGTGATGAGTAAAAAAGGGGCAGGTTCCCCATAGTGAGGATACCGGCTTCGCGGCCTTCCCTGAAAATATCCGGTTTCTGGTCAGCAAAGAACGGGATGCCGGCGCTTAGGAGAGTCAGATAGGTTTCTGCTTTCTGGTACAGACGCAGCCGCCGGGTTACTTCGCTTCGGACCTGATTGGTTTCGGTATTCCCGGTGAGGAAGTCACGGAAACGCTCCGGATTTTGAGCAAGGAGCATCTGTTTGGCCCGTCCGGTCAGGCGATAGCCCCGTAAATGATCCCGATAGTGAGTCCGCAGCAGTTTTTGTGCCTTTAACTCTGTAATGAGCTTTTCTCCATAAGAGGGGCTTGGGATCAGACGGGTAAGCTGGTCAGCAGGAAATTCCCCACAAAGAGCGACCATTTCCAGGAGCCTGTATTTCTGGGAGGTAGAAGGATACAAAATCAGTCACCCCTCCTTCCGGTAGTTACCCATGTAAGTCTGTACTTGGGTAAAAAGTTGTGCTTCCCGGCAAACAAAAAAAGCAGGGTTTTCCTGCTTTCAAAGGATTTTTTACCAATGTCGGATAAAATGACGGAAAAATCATGAAATTTCCGATATGGTTTCAATCTCGTTTTTTCGTCCTTTCAACCACTGGGGAAACCGGGATTTTCCCATCACATAGATTACTGTATGATCCGTATCTCCCAGCTCGGTGGTGTGGTAGGAGTCGCAGTACAGCCCGCTGTCATCCACCATGATATAGGTGGCAATCGTGTCCAGAAGCTGTTTGAACTCCAGGTTATCGTAATCCCGTACCCGGTCAAACGGGCCGTTCCGGTCATAGATCTGGCTGAAGCAGACCACACATTCCCGGTACAGGGGAAGAGAGTGGACAGTCAGGTAGTTCTGCAGCGCATAGTTCAGCGGCTCATGGAGAAAGGCGGCGTTGACGTGCTGCTTTCTTTTGGGAAGCAGGCCCGGAAGCGTAATGGAGATAAGATCTTCGTCCTGGCAGATCTCAATCCCCTGGGTATCTGCCGCCTCCTTCAAATATCCGCCCCGTTTTTCCGGGGCTGCCAGGCAGACCAGGTTGCGCATCTGGCAGGCAATCCGCTCGGCACGCAGCGCAGCGTTCATACTCAGATCCCCGTAGTTTTCCGGATATGCACGAATATCTGTGGTTTTCAGGGCAAAAACCGTGTTGTTGAGTTTCTGGATCTCTCCTTCCAGCTTCGCAAGCCGTTCATAGAGTATTTTCTGGTTTGAAATGGTGTATTACCTCCTTCCGTAGTAGCTGACAGAGCCGGAGTCATTCACGACACAGAAAGCAAGCACCCCTTCAATCGAGAGTTTCGCCGCCTGCTGGATATTTTCCAGCACCACAAGACGCAGCACATCGTGGCGGGGAATGGACTTCATCACATGATCCACCAAAATTTCCTGTTCCAGCGGCACATAGAGGATTTCATATTCCTCATTCTCTGAAAAGAAGTGAAGTTTAACAGGAAAATCCCCGCTGGTATGGAATACGATGGGCTTTTCAAAATCCAGTAAAACCCAGAAGGCGGCAATCGTGCCTCGATCCGGGTTTTTGGCAGCCTCCGGGCTGTCACATAACAGGCCGGCTTCCTTATCATGATAAATCCTTCCCTGCTTGACCAGGCTGGTGATCAGCGACTTGATGGAGTCCTGGTTACCAAACATCTTCATTACCTGCTCATACTTGAGGGCATGGTAGGTGGTCAGGAAGCGCAGGAGCTTTTCTCCTTCCCTGTGGTATATCTGATCTCTTGTTTTCATGCCGGATTTCCTCCGTTCAGTAGAATGTGCGTGTGCTGTACGTAGAGTATACGTAGAAATATCTACTTATTATATACGTAGGCTGTACGTACAGCAGTCAGCGTTGGTTTATGGGTACAAAAAAAGCACCGCCGAGGGTGCTGTAAAAAGAAAACTATAAGCAATACCTATTGTAGCATGGGTAAATTTACCCTGCAATCGCAGAACCGGGACAATCCTGTGCCGGAGGTGTGCCACTTCCTACTCCGGGAAGAATTTATTCAGGGTGTCTATGGTTTCCTTTGCCGTATAGCCCCAGAGGATGCTGCTCAGAGCTTCTATCGCCAGGTGGCGTTTCCGGTAGTAAGTACGGTAGGAGATATTGGGAATGTGCTGCTCCAGCTTTTCCAGGATTTCTTCCGTGTTCTTCAGCTGCTGCGGCGAGAGAAAGGCATAGTAGAGGATCCAGTAATACTGCTCCCCGTATTTGTGGTTATTCCGCAGAAGATCTACGGAAGACTCCAGCAGCTTCAGCATCCGGTTGCTCCGCTCAATGCTTTTGGCACGTTCCGCAATATCGCTTCCAGCCAGATCTGCTCCGGCTGCATAAATGGAGTCCAGGAACTCATCAATGCTGGAACCGTACTGCACCTTGAACTGGTTCTCCATCTGGTGAACGACCACTTTCAGGCTGTATGTGGCATCCCGGTAACGGCGAAGGAACTGGTACGTATCATGAAACCGGGGATTTTCTTCCGGTGTTGAAAAGTCCTGTCCTTTACGCTTCGGCATACAGATCCCCTCCTTCCTGACTTCCGGCTTCCGCATTATCCGGTATTTGCGGGGGAAGATCCGGCAGTAAGATTTCCGGGGGATCCATCCTATGCCTCCTCTTAGCCCGCTGTTCTGTCCTGCCCTCTTTCGGAAGGGCAGTGTTCGCCAGTACGGTTCGGCGCTGCTGTCCACCCTTTTTCTCAGGCTCCAGCTTTGCAGACTCAGGCCTGGGTTCTATGGTCAGCTCAAACCGGTAGTTTGCGGCTCCAAAGGGGCAGATAATATTTAGACCAATTACAGGTATACTATCCTTGCAGTCTGATAAGGGAGATAATATATACCTGGTCCGGGGGCAGTGACAGCAGGAAATCCCTTGTGTATCCAGGAGTTTGGCGACTTTTTTGACCATGTAGCGGATGTGCGAAATTGGAACGCAGGGAATGGGATTTGAAACAGTGATCTGCGCATCCGTCACCGTTTCTGATACGCACACAGTCTCTGGTTCTGCGGTTTCCTCTTCAGGTGTCTCTTTTGGAATGTAAATTGGCAGTTTCATTTTCATGGCGATCTCCTCCTTGTCAATCAGTACGTCGCTGATGTTAAACATAATGGAAAGGTAATTGTTCAGGTAAATCATGCTCCCGTGATTTCCACGGAAGGATACCAGGGTGATCAGGTTCATCTTCTCTAGTTTTTTCAAAAGCCTGGAGACAGTAGGTTTGGAATGTCCCCACCGTTCTCCCAGCGTCTGGAAGCTGGTCAGGGGGGATCCGGTATTATTCCGATAGTAGACGACAGGCCCGGTGTCAGAGCAGAGGACAGACGGGTCATTGTATACAGCATGGATCCACAGATCAAGCAGAATGTCCATTTCCGAGCATTTGCCTGCCTGGATCAATTTATGGGCTTTTCCAATTGGAAAAAAGAAAAAGCCGGTATCCTTTTTACAGGGATAATTGTATTTCAGGGCAGTATTATCATCCTGCCAGTCAGTGATCCGGAATTTGACCAGGCGGTTTTTCTCCAGCAGGGAATAGGTAATGCAGCTTTCCTCCTGGAGATGCTTCAGGATGGAAATGGCCTGATGCTGAAACCGGCAGCGAAACCAATCCTGCAGTTCTGAAATGCTGCAGATCCATTCGCCCGGTGAGAGCGTATAAGTGAGCTGCTCCATGCGCCGGATGGAAGTGCTGTAATTGGCGTAGGAGCAGAGAACCAGATACCAGAAAAGAAAAGAGCCTCCGGTGGTTCGGATGCTCCTGTCATTTAATAAGGTCTGTATGAAGTTGCGGTAGATCCGGCAGCGTGGAAAATCTACGATTTGTTTGAGTTCTAATTGGTATTCCATAAGTAAGCCTCCTAATAAAAAGGGCTGACAACGAATGTCAGCCTGTCAAAATGATATGATTTGTCAGTAGGTATTGAGAGAGTGCAGAAGCCAGTTGGGTTCCTCTGATCTGACACACTCCATTGCATTTTTATTGCATTTTTAAATTTTGTTTTATTGTCTTATAGCGCATTATAATCGCTAAAACCCCTGTAAATAAGCCAATCTTTGTTTATATCGCTTACCGTCTGTCTGGAGTTTGAATAAGGGGACCCCTTCAGAAAGCCAGTAAAACCGGTACTTGCAAGCAAATTTGTTTAAGTTCTGGCAACGAATCGGCAACTTAAGGGTCTTATTCAAAGAATAATGCATATCTTATTTCATATTAAAACCTTACTGATCTTCAGTTTAAAAAGCTGAAGGACAGTAAGGTTTTTTTAGTTCTGATCATTTATTTTCATTTGTAAACAGATCACTGAGTTCCTGAGATGGTATTCTGGCCCATTTGGAGTATGTGTCCAGTGCCGGGTACCTGTATCTCCACTCATCGTATTCATCCTTGCTGATTTCCCCTTTTTCCAGTTTCTCCGCCTGTTGCTGCCATGAAGAAAACATGTCAAACAACGAAGAGAAGGAGGTGTTGGATTTATCTAGACAGAGGCAGAGTTCCCCGTCAATATCTTTGATCTTCAAGCCGTACATATCTTCCAGGGCAAAAAGGGTATGCATCAGGCCGACATAGGTGTCAATATCAGGCACGGTAAGGGCACGTGAATCCACATGAAAAATCTGTGCCAGCTGGTTGATCAGATCTTGTTTCGGGGATCTTGCCTCGGATTCATATTGTGCCATGCGTACATCAGATGTTCTTCCGGTAAAACCAAGTTTCTCTCCGAGCTGTTTTTGCGTCAGCCCTATTTTGGTACGGAAGAATCGGATTCGTTTTCCAGTTGCCATGGTAAAGCCTCCTTAAATTAATTTGTTTAGTAAAAGTATAACATGGGCAATATGGAAGAACAAGAATAAAATTAAACAAAAAAGTTTAAGTTTCTCTTTCTGAAAGTATTGACTTAAACAAATATGTTTAGTATTATGGTTATGCAGGAACTTAAACAAAAAGAGTTAAGAAAGGAGAAAAACTATGGATGAAAAAACATTTATGACAGTGGATGATGTTGCAAAGGAGATGAGCGTATCTAAATCCTACGCCTACAAGGTAGTGAGGCAGCTTAATAAGGAGCTGAATGATATGGGCTATCTGACTGTGGGAGGAAGAGTAAATACGAATTATTTCCTAAAAAAAGTATGCTACAGAGAATGATGAGAGAGGAGTGATAATATGTCTGTATACAAAGACGAAAAAAATGGTACCTGGCGATGTATTTACCGTTATACCAATTGGAAGGGCGAGAGGAAGCAGACCCAGAAAAGAGGATTCCGCACCAAAAGAGAGGCTCAGGCCTGGGAACGGGAAGAACTGTTAAAACAGGGTGCCAAACTGGATATGACCTTTGAGAGCTTTTACGATATTTATTCGAATAACAAGAAAGCAAGAGTGAAGGAAAGCACCTGGGAGATCAAAGGCAATCTGGTAAGGACCAAGATTCTGCCTTATTTCGGGCAAAGAAAAATTGCTGAGATTACACCCAAGGATGTGATTGCATGGCAGAATGAACTGCTGAAATACAGAGACGAGAAAGGCAAGCCTTATTCAGGAGAATATCTGAGAACAATCCATGCACAGCTGTCCGCTATTTTCAATCATGCGGTGAACTTTTATAACCTGCCCAATAATCCTGCAAAAAGGGCCGGAGGGTTCAAAGCAGAGAAACCGAAAGAAGTGGAGATCTGGACTCAGGAGGAGTATCTGAGATTTTCCGCAACCATGATGGATAAGCCAAGATCTTTCTACGCATTTGAGATGCTGTACTGGTGCGGGTTACGATCCGGAGAGCTGCTGGCTTTGACAGCATCAGATTTTGACCTGGAGGCAAAAACCGTGAAGATCAGCAAGACATTTCACCGTTCAAAGGGAAGAGATATTATCACATCGCCCAAAACGGTGAAAAGCAACAGAATCATTAAAATGCCGCTTTTCCTGTGTGAATCCATGAAGGAATATATGGCAATGTTCTATAATCTGCAGCCGGGAGAGAGAATTTTTCCTTTTACCAAATCGTATCTGGATCACGAACTTCGGAGAGGAGCAAAAGAAGCCGGATTAAAAAGGATTAAAGTACATGCACTCCGTCACAGCCATGTGTCCTTAATGATCCATATGGGATTTACTCCATTTGAGATTGCTGAAAGGATGGGGCATGAAGCTGAAAAGATCACACTGAAATATGCACACTTGTTTCCGGATGTTCAGGATAAGATGGCTGAGAGACTTGAACAGGAGCGCATGAACATGGAAAAGGAGGATCTCTATGCAAAAATCCAAAGATAGTAAAGGAAGGTGGAGAAACCGGACAGTTGCATTCCGTGTTTCACAAAGAGAGTGGGAGATGATAGACGGCATGGTTTCGCTGTCGGGACTTCAGAAACAGGATTATATTCTCAGAAAACTGATGGACTGGGAAGTAACCATACAGGGAAGTTCCAGAATCTATAAAGCACTGAAGGTACAGATGGACAAGATCTATCAGGAATTGAAAAGGCTGGAAACCGGAGAAAGACCGGATGAAGATTTATTAACAACCCTGCAGATGGTGGCTCTGACATTGAACGGGATGAAGGAGGAATCACAGCATGCAGAGATCAGGAAGTGTTTCTGAAAAAAAGAAAATGTCCCTGCTGGTAACAAGGACATTCTCGCACTAGATGAAAAAAACTAATGCGGGCTCTGGTAAAGCCCCATAAACAGAAAACCTTCCTTCTACGGGAGGAGTCTGCCTAAATGCAAATAGTTCTATTTGCATTATAGCAAATTCCTCCTGTGAATGAAAGAAAAAATATGACAAAGGAGGAAAAGACATGAACATTTTTAAAGAAATCAAAGAGTATCTTACTGCTTTGCAGGCTGCGGAACAGTATGGAATCAAGATCAACCGGAATAAGATGGCATGCTGCCCCTTCCATGATGATCACCATCCCAGTATGAAGATTGACCAGAACTACTATTGTTTTGCCTGCGGAGCAAAAGGAGACGTTATAGATTTTACTTCCAGACTGTTCGGAATATCCCAGTTCGAGGCGGCACAGAAGCTGATCACAGATTTTGGACTGCCGATCAGGTCTGAAAAGAAGAAACATGCACCGGGGAAGTCCCAGAACAGGGAATCCTCAATGGTACAAAGTCGGTATCATTTTTCTGTAAAAAACAAGATCCTGGACTGGAAAAATCATGCGGTAAAGGTTTTGACTGATTATCTGTCGTGGATCAGATTCTGGAAGAAATTTTACTCATCGCGACAGGATCCTTTTGAGGAGGAACATTTTCTGGAGGCACTGAGTAATGAGTGGAAGATCAATGCATATCTGGATATCCTGCTGGCCGGAAGCGGAGAAGAGATTGCCCAATTCTTTATGGACAAGAGGAAGGAGGTGGCGGATATTGAGCAGCGAATGGAAGAATATCAGCGAGGAGTCCTGGAAGAAATTAGAAAAGATTGTAGAGGATGAAATGCTGAGTACAGAAGAGATCCGCGGATCCCTGGAAGTAACGGAGAAAGGACGGATCCGGCAGTCTATCCAGAATTGCAAACATGTGTTGGAACATGATCCCTGCCTGAAAGGCGCCATCTGCAGAAATGAGATGACCTGTCAGATTGATATTAAGAAAAAAGTGCCATGGAAGAGAAGAGGTGTTCAGATGACAGATACGGATATGAACAACCTGTCTCTCTACCTGGAAAAAAATTACGGACTGACCAGTGACCGGGTGATTACCAAAGCCGTGGACATTGTGGCAAATAATAACAGCTTTCATCCCATCATTGATTTTCTGGAAGGGCTTACCTGGGATGGAACGCCCAGGATCAGTCATATGCTGACACATTTTTTCGGAGCAGAGGATCAGAAGTATACCGGGGAAATCATGAAGATGCACATGATGGCAGCTATCAGCAGACTGTATGAACCGGGAACCAAATATGATATCATGCTCTGCCTAGTAGGCGGACAGGGAACGGGAAAATCTACCTTTT
The DNA here is from genome assembly GCF_002161285.1 of Blautia sp. An81. Classification (GTDB taxonomy): domain Bacteria; phylum Bacillota; class Clostridia; order Lachnospirales; family Lachnospiraceae; genus Blautia; species Blautia ornithocaccae. Next base: position 7,176 of record NZ_NFHH01000042.1, on the reverse strand, counting down.
TCAAGTATCTGGCAATTAAGGATGAGTGGTTCACGGACGATATGAAACGGCTGGATGACAAGAAGGTTTATGAATATCTGCAGGGCCACTGGATCGTGGAAATGTCGGAAATGAATGCAGTGGCCAATGCCAAGAGTATTGAGGAAACCAAATCTTTTCTGAGCAGACAGAAGGACACATACCGAATCCCGTATGAAAGGCGGGCGGAGGATCGGTACCGCCAGTGTGTATTCTGCGGGACCTCCAATGACCTGGCATTCCTTCCTTTTGACAGGACCGGAAACCGGCGGTTCGGTCCGGTGAAAGTATGCCCGGAAAAAGCGGAAGTGACGGTATATAAAAATGAGAAGGAATCCAGAGGGTATATTATCCAGGCATGGGCGGAGGCGATGGTGATCTATAAGACGGAGAAGATCCTGCTGACCTTCTCCCCGGATATGGAAGACTATGTGAAATCCCTGCAGAAAGATTTTATGCCGGAGGATACACAGACCGGAATGATCCAGGCTTTTCTGGACAACTACGAAGAGGATTATGTGTGCTCTACCATCATCTACCAGGAAGTGTTTCATCAGGAAGGCATTGTGCCGAAATGGCAATCAAAAGAGATCGGAGATCTGATGGACAATGAGATCACCGGATGGGAAAAACATGGAAATCACCGGTTCTCCGGGGGATTGGGAACTCAGCGTTCATGGAAACGGATCCGTCCGAAAAAAGATCCAGATGGATTCATGAAAGTGGATGAAAATGAGGGGTTACCTTTTGAGTAAAAGTTAACTTTAAAAATGTTTTGAGCCTTGTTCACAAAAGTTTGTTCACAAGTTTGTGAACAGGGAAGTGTGAACAGGAAGAAAAAAACTTTGAAAGTTAAAAACACAGGAATGAAATAAGGCCCGGATACGGGCAGAAAGAAAAAGGCGGATACGCCAGAAACTAAGCCCTCGGCGATTGAGAGCGAAATACACCCATCGCACAAATCTGACGATTTATACTCTGTGTATTTCGCGATTGCATCGAGCCTTTCCCTTAAGAAACTGCCACCGGCATTTCCTTAAGGGAATCCTCCGGAAGGCCTTGCGGGGCAGACCGGCGTGTAAACAGAGGGATGATCTGACGTACCACTGCCGGAAAGGAGATACATGACAAATGGAAAAAACAGTTTTCTTCAGGTGGTCAAACTGCCTAATGTTAGAGGAAGGGTGCGTTATATCTCGGATCCGAAACGACAGGAAAATTTATATGCCACCTTTACAAATGTGGAGCCAAAATATTGGACTTACCTCTCAAAAGAAAATCAGGAGGATTTCAGAAAAAGCGGTACAGAGGGCAAATGCATTGAGGCGAGAGAGCTGATCATCATGCTGCCGCCAAGCCTGATCCAATATGATCCGGATATGCTGCTGAAATATTTTTCCGCAAAGTTTGTGGAGAAGTATGATGTGGCGGTGGTAAGCGCTCTTCACCATAATAAGGCAAAAACCAATCTTCACATTCATCTGATCTTTTCCGAAAGGCAGGCGTTTGATGTTCCGGAAAGAAAGATTGCTGCAAGGAATCTGTTCTATGATGAAAACGGGAAACACGTCCGGACGAAGAAAGAGATCCTGGATGAACGTGGAGAGATCCGGCCGGGATGCAGGATCGTTAAGAAGGGAGAAGTTTATGAAACCAATCTTTTCAAACCAAAAAACCAGGAATTCAAGTCCAAGAAGTTTACGGAAGAAATGAAATACTACTATACGGATCTTATCAATGAACTGGTAAAAGATCCGGCAGAGAAGTTGAAGGTGTTTGATAAGAACAGTCCTTATCTGCCGACCAGAAAGATTGGAAAGAACAATCCAAAGGCAGAGGAGATCCGAATTGATAATTATCTCCGGCAGGAATGGAATCATATGGTGGACCGGGCAGTGACGGAAGGCGTGACAGAGGAAGAATTGTGCCAGGTGAAGAAAAAAGAGATCACTGTGCCAGCTCAAGAATCGATCATGAAGGAAGGATGGAAACCGGATCAGTTCCGAAAGATCCTGCAGAAAGCGATTGGGAAACTGAGGGGATTCATTCAGTTTATGAAAGAGATCCGGAACGGAGAATTTGACGCAAGAGGAAACCCGCTGATCCGCCATGATCTGAGATTTGATGTGACACCGGCACCACTACCGGAGTCGGCAAAAGGAGAAAGACCATCTTCCGCTCTACAGGAAGCGGAAGTAATGAGACTGGATTGTATTTTGCAGAAGATGAAGAAAGCAGAACAGAAGATTTACGCCATTGAGAAAGCAAAGCTCAGACTGGAGAAAGATCTGAAAGAAGTGCAGAAAAAATGGTTTCATGGGAAAGAGAAGAAAGGACTGGAGCAGAAGATCGCCGGAAAACGGCAGGAGCTGAAGAAATCCCAGGAGACTTTAAGCGAGATTCCTAAAATGCAGGGATATGAAAATGCACTGGAAGTAAAGAAAGCCTATAAAGCTGCAGTTACTGAACTGGAAGGTGTGCGGAAACTTCAGAGTGAATGGGATCAGAAGGGAATCCCGGAAAAGAAGTACTGGGTGATCAAAGCTAACGTTCCAGAGCAGACAAAGCAGAAAAGTATTCATGAACGTCTGGAAGAAAAGAAACGAGACGTGGAGCAGAAACAGAAAAAAGAACGGAAAAGGAGTCATGGAAGAGATTGTCTGTAGAATTAGGTTTTGATGTGATAGAGGAGGAATTAGGAGTGTACATCGAAAAGATATTTGAAAGAGCAACCATACGGGGAATAGCGGATTATCTTTTGTTTGGGAGTGGACCAGACGAAGATAACAGGAGTTATGAGGAACGGTTGGAGGAACCGTATCTTAGATTTGAAAAGGCAGTAGCAAAATATGATAAGAATCCCACATCGGAGCTGCTGGATCTTTCCAATGAAGTGACAAGTGAAACTGCCAGTGTGTATATGGAGATAGGGATTCAGGTGGGGGTGTTATTGATGATGGACGTTATAAAAAATGTAAATCAGTAGCAAAATAAAGAAATAAATTAGAAATACAAGATCCTCTTCCGCAATTTCCGGGAGAGGATTTGTAATTAAAATAGCAAAGATAATTAGTGGAGAGCATAAAAAGTAATTTAAACAAAAGTTTTGTTAGAGGGAAAAAGAAAACAAAAAATAAATTATTGTCGTCAGTGGTGAAAAGAAAATCAAGGATATATCGTAGAAATGGGAAAATTACTTTTTGAAATTTATTTAGAAACAGAAAATCGTCATGACAAGTGATAATAGAAAAGTTATAATATAAATATTAGATGAGAGAGAGTCATTACTGAACTATATCATAGAATTGTAAGATGGTATATGAGAAATGGTTAAAACTTTCATAGTACAGTGACATATTATTCCATAGAATATCAGTATAGAAAGGTGAAGATAGTATGGATAAGAAAATGAAAAATTTTGTTGACCGTTTAAATTTTGGTCAGTCTTATTTATTGCTAGGTCAGCAATATTTAGCAGAAACAATTACAAATAGCTATTATGAAAGAGTAGCAGAGCGTTTAGGTACTGATAAAAAGGACTGTAATCTATATTTAGAGTTAGAGAATATTTCAAATAATATTGAAAAGATCCTTTCATGGATGCAAACAGAAGCTGATTATGTAACTTTACCAAATTGGGGGAAATATCTTGCAGAAGTGAGGTGGAATGGGATTATTACAACTTCTGTAGATTACTTTGTTGAAAAGATGTTTAGACTTGAAATGAGGGAAGTTCAACCAATTTACAAATTCGGAAAAAATTTGCCATATAATTTTAAAAGTAAAGAGATTCTTCATATTTCATATTTATATGGATGTTTAAATCAAAGTATGGACGACATAAAGCCGCCGTGTTCTCTTTTTGATTTGTCAGCATATAAAGCAAATGCATTGAGTCTTTTAAATCAAATTAATAGAGAATTTTTAACACCAATGGGGATGCTTGTAATAGATGGTTATGATTACGGTAAAGATTGGTTGAATGACGAAGTGTTGTTTGCTGTTTGTAAAAAACTTAAAAAAGATCAGGTTTTCTTTTTTGGATTTAAAGAAAAATATTTTCAGAGTGAATTTATTAAAAAATTAGTTGATGATGGGATTGTTGTGCCAATCAAAGAATCATTAATAACTATTTTAGAAGAGGCACAATCAAAGGGGCTTATTGAAAGTTCAGTGGGTGATCTGAATTCAGACGATTTAGTAATTTCAGTTGCTGGAAAAAGGAGAATATTTCCAAGAAAGAAGTTAAGAAACATTACAAGAACTTGTAAAGTATTAGATGATTTTCAGTTTGAATTTGAAAGTATATCCAAAGAGGAAGAAAAGGATTTATTTAGAGATTTTTTATATAGGTCATCAATAGAACCTATATGGGAAGCGTATTATTTTGGAATGAATATAATTAGGGACTATGAGAATCGTGCATTTAAGAAAATCCAAGATGTTTTGAGTAGTGACTCATTGTTTAAAAAGCCAATAATTCTCTATGGACAAACAGGCACGGGAAAATCTGTGGCATTAGCAAGTCTTGCCTATAGAATTAAAATGCAAAAAAAATATCCGGTATTATATATTGACGGGAAAGTGATGGAGATACATCGTGAAGATATAGAACAATTTTGTTCGTGGTGTGATGATATAAATGTTGCGGTTTTTTGGGATGCATCTACGCATGGTAATGATGTGAGCCAGTACTTTGAATTAAATAATTATTTGGCATCAAAAGGCAAGAAAGCTGTAGTGATTGGAACATCTTATAATTTAGGACAAGATATAAGAAAGTTATATGATGCATTTTATGTAGAGGCTCCGATTGAAATTACTGAAGCGAAGGAGATTAATAGTTTTAAACAAAAATATGAGAAATTTGTTGGGGAAAAACTTGATGATATGTGGACATCAAAATATGACAATAATTTTTTGGTTGCCTTATACCGTATGCTTCCTGGAACAAATTACAATATTAGAAAAGGACTTCTGCGAGAAATAGATATAGATACTATAGAATTGAGCGAATTAGTAACACTTAAACAACAAAATACTCCTATGATGTTACTACTCAAAAAATGCGGTATACCTATTTCTGAGGCGGGAGAACAAAAGACTAATAACAAAGTTAAAATTGGAAAGATAATAAAGATAGTTTCGATGATTGGACAGTATGGAATTGCTATTCCTTTTGATATCATATTTCGAATGTTAGAAGGTGATATTTCCTATTTGGTTGGTAGTTTACTAGAAAAAATTGATTTTCTTCATGTTGAAACAGATGTAAACGGAACAATTAATGTATTTCCTAGAAATAGTTTAGAGGCTCGGATTGTAGCAAATTCTTCATTAATTAAGATTAGTGAAAGAGTAGAAATAATTAAAGAGGTAATAAAAAATATAACAGAGAAAGAATTAGGTTTTTTAGTTACATTTCTAAAGGCAATAGGACCTAATGGTACGATAGATTGTGGAGAACTTAGATTATATTATAAAGAAATATCAGAAACAGTTAAGTATTTACGTATTCACTGTGGCGTATATGATACAGGAACTATTTTACAAGAAGCATCGTATATTAGAGAATATTTCAAGTACAGTGATGAAAAAGACAATGATGTAAAAATACTTAAGGAAACGCAAAAATTGTTACTAGAAGAAATTGGTAAGATGGAAGGAAGAAAAAACGATTTTACTATCAGAAATTCCTATGGGCAGTTATTGATTGAATTATCATCAAATATTGGAGCTGAATTAACTTTCTATTGCGATGAGGGAAAAAGTACAAAAATAATATTAGATGAATATAAAAAATTGGGTGAATATTTGGAAAAAGCATTGATTTATTCCCCTGATTGTTACTATCCAGTAGATATTTGGGCATGGACAGCAAGTAATATTTTGAAAAAAGATATCGGTGAGGATGAGAAGACGGATATTGTAAGTAAATTGGTATCATTATTTGAAAATGTTATTTCAGAGAATCCAGAAATTAAATATAGAGAGGATTATAATAGCCGAATTTTAAAGGTAAATTCTTTCGAAAATAATGAGAAAATTACTGATGAAGCATTTAAACGGTTACTTGAAGTTAAATCCGATTCAGGAATCTATCTTAGAGCTAGAAACAAACTTAAAGGGATAGATATTACTAAGAAAATAGAAAATGATAATATAAAAAGTTTAGAAGATACAATAGAGTATCTAGAACTTGAAGAGTTTCAAGAAATCGTGTCAAAGAGTACAAAATGTTTGTCTTTATTATTAAAACTTTATTGGTTAGTTTATGCGAAAGAACCAATATTCTTTACGGAAAAAACAATTCTTCCATTTAAAAGGGACATGTGGGAAAAATTGTATTATCTTTTGACACAAATGGAAGAATTGGTAGATGAAGTATCTCCTCAAAGTAAATATTTAAAAGGGATATGCGAATTTCATTTGGGAAAGGAATCCGATTGTATTCACCATTTTGAGGAGATAAAAAACAATTATTGCTTTGGACCTAGAAGACCAATTCTTTATTATATTGCATCTGACAATAGTGGAGAAGAGAAGGCAAGATCGTTTTTGGGACAATTGAAAAAAATCGAGAAAGATAAAGGGCGTGCAAGATTTTATTTACCAGAAATAAGAAAGACATTATTTTATTATAATTATGAATTTGTGTCCAAGAATTTAGAAGAAAATCAAGAATATGAAGGGATACATATCGGATTCAGCTTTATGGGAATTCGGATATCAGATATACAATAAAGGAGAATCGGCAGATGAACAATAGTAGTAAATTGCCGATAATATCTGATTTGATAAATCAGATAAACTATACGGTCAATAAAATGAATAAAAGTCTCATATTTTTTTCTACGACTCATCAAGAATTGCGTTTTGATATTGAGAATGAGGCGGCATATTATGTTAATGTAGATTATTTTTATGGCTTGTTTTTTGAACGATGCGATATTTATAGAGAATTTATCATTCAAAAAATATTATTATATCATATGGAGTACGAAAAAGTAAAATCCACAATTACACTTTTACACGATCCTAAAAGGTAGTGTAAAAAACTTTGTGGCTTTGGTAAAAAATGGCTCCTTTTTGGTAAGAATTACAGATATGACAATTCTTATCGAAAAGGAGTTTATTTATGGCAGTAGCAAAAGACCA